>NZ_PNNA01000098.1 GCF_013823965.1 Flavobacterium sp.
GAAAAGTTCCATAAAAACATTATCGAATTGATCCAATTTTTGCGAATAACCACCATCTTGCAGCGGAATGTTGTTGTCCTGCAAGGAAGCCCGCAAGCTCACTTTTTCGGAAAGTTTGCCCGTGATTTGCAAATCGAGATTGGAGTTCAGAACCGAGTTTTGATTGTTGCCAATAGTCACGCCACGCGTAATGCTTCCCGAGGTGTTGAGTCCTTCAAACGGCGCGTTTTTTTTCTGGAGATTTTCTCCTTCAATTTTGTACAAACTTCCAGCGACGGCTTCGTTGCTCACCACTTTGCTGTCGTCATAAATGTGGTATTCTTTGGTTAAACTCTCGGGAAGTTTGAGGTAATGGACTGTTAGCGAATCGGAACTTGAAGGAATTTTTTTGTTTAAAATTAGCGTGCCTTTTTCGAAATTGATTTTGTAAAAAGTGGAATCAATGGGTTTTTCATTGGCGTCAAGCAATTTGAAATGACTCGAATTGATGCTTGTTTTTTCCAGATGAATCGTGTCGCGAGTAATGGGGATTTTTTTGGTTTTGTACGACGAATTAGTTTCCTGGGCCTGAAGTCCAGAAAAGCAGATTAGTGCCAACAAAATCAAGATGTTTTTTAACATAAATACTTTAACTCGAAAGTATCAAAAGTAGTATTTATAATTGGAAATTGTTATTGGGAAATTGGATTAGGAAATTGGCTAATTAAAAATAACGCAAATGCACAAATTTTACAATCTGTGCATTTGCGTTGTTTTTTTAATGTTCTGGCTAGCCTTCTATCGTAACAATCTGCATAGTTTCACGGCTCACTTGTTTTAACAAAACGGTTTTGTTGTGCTCGACTGTTTGTGCCGCTTTATCGTTAAAATGTCTGATGGTGTAAAGGGTTACGTTTTCATTGTAATCTACCTTGAATTTTTTTGCCAAAATTGGATTCAAATCTTTAAAATTCCCAAATTTATCCTCAACACACACCGAAAAACTGATGGCAGAATTCTGGATTAGATTTACTTTCAATTTGAATTGGTGAAACAAAGCAAAAATTTCGCTGATGTTTTCTTCCATGATAAAGGAGAAATCTATAGAGGAAATCGAAATTAAAAGTTGGTTTCTTTTGACAATAAAACTAGGAATTTGCCATTCTGAATCAGACCCTTTCGAAACACAAGTTCCAGGCAGCAATGGGTTTATAAATGATTTCACATACAACGGAATTTCCTTTTTTTGTAGTGGTTGCAAGGTTTTTGGGTGAATAACTGTTGCACCATAAAAAGCCATTTCAATTGCTTCACGATACGAAATATGGCTCAGCAAACTCGCATTTTCAAAGTATCTTGGGTCGGCATTCATCACTCCGGGAACGTCTTTCCAGATGGTCACACTTTCGGCATTGAGGCAATAAGCAAAAATTCCGGCAGTGTAATCAGAACCTTCACGGCCCAAGGTTGTGGTGAAATTATTCTCGTCTGAACCCAAGAATCCTTGAGTGATGTTCAATATTTTTCCTTTTACGTTTTTGGAAATATTTTTCTGGGTCAATTCCCAGTCTACTTCGGCATCCCTGTAATTTGAATCCGTTTTGATAAAGTTTCTCACGTCAAGCCATTGCGTTTTGATACCCATGTGAGTCATGAAATAACTTAAAATGGTGGTCGAAATCAATTCGCCATAACTCACGATTTGGTCGTAAACAAAATTGTAATTCGGGGATTTGTTGTGGCTTAAAAAATATTCTAAATCTGAAAATTGGGTGTTTACCGCAGTAAAAACTTCATTTTTATGATCTTCGAATAAATCCAACAGGATTTCATTGTGGTATTTTTTTACTTCTTGAACCGATGATTGCAATTCCGGAGATTTGTCGAAATAGTTTTTGATGACTAATTCTAGGGCGTTTGTGGTTTTTCCCATTGCGGAAACCACTAATAATACATCTTCGTAACCAGCTGTTTGCAAAACGCTGTACACGTTTTTAATTCCTTCGGCATCTTTCACGGAAGCGCCACCAAATTTGAATACTCTCATTTTAAATTAAGATTTCAGATTTCAGGTTTCAGTTAGATGGCTGAAACTTGAAAGAGATTTGTTGATATGTTTATTGTTTTAATTTGTTGTCAACGAAATAGTTGATTGCTTCTTCGCTCATTTGCGCTACTCTCCAATCGCCGAGAATTTTCGCTCCTGATTTTTCATAAAATTCGATGGCAGGCGTGTTCCAATCGAGGACATTCCATTCAATTCTTCTTACATTGTCTTTCTTACCTTGTTTAATAATTTCAGAATATAATGCATAACCTAATCCGGTGCCACGCATTTTTTCTTTGATTACCAAATCTTCCAAGTGAATGGTTTTTCCTTTCCAAGTGGAATATCTGTAGTAATACAAAGCTATTCCCACGACATTTGATTCCACTTCGGCAACAAAAACATGAAATAACGGAACTGGACCAAAACCATCGCGAATTAAATCGTCAACCGTTATCAAAACGGCTTCAGGTTCATTTTCGAAAGCAGCTAGTTCTTGAATCAGCCCTAAAACGGCTTGCATGTCTTCCGGGTTTCCTTTTCGAATAATCATGATTTTATATTTATGGTTTTTTAGGTTAAAAAAAGCTTTTAACCTGATAATAGGGCAGTTTATATGGCAAATATACAATTCTGATAAACGAATTGAATAAAATTAAATCATTTTCACAAAAAAACCGATATTTGTGACTTAAACTAACTACATCGATTTTGTAATGGAAGAACGCAACAAGACCCTGGGAGAATTTATCATCGAAAACCAAAATGCCTTTCAATATTCGTCAGGCGAATTGTCCAGAATCATTAATTCAATCAGGTTAGCCGCAAAAGTGGTTAACTACAAAGTGAACAAGGCCGGTTTGGTCGATATTGTCGGTGCAGCCGGAGAGCAAAATATCCAAGGCGAAGACCAACAAAAATTGGATGTTTATGCCAATGAAATTTTTATCCAAACTTTAATAAACCGCGAAATTGTATGTGGTATTGCCTCCGAAGAAAATGACGATTTTATAACAGTCGAAGGTAGTGATAACAGTCACAACAATAAATACGTGGTTTTGATGGATCCGCTTGATGGTTCGTCAAATATTGACGTAAATGTTTCGGTAGGAACTATTTTTTCGGTTTTCAGAAGGATTACTCCCATAGGAACTCCGGTTACAATTGAAGATTTCTTGCAACCTGGAGTCAATCAAGTTGCGGCAGGATACGTGATTTATGGCACATCGACGATGTTGGTTTATACCACGGGCCACGGTGTAAATGGATTTACCTTGAATCCCGCCATTGGAACCTTTTACTTGTCGCATCCCAATATGAAATTCCCGAAAGACGGAAATATTTACTCCATAAACGAAGGAAATTATGTGCATTTTCCGCAAGGAGTGAAAGATTACATCAAATATTGCCAGCTCGAAGAGGAAGAAAGACCTTATACTTCGCGATACATTGGTAGTTTGGTTTCAGACATTCACAGGAACATGATCAAGGGAGGAATTTATTTGTATCCAACCAGCACCAAAGCACCAAAAGGGAAATTGCGATTGCTTTATGAATGTAATCCAATGGCTTTTATTGTTGAACAAGCCGGCGGAAAAGCCTCGGACGGATGGAATCGAATTATGGAAATCCAACCCAAGGAATTGCATGAAAGAGCACCTTTCTTTTGTGGAAGCTTCAATATGGTCGAAAAAGCGGAAGATTTTATGCGATTGGCCAAATTGAGCAAGTACTAAATTGGCTAATTTTAAAAGTTCAAAACAATAATTTCCCATCCTCAATCCTCTCTCCAAAAGAGAGGGTCGGGGAGAGGATTTTTATCTATTCATGTTTTGCATTTCATAGATAAAAGTGTCTAAATCGACTCTTCTATCAACTAATGCCAGCGCTTTATTAACAATATAATCTACATTGCTTGTAGTGAATCCCAAAGCTACAGCAAATTTTCTCAGTAATGTTTCTTGCTTGTCTCCCAAATGATGGTCATGATGAACCACCCTGGCGATATTATACAAACTCTCCAATCTTTCAATGTGTAAATAGGGAGGATTAAGTTCGTATTTCAAGGGATTTTCCAGAATTTCTTCATATTCTTCATCCGAAATTTCCAGTTTTACGGCTAACTTGTCCAAGAACTTTTTCTCGTCTGGATCAAATTTTCCGTCGGCAAACAATACACGAACCACGGCAGCGAAACGACCTTTCATTCTGCTTTTAAATTCATTATCAAATAATTCTGCTATTGACATGGCTTTGAGTTTTAATTGATTTATATAAAGATACTAAAAATTTCGATTTTAATGAATTTCAATTTGTGATTTTTCCCTATTTTAATAAAAATTAGGAGACAAGAAATGCTTTTAACAATATCGGTTCAGCCTATTTTCAAAATATATTGTATGTTTGACAACCCCTAATCTTAAAACTATTTGCGATGTCAGAATTTTGGATTTATTTTGAAATTGGGTTAAGGCATGTTCTTGACCTGTTTGCTTACGACCACGTCTTGTTTTTGATAGCGTTAACCGTACCTTATGCTTTCAAGGATTGGAAAAGGTTACTGCTTTTGGTCTCCATTTTTACCATTGGACACACATTGGCATTGCTGTTGTCTGTTTTTGGCGTGATTATTATCAAGGGCAATTTGGTCGAGTTTTTAATTCCAATAACTATTCTCATTGTGGCTTTCTTCCATCTTTTCACGGCAGGAAAATCATCAAAAAAAGAAAGTATTAGTGTTATTGTTTTTGTTACTTTGTTTTTTGGAATCATACACGGATTGGGCTTTGCAAGCTATTTTAAATCCCTGCTTGGAGGTTCGCCACAATCTAAATTGTTGCCGTTGTCGGAATTTGCATTAGGGATAGAAGCCGCTCAAATTGTTGTGGTTTTTGTGGTTTTGATACTGTCTTATATTGTTCAAACTTTCTTCCGATTTTCGAAAAGAGATTGGACATTGGTAATGTCGTCTTTCATAATTGGCGTAGTTTTGCCAATGATTGTCGAAAGCGAAATTTGGAATAGATAAAAATAAAATGGAAAAGAAAAAATTAAATAAATACGACCGAGCTTATCTTCGAATTGCCAAAGAATGGAGCCTTTTGTCGTATTGCAAACGCAAACAAGTAGGCGCAATAATTGTTCGTGACCGGATGATAATTTCCGACGGTTACAATGGAACACCTTCCGGTTTTGAAAATTGTTGCGAAGACCACGAAGGCTTGACCAATTGGTACGTGCTTCACGCCGAGGCAAACGCCATTCTAAAAGTGGCAAGATCCACGCAAACTTGCGAAGGAGCCACCTTGTATATTACGCTTTCGCCATGCAAGGAATGCAGTAAATTGATTCATCAATCAGGAATAAAAAGAGTGGTTTACCAACTAGGCTATAGAGACACTTCGGGAGTAGATTTTCTGGTTAAAGCAGGCGTAATTGTCGAACAAATTGAAGTTCTGGAATAAATGAAAATTAAAGTCAATTTTTTTCCAATATATATTTTTGCCGCTTTAGCTTTTGGAGTTGTTCTGGGCGGATGGCTAAATTTTCCCGCCCAGAATTATTTTTTGGTAAAAAACAATTCAAAAAGCAAACTCAATAAACTCATGGATTTTATTGATAACGAATATGTTGATGACGTAAAATCTGATTCTATCGTAAATCTTACCATAGACAATATTCTGGCGCAACTCGACCCGCATTCGGTTTATATTCCACCAAGCGAGCAGGCCGAAGTTGCCGAAAACATGAAAGGCGATTTCGTGGGAATTGGCGTTAATTTTTATATGTACAAAGATTCCTTGGCGATAATAAAACCTGTCGAGAATGGACCTTCGGAAAAAGCAGGAATAAAAGCAGGAGACCGCATTCTTTATGCCGACAAAACAAAATTGTTTGGGCGGAAATTGCCAAATGACAGTTTGTTTTTCAAACTAAAAGGAGCGGAAGGTTCCGAAATTTTGGTCACGGTTTATAGAAAATCAGAAAACAAAAAAATCAAATTCAAAATAAAAAGAGGTGTTGTCCCCATAAAAAGTGTGGATGCAGCCGTGCTTTTGAATCCAATAACAGGATACATAAAAATAAATCGTTTTGCCGAAACTACTTATGATGAGTTCAAAACTGGCTTGACCAAATTGAAGAAACAAGGCGCAAAATCGCTCGTTATCGATCTTCGGGACAACGGTGGAGGATATATGGAACAAGCCATTGCCATCGCTGACGAATTGCTGAAAGACAAACAACTCATTGTCTTTACCAAGAACAAAAACGGAACGGTAGAAAAAACATTTGCCACAGAAAGCGGAAGTTTCGAAAGCGAAAAAGTTGTCGTTTTAATCAACGAAAATAGCGCATCGGCAAGCGAGATTTTGGCGGGAGCCATTCAGGACAATGACAGAGGAACCATCGTGGGTCGCCGTTCTTTTGGCAAAGGATTGGTCCAACGCGAAATGGATTTTGATGACGGATCCGCTGTGCGATTGACCGTTGCCAGATATTACACTCCCACGGGGCGTTCGATACAAAAACCGTATTCAAAAGGGATTGAAGCCTATTCTAAAGAATTTGATTCTCGTTTTACAAACGGTGAATTGTACCATAAAGACAGCATAAAAACACCAACAACGTCAAAATTCAAAACCCCAAAAGGCAGAATAGTTTACGGCGGCGGCGGAATTGTTCCGGATGTTTTTGTTTCCCTTGAAGTAGGTTATGGCAACGAGCATACCGCTTATTTATTGGAATCTGGTTTTATGGGGCATTTTGTGTTTGAACAATTGGATCGGGACAGAACTATTTTTGAAGGTATGCCTTTCGAACAATTTAAAACCAAAATTGATGGAACTGACATGTATTTTGATACTTTGCAAAAATATCTTTTCAAGAATGGACTAAACATGAAATTGGACAAAAATAAAGCATTGGTAAAACGGTATTTGTCGGCTGAATTTGCTCGACAGTTATACAACGAAGGCAAATATTATGAAATCGTGTTGAAAGACGACGCAATGATTAAAGCAGTTTTGAAATAGTCCAAGCTGAATTCGAGTCTAATTTTGTAAAGGGTTTAAATTTGAAATAAACATGAAAAAAATATTTTTTTTACTCTTGTTGACGGCATCAATTTTTGTGAATGCGCAACAGAAATATGCTGTCGAAAAAGACATTCATTATTATCCCGATGCAGTTAATAAAATTGACAAATACACGGATTCTCAATGCACTTTGGATATTTATTATCCTAAAGATTCTAAAAACTTTGCCACGATAGTATGGTTTCACGGTGGCGGCCTAACGGGAGGAAGCAAAGAAATTCCAAACGCTTTGTTAGAAAAAGGTTTTGCCGTTATCGGAGTTGGTTACAGGCTTTCGCCAAAAGTGAAAGCACCTGTATGTATTGAAGATGCGGCTGCCGCAATAGCTTGGGCATTTCAGAATATAGAACGTTATGGTGGTAGAACCGATTTAATTTTTTTGTCGGGACATTCTGCTGGAGGTTATTTGACAATGATGGTGGGTCTTGACAAAAAATATTTGGCCAAATATGATATTGATGCCAATAGAATTGCGGGAAACATTCCGTTTAGCGGACATACAATAACCCATTTTACCATTCGAAAAGAAATGGGAATGAATGACATACAGCCATTGATTGATAAATATGCGCCACTTTATTTTGTTCGTCAGGACGCTCCGCCTTTAGTTTTGGTAACTGGTGACCCTGAAATGGAATTGCTGGGACGTTACGAGGAAAACGCCTATATGTGGCGAATGATGAAACTAGCGGGTCACAAACGGACTACTTTATATAAACTCGAAGGTTTTGATCACGGCGCAATGGCTGAACCGGCTTTTCCATTATTGATTAAAGAAGTCAACGCAATAAAAAAGGAAATTCTGGAAAGAAATTAAGCAAGTCTAAAAAAGATGTTTTTGGAATTTAGTAATCCTATTTCTTAATACTGTCGTGGGATTGGGTTTGAATACCGTTATTCCACAATGTAAGAATATCGGTTGCCACGGCCGCACCACTTCCTGAAGCAATGGCCACTTGACTTCTCCATCCCGCCAGAGTTCCCGTTACATAAATGCCTTCAGCTACTTTGTGGTCGGTATTTTTAAGTTGAATTCTTTGTTTTTCGTCAAGTGATTTTTGATGCGGTTCCACATAATGCATTAATCCTTCAATCGCAAAAGTATTGGAATAGCCGACAGATACAACAATCATTTTGGATTTGTAAGTGTTCTTGTTTGTGGTAATGGTAAATTGAGGGGATTCGCCTTCAATTTTCAGTACTTTTTCATCGGTAATTTGTTTAATGTGCGGATAAGTTCCGGATAAATGTTGTTTGCTTTCGGTCAATAAATCAGCACCTAATTTGCCGGGAGCAATTCCGTAAGCATTGTTGATAAGGGCTTCTTGAAGCGAGGAAGTTTTTTGATGGGCAATAATCCCTATTTTTTTATCAGTTACAAAAGGTTTGTTTTTGGCAGAACCTAAAACCAGGGCACATGACATTCCTGAAACGCCACCGCCAATTAGTAAAACATCAAACACAATTAGAATTTATCATTCATTTTTTCTTCGATATTTTTTGACATTCTGAAAATCAAAAGAATTAAAACAGCACAAATGGATGCGGCAATTCCAATGAAAGCAACCATACTGTTTCCTTGAAGAGGGTTTTTGAAATCAAGCAGGGTAATGTTAAATACGATTAGCCCTAACGCTAAAATCACCAATATGTTAGTAAAAATTTTCATAAAATTATTTTTTGTAAAATGATGAGGTAAATTTATAAAAATTTATTTTAGACGAACAAACCTTTAACATTAGCGGCGAATAATTTAACAGCAATTGCCAAAAGCACCACGCCAAAAGTCTTTCTGATTACGCCCAAACCATTTTTTCCCAGCATTTTTTCGATTTTTGCCGATGATTTCAAAACGATATAAACCACAATGATATTCAAAACAATGGCAACAACAATATTCAGGGTTTGGTATTGCGCTTTTAATGACAATAAGGTAGTCATCGTTCCTGCTCCGGCAATTAAAGGAAAAGCTATGGGAACAATTGAAGCGGAACTTGCGGCTTCATCACGATAAATACGAATGCCCAAAATCATTTCAAGTGCTAAAAAGAACAATACAAAAGAACCAGCCACAGCAAAGGAGTGAACATCAATTCCTATGAGATTCAAGAATTCTTCACCTATGAAAAGAAAGACAATCATGATCAAACCAGCTACCAGCGACGCTTTTTCTGATTCGATATGGCCGTGTTTTGTTCTCAAATCAACCACAATGGGAATCGTTCCCACAATATCGATTACGGCAAAAAGCACCATCCCAACGGTAATTATTTCTTTAAAATCCAGTTCCATGATTTCTTAAATTTATTGGAACAAAAGTATTGAATTTCGAGGATGTAAAATTAAATTAAGGTTATTTTCGGTAAAATTAGAATAGTTAAATTAGAGATGTTGGTTTTAATGGTTTTAAAAGCCAATAAATATTGACCGGTATGGCTAATGTTAAGGTCGTAATAAATTCAAAATTTAACATCCAAAATTCAGAATTGCAGAGTATATTTGCAAAATGTTTCAAATAGGAAAAACCATCATATCGGAAGATATTCTCGAAAAAGAATTTGTTTGTAATTTATCGGCTTGCAAAGGCGTATGTTGTGTCGATGGCGACGCTGGAGCACCTTTGAGCGAAGCCGAAACCAAAATTTTGGAAGAAATTTATCCAAAAGTAAAACCTTTTCTACGCAAGGAAGGCATTGCCGCCATAGAAGCTCAAGGAACTTGGACAAAAGGCACTGATGGCGACCTCGAAACACCTTTGATTGACAATAAAGATTGCGCTTACGTTATTTATGACGGCAAAACATCGCTTTGCGGAATCGAACAAGCCTACAATCAAGGAGTGGTTGACTGGAAAAAACCTGTTTCCTGTCATTTATATCCCATTCGTGTCAAAGATTTCACTGAATTTGCCGCAGTCAATTACGACAAATGGGAAATTTGTGATGATGCCTGCACTTTGGGCAAAGAACTGGAAGTTCCTGTTTATAAATTTGTCAAGGAAGCACTCATCAGAAGGTTTGGTGAAGATTGGTATCTGGAGCTTGAAAAAGTAGCTCAAGACATAAAGAAATAATTAAAAAAAAATTACAATTCCCTTGTTCAGCTGGTTTTTTAAATCCTATATTTTACAGTGTCTTACGGAGTATTTTATTTTTTAAAATATTGGTTTTCAGTACATTGTAATTTTTGTAAAAAATATTCCAATCTTTTCTTTTTGTTAAAAACTCAAGCCAATTGTGAATAAGTTTGGCTTTTTATAACCGCAAGAATTCACAATCTTTGTAATCTTCTGAAAGCATAAAAATTCGTTAAAATTTTAAAAAATAAAAGCAATAATGTCAAAACTTGAACCAATCTTACAAGAAAATAAAAATCGATTCGTGATTTTTCCTATCAAACACCACGACATTTGGGAATTTTACAAGAAAACAGAAGCCAGTATTTGGACTGCCGAAGAAATTGATTTGGCTCAGGATTTGAACGATTGGAACAATAAATTAAGCGAAGACGAAAAATATTTTGTAAAACATATCCTTGCTTTTTTCGCAGCTTCAGATGGAATTGTAAACGAGAATTTAGCTCAAAATTTTGTCAACGAAGTGCAATATGCAGAAGCAAAATTCTTCTACGGTTTTCAAATAATGATGGAAAACATTCATAGCGAAACCTATTCGCTTTTGATAGACACTTATGTAAAAGACGAAGCCGAGAAAGACGAATTGTTCAATGCCATTGAAAGATTTCCAGCCATCAAGAAAAAAGCAGAATGGGCTTTAAAATGGATTGAATCTGAATCCTTTGCCGAAAGGCTAATTGCTTTTGCCGCTGTGGAAGGTATTTTCTTCTCTGGAAGTTTTTGCTCCATTTTTTGGTTAAAAAAACGCGGTTTGATGCCAGGATTAACATTTTCGAACGAATTAATTTCTCGTGACGAAGGCGTTCACTGCGATTTTGCCGTGCATTTACACAATCATCATTTGATTCATAAAGTACCAAAAGCAAGAATAAGAGAAATCATCGTGAATGCTTTAGACATCGAAAGAGAATTTATTACCGAATCGATTCCGGTGAGTTTGATTGGAATGAACGCCGTTTTGATGACACAATATTTAGAGTTCGTAACGGACAGATTGTTGGTGGAGTTAGGTTGCAAAAGAGAATACAATACCCCAAATCCTTTCGATTTTATGGACATGATTTCGCTTCAAGGAAAAACAAATTTCTTCGAAAAGAAAGTTGGTGAATACCAAAAGTCAGGAGTTATGAACACCGATTCTGATGCCCAAAAAATTAGCTTTGACGCTGATTTTTAAAAAATAATGAAGAGTTGCCGTTAAGAAATTTAGAATCACGAATTCTTAATTTGCTTGATTTCTTAATGATTCAAAGACATATATTTCCAAATTTTGACTGTTTTTAGCCCCGATGGCAGTGGAAATCCTTTTGTTTTTCTAAAAAAAACAAAAGGGGAAAACGAATTATAGAACTCGAGCAAAGTGAACAAACGAAGTAATAGCTTCTAAAAAAACAGTAATACCCGGGATTAGCTTCCCAAAAACAAACACAAATACACCAAAATAGAGAAGGGATTGTCTATTTTAAAAAAAAAGTAATCATATGTATGTAGTAAAAAGAGATGGCCACAAAGAGCCAGTAATGTTTGACAAGATTACGGATAGAATTAAAAAATTATGTTACGGATTGAATGGCTTGGTCGATCCAGTAAAAGTGGCTATGCGCGTAATCGAAGGTTTGTATGATGGTGTTTCGACTTCAGAACTAGACAACCTCGCAGCCGAAACTGCGGCTTCAATGACAATTGCACATCCTGATTATGCACAATTGGCAGCTCGAATTGCAATTTCCAATTTGCATTCCAATACCAAAAAATCTTTTTCGGAAACAATGAACGAAATGTTTCATTACGTGAATCCGAGAACGAATCTTGAAGCACCATTGCTTTCGGAAGAAGTGCATAAAGTAATCATGGAAAATGCCGAATTCTTGGATTCGCATATTATATACAACAGAGATTTCAATTACGATTATTTTGGTTTCAAAACTTTGGAACGCTCTTACTTGTTGAAAATAAACGGAAAAATTGTGGAACGCCCACAACATATGTTGATGCGTGTTTCGGTTGGAATTCACCTTGGAGATTTAGAATCCGTGATAGAAACCTACGACTTGATGTCGAAAAAATTCTTTACTCACGCAACGCCAACGTTGTTTAATGCCGGAACTCCAAAACCGCAAATGTCTTCTTGTTTCCTTTTGGCCATGCAGGACGACAGCATCGACGGAATTTATGATACACTAAAACAAACGGCCAAAATCTCGCAATCTGCAGGAGGAGTTGGATTGTCAATTCACAATGTTCGTGCAACGGGTTCATACATTCGCGGCACAAACGGAACATCCAACGGAATTGTGCCGATGTTGAAAGTTTTTAACGATACCGCTCGTTATGTGGATCAAGGTGGTGGAAAACGAAAAGGAAGTTTTGCGATTTACATCGAAACTTGGCACGCCGATATTTTCGAATTCCTGGATTTGAAAAAAAATACAGGGAAAGAAGAAATGCGCGCCAGGGATTTGTTCTTCGCGATGTGGACTTCGGATTTGTTTATGAAACGAGTTCAGGAGGATTCTTATTGGACGCTAATGTGTCCTAACGAGTGCCCTGGTTTGTATGACGTTTATGGAGAAGAATTTGAAGCTTTGTACATAGATTATGAAACTCGTGGAAAAGGTCGTAAAACCATTAAAGCACGGGAATTGTGGGAAAAAATTCTGGAATCTCAAATCGAGACCGGAACGCCTTATATGTTGTATAAAGATGCGGCTAACAGAAAATCAAACCAGAAAAATTTAGGAACCATTCGTTCCTCGAATTTGTGTACCGAGATTATGGAATTTACGTCTAAAGACGAAATTGCAGTTTGTAATCTTGCTTCTATTTCGTTGCCAATGTTTGTTGTAAACGGAAAATTTGACCACAAATTATTGTTCAGCGTGACCAAACGCGTTACGAGAAACCTGAACAAAGTAATCGATAGAAATTATTATCCCGTAGTGGAAGCTGAAAACTCGAATAGGCGCCATCGTCCGGTAGGTCTTGGAGTTCAAGGTCTGGCAGATGCTTTCATTATGTTGCGTTTGCCTTTTACGAGCGACGAATCCAAGAAATTGAACCAAGAAATTTTTGAAACTTTATACTTTGCAGCCGTGACCGCTTCGATGGAAATGGCCAAAGAAGATGGACCGTATTCCACCTTTAAAGGTTCGCCAATTTCGCAAGGAGAATTCCAACACAATCTTTGGGGATTGAAAGACGAAGAACTTTCCGGTCGTTGGGATTGGGCATCATTGAGAAAAGAAGTGATGGAGCACGGTGTGAGAAATTCACTTTTGGTGGCGCCAATGCCAACCGCTTCGACTTCACAAATTTTAGGAAACAACGAAGCTTTTGAGCCATATACTTCCAATATTTACACCAGACGAGTTTTGTCAGGAGAGTTTATCGTGGTCAACAAACATTTACTTGAAGACTTGGTGAAACTAGGTTTGTGGAACGAGGATTTGAAACAAGAATTGATGAGACATAACGGTTCAGTTCAAAACCTTGACATTCCTCAAGATTTGAAAGAATTGTACAAAACTGTTTGGGAAATGTCCATGAAAGACATTATCGACATGTCGCGTCAACGAGGTTATTTTATTGACCAATCACAATCGTTGAACTTGTTTATGCAAGACGCGAATTATTCGAAATTGACTTCAATGCACTTCTACGCTTGGCAATCTGGTTTGAAAACCGGAATGTATTATTTGAGAACAAAATCAGCGGTTGACGCGATAAAATTTACTTTGAATAACGATAAAAAAGCAGCCCCTGTTCCTGCAGCTGTTGAAGTGGAAGCAAACACGACAACCGTAGAAATGAGTGTTGAAGAATACAAGGCAATGATCGAATTGGCCAGAAATGCCGGTCCGGAAGATTGTGAAATGTGTGGGTCTTAATCAGAAAATAGAATAATGAAGAGCAGCTATCGATTTCGGTAGCTGTTTTTTTTTGAGACATTTACTTGGTCAGTTCGCCTCGCTCGTGTCCCGTTTTTTTGTTTCAATCTTTTATTTTTTAATAAAAACCTAAAATGATTTTTGCTATAATCGCAACTGGTTTTTCCTGTTGTAAATTCATTTTTTTTGAAAATAATTCACTATATTTGAGGGAGTTATCTTTGTAAAACATTTTTCATGGAAATTAAAAAACTTCAAAATGGAAAATACAAAAATTATGGTTACAGAGGATTTATTGGCTACTCGATGGCAACGTTTTTTGAATTGCATTATCGACTTACTGATTGTTCATACTATTTTGATTAGCATCGCAACAACAGCGGTTATCATAGGAGATATTACAAACAATAATGACTTGTCTAATTGGGCAAAATCCACTACGACTTTCGAAAGATTGTTTTTTTGGGCTGTAATGCTGTTTTTGTATTACTTTTTGACCGAAACGTATTTTTCGAGAACCTTTGCCAAGTATTTTACAAAGACCATCGTGGTGACAAAAAACGGCTCTAGACCCAACAAAAGAGCGATTAGCATTCGAACACTGTCTCGATTCATTCCTCTCGAAGCACTTACCTTTTTGAGTGGAGATTTGAGGGGATTACACGATTTGTTTTCTGATACTTATGTGGTGCGAAAACACGAGTTCAATCATAAAAGGGAGTTGTTGCATTTCCTTGACGAAGCCATGCAAATAGATTAAGCTGTCATTTTGATGGCTTTTTTTATTTTAACCACTTCCTTTTTTCTTATATTCGCTACATCTAAAACAATAAAATGAACTGGGAACAACTATTGTCTTTAAAACGTCAAGGGGACACGAGCAAACGATTACGAATGGAGCAAGATGACACGCGTCTGGGCTTTGAAGTTGATTATGATCGAATTATTTTCTCCTCGGCATTTAGAAGTTTACAAGACAAAACCCAGGTTATTCCACTCTCGAAAACCGATTTTGTGCACACTCGATTGACGCACAGCTTGGAAGTTTCGGTTGTTGGCCGTTCCATAGGACGATTGGTTGGCAAAAAAATTGTAGAAAAATATCCGCATTTAAAAGAAATTCACGGTTTCCAGGCAAATGATTTCGGGGCAATTGTTGCTGCGGCTTCCTTGGCGCATGATATTGGTAATCCACCTTTTGGTCATTCGGGAGAAAAAGCCATTGGTGAATATTTTTCCATCGGGAAAGGACAGCAATACAAGGACCAACTTTCGGCCAAAGAATGGCAAGATTTAATAGATTTTGAAGGAAATGCCAATGGATTTTCGGTGCTTACGGCAAGTCGTCCCGGAATCGAAGGAGGATTGCGAATTTCGTATGCAACTCTTGGTGCATTCATGAAATATCCAAAAGAAAGTTTGCCCAAAAAACCGACACAAAACATTGCGGACAAAAAATATGGTTTCTTTCAAACTGACGTGGCATTTTTTCAGGATGTAGCCTCGGAATTGGGATTGATTTCAAACAAAGAAGGAAATGACATAGGTTTCGAGAGACATCCTTTGGCATATTTGGTCGAAGCTGCCGATGATATTTGCTACACAATTATCGACTTTGAAGACGGTATCAATCTAGGTTTAGTTTCAGAAGATTTTGCCTTGGAATATTTAATAAAATTGGTCAAGGACAGCATTGATTCGTCAAAATACAACACGCTAACTACCAAAGAAGACAGGATCAGTTACTTGAGAGCCTTGGCAATAGGCAGTTTAATAAGCGATGCCGTGAAAGTTTTTGTCGAAAACGAAGAAGCAATTTTGCAGGGAAGATTTCCACACGCTTTGACGGACAAAAGTAAATACAAAGTTCAAATGGACGACATCATCAAATTGAGCGTCAAAAACATCTATCAAAGTCGCGAGGTGATCGAAAAAGAAATTGTGGGCTATCAAATTATTCAAACCTTGTTGGATAAATTCATCACTGCTTTCAATAATAAATTTGATGGCAATTTGTCGAATTACGATAAATTATTGTTGAAGATGTTGCCTGAAAAATTTCTGGAAGAAAAAGAAGATTTGTACAAACGACTCTTGCATATTTGTCATTATGTTTCCCTTTTGACCGACGGAAATGCCTTGGAATTATACGAAACCATCAACGGCAGGAAAACGAATTGATTTTAAATGACATAAACCAAACCGATGCCAAGAACTTGTTTTAATTGTACTTTTGGTCCCTTTGGAACTTGTGAGCCGTTAATTTCTTCAGTGGTTTTTATGTCATCGTCATAAATAAGGTGCGTTCCAATATTAGCTCTTACGTATCGATTTACGACTAAATCAAAATTCAATCTCCATTCCATGTCAATGTTTCCAAACTTATTGATGTAATCTGAATACAAACTCAGTCGGTTTTCCATAACGATGTTTTTCCAAACTTCTTTTTTATAATAGTTGGTTACTAAAAAGCCAAACTCCGTTCTTGATTTTTGTCCTTTTGAAATTAAATTTCCATCAGCGTCGTAGACGGCCTTGTTTACTCCAAAAGCACCTTTATTGGCCAAGGTTTGGTCTAAAACCAAAGTGTTTTTAAATGTCAAAGGCGAAATATACAAGTCAAATTTCTTTACCTTGTCAGAATAATTAGCTCCATAACCCAGGAAAGTATAGGCCGGTGCAAATGGTCTTGAAATAGGAGAGCTGGTGTTTGGATATTTATAACCATTGGTGAATTGTGTGTTGAAATTGAATTTTGCGGAATGGTACCAATTCGTCAACGTGTCTTTTCTGTAGCCAAAGGTGGAATTGAAACGGAACTCATCATCTGACTTTTGTATCGCCAATCCGTCTTGTTTGTTTATGCCATAGCGAACGATTAATTCATTGGCCCATTCGCTTTTGTCGCGAGTGTGAATTCTTAAGAAATTACCTTTCAATAATCCTGAAATTGAGCTGACACCACCTGCATTCCAATTCACAAACGCAATTTCGTTTAGGTCAATGCCTATCGTGTTTTTTCTTTGCCAATGGGATAAATAAACTAATGGCAATTCGGGTTGTGTTTTAGCAGTCACCGTTGCTGTTGAGGCCACTGTTGCAAGAGCAGTTACTGGTTTGAGTTCTACAACTATCGAGGTTATTGTGTCCTTTTGTGAAAAACTGTTTAAAGAAATGGTTAGTAAAACTATGATAAAGGTGTTGTGTAGTAATCTCATTAGGTATTATTTAGTTTTAAATGGGGGGAAACAATTCATTTCAATAGCTTGAAAAAATGATTTCTAGACTTCTAACGTCAATTTTACAATATTGTTGTAGCTCTTCAACGGTTCCTTGTTCGATAAATTCATCTGGAATGCCAAGAACTTTTATTTTTGAATTATAATTATTTTTCGATGCAAACTCCGCAATAGTCGTGCCAAAACCTCCTTTTATGGCACCGTCTTCAATGGTGATTATATCCTCAAATGAAATGAAAATAGTGTGTAACAAATTTTCGTCCAATGGTTTAACAAAAGCAAAATCGTAGTGGGCAATAGTATCTTGATGAGGTATTTTGGCTAAAGCCAAAGTCACGTTGTTGCCAATGGTTCCGTTGGACAAGACCGCTACTTTTGTGCCTTTTTTGAGACAATTTGCTTTTCCAATTTCGATTTTTTCATACGGTTTTTGCCAATCCACAATTTGACCACGACCACGAGGATAGCGAATGGCAATGGGATGATTCAAGCCCAATTGGGCAGTGTATAAAATGTTGCGCAAGGCGATTTCATTCAACGGGGCGTAAATTATCATGTTGGGAATGCAACGCAAAAAAGCCAAGTCGAAAACGCCGTGATGCGTGGCGCCGTCTTCGCCAACCAATCCTGCCCTGTCCAAACAAAAAATTACCGGTAAATTTTGCAAAGCCACGTCGTGAATGACTTGGTCGTATGCTCGTTGCAAAAATGTGGAATAAATATTGCAAAAAACCACCATGCCTTGTGTCGCCATTCCTGCCGATAATGTCACGGCGTGCTGCTCGGCAATACCCACGTCGAAAGCGCGTTCAGGAATAGCGTCCATCATCAATTTTAAGGAACTTCCCGAGGGCATCGCTGGAGTGATTCCAATAATTTTTTCATTGGCTTTTGCCAAATCCAAAAGAGTCAGCCCAAAAACATCTTGGTATTTTGGCGGAAGATTTTCTTCAAATTTTGGGTGAATTTCTCCCGTGTTTGCGTCAAATTTACCTGGAGCATGGTATTTTACCTGATCATCTTCGGCTTGTTGCAGCCCTTTTCCTTTTGTGGTAATGATGTGCAGGAATTTTGGCCCTTTTATTTTTTGTAATCGTTTTAATTCTTTGATAACGGCAAAAATATCGTGTCCGTCAATTGGTCCCGAATAATCAAAATTCAAGGATTTGATCATATTGTTTTTCCTTGGATTTTTTCCTTCTTTCACGGCTGTGAGGTACTTTTTCAAAGCGCCGACACTGGGGTCAATTCCGATGGCGTTGTCGTTGAGGATGACCAATAAATTAGCATCGGTAACGCCGGCGTGATTCAGTCCTTCAAACGCCATTCCTGAAGCGATGGAAGCATCACCAATAACGGCAATGTGATGTTTTTCGAAATCGCCTTTCAAATTAGAGGCTATTGCCATTCCCAAGGCAGCCGAAATGGAAGTGGAAGAATGGCCAACGCCAAAAGCATCATAAACACTTTCGCTTCGTTTTGGAAACCCTGAAATTCCGTCTAGTTGACGATTGGTATGAAAAATTTTTCTTCTTTCGGTCAATATTTTATGTCCGTAGGCTTGATGACCCACATCCCAAATCAGTAAATCATTTGGAGTGTCAAAAACATAATGCAAAGCAATCGTGAGTTCAACAACACCAAGGCTGGCGCCCAAATGACCTTCTTTTACGGAAACAACATCAATGATAAAATCACGCAATTCTTGGGCAACTTGAGGAAGTTGGGCTTCGTCGAGTTGACGCAAATCAGTTGGATTGTTGATGTGTTGCAGTAAATTCTTGGTCATAAAGCAAATGTACGAATTGAATTCTTATTTTTGTAATTATGGAAAACCCTTTCACCGACGAATATTTTATGAAGAAAGCCTTGCAAGAGGCGGAAATGGCTTTTGAAAAAGATGAAATTCCTGTTGGCGCCATCATTGTCATCGACAATAAAGTCATTGCCCGAGGTCATAATCTCACCGAAATGTTGAACGATGTAACCGCTCACGCCGAAATGCAAGCCATAACGGCTGCTGCTAATTTTCTGGGCGGAAAATATTTGGTGGGTTGCACGCTTTACGTCACGTTGGAACCTTGCCAAATGTGCGCCGGCGCCCTGTATTGGAGCCAAATTTCGAAAATTGTGTATGGAGCCAGTGACGAACATCGCGGTTTCGAGAAAATGGGAACCCAATTGCATCCAAAAACAATAGTTGTTCGAGGAGTTTTGGCGAATGAAGCCTCGGAATTGATGAAGGCTTTTTTTGCCAAGAAAAGAAAATAAGTTCTGACAAGACACAAAAAAACCGCCAATCTCACGAAAGGCGGTTTTTTAATTTATTCTATAATAACATTCTTCTTTTTGTCGTAGAAATGGTACTCTAGGTACGTGTAAGCGTCACGTGGTATGATTTTCACCCATTTTTTATGTTCAAAAAACCATTTTGAACGTATTGATGGAAAACCTTTGGTAAGGTATGCGGCCACAAATGGATGTACGTTAAGCACTACATCTGCGTTTGTTTTTAATATATTTTCTAGATCTAAAGCGATTTTGTCAATGATTTGAATTGGCGCTTCAATTTCGCCGTTTCCATTGTTTGGATCTTCTTCTCTAGTTTTGATGTTGACTTCCGGTCTTACCCTTTGTCTGGTAATCTGGACTAATCCAAATTTACTCGGAGGCAAGATTTTGTGTTTCGCTTTATCATCGCTCATTTCTTCTCTAAGGAAGTCGAACAGGACTTTGCGATTTTCGGGATTGGACATGTCAATAAAATCAATCACGATTATTCCACCCATGTCGCGAAGACGCAATTGTCTGGCTATTTCGGCGGCGGCAATCATGTTGACTTCCATGGCAGTGTCTTCCTGGTTAGATGCTTTATTGGAACGGTTTCCGCTGTTGACGTCGATGACGTGCAAGGCTTCGGTGTGTTCGATAATAAGATAAGCACCTTTACTCATGGAAACTGTTTTTCCAAAGGAGGTCTTGATTTGTCTCTCTATATTGTATTTCTCGAAAATTGGAGTGTCTTTTGATTGATAAAACTTAACAATCGATGTTTTCGAAGGGGCTATTTCTTGTAAATAATCCTTCGTTTGGTTGTACAACTCTTCATCATCTATTAGGACACCGCTAAAGGTGTCGTTGAAGACGTCTCTTAATATTGATGAAGCTCTATTGAGCTCTCCTAATACCTTGGACGGATGATGGGCGGTTGGTAATTTTTTACACATTGCAGTCCATCTCTCTATGAGGTTCTGCAAATCTTTTTCTAATTCTACTGTGCTTTTGCCTTCGGCTACTGTGCGAACAATAACACCAAATCCTTTCGGTTTGATGGCTTGTACGAGTCGTTTCAAACGTTCTTTTTCTTTTTTGTCTTCTATTTTTTGAGAAATAGAAACACGATCAGAAAACGGAACCAAAACAATAAATCTTCCGGCAAGGGATAGCTCTGCGCTAATTCTTGGTCCTTTGGTAGATATTGGTTCTTTGACGACTTGTACCAAGATAGATTGGTTGGGATTGATAATTTCTGTTATCGACCCATCTTTGTCTATCTCTTTTTCAAACTGAAAGTTTTTTAGGGAGAAATCTTTTATTTTACCTGCGCTTACAAGTTTTATGAATTTCAGTTGAGAAGCAAGATTTGGACCCAAATCGTGATAATGCAAAAAGGCGTCTTTTTCGAAGCCCACGTTTACAAAAGCAGCGTTAAGTCCGGCAACTGGTTTTCTTATTTTGGCAATAAAAATATCGCCAACTTGGAAGTTGCTCGTTTCTTGTTCTTTGTGTAATTCAATTAGTTTTCCATCTTTTAATAAGGCAAAATCTACGGCTTCGGAACTAGATCTAATGATTAATTCTTTATTCACTCTGTAAATTTTTATCCGAACTTTCAATTTTAGATTTTAGATTTTAGATTTTAGATTTTTTGAAGAATCTACAATCTGCAATCTACAATCTGCAATCAATTGCAAGGATGGATTAAACAATAATTTTAACAGGTATTGAACCCGGATGGAAGGCAGTTCCCAGTATTCAGAAATCAGTTTACAGTTTATGCTGCAATCTGAAGTCTAAAATCTAAAATCTGAAATCCAAATTTCAATGAACGGTTAAAAAG
>NZ_PNNA01000039.1 GCF_013823965.1 Flavobacterium sp.
CGATGGAGTACATCCCTCCGGGCTGCACTCCATCGGGCTCCGGCTTCGCCTTGGTGAGCGGATCGCCCCTTTTCAGGGACATTCCCCATCACCGGCTTGTACGCATTCCGCTTCGGAGCAAGCTCCTCTCGGAACGACGAACAAGCCGGAGCCCGTTACAGGAAACCTTGTCCAAAAAATAACCGAACAATTATGAATTATATAAAAGTCATCATCTTACTGTTTTTTTTAACTGGTTATTCACAAACGAACGTTGATTCCATCTTTACCTTTTCAAAATATGAAAATATTGATTATGAAAAAAAGGGAGATAGAATTAGAGGCATTTTAAATCAGGATAAAGACGCTTTAATTATAAACTTGGACGACAGCAAATACATCTGTTTGAAAAATAATAAAATAAATTGCTATACAATATGTAAAGACACAATAATGAACATAATAAAACTGGATAGTATTGACGCAATGAAATGCAAGAAATTAATAGATACACTAGTCTCTATTGACCCAACAAAAATAACCAATGAAATTGATAAAGAAGGAAATAGAACAGTTGTTCAGGATGGGGGTGAATTTGAAGTTTCGGTTTATAAAGGGAATAAAAATTTAAAACTTTATAGTTACTCTCCTGACGTTTATATGGAAGATAAATTTCCTTTCGCTGAAAACAGAAAAACATTTTTATATACTTATTTAGATTTAGAAAAATATTTTTATGACAAAGAATTTGAACGAGTGAAATCTTTAGATACAATCTATTTGTTAATTAAAAAAGGGAAAAATGTACAATATATTGTTGATATAAATAAATTAAAGAATATACGGCAAGAAAATTATTTCTTCAATTTTAATTGTTCATCTGGCCAATTTATTAATTTAAATCGCTTTAGTTCTATTGAACCAACGAATGCATTCTATAGAAAGAAATCATTTTTAAAAACCAATTCTAACAAAATATTGCATTCTGACTATTTACAAAAATTCACCCAATGTGATTTGAACCAATTAATAAATTCAAATATGAAAAAAGTTTTTATTATTGACAAAGACGAAATTAGAGATGGAAAAATAAAGATTAAAGAGTTCAGAGGTGGAACCTATTGTTTCTAAAAAAGATTATACTGAAATTGGTTCAATAAAAGAAGTTAACGTTATGTGACTTTTAAAACAACAACTGAATGCTAAAAAGGCTTCCTGTAACAGCTACTACAACGGATTTGGGCAATTGGCTTAATTGAAAGATGGTTTTGTATTTGAATGATTTGGCAAATCCGAAGAATAGGTTTAATTTAGTCCCAAACCCGCTGTAGTACCAGAACGTTAGCGGTAATACTTGCCAGCCTTTTTTAAGAGAAAATATGATTATATCAATAAACCTTTCTTTTTGCTTATTCTTTGTTTGGGTGCCGACATTCATTTATCCGCCAGTACACAAACAATTAAGAGATGATACAACTTACCTTGCTGCCTGCATAATATCAATTATACCAATTTTTATTTCAGCTTATATGTGGTTAGGCTTCTCGCTAACAGAAATCGAAAAAGTTAATTCGCTTATTGGTTTGGCTCCAATAACCTTTCTGATACTTTATAAGCAATTTGATAAGTTGAGCTTAGAAGAATACAAAAGGAATATTTATTTTTCTCGTAGATAAGTTAGCGATGAAGAATCTAGAAACCAAACTTGGTCAGAAATGATTTTTCAATGGGTTTTGGTAGCAACTCCATTTTTGTGGATTGGAATTGGATTGTTGATTTTCAAATAACGCGTGCAAGTACAACCGCTAACAGCGGTTTCGCGCAATAGCTTTTATGCATAAAAAGGAAACGGATTTCCCGCTGGAAAATCCTATCTTAGCCGGACAACAATCATCACGAACACCGCTACTGCGCGAAGCCGCGAAACGTATGTGCAACCCTAACAGCCGATCGAGCAACAACAAAAAAAAGTGACAAATGGAGAAACCGACTTTCAAAGAGGCGTTAAAATTTTGGACTAAACTTGGTTTTATTAGTTTTGGTGGACCCGCTGGACAAGTTGCAATAATGCACGAGTTTTTAGTGGATAAAAAGAAATGGATAAGCGACAGCAAATTTCTACACGCTTTGAACTACTGTATGGTTTTGCCGGGACCAGAAGCACAACAATTAGCAACATATATCGGTTGGATGCTTCACGGAACTATGGGGGGACTTGCTGCTGGAATATTATTTGTGTTGCCTTCACTGTTTATTCTACTTGGACTAAGTGCAATTTATGTTTCATTCGGAAACTTACCTTGGGTTTTTGCAATATTTAGCGGACTAAAGCCAGCCGTAATTGCTATTGTAATTCTTGCACTAATCAAAATTGGAAAAAAATCGCTCCTGAGTCCGTTTCATTATTTTATTGCTTTTGCAGCTTTCATTTGTATTTTCTTTTTTAATATTCCGTTTCCAATTATAATAGTCGGGGCAATTATTACAACAACCATTTGCCGACAGTTTTTTCCAACATTCTTTGATTTAAGTATCAACAAGACTGCTCAAAAAGAAATTGACGAAAAAGAATTTTATATAAACAAGCACACGATAACTCCCAACATCGGTTTTAAGCCAACACGATTTTGGAAACAGGTAAGCGTTGGTGTTTTGCTTTGGTCCATTCCCTTGGTTGCATTTTATTTTCTTACAAGCGACTTTGAATTTTGGAAAAAACTTTCTTTGTTTTTTACACAAGCAGCATTTGTAACATTTGGCGGTGCTTATGCGGTTTTGCCTTACGTTGCACAAGTAAGTGTTGAAAAATTCAACTGGTTGACTAACTTACAAATGATAGATGGACTTGCACTTGGCGAAACAACACCAGGTCCTTTGATTATGGTGCTTGTGTTTGTTGGCTTTATGGCAGGTCATAATCATTTCGGAAACTCAGTTGCAATGGGAAGTCTTGGACTTTTGACGACAACCTTTTATACCTTTTTACCTTGCTTTCTTTTCATTCTTGTTGGTGCACCAATCATTGAGCGGACACAGGAAAACAAACGGGTAAAAGAAATTCTTGCACTTGTTACAGCAGCAGTTGTTGGTGTAATTCTCAACCTGACGATGTATTTAGGCCAAGCAGTAATTTTCCCAAAGGACTTTTCATTTGCAGGACTTGACCATATCACTCTGGGCTGGACAATAATTTCATTCCTTGCAATGTATCGCTTTAAAACAGGAATGCTAACTTGGATTGGTATTAGTGCCGTTTTCGGACTTGCATATTATTTGATAACACATTGACAAATGGAAAGAAGGGCAGCACATAACTGCGGTTTGGCTAAAGTGACGGTTTTGTTCTCCGCAGACACATTTGCGGTTAATCATGGTTCGGTTCTCCGCATCAACTTTTATAGTGAAAATCCGATAGCCCAGATATGCCATATACATCTCGCTCACAGCTAGCGCGGATTTGTAATCCGTGCCTACATACACAAGCAAAACTTCCAACATTTTGAAGCTTGGAAACTTTATAAAACTAGAAACCCGACAGTTTAAAAAAAACGTGTCGGGTTTGACATATAAAATAATTTTCCTAGTGACTCACATTTGCCACTTCTTCCGGATTGTGTTTGTGTTTGAACAAAACGGCAAAAGCAATCGCAATCACCAAGGCATAGGAAGCAAAAGCCAACCAGATGTTATGCCAATCCCTAACGCCATTGTGGGTGAAAAAAGCATCGATCACTTGCCCGCTAATTATTCCTCCAAAGAAAGCACCAAAACCGTTGGACATCATCATGAACAATCCTTGGGCACTGGAACGTATTTTAGAATCAGTGGTCGTTTCGATGAACAATGAACCGGAAATATTGAAAAAATCAAATGCCATGCCGTAAACGATGCAAGACATCACAATCATCCACAAACCATCCGTGGGATTGCCGTAAGCAAACCATCCAAAACGCAACACCCAGGCCAACATTGAAATCAACATTACCTGCTTGATTCCAAATCGTTTCAAGAAAAAAGGAATGGCCAAGATAAACAGTGTTTCCGATATTTGGGATATCGACATGATAATCGTGGAATATTTTACGACAAAAGATTCTGCGTATTCTGGAACATTGGCAAATTCAGAAAGATAGGTGTCCCCGTACATATTGGTCAATTGCAATGCTCCTCCCAAAAACATCGAGAATATAAAGAACAACGCCATTTTGTATGTTCCAAATAATTTAAAAGCATCCAACCCTAATTTTTGGAATATAGAAGAGCCTTTTTCAATCAATTTTTGTGGCGGACATTTTGGCAACGTAAAAGAATAGATTCCCAATACAAAGGCCGCAAAAGCAGCAATATAAAACATGTTGGCCGAGGCTTTGTTTCCCGACAAATTAGTCAACCACATCGCGGCAATAAAACCAATGGTTCCCCAGACCCTGATGGGCGGAAATACCTTTACGACATCATAATCATTGTTTTTTAAAATATTGTAAGCCACGGAATTTGACAAGGAAATAGTAGGCATGTAACAAAGCATTGCCGCGAAAATTATCCAATAAAAAGTTATCGGGTTGTCAACTTGAGGTATGCAACAAAGAGCCAAACCTCCCAAAACATGCAATATGCCATATAATTTTTCGGCATTTACCCAACGATCTGCCACAATTCCTATCAGCGCAGGCATGATAATTGAAGAAAGTCCCAATGTTGAAAAGACGGCACCAAATTCGGCGCCACTCCATTGTTTGGTTCCAAACCAATAATTTCCCACGGTAATTAGCCAAGCACCCCAAATAAAAAATTGAAGAAAGCTCATTAACGTTAGTCGATTCTTAATATTCATAATAGTCAAGCTTAAATTTATTCTTTTGCGTAAATCTAATACTTATATTAAGACATTCAAATTAAAAACATAAAAAAATTCGCTCTAAATAAAAAAACCATCACGGTTTTCGTGATGGTTATTCTAACTAATCAACAAACTAAAAAACTCAATTTTTTTTTAAATTTTAGCAGGCTAAATCTAAAGTAGATTGTGGGGCAAACTCTTTTAAATTTTTGTCATTCTTTTTATTAATTAGCAAGTTAAATTTAAAGTAGATTGTGGGGCAAACTCATTTAAATTCTTGTCATTCTTTTTATTATCAGGTTAAATTTAAAGTAGATTGTGGGGCAAACTCTTTTAAATTCTTGTCATTCTTTTATTATCAGGTTAAATTTAAAGTAGATTGTGGGGCAAACTCTTTTAAATTCTCGTCATTCTTTATATTATCAGGTCAAGTTTAAAGTAGATTGTGGGGCAAACTCTTTTAAATCTTTACAACATTTTTCTAAATCAGGTTAAAATAAGATGAAAGTAATTGTGGGGGCAATTCTTTAAAAATATTTGATAATTTAAATAATATTGTTTTTATTTCTTGATTCAAATGTACGCCAATCATCGATTAAAAACCAAATAAAATCGATGAAATACACAAATTAAATAAAAAACAAATAATTAACTTACAAATAAACATAAATTTAAAACAAATAAATCCGTGTGGTTCCGTAAAAAAGAGAAGCGTTTGAACCTGATTTTAAGGTGAAAGTCTATCTATTTTCCAAGAATAATCTTCCTGCAAATGATAGCGAATACGATCGTGCAATCTATTGGGTCTTCCTTGCCAAAATTCAACCTGAACAGGTCGAACCATAAAACCGCCCCAAAATGGTGGTCTTGGAATTTCTTTTCCTTCAAAATCTTTTTCCAATTGTTTCAAACCTTCTTCCAGCACTGTTCGAGAGGGAATAATCTCGCTTTGATTGGACACAATGGCGCCTAATTTACTTCCGGTTGGCCTGGATTCGAAATAACCATCAGAAATATTCTCCGAAGTTTTTTCGGCAACCCCTTTTATAATTACCTGGCGTTCCATCGAGTGCCAATAAAAAGAAAGACAAACATTGGGATTATTGGCAATAGCCCTACCCTTTTCCGAATTGTAATTGGTATAAAAAATGAATCCTTCGTAGGTAAATTGTTTCAAAAGCAATACTCTCGATTTCGGAAAACCATCCAAGCCGATGGTGGAAACCGTCATTGCATTGACTTCGTCCACGCCACCAAAATCTTCCACTTCGTGAAACCATCTATTGAATAAATTGATGGGATCTTCGGGAATGTCCGTTTCCAGAAGTTCGCTTTTTTCATACGATTTTCTATAATTGCCTATGTCTTTCATTTGTTTGGATTAATGTATTGGGTGCAAAATTACCATGTTTTTAAAAACCTATCGTATTTTGTGCACAAATATAGTTTCTATTTTATATTATTGTCAGGTCGAGTGCAGTCGAGAAACTATTAATAATTGCAACTCGCCTTTAGCCAGTCTTGAGCAAAGTCGAAAGAACACGATGTGGTAAAAAATGAAAGAACAACTATCATTTATGATCAAAATTCAAATGATTTGCCGTCATCGGCCAAAAGGATATTCGGGAAAATGGTTTCGGCTTGTTCTTTAAAAAGTTCCAAGCTTTCATAACGAGTCGAATAATGGCCCAAAACCAATTGTTTGACATTGGCTTTCAAGGCGATGGTTGCCGCTTCTTTTGCCGTGGAATGCATTGTTTTTCCGGCCAAAACTTCTTCTGAATCCAAGAAAGTCGATTCGTGGTACAATACATCAACTTCGTTTATAATGGGAATAATGCTTTCATCATAGGCAGTGTCCGAGCAAAAGGCATAACGCAAAGGCGGAACGGGATCAAATGTCAATTTATGGTTTTCAATAACGCGACCGTCATCCAGCTTGATGTCTTTTCCGTTTTTGATGTTTTGGTAATAGCATCGGTCTATTTCGTAGTTTTGAACGGCATTCAAGTCCAATTTTCGTTCCCTGATTTTTTCTTGAAACAAAAACCCGTTTGTGTAAACCCTGTGTTTCAAAGGAATTGTCTTTACGATTACCTTGTCATCTTCAAAAACGACTTCACTTTCCCTGGATTCCAATTCGTGGAAAAACAAGCCGTAATTTGTCCAAGAATTCGATAATCGCAATTGCAAATTAACGATTTCCTTGATTCCTTTTGGACCGTAAACGTGCAAGTCGGTGGTTCGGTTGAGCAAGGCAAAAGTAGAAATCAAGCCAATCAAGCCAAAAAAGTGGTCGCCATGCAAATGGGAAATAAAAATGTGGTTGATTTTTGAAAACCTGATTTTATTTTTGCGCAACTGTACTTGCGTTCCTTCGCCACAATCGATTAAAAACAGTCTGTTCCTGATTTCTAAAACCTGTGAAGTGGGATTCGTAAAAGTTCGTGGTGTGGCTGCATAACAGCCTAATATGGTTAGATTCATTTAATTTTAGAGTTTAGATTTTCAGAATTTAGATTTTTTCAGCTTTGAATCTAAAATCTAAAATCCTAAATCTCAAATTAGAAGCCCAAATCTCGTTCAATTTCTTCCATTTCAATGATATCGTGGGCTTCTTGCAAGGATCGAACAACAGCCAACTTATGTGAAACAGCATTAAAATCAATTTCCGAGGTTACTATGACAAATGATTTTTTGGATTTTTTGTGTGTTTTTGACAGTGGCAAAAAACTGTCGATTTCTTTTACGGAAAGAACTTTATGCGGCCTGATATCAATAATGATATTGTGTTTTTGGAACGTTTTGTATTCATGGGTTAATTTCAAACGAAATGAAACCAAATCACCCTGTGTATCTTTTATGGTAACAGTATGTCCTTTTTGTTCTACTTTCATGACATTTAAAATTAGGTTATTGCTAATTTACAAAGAAAATTTGGCTTTTGACAATTTCGAATAGTGCAAAATTTACTGAATTTTTGAAGCCAACAAATAAATTACCGCCATTCGAATCGCGACACCGTTTTCCACCTGGTTCAAAATCACCGATTGTTTGGAATCAGCCACATCTGAAGTGATTTCCACTCCACGATTGATTGGTCCTGGATGCATGACCACTATTTCCTTGTTTAGCGAATCCAGCAAGGTTTTGTCCAGTCCATATTGCTGGGCATATTCCCGTGTTGAAGGGAAAAAATTCACGTCCATTCTTTCGTTTTGAACGCGAAGCATATTCGCTACATCGCACCATTCAAGTGCTTTACGCAAATCAGGCTCCACTTTTACTCTAAGTGATTCAATATATCTTGGAATCAATGTTTTTGGTCCACAAACCTTGACTTCGGCACCTTGCATTTGCAAAGCATAAATGTTCGAAAGCGCCACTCTGGAATGCAAAATATCACCCACGATAACCACTTTTTTTCCGGCTACATCGCCCAGTTTTTCACGAATGGTAAAACTGTCCAACAAAGCTTGCGTGGGGTGTTCGTGTGCTCCGTCACCAGCATTGACGATACTTGCTTTCACGTTTTGGGACAAAAAATGGGCTGCACCTGGGCTGGAATGTCGCATCACGACCATATCCACTTTCATCGAAAGAATATTGTTGACGGTATCAATCAGGGTTTCTCCTTTTTTTACCGATGATTGCGCTGCCGAAAAACTAATCACGTCGGCCGACAATCGTTTTTGGGCCAATTCAAAGGAAAGTTTGGTTCGGGTACTGTTTTCGAAAAAGATGTTGGCAATGGTAATGTCTCGAAGGGAAGGCACTTTCTTGATGGGACGATTGATGACTTCTTTAAAATGATCGGCGGTTTCAAAAATAAGGTCAATATCTTTCTTGTTGATATATTTGATTCCCAATAAATGATTTACACTTAACTCGCTCATTTTACTCTTATTTATTAATTAAATAAACGGCATCTTCCCCGTCTTGTTCTTTCCAACACACCTTTACTTTCTCGTCGTTGATGGCATCTACCTGACGGCCGCGAAAATCGGGTTGAATGGGCAAATGACGGCTAAAACGACGGTCGATAAGCACCAATAATTCAATTTCCGATGGCCTTCCAAAGGATTGAATGGCAGTCAATGCCGACCGAATGCTTCGACCTGTATATAAAACATCGTCTATGAAAACGACTTTTTTGTTTTCTACGATAACATCAATTTGGGTTTTGTTGGCTTCCAATGGTTTGTTGGTTCTTCGGAAATCGTCCCTGAAGAAAGTGATGTCCAAATACCCCAAGGCAATTTTTGGAATGCCATATTCTTTTTCCAACAAATCTTTTAATCGCTCTGCCAAGAAAGTGCCACGCGGCTGGATACCAACTAAAATGGTATCCGAAAAATCAAGATGTTTTTCGATTAACTGACAGGCCAAACGATGCAGAATGATATTGACTTCTTTGGAAGTGAGCAATACTTTTTGACTCATGATGAAGTGTTGTTTGGGATGTAAAGATATACTATTTTTTGAAATTTCTAATTTGCTTTATCCATAAAAATTTTCAAAAAAAATCCCGCTACATCGCAGCGGGATTAAATCTATCATCTAATTGTCTATTCTCTTTTATCTTTTTAAGAATACATTTTCGTTCTTAATTCCTGAACACCTTCGTTATCCAAGTATTCATCGAAAGTCATGTAACGGTCAATCGCTCCTTTTGGAGTCAATTCCACTACCCTGTTTCCAACGGTTTGGGCAAACTCGTGGTCATGAGTGGTAAAAATCACGGAACCTTTATAATTTTTCAATGAGTTGTTGAAGGCCGTAATTGATTCCAAATCCAAGTGGTTTGTTGGTTCGTCAATCATTAAAACATTGGCTCTTTCCATCATCATTCGAGACAACATGCAACGCACTTTTTCTCCTCCTGACAACACATTGCAAGTTTTTAACGCTTCTTCTCCGGAGAAAATCATTTTCCCCAAGAAACTACGAATGTTTACCTCGTCACGTTCTTCTTCTGTTTTTACCCATTGACGCAACCAATCCACAAGTGAATAATCATTTTCAAAAAACGAATGGTTATCGCCCGGCAAATACGCTTGATTTGTGGTAACTCCCCAATCGTATGTTCCTGAATCCGCTTTTTGGTTTCCGTTCAAGATTTCGTAAAAAGCCGCTGTGGCACGGGAATCTTTAGAGAAAAGCACAATTTTATCGCCTTTGGCCATATTCAAATCAACACCTTTAAACAAAAGCTCTCCATCAACTGAGGCACTTAAATCCTGGACATTCAAAATTTGGTCACCGGCTTCACGTTCCTGGTCAAAAATAATCGCAGGATAACGTCGGCTTGATGGTTTAATCTCTGAAATATTCAATTTCGAAATCATTTTTTTACGAGAAGTAGCTTGTTTGGATTTGGCCACATTCGCAGAAAAACGACGGATAAATTCCTCCAATTCTTGTTTCTTTTCTTCGGCTTTCTTGTTTTGTTGTGCCCGTTGTTTGGCCGCTAACTGGCTGGATTCGTACCAGAAAGTATAGTTTCCGGAGTAATGGTTTATTTTTCCAAAATCAATATCGGAAATATGGGTACAAACCGCATCCAAAAAGTGACGGTCGTGAGAAACCACGATTACGGTATTTTCATAATTGGCCAAGAAATTTTCCAGCCAAGCAATGGTTTCAAAATCCAAATCGTTGGTTGGCTCATCCATAATCAACAAATCGGGATTTCCAAAAAGGGCTTGCGCCAAAAGCACGCGCACTTTCATTTTTCCTTCCAAATCAGCCATTAAAGTATAATGATTGTCTTCGGTAATTCCCAAATTGGACAACATCGAAGCGGCATCAGAATCGGCATTCCAGCCGTTCATCTCTTCAAATTGCACTTGCAACTCGCCTATTCTATCTGCATTTTCATCGGTATAATCCAAGTACAAGGCATCCATTTCAGTCTTTACTTTATATAAAAACTTGTTTCCCATCATCACGGTTTCAAGAACCGTATGTTCGTCAAACATGTTGTGGTTCTGGTTCAAAACCGACATACGCTTTCCTGGTTCTAAATGGATATGTCCCGAAGTAGGATCCATTTCGCCCGAAATTATTTTAAGAAAAGTGGATTTTCCAGCACCATTGGCTCCAATGACACCATAAATATTGCCATTTGTAAAGACCGTATTTACTTCGTCAAACAGGATTCTTTTGCCAAACTGAACTGATAAATTATTAACTGATAACATGAATTGAATTTTATAAAATTTTTGCAAAAGTACGAAAAAAAAATAGATTTTTTTGTGGTAAAATAAAAACACGAAATCCTGCACAACGGGACTATTGGCATTTGAATGACAAAAAAATTAGCCCGAAAAAAAGAGTAAAAAATGCAATAGACCTATTTTGGCAAGACTTCAATCATTATTGATTTTGCGGTTTGCTCGCCACGCGCCATTACTGATGTAAATTAACAAATTAATAAAAATTATATGTGTTAATTACACTTAACAGCCTATTATATCGATTTCGTTAATATTATACGAAAATTTATCAAAATATATTTTGTAATGGTTGCCAATACCAATATATTTATGGCAAAAAGTATATTACAAAAAAAACTTAATCTATTAACTAATTTAAATTATGACTTCCGAAAATTCACAAACCAAATGGGGACAATTCATTCCCCTAGTAATAGTATTCTTCTTTTGGGGATTTGTTGCTGCCAGTAATGACATTTTAATTCCAGTATTCAAAAAAGCGTTTGATTTAACACAAGGCCAAAGCCAGTTTGTTTCAATCGCTTTTTATATTTCTTATACAGTTGGATCCTTAATATACATGGGGGTTTCTTTATTGATGAAACAAGATTTGGTAAACAAAATTGGTTATAAAAATGGACTGGCATTGGGATTGATAATTTCCGCACTGGGAACTTTGTTGTTTTATCCTGCAGCCAATACAGGTTCTTACACTTTAATGCTTGCTGGTTTATTTACTGTTGGATTAGGATTTTCTTTGCAACAGACAGTTGCCAATCCGTTGGCAATTGCTTTGGGACCAATAAAAACGGGTTCTCAACGATTGACTTTGGCTGGAGGCATCAATAATTTTGGAACAACGATTGGACCACTAATTGTGAGTTTTGCCATTTTTGGCGCCACTTCAACTGGAAGTACTGATATGAGTATTGAAAGCGTTAAAATTCCTTATTTAATATTGGGGTTGGCATTTGTGCTTGTGGCTGTTTTATTGAAATTCTCTTCATTACCCGAACATCCTGAAACGATAGTGGAATCATTAGAAGATGCCGCTTCTTCAAAAAGTTCGGCTTTACAATATCCTCAACTGGTTATGGGAATGATAGCCATCTTTCTTTATGTGGGTGTCGAAGTTTCTACTGCAAGTAATTTACCTGCTTACATGGAAAGTAAATTAGGCTTTGCCATTGGCGAAATTGCGCCTTATATTTCTTTGTATTGGGCGAGTTTGATGATTGGTCGTTGGACTGGAGCCGTTGAAGCTTTTACCGATAATATGACTACTCAAAAAGTGCTGCGCTTCTTGGCTCCTTATTTAGCATTTGGTGTATTCTTGCTTGTAAATGCGATAGCAAAACACGATTTGACTCCTTTCTATGTTTATGGATTGATTATTTTGGTGTTAATTGCCGCAGATATGGCCAGTAAAGGAAATCCTGCCAGAATGTTGCTTATATTTTCTGCTTTGGGAATTGTGGCCTTGTTTACTGGAATGGCAACCACTGGAATTGTCAGTGTTTATGCATTCACGAGTGTAGGTTTATTTTGTAGTACACTTTGGCCTTGTATTTTTACTTTGGCAGTTAGCGGATTAGGAAAACACACCAGTCAAGGAAGTAGTTTCTTGATCATGATGATTTTTGGCGGTGGAATCATAAGCTGGTTACAAGGATTTGTTTCTGACAGCATAGGTATTCAAAACAGCTACATTGTTGGTGTTTTGTGTTTTGCTTATTTGGCATTTTATGCTTGGAAAGTAAGCGGAATTTTGAGAAATCAAGGTATCGATTTTGACAAGAAAATTAGTGGCGGTCACTAAATAAAGAATTTGCATGAAACATTTCAAAAGAGACTTTATAATAGAGTCTCTTTTTTTTTGCAGGCTTTACTATTTTTTTATCCAAGAAAAGTTTTTTTATGGATAGGAAACACATACTTTTAAACATAAAAAAAAGGATTCGTTTTCACGAATCCTTTTTTTATTTAACAATCAATCTAAACTGACTGTTCTTGTTTCTTTTTTGCCTTTTTTTCTTTATAAGCTTCCCAAGTTGCTCCGCCAACCCAATAGGATACGAAACCAACCAAGAAAAACATCAACCAAAATCCTATTGTAAGGACGGTCAAAAAAAGTAAAAAGCCTAAATACTGTGTAAAATCAAACATTTTTTCCGGAATTTTTGAATGTAGCCACAAATGTAGGTTTAAAATTTTTTCTTACCAATAAAATAACTAATAATATTTTTTATAAACAGAAGTAATTTGTAATTTTAGAACCATTTGAATTCCATTTCTTCAGCTATTTATATTGAATTTGTTAAAAACAGAAAGAATAACAAAATACAAAACAACAATAAAATGAAGTATAGAATAGAAAAAGATACCTTGGGCGAAGTACAGGTTCCTGCCGATAATTATTGGGGAGCACAAACGGAACGTTCCAGAAACAACTTCAAAATTGGCCCATCGGCTTCAATGCCCAAAGAAATTATCGAAGGTTTTGCTTATCTAAAAAAAGCGGCAGCTTACGCCAATTGTGACTTGGGAGTACTGACAATCGAAAAACGCGATGCCATTGCTGCTGTTTGCAACGAAATCTTGGCAGGTAAACTAGCTGACGAATTTCCGTTGGTAATTTGGCAAACAGGCTCGGGAACACAAAGCAACATGAACGTGAATGAAGTAATTGCCAATCGTGCCCAAGTATTAAAAGGATTTGCCATTGGCGAAGGCGAACAATTCATCAAAGCCAACGATGACGTGAACAAATCGCAATCTTCCAACGATACATTCCCGACGGCAATGCACATTGCGGCCTACAAAACCGTTGTCGAATCCACCATTCCGGCTGTCGAAAAACTAAGAGACACGCTTCAAGCGAAAGCCAAAGAATTTAATACTGTCGTAAAAATTGGTCGCACACATTTAATGGATGCAACGCCTTTGACCTTGGGGCAAGAAATTTCAGGATATGCAACGCAATTGAGTTATGGTTTGAAAGCGGTAAAAAACACATTGGCACATTTATCAGAAGTAGCTTTGGGTGGAACTGCCGTAGGAACGGGCTTGAACACGCCCGAAGGTTACGATGTAAAAGTAGCCGAATATATTGCGAAATTCACGGGACATCCTTTTGTGACTGCTCCCAATAAATTTGAAGCTTTGGCGGCTCACGATGCCATTGTGGAAACCCACGGTTCTTTGAAACAATTGGCGGTTTCCTTGAACAAAATTGCCAACGACATTCGAATGTTGGCTTCCGGACCTCGTTCTGGAATTGGGGAAATCATCATTCCGGAGAACGAACCAGGTTCTTCCATTATGCCGGGAAAAGTAAACCCAACCCAATGCGAGGCTTTGACGATGGTTTGTGCGCAAGTGATGGGAAATGATGTGGCGATTTCCGTTGGAGGAATGCAAGGTCATTATGAATTGAATGTTTTTAAACCAATGATGGCGGCCAATTTCCTGCAATCGGCGCGATTGTTGGGAGATGCTTGCCTTTCTTTTGAAGAACATTGCGCCAGCGGAATCCAACCCAATTACAAACGCATTGACGAATTGGTCAACAATTCCTTGATGTTGGTTACGGCTTTGAATACCAAAATTGGCTATTATAAATCCGCCGAAATAGCACAAACTGCGCACAAAAATGGAACTACTTTAAGGGAAGAAGCCATCCGTTTGGGATATGTTTCTGCCGAAGATTTTGATGCTTGGGTAAAACCGGAAAATATGGTTGGAGGTTTGAAATAAAAAAACCTGCAATTTGAAGTTGCAGGTTTTTTATGGATACTTATTTGTCCTAAAATAATCTATCAAACGGAAAGCAAATCATAAACTTGATTGGCGATTTCAATTTCTTCATTGGTAGGAATCACCAAAATTTTGGTTTTTGATTGTGGCAAATTGATTTCACGGATTTCTTTGGAACGGATTTCGTTTTTGGCCTCGTCTAATTCAATCCCGAAAAACTCCATATCGGTACAAACCAATTTTCGGATGTAAGAAGAATTCTCTCCAATTCCTGCCGTAAAAATAATGGCATCCAATCCATTTAAAGCTGCAGCATAAGAACCTATGAATTTCTTGATTCGGTAAGCATTCATATCCAAAGCCAATTGACAATCCTTGTTGCCTTGTCCAGCATTCGACTCAATATCCCTCAAATCACTGAATCCGGTTAATCCAAGCATTCCGCTTTGTTTTTGCAACATGGTGTTCACGTCGGCAACGGAATATCCTAATGAATTGACCAAGTGAAATATCACGGATTGGTCTATATCACCACTTCGGGTTCCCATAATCAAACCGTTCATTGGAGCAAAACCAAGAGAAGTATCGATACTTTTTCCGTCTTTTATGGCAGTCATGCTACAACCATTTCCAAGATGTATGGTGATGATTTTTGAACTATTTTCCAAGTAATCGATCGCTTTCTCCGAAACATATTTGTGACTCGTACCGTGAAAACCGTACACACGTATTTTATTTTCAGTCAAAAGATAGTTGGGAACGGCATATTTATGCGCCACGACAGGAATTGTTTGGTGGAAAGCCGTGTCAAAAACAGCTACTTGAACAGCTGAATCGAAAATTTCTTCGGCCACAATGATTCCTTCAAAATTGGCTGGATTGTGCAATGGAGCCAAATCAAAGAGTTGTTTGATTTTTTCTTTCACGTCATCGTCAATGATTGTCGTGTTCGAAAAATTGCTGCCTCCATGCACTACGCGGTGACCAACGGCATTAATTTCTTGGGTACTTTTGATCACTCCCACTTTTTCGTCCATCAATAGACGGGCGATTTTTTGCAATCCAATTTTGTGATTGGCAATGGGCAACGTTTCCTCAATTTTATTGGTATTGGTCACATACGTCAAATTGGATGTTTCCAATCCTATTCTGTCAATCATTCCGGAACAAATGACTTCGTTGGAAGGCATTTCGATTAATTGGTATTTTATGGAAGAACTTCCCGAGTTTATTATTACTATTTTCATTATTTATTTTTTTTCCTCTCCCCGACCCTCTCCAAAGGAGAGGGAGACGTAGGTAGATATGTTTTGTAAATATTTTTATTCTTTATATTCAGTTATCAAACTAATCGTTTTGACAATTGTCCGATTAATCCTTTGCAATTCTATAATCCTTGAGCTTGAATGGCTGTAATCACGACCGTGTTGATAATATCGTCAATGGTGCAACCTCTACTCAAATCGTTAACCGGTTTATTCAATCCTTGCAACATTGGACCGATGGCCAACGCGCCAGTTTCTCTTTGAACTGCTTTGTAAGTGTTGTTTCCGGTATTCAAATCAGGGAAAACCAAAACGCTGGCGTGTCCTGCCACTTCTGAATTCGGCATTTTGCTTTGTCCCACTTCTGGATCAACGGCTGCATCGTATTGAATTGGGCCTTCTATTTTTAAATCCGGGCGTTTTGCTTTCACAATTTCGGTTGCTTTTCTCACTTTGTCCACCTCATCTCCTTTTCCTGACGAACCGGATGAATAAGAAAGCATCGCAATTTTTGGTTCAATTCCGAAGGCCAAACTTGATTCTGCAGAGGAAATGGCAATTTCTGCCAATTGTTCTGCCGTAGGGTTTGGATTGATGGCACAATCACCAAAAATAGAAACTCTATCTTCCAAACACATAAAAAAGATGGAAGAAACTACACTTGAATTTGGTTTAGTTTTAATGAATTGCAAAGCTGGTAAAATGGTATGTTGGGTGGTGTGGGCTGCTCCGGAAACCATTCCGTCCGCATGTCCTTTGTAAACCATCATCGTGCCAAAATAAGAACCATCCTCCATTAAATCTCTTGCTATTTCGAGTGTCATTTTCTTTTCCTTTCTCAGCTCGTAATAGGTATTCACGTAATCATCATAATGTTCGTCTTTGCTTGGATTTATGATTTGAACTTTAGAAAAATCGAAAGTCAAACCTAGTTCCAATACTTTGTTTTCAATTTGTTTTTTGTCGCCAATAATTGAAATGTCAACCACGTCCATAGCCAATAATCTGGAAGCTGCCGTAATAATCCTGTCGTCATTTCCTTCTGGCAAGACAATGTGTTTTCGGTGCTTTTTAGCTCTTTTTACCAAATTGTATTGGAACATTTTGGGTGTCATTCCTTCCGATTCGAACTTGATGAATTTTTCGGTCAAACCATCTAAATCAACATAATTTTCGAAAGTGTTGATGGAAGTCAGTATCTTCTCTTTATTGTTGGCATAAATTTTAGGTTTTATGGCTCCTATTTTATTGGTAATGACATAAGTACCTTCTTCTACCGCAATAATGGGTACAATGGTGGAAAGTCCCTCAATCAATTTCAAAATACTCTCTTCGGGGATGATGTTTCCTGTCAAAACGATTCCTGAAATAGCAGGATAATTTACGGATTCGTTGGCTTGCAATGCTCCCAAAATTATGTCGGCCCTGTCGCCTGGAGTTATTACCAATCCATTTTCTTTTAGGTTCAACAAATAGTTTCGCAACTGCATCGCTCCTACGCTAAAACTTCCGATTTGATTGTTCAAAAAAGCTGCTCCAAATAAAACTTTGGCATTCAATTCTTTTACAATCTCTTGAATGGTCGGGTTGTTCAAACTGGATATTTTGGGTATCGAATTTACCAACACTGCTTCTGGCAAGCTTTTTTTCAAACCGGCCGTTACTAATTCAAGATTTTCTGGTTGCACTTTATTGGCAATTACGGCCAAGACTTCCACCTCTTTCACTTTAAAGGAATCGTATGCCAAATGAAGGCTGTCGACTAATTCTTCCAACGTTTTCCCAACACCGGAACCAACAATGATGGCTGGTATTCCCAAGTTCTTGGCTATCAAAACATTTATGTCTAATTCGATAACCGTGCCTTCGCCAGTGAAACTCGTTCCTTCGACCAACACAAAATCAAATCGTTCTTCCAGGCGTTTGTATTTCTCGATAATCAAATCGATTACCTCTCCTATTTTTCCTTTATTTTTCTTCTTGATCAACTTGCTTTTCGTGATGGCATAAGCATCTTGGAATGGAATATCCAATCCAAAATGATTGATGACCGTTTCGATGTGGTTGTCTAATTTGTCTTCTTCAAAATCTTCCACGATAGGTCTAAAATAACCAACTTTGGCTGTTTTACCCATAAGCATGCTCATCAAGCCCAAGGTAATAATCGATTTACCACTATTCTCTTCGCTAGTAGCTATGTATATAGCTTTGTTCATTTTCTTATTTATTTAATTTTATTTTTATTCAATTTTATAATAATCCCCATTCTATTTTAAGTTTCAAAAAATTAAAACCAACGCCGCCTTTTAAAATAATAAATCATTCCCAAAACGATCAAACCCATAAATCCCACAACGGTGTAATAGCCGTTTTCAAATCGCAATTCCGGCATATTGTCAAAATTCATTCCATAAACGCCCACAATAAAAGTAAGCGGAATAAAAATGGCCGAAACGATGGTCAGCGTTTTCATGATCTCGTTCATCTTGTGCGTTTGGGCCGAGAAAAAGAAATTGGAAGCACTTTCCAACGAACCCATGTCGGATTCAATTTGTTCTAAAAGTTCCAAACTTTTTTGGTGTAATCTGGCAAAAAAAGTAAAATTTTCTGCTTCAATCACGTTGAAAACATCGTCATCCTTGATGCTTTTTATTTCATATAACGAATCCCTTAGCGGAATGATGGAACGTTTCAGGAAATTAAAATTGTCCCTATGTTTCTCTATTCTTTCCAAAATTATCGGATTGGCACTTTCTTTGGTAAGATCAATCAAACCCTCTATTTTGTCTTCTTCATTTTCTATGGTAACATAGAAATTTTCCATTATGGCGTCCAAAAGAATATAAAGCAAATAATCCGCTTTTTTAGTCCGGACTATTCCGGAATGGGTTCTAATTCGCTCTCGAATGTGCGTAAAAAAATCACTTCTTTTTTCTTGGAAAGAAATCAAGATTCCTTCTTTTATCAAAAAACTGATTTGCTCCACTCTTATTTCATCCGAATTCTCGGCTGGCAACAATGATTTTATGTTAAAAAACAAACAGTCATGCTGCTCTTCTATTTTGGTTCTTCTGGTGGTATTCAAAATATCGGCAAGCATAAAGTTGTCGATTTCAAAATAACTACTGATAGATTTCAAAAAGTCGAGATCATTTAGACCGTGAATATTAAGCCAATTTGTTTTTTGGTGATCAATGTTTTGTTTTAAATCCGAAACATTAAAATCCTCACATTCAGCTAAATTAAGGTCATCATAAACAAACAGTTGCATTTCTGAATCTGTTTTTTTGTGAATTCCGGTATATTCCAAATTATAAGGTTGGAGTTTTCTGCCTTTCTTATATTTGATCTTTCTCATCCCAATCATTTTTATGTAGTAATATTACGAAAATCTTTTAAAACGAATACCCATTTATGGCTTTTGCTTTCCTTGAAACAAAAAACGATTTCGCATATTATTTACAAAGTACAAATTTATTTATAATTAATAAACACTTTTATGAGATTAATCATTGGATTATTATAAATAAAATTATTATAAAAAAGAGCTTAAACACCCAACAAACAGTGCTATTTTGGAATTAATGAAGAAATGGCATCAAGCGAAGTGTTTATTGAGAAAAACAAAAAAAAATGTTTTAAAAAAACGAATCCAACAAGTATTTAATAATTATTGACTTGTTGAAATTGGAACTGGAAAACAGGTTGTTTCGAGTTTTTTTCCCTGAATTTAAATTAATACAAACCCGACAGATTTTTAAAACCTGTCGGGTTTAATAATTGAAAACCTGACAACAAGCAGTTTTGAATCCAGTATTATATATTTTAAAAAAAATTACTATTTTTAACTTAAGCAAACCCGACAGTTTTTTAAAACCTATCGGGTTTAATAAAAATTATGCTATGCAACAAATTGAAACACTAGAATTCGGAAAATACTACCATATTTATAATAGAGGGATCAATAGCGAGAATCTTTTCAAAGAAAATCGAAATCACGAACATTTTTTAACACTCTACAATAAACACATTGATTCAATTGCCGAAACCTTTGCTTGGTGCTTATTGAAAAACCATTTTCATTTGTTGGTTAGAATTAAAACCTTTGAAGAAATTCTGCAAACTCACGAAGAGTATGAAATTAAAAAAATTATTGCTCCACATCAATCATTTGGAAACCTATTTAATGCCTATACAAAATCAATCAACAAGAGTTTTAATAGACACGGAGCACTATTTGAAAGACCATTTAAAAGAAAACATATTGATAATGATGCTTATTTGCAAAACGTCATAAAATATATTCATTACAACCCCGTAAATCACGGTTTTTGCCAACATCCAATTGAATATCCGTGGAGTTCTTATTTGACTTGTATTTCTGAAAAACCAACCAAACTAAAACGTGAAAAAGTAATTTCATTATTTGGAAACATCGATGATTTAATACAATTGCATAATCAAAATGAAAAATTTAATGATTTAGAAAAATATTTGAATTTGTAAACAACAACAAACCCGAAAGGTTTTCAAAACCTGTCGGGTTTACTTTTTAAAATTATCAAACAAAAAAACCGAGCCATTACTGACTCGGTTTCCATCTTGGCAATTGGTGCCAAAATCTTGATACTTATTTTACTTCTTCGAATTCAACGTCTTCCACATTGTCTCCTTGTGGTTGTTCTCCTTGTGGTTGTTGAGCACCACCTTGAGCTTGTTCCCCTTGGGCATACATTGCTTCAGTTGCTGTTTTCCAAGCTGCATTGATTTTGTCAAGTGCTACTTGAATGGCATCGATGTCTTGAGATTGGTGAGCCATTCTCAATTCAGTCAAAGCGTACTCGATAGCCACTTTGTTGTCATCAGTCAATTTATCTCCAAGCTCTTTCAATTGAGACTCAGTTTGGAAGATCATTCCGTCAGCTTCGTTCAATTTTTCAGCTCTTTCTCTTGCAGCTTTGTCAGCATCAGCGTTAGCTTCAGCATCTTTTTTCATTCTTTCGATTTCTTCGGCAGTTAATCCAGAAGAAGCTTCGATACGAATGTCGTGAGATTTTCCAGTTCCTTTGTCAGTTGCAGAAACTTTGATGATACCATTGGCATCGATGTCAAAAGTTACTTCAATTTGAGGAACTCCTCTTGGTGCAGGTGGGATACCGTCCAAGTGGAAACGACCAATTGTTTTGTTGTCGGCAGCCATTGCTCTAGCTCCTTGCAATACGTGGATTTCAACAGTTGGTTGAGAATCGGCTGCAGTAGAGAAAACTTGAGATTTTTTAGTTGGAATAGTTGTGTTAGACTCAATCAATGTAGTCATAACT
>NZ_PNNA01000047.1 GCF_013823965.1 Flavobacterium sp.
GGCTTTTTCGGCAATGTCCACAATATGTTTTACGGGTGTGACCTTTTCTTTCATATTGTAATATTGATCTTTTACTTCAGCAATCACGATGTCTTCACCAAATTGCTTGGCAAATTTTTTGTTGATTTTTTGGGCGATTTTGGCAATTAATTCTTTGCGTTTTATGAATTTTTTCTTGCTGTGATCCCTGATGATAAGTTCCAAAACCGTTTCTTCGATACTTCCCGTTAAATGATGCACGTGAAAAAATCCTTCGTAACCTTTCGTTTCCTGTGGCGTTTCTCCTTTAGGTAATTCATTGATAAAATCATTGGCGATAAGCATCGAATTGATCATTTTTCCTTTGGCATAACCGGGATGAACGCTTTTCCCCTTGAAGGTGATTTTGGCACCAGCCGCATTAAAATTTTCATATTCCAATTCGCCTACTTGGCTTCCGTCCATGGTGTATGCCCAATCACAACCAAATTTTTCGACATCGAAATGATGTGCTCCACGGCCAATTTCTTCGTCGGGAGTAAAACCAACCCTTATTTTTCCGTGTTTGATTTCGGGATTTTTTATCAGGAATTCCATTGCCGTCATAATCTCTGTGATTCCGGCTTTGTCATCGGCGCCAAGCAGTGTGGTTCCGTCTGTGGTAATTAAAGTTTGTTCTTTGTATTGCAATAAATCCTTGAAATATTTTGGCGATAAAACGATGTTTTGTTCAGCATTCAAGACAATGTCTTTGCCATCATAATTAGGAATAATTTGAGGTTTTACATTGGCACCGGTAAAATCAGGTGTCGTGTCAAAGTGCGAAATAAACCCAATGGTGGGGACTTTATGGTCGATATTTGAAGGCAAAGTGGCCATAATATAGGCCTTTTCATCAATGGTTACCTCCTGCATGCCAATGGTTTTCAATTCTTCGACCAATTTATTGGCTAAATCCCATTGTTTTTTGGTACTTGGCGTAGTTTCTGAACTTGGATCTGATTCGGTGTCAATGATGACATAGCTTATAAAGCGGTCTATGATATGTTGCATTTTATGTTTTTTTATACAAATATAATCAATTTTTTAGGAGGCTATCACAACTTTAAAAATGCTTTGTCAACATACTATAATTATGGGTTTGTGGTGGTTTTTCTTTTTTAAGGAATGTTTTATTTTAATTTTATTCTATAGGAAATTCAAAGGAATAACTTTTTCCAATGAGAATTAGGAGGCCATGTATGATGGATTCCGGAAAAAAATCGAGTTTGTCCAGGAAATAATCATATATTTTATTGTCGTAATTCGTTATGATAAAAGGCAATGAGTTTGAAATCAGGAAGATATTGTTCGTTTTTTTATGGTCAAAAATGCCGTTTGCATAAATACTTGCAATGTTGAGTTCTTTTTTTTCTTTTTTTAAATGAATGTATTCCAGTGTGGACAAGGGAATTTTTCCGTTTGCATCATACAAAAGAATGGATTTTGCCACGTCAATCATGACCCATTTTTGAAATTCTTTGCAATATATTTCATTAAACGAATGTCCTCCTGAAACGGTGGAATCGTCGGATAAACTCTTCATGCCCCATTCCTTTACTTTTATATCGTTGATGACACAAAAATTAGAATAAATTTGGGAGAAATCACTGCAAACGCCCCCTTCTCCGTTAATCATTTTTTGTAAAGATCTTGCCGATGATTTGCCTAAACCCGGGCCACCTTTGACATTGTCTTTTAACCAAATTGCTATTTTTACTGCCTTTTCAAAATGATTTAAATCCTTGTTTGAATTAGCAAATATTAAATTGTTTATTTCAAAAAATAGGGGAGGAATGTTTGCTTTTTTGTTTAGGTCATTATAACAATAATTTTCTATGGCATCCAATGAAGTTTTTTTAGAAACTAATCGGTATCTAATTTTATACAATAGTGGATGTCTTCTTAAGTACCAATTTAGAGTTTTACCCATTTTTGACGATGAATTTTGACCGAAATTTGTTTAGAAATAAAAAGGCTACACAAATTGATTTGGGGAATTAATCATGTGCAATATGTTTTCTAAAGTAATAATAATTTATTTAGAAAACACAAAAAAAACGCGAACGGTTTAAAATAATCGTCAAAAGGTTACATATTGTTCAGTAAAACGCCAAATTCCTTGACTTTGTCCCAATCCGTGTATTCGATTTTTGTTTTGGAGTTGGTTGGTCCTTTGGTCATCCACATAATTAATTGAATCATTAATCTATCGGTGAAAGGATATTTTTGATAGTCGAGTTTTCCGGCAAAAACGGCCGATTTGTTGGGAATCCAGTTTATTTGTTTTATGAACTTTATAAAATAAGGATTGGTTTCCGGACTGGCTTTTTCTGGTTTTCTTGCCACAAGATTGACTGAAAAAAAGGCGTTTTCTGTTTTTTCGAGTGCAACTTTATTGTTGTTGATGAAGTCAATTATTTTTGGATTGTGTTTGCCATAGCGGATGCTGGCTCCAATGACGAACTTGTCAAAATCCGTTACTTTCTTGTCAAATTCTTCAATCGAGAATAGTTCGACATCGTTCCCTTTTTCGACCAAAACGTCTTTGATTACATTGCAGATTTTCAAGGTTTGTCCATCAACGGTGGAGTATAGCATTCCGATTTTAGTTTTCATTTTGCTGGATTTAGGGAGTGATTTATTTCATTCAAAACGAGTTTCTTTGTTCGTGCGAACACGACAAAACTCTAGCTACAATAGTTGTCAGTTTTTATAATTTTTATGCTTAAAATTTGAAATCGATTCCATTGACATTATTATTTGATATTATCAAAAGTAATTTTTTTACGATTGCTCAAAATTATAGTTGTTAATGTTTAATGGCTACAAGTAGTTTAGAATCAAGTTGCTATTTATGTTTTCATACTGCTAAAATTTATATTGCATGAAGTGTTATTTTAAATTCATTACACTAGTTTATACTAGCTTAAAATGGTCGTAATGCAGACAAATCTAGTTGGCTTTAAACCATAAAAGCAGATTTTATTTCCTCTACTAAAGTAAGGATAAATTATTACAATTGGAATAAAAAAAGAACTCAAAACCATAAAGTTAAGAGTTCTTTTATATAATTTTATTCAAAGAGAATCAAGAAGTGTTATTTGCTCCAATCTATCTTTCTGGAAAAATACATCACGGCGGCAAGAATGGCAAATAATCCGATGCTTCCCACCAGTAAAGCATAATTTTCCAACTGGATGATTACATAAAGAAAAGTGTATAAGGAGCCTAGAGAAGCCGCAATAAACATTGGGAATTTTCTGTTTTTTAAAATCGAAATCGAGTACAGCGTTATCAATGTGATTACTGAAATTCCGGCAATGATGTAGGCTTTCATAAAACTGCTGTGTTCCGTAATCGAAATAAGCAAAGTATAAAACATGATCAAAGCGAGTCCAATCATCGAATATTGGAAAATATGAATCTTGATTTTGCTGATGGATTGTATCAAAAAGAAAATCAAAAAGGTCAAGCCAATCACCAAGAAACCATATTTCGAGGCGCGTTCGTTTTGCTGGTATTGGTTTACCGGAATCACGAAATCAACACCAAAAGCGTATTGGTTCAAATCAGGCAGATTGCCAAAAGTTTGTTGCGCAAATGCCCTGTTGATGTGCATGATTTTCCAATTGGCCACAAATCCAGAATCGCTAATTTGTTTGGTCTTGTCATCCGGAAGGAAATTGCCTGTGAAACTTGGCGAAGCCCAATTGGATTCCATATTTACTTGTGTGGTTTTCCCAATGGGAACTATTTTTATTTGTTGGCTTCCGTTGTAAGAAACGTCGAAATTAAATGCGGTTTTTCCGTCTGTCAAGATTTTTTCCAAATCAATGTAGCCTGTTTCTAGCGCTTCGGTGGCGTTTTTTGAATTGGAATTGTAAACGGGTTCAAAGGTAAAATTCGTGTTTCCGAAATGGATTTTTACCTCGTCTTTGATGCTTTTTAGATTCGTGGTTTGTATCAAAATCGTGGCTTTGTCCCATTGAATGTCTTCGCTTGTAATGTTTTTGCTGCTAAAATCCGGATGGATATAATTGCCTTCAAACTTCATTTTTGAACTAAAAACCACTGATTCATAATTGTTTCTGTTCAATACTTTGGTGGTCACGTTCGACTTTGCTTTTAGTTCTTCAGGGAAAAAGTAGGCATAATTGGTAAACGCTTTTTTTTGCTTGACCGTTTCTTTTGTTATTTCGTTTATAGACAATGTTTCTTCATAAAAAGTATAAGGAATTTTTAATATTGGCCCATAAAGAAAGACGCTTTCGCCCCATTTATCGTTGATTTCCGATATGACTTCCTCTTGTCGTTGTGCCCTTTCGGTAATTAAATTTTTTACAAATTCGAGTGGAATAAGCAAGAGGAGTGTTAATATTCCCACCATAATTATTTTGGCGGTGTTGGATTGAAAGAAATTGAATTTGTTTTGATTTTCTGGTGTTTCCATGATTAAAAATTTAAAGGATTGATATTGATTACAAATAGAACATACAAGATGGTAATGAGGAAATTAGTGCCATTTCTGTTGAGAATTTCTCGGTAATAGTTGTTTTAAATATTGTTTTTATATTTTAAAAGTACTTTGTATTTCAAAGTTTGTGAATAAAAAAATAGTCTTATCGTTTTTGTATTAATTTTTCAAGGGCTTCAATATGATCTTGAAAAGCTTTTCTGCCTTCTTTTGTGGCTCTATAACTGGTGTTAGGTTTTTTGCCGATGAATTGTTTTTCAATGGCGATATAATTTTCGAGTTCCAATGCTTTGGCATGACTGGCCAGATTACCGTCGGTAACGCCCAAAAGTTCTTTCAACGAACTAAAATCGGCGGATTCATTCACCATCAAAATCGACATAATTCCTAGTCGTATTCGATGATCGAACGCTTTGTTGATATTTTGGATGATGTTTTTCAAAACTATTTTCTATCGTATTTGTAATACATTATGGAACCGTATAGTATGTGGCAAACACCAAAACCCAACGCCCAAAAAAGCAAGCCGTATCCTATAAACCAAGTAGAAAACAACCCCAGGAAAATCATCGTGATTCCTAAATAACGAATGTCGCCCAAGGTATATTTACTGGCATTTACACAAGCCAAACCATAAAAAATCAGTGTTAGCGGCGCCACCAATCCCAATATTTCTTTTTCGATTAAAAACAGAATGAAAAAACCACCAGTCGTCAATGGAATCATAAAGTTTATGACCAATCTTTTGGTGGAAGAATTCCAAATTCCATCGTTGCTTTTTTTAGCTTTTCTGATGCTTAGAACGATGGCGGTTGCCAGCGACAAAACAATGACGCTTACCGCAATCAGGATCAGTTGTATTAGTGCAGTTTGTGTTAGGATTATATCGCTATAGTTACCTGATGTTGTCGTGTCAAAATAAATTATTTTATAGGCAAGTCCAGCTCCAACCATACAATACAAACCAGCTAAAATTCCCGAAAGTCCACTCAAAGAAATGAAGCGAGAAGATCTATCCATTAAATTTTTTATTTCAGAAATATCGTTAAGGTATTTTTCTTTTTCCATTTTTAAAGTACTTTGAAATACAAAGTAAATGATAAAAAAAATAGTTACCAAAGAAATTGACAACTATTTTTAAAAAAAATTAAAGTTTGAATATACCGCCAAAAGCAAGTATCGTTTCTCCAAAGAAAAATGATTGCGATGCACTATCTGATTTACTTTGGGTTGTGCGGATGTCTTGCATATTGATGTAGCCTCCTTTTAAAGCACCTTCAATTGTGAAATATTTAAAAAGAGTCAGGTTGATTCCCGCTTTGATTGAAGTTCCATATCCTGAAACATGGAATTCATCATATCTTTCTTTTCCTAAAAGAGTAGTATTGGTTTTTGGATACAAAAACCCAAGTCCAAAACCTTCGTTGATATTTACTTGAAATTTATCGGTATTTTTAAGACCAAACCAATGTGAAATATCGTCCTGTCTTGCAAATTCAGTATAAATATAATTTAATCCATCAGTGTGTTCAAACATCAAGAATTCTTCGGTTAATACGGTTGGAGTGTTGTTGTAACCGCCATTAAAAGGTGGATTTCCGTCGATGAGTCCAGTGATGTTTGCCGTTTGGTTCTGGGTCATTACATATTTCATATGGTCAACACCAATGGAGACACTGTAGTGATCTGTGATAAAATAACCCAATTTAAAATTAGTTTGGGGAATCGTCATTCTACCGGGAGTGATGTAATCTATTTGCCATCCTTTTGGTTTGTCGTGCGCTGCCGCATCATGGACTAAGAAATTGTAATCATCACCCATGAAGTGGATGTCTGACTTGGTATATTTTTCTCGGTTTCCACCCCAGGATGCAGTGAATTTTCCTTTGTTGTGAGCGGTATATCTTTCTTTTTTTATGGTATCGTTTTGTGCGAATGCATTCATTAAAAAGAATAATGTCAAAAATGCGGAATATAAAGAATTAGTGTTCAAAGCTGTTTAATTAAAATAAAAAATTGATTTGAGGGTTTTATATTGTGATTAAAATTGATTAATGGTTTTTCTAATGGCCACTAGCTTGGTCATCAGTCCTTCAAAATAATCTAGATGCAACATATTGGCACCATCGCTTTTTGCATTTGCCGGATCAAAATGAGTTTCAATAAAAATTCCATCCACGCCCACGGCTATTCCAGCTTTGGCAATAGTTTCAATCATGTCCGGTCTTCCGCCGGTTACGCCTGCCGTTTGATTGGGTTGTTGCAAGGAATGGGTTACGTCTAGAACGGTTGTGGCATATTGTTGCATTGTTGGAATTCCACGGAAATCTACAATCATGTCTTGGTAGCCAAACATCGTTCCGCGATCCGTCACCATCACGTTTTGGTTGTTGCAATCCAATACTTTTTGTACGGCATGTTTCATGCTTTCGGGACTCATGAATTGTCCTTTTTTTAGGTTCACTACTTTTCCGGTATTGGCAGCAGCCACGACTAAATCCGTTTGGCGAACCAGGAAAGCTGGAATTTGCAACACATCGACATATTCGGCAGCCATAGCAGCATCTTCATTGGTGTGAATGTCGGTAACGGTTGGAACACCAAAAGTTTCGGAAACTTTGCGAAGAATTTGCAAGGCTTTTTCGTCTCCAATTCCTGAAAAACTGTCAATTCTGGAGCGATTGGCTTTCTTGAAAGAGCCTTTAAAAACGAAAGGAATTTCTAATTTATCCGTGATTCCAATTAATTTTTCGGCAATTCGCATTGCCATTTCTTCACCTTCAATGGCGCAAGGTCCGGCCAGTAGAAAGAAATTACCGCTATCGGTATGTTTTATTTGTGGAATATGTTGTATATTCATAATGTGTTTTTTGAGAGTGCAAAGATAGTCAGGATTTATGATTTACGATTAATTTATTTTTAAAGTCAATCCAAAAGGAACCATAAGCACTCCTTTTTCGTAAATATTTAAATATAAGATAACAGGATTGCGTTGTCCTTCCCATTTTAGTTCATAAATATCCAATAAACCGACACCCATTTCGCTTCTTTTTGTTGGAAACGGACAACAGCTTTCCAGTTTTGTATAGGTTATTTTTTCCCCTTTTGGTCCGGCCAAAGCATTTAAAAAACGTTGTTGGTTCAAGAATTCGTTTCTGGTGTCTCCGTAAAATATATTGATGGGATAATCTTTGTCGTAGCCGTACTTTTTGTCTTTGCTGAATTCAGTAATGGCAAAGGTGTTGTAATTTGTAATTAGGGGAGTTGGAGCATTGTTATTTACGTTTTTTATTGTCGATTGGGTGCTTACACATGAAGTAGAGAGGAGTAGCAAAGCGATAAAAGATACTATTTTTTTCATGATTGTATTTTATTTCGAGTGATTTTTAAAATTCTGCGTGTATAAATTACATCGCAAATTTATGGAACAAATTTAAACCGTATTGTTGCCATAACCAACAATTATAGCTTAATATTTATACATTATAAGTTTAGAATTATTATTTTCGCCAAATAAATAAAATGTTATGGAAGTTATTTTTCAAACTTGGCCTTGGTATATTTCTGGATTTTTGATAGGAATGATAATGCTTTGCCTGATTTATTTTGGGAAGGCTTTTGGTATGTCGTCTAATTTGAGCACCTTGTGTTCGATGACCGGAATAGGGAAAAAAGTCTCTTTTTTTAACTTTGATTGGAGAGCGCGACGCTGGAATTTGATGGTGGTTTTGGGTGCGATGTTTGGTGGATATGTAGCGGTCCAATTTATGGGAGATGCTTCAAATGTTACCATCAATCCAAAAACAATAGCACAACTGGCACAACTGGGAATTGATGCTCCAAACGGAAAAATGTTACCAGACGCTTTGTTTGGCAATGCGGTTTTTCAATCTCCAAAAATGATTTTTATTTTAATTATAGGCGGAATTTTGATAGGTTTCGGAACGCGTTATGCCGGCGGATGTACTTCGGGGCACGCCATTTCTGGATTGAGTAATTTCCAAATTCAATCATTGAAAGCCGTAATTGGGTTTTTTATTGGAGGATTGATTATGGCTCATCTTATTTTACCCTTAATTTTTTAATTATGAACACATTAAAATATTTGTTGGTTGGATTTGTTTTTGGAATTGTATTAACAAAATCAGAAGCGGTTTCTTGGTATAGAATCTATGAAATGTTCCAGTTTCAATCATTTCATATGTATGGAATAATTTTGGTTGCCATTGTAACTGGTGTGATAGGCATTCAAATCATTAAAAGAAACAATTTAAAAAACATCAATGGTTTGCCAATAGAAATTCAAGATAAAGAACCTGGTTCTACAAGATTTTGGATTGGCGGAATATTATTTGGATTGGGTTGGGCGTTGGTTGGATCTTGTCCCGGTCCCATATTTATATTGCTTGGTGCTGGATTTTTGCCCGTGATATTGGTACTTTTTGGTGCACTTTTAGGGACTTTTTTATACGGAGTTTTAAGAAGTAAGCTGCCACATTAGACTTAGAATTTAAGGTCATTTAAGTTGGATTATTTAGAATTTAAAACGGTATAATTAAAAAAAAACAGGATTTTCTTAAAAGAGAATCCTGTTTTTTTTATGTAAATAGTTCAAATTTATACTATTTCAGCACTTAATCCTGCTTCGAGTAATTGGGTACATTGTGGTTTTAATTTCTCTAAAACATCTGTTTTTACGGTACATTTTCCGTTGTAATGTACAATCAAGGAACATTGTTCGGCTTGTTCAGGAGTGTGATCACAAACCCTGATCAAGGTTTCGATAACGTGGTCAAAAGTGTTTACATCATCATTATAAACTATGATTTCGTAGTTTATGGATGTTGCCTCTTTTGAGCTTACTTTGACTCTTGTTTTTTCTTTTGTACTCATTTTTAGATAATTTAGTAGGTTTTAAATAAAAATACAGTTGGTGCTTTAATTGGTTTTTTCAAAAACACAAAACGTAAAATTTTGCTTGGTTTCAAAAGGTGTCACATGATCTTCTGTAATACATTTTATTTTTTTGAAACGATTCGAAAATTGATTTTCAAGTTCACTTCCCGAGTATTGTTTAATATCCAGTCCACTACATTTTTTGGGTCCTTGGTCTGAAAAAGTGCCAATTATTAGAAAAGAAGTTACTTGTTTTTCTACGATTTTAACATACTTTTCCACTTGTTCCGCTGTTGTCAAAAAATGAAACGTGGCGCGGTCGTGCCAAATGTCATAACCTGTTTCTGGTTTGAATTCAGTGATGTCAGACACAATCCAGTTTATTTTTTCGGCATTTTTTCCGAGTCTTTTTTGGGCTCTTTTCAATGCTTTTTCCGAAATATCCAAAACAGTTATGTCTTGATATCCTTCTTCCAATAAAAAATCGACTAATTTGCTGTCGCCTCCGCCTATGTCTATGATTTTTGCAGTTTTGCTTAAATGGGTTTCTCGAATAAAATCAAGCGAAGTTTTAGGGTTTTCTTGTGTCCAGCTTACTTCGTCGGGTTGCTTGGTTTCATACACTGTTTCCCAATGTTTTTTTCTATCGATTTCCATTTTTTGCTGGATTATTCCAATACTAATTTACGTATTTTAATGATACCCAGTTGTTTCTTTGGAACTTTTTAACATAAGTCAAGCCTTTTTCAGTACAAGATGCTTCTATAAAAGGAATGTCTTCTTGATAAAAACCGCTCAATAACAGTGTTCCTTTTGGATTTAAACAATCCACATAACTTTGCATGTCGTTCAACAAAATATTTCTGTTGATGTTGGCAATAATCAAGTCGTATTTTTTGTCTTTCAACAACGCTGCATCACCTTCATAAACTGTAATATGCTGACAATTATTGCGTTCGGCATTTTCGATGGAATTCAAATAACACCAGTTGTCAATGTCTATTGCATCAATAGGTTGGGCGCCTTTCATTTCGGCCAAGATGGCCAATATTGCCGTTCCGCAACCCATATCCAAGGTTTTCATTCCTTTGACATCCATTTCCAATAAATGCTGGATCATCATGTGCGTGGTTTCGTGGTGTCCAGTTCCAAAACTCATTTTGGGTTCAATTACAATATCAAATTCGGCATTAGTTTTTGGATGAAATGGAGCGCGAACGTGGCATTTTCCATCCACATCTATTGGCTCAAAATTCTTTTCCCATTCCTCGTTCCAATTGACTTGGTCTATTTCTTCTACCACGTATGAAATAGTGAATTCAGGAGATTTCAAGATGAATAAATCATCAAGAATTCCATCGGTCCAAAGGTCTTTTTGAATGTAGGCAATTATACCTTTGTCGCTTTCGATGAAGCTTTCGAATGGAAGTTCTCCCAGTTCGGCAATCAGGATTTCTGAACCTAATTCTTTTGGTTCAACGGTAAAATGATAGCCTAAATATATATTTGACATAATGATTTATTTTTTGCAAAGATAAGAAAATGGTTTGGGAGTTTTTGGTTAAAATAGGGTGCCTAAAACCAGAAAAAATCTTCATTTACTATCAAGTAGAAAGTTTATGATGATAATCCAATTTTGATGGTGTGACAAGAGAAAATACTAAAACAAAATTATTGTTTTGCACTATCTGTGTCAGACTTGATTTTGTAAACGATATGGAAATCGATGTCTATCCATTCGTTAATTATGACCAAACCCATCATTTTGGGTTCTGGATAAAGTCCAAAATCATGAATACTCAATTTTTTATTTCCGTCCAAGATAAATAGGGATCCATTGCTTTTTAAAGTAATTGGAATGGAATATTGTTTTGTAACGCCGGTAATTGTCATGCTAATTAATGCGTTTCCGGTATAGTTTTGTCCTTTTTCGGAGATAAGTAGCGGCTCTGCAAAATTTATTTGGACATTTAAAACGGGATAGGCATTTGACTTTACCAGCTTAAAAAATTCTTTTAGGGCGATAAAGTTATTGGAAGTAAAGTTTTTGACCACTACCGAAAGTTGGTTTTGGGTCAAATAGGTTTTGTTTTGCGAAAATGTTGTTCCAACTTTTAGCTTTGACTTGGAAAGATGTTCTGCGTTTTGATGAAGCTTGAACGTAATGAGATTTGTGGCCCCATTAATGGTGAGGGAACTGCTGGATTGTATCTCGGCTGCAACAAAATTTTGAGCTGATATTGATTGTGAGAGTATGAAACACAGGATTATTATGCGAATATTGTTCTTCATAACACAAATATATACTTTCTTAAAATAAAAAAAACCGGCAAGAAAGAATCTTGCCGGTTTTTTAACAAAAATCAACTAGAAACTAATAGCAGCTTCAAAAACTAAACCTTTGAAGTTACCACCATAAAAGTTATTAGCATTTCCAGTAGGCACGTTTCCTACAAATTGTGTGTAATTTTTATAGTTTTGACTAACGTAATCTAATTTTGCTACAATGTTTTTAGTCATAAACCAACCAATGCTTGATTCAACTCTGTTTACAGTAACTTCTTTAGCATCTGCATTAGATAGTTTTCCTGATACAGTATTGTATTTTGCTGCTAAATAGAATTGTTCTGATTTTCCAAATCTGTAAACAACGTCTCCAGCATATTGGTTTGCAGTACGTTTTGCGTCAACACCAGCTTTATCTCCTCCTGAAGCTAATTCAACAGTTCCAAAGAATTCAAAACCTTTGAATTTCAAGAAAGGGTTAATCATGATAGTTGTTGCCCAGTTTTTGAAACCAGGGTTGAATGTTCCTTCTGGAGTAGAAGTAGAATTGTAATTACCAGCAACTGCAACACCGTTATTAGTGTAAGCGTTATTGTTCAATACTCCCCAGTAACCAAATCCAGATCTAGATGAAGAATATAAGTTTGAGTTACCCAAGTTGGCACTATGGTAGTAAGAAGCTGTAAGTCTTACTCTTAAATCTTTGTCGATTTGTTTGTCATAACCAAATTTAGCCAAGATTGTAGGGCTAACTACTGTATTTGTGTTTGGACCAGCAGTATAAGTTACTTCTTGAATACCTTGATTTAAGTTTCCGTTTGTAGCACCTATCATGCTTACCAATCCGCTTCTGTTGTAGTATATTTCCATACCCATATCAGTAGAGAATGCATTCATGATGTTGTTTCCAACAAACGCATTTCTAAGTGTGCTACCATTATCAGAACTTCTGAAGTGAGCATCACCAAAGTTGTTCTCCATTTGTCCAATTTTGATGGTAGCGTATTTCATAACACCTGCAAGGAAGTCTTTTTTGATGAAGTCTAACTTGTCAATTTGTAAGTATCCACCTCTTGCATAAGTGTCATTGTGGTGTCTTGAAGCTAAATAGATATCTAAATTTACTCTTACACCGTCAAACAATTGAGCACCAATAGTCATGTCAGCTGCAGGAAGGACGAAATTGTTTTCATTATTCATTAATCTGTAACCAACGATTTTTGAAGGTAAAGCAAAAGTTGCAGGTTGGTCATTGAATGAATTTAATGCTTGGTAATCCATATTGAATGCGCCTCCCAAGTCAATACTAAGGCCTTTAAATTCAACGCTGTCTTTTTTTACGTCAAATTGATTTAGACCAGTTTGGTCTCTTTTTATTTGGTTTTGCAATTTACCAAAAGATACCTGTGCCATAATATTGCCAGATAGACAAATGGCAGCAACCATTAAAGATGTTTTAAAAATTGTTTTCATAGTTTGAATTTTAAATTAGTTATTTATTGTATTTAGTTTATTGATTTACTTGTTAATGTTATCCTTTAAAAGTTACGTCAAATTTAACGGTAACTGCATCTCCGGTTTTCATGGTGCCTAACATGGCTGTTGGTGGAGACATTTTGAAATCAGTCATTTTTAATGGCACAGTTCCTTTAAGTTGGTATTCACCTGATTTTGTGATTTTTCCAATTGCTTTAATGCTGATTTTTCTTGTTGCACCCGCAAAAGATAGATTTCCTGTCAAAGTAACTTCGGTATCATTTTCCGTTAATTTAGCTTGTGAAGCATCTGTCAATTGAAAAACGATGTAAGGATTTTTTTTGTAATCAAAGGCATCATAAGTTTTGCCATCCATAATACCGTTTCCGCTTTTCAATGATTTAACTTCCACTTTTATGGTAATAGCGCTAATTTGTTTAGTACTATTTAAACCTAATTCTCCAGTTACTTTAGTTGGTTTCATATTCCAATCATGCACATTTGATGTTCCGTGAACATTAATTGAGGCAGTTTGAGGCACGATTGAAAAAGTTTGTGCTTTTACAACACTGGGAATCGAAAACAAGATACTTACTATAAGTATCATAAAACTTCTTGAAATTTGTGATTTTGTCATTTTTTTTTGTATTTAATATTATTAGGGCTTTAAATTTTTTAAGGCACTTAATTTGTTTTATAAATTCTCTAATACAAATGTAACCTTTTTCTTCAACAAAGATATTTCGATGTTTCAAGAATTAACATGATAATTATCATATTTCGAGTATTTCTTTATATTAAATATGTTTTTTTAAAGAATAATTCGAAAATTATGAAATTAAATGAATTATTCTCAAACAAGTGTGCCTCATTATTATTAAAACAGGTCTTTTTTGTCCTATTTAAAAATTTGAGATTAAAGCACTTAATAGAATATTGCTAAAAAACATACGTTATTTAGTATGATTTTTAATAATGCTCTATTTTCAATGAAAACTTAATTTTAGCTTAATATTTATAATTGCACTACAACGTTTTCTAAAAACAGTTAAATGATTTTATAAATATATTTCCTAAATATTTACAAAATCGAATAGATAATTTTACTTTTGCACAACAACACTTCATTATGTACAAACAGATAATTCGCCCAATATTTTTTTGGTTTGATCCTGAAAAGGTTCATTATTTTACCTTTTCATTCATTCGAACGGTGTCCAAAATACCTGGAATTCCCTCTCTCTTCAAATTTCTATTTGTTGTCAACGACAAACGATTGGAAAGGGAAGTTTTTGGATTAAAGTTTAAAAACCCCGTTGGACTGGCAGCCGGTATGGATAAAGATGCTTCCTTATATAAGGAATTGTCCAACCTAGGTTTTGGATTTATTGAAATTGGAACGCTTACGCCAAAAGCACAAGAGGGAAATCCAAAGAAACGCATCTTCCGTTTAAAAGAAGATAATGCTCTTATTAATAGAATGGGTTTTAACAATAGCGGTGTTAGAGCAGCTGTTGAGCGATTGAAAAGAAATAAAGGAGTCCTTATAGGTGGAAATATTGGTAAAAATAAATTGACTCCAAATGAAGAGGCCACTGCTGACTACCTCATTTGTTTCGAGGCATTGTATGATTATGTCAATTATTTTGTTGTTAACGTAAGTTCTCCAAACACGCCAAACCTTCGTGAATTGCAGGAAAAAGAGCCACTGACAAAACTATTGCAAGCCTTGCAGGATCAAAATTTGGCAAAACCAAAACAGAAACCAATCTTGTTAAAAATCGCTCCCGATTTGACCAATTCCCAATTGCTCGATATTATTGATATTGTAAAAGAAACCAAAATCGCGGGAGTCATTGCTACCAATACCACTTTGTCCCGTGAAGGATTGCATTCTGGAAACAAAATAGAAACAGGAGGAATGTCAGGAAAACCATTGCGAAACCGTTCAACAGAAGTGATTCGTTTTCTTTCCGAAAAAAGTAATAAAGCATTTCCAATTATTGGAGTAGGAGGAATTCATTCTCCTGAAGATGCCTTGGAAAAATTGGAAGCGGGTGCCAGCTTAATTCAAATTTACACTGGGTTTATTTATGAAGGTCCAGGTCTGATAAAAGCAATCAACAAGAAGATTTTAGAAAAATTATAAGAAATTTTGTTACTGTGCTGCTTTGTTGCGTGTTCGTCCAGATAATTATGGGGACTCGGGTGAGGCAAATTTAATTTTGATTATCTTTGGTTTTCTATGGAAGCAATAAAAATTATCGAATGTCCACGCGATGCCATGCAAGGAATAAAAACATTTATTCCTACTGCTCGAAAAGTAACTTACATCCAGTCCTTGTTGCGTGTTGGCTTTGATACCATAGATTTTGGGAGTTTTGTTTCACCCAAAGCCATTCCGCAAATGCAGGATACTGCAGAAGTTTTGGCACAGCTTGATCTTTCACTAACACAGAGTAAATTATTGGCGATTATTGCCAATACACAAGGAGCAATCGCCGCTTCGCAACATCAACCCATTCAGTATTTGGGCTTTCCTTTTTCGATTTCTGAGAATTTCCAAATGCGTAATACGCACAAAACCATAACCGAATCACTGGTAACCTTGCAAGAAATCCTTGAAATTGCCGACAAAAGTAATAAGGAAGTGATAACTTATTTGTCAATGGGATTTGGGAATCCTTATGGCGATCCGTGGAGTATGGAAATAGTGGGCGAGTGGACAGAGAAACTTTCAAATATGGGTGTCAAAACCCTTTCGCTTTCGGATACCGTTGGCAGTTCAACTCCAGATGTAATCCAATATTTGTTTTCGCATTTAATTCCAAAATATCCCAAGATTGAATTTGGCTCCCATCTTCACACCACGCCAGACAAATGGTTCGAAAAAATTGATGCTGCCTATAATGCAGGTTGTCGACGTTTTGATGGCGCCATTCAAGGTTTTGGTGGTTGCCCAATGGCCAAAGATGTTTTGACGGGCAACATGCCGACAGAAAAATTAGTTTCTTTCTTTACTTCAAAAAAAGAGAAAACCAATATAAGTGCCATGAGTTTTGAAAGTGCTTACAATGAAGCCTCAAAATTATTTGGTTCCTTTCATTAAAAAATAATAAAATTCCAATATCTTCGTTTTTTCTTTAACTCCCCAAGTCATTGAATTTTATGAATAAATTTTTAGGAATATTGCTCCTCTCCGTTTGCGCGCTATCGTGCTCCAGCGATTTAGACTTTAATCAGGTCAATGATTTAAAGTTAGAACCAGTTGTAGTTGCAAATTTAGCGACATTTGATGTGCCGGCAAATGAATTTGTTATTGGTGGAGTCGAACAAAATGTGGCTGGCGATGTATTGAATTTTGATGTTTTCAAGGAAACCTATCTTAAAAACGCACTGACTAGAGCTGATTTCTTTTTCGAAATCGACAACACCATAAACAGGGCTTTCAGGGTTAATTTGTATCTGCTCGATGCAAATAACACTCCACTTTATACTATTCCATTCGATGTTTCGGCTTATACGGGTGTGCAAAAATTGGTTACAAAAACCGAAATATTTCAAAACGCCAAACTTGATTTATTGAAAAAAACCACCAAAATTGGTTTTATAATTACAATGTATCCTGGCCCTGCGTTGAGTGAAAGTAGTTTGGGAAGTTTAAAACTGCGTTCAAGTGCCACCGTTTATTTAGTGTTGGAATGAGAAAATTACTACTGCTTTTCATTTTTTCGGTATCCATTAGTTGCTTTTCCCAAAACAAGCAAATTTTATACAACTTTACTTCAGTGCCCCAATCCATGTTGAGTAATCCGGGTTCTGACGTAAAATACAATTGGTTTGTTGGTATTCCTTTGTTTTCGGGATTTTCGACAAATGTGGGTTCCAGCGGATTTTCTGCCTTTGATTTATTCGCGAACAATGGAGTTGATTTTAATGCCAAGTTAAGGAATGTCGTGTTTTCTACTTCAAGAAACGACAAAGTTTCCATAAATGAACAATTAGAAATTTTTAATGGTGGTTTTAAACTTGGCGATTGGCAAGAGGGTTCTTATGTCTCTTTTGGAATGTATCAAGAAATGGATTTCTTTTCTTATATGCCAAAAGATCTTGCCATATTGGCCTTGGACGGCAACCAGAATTATTTGGGAAAAGTCTTTGATTTGGGTGATTTGAGCGCCAAAGGCGAGTTGCTGTCGGTTTTTCACGTTGGTTATCATAAAAATGTGAACGAAAAATTGATTTTAGGCGCTCGCGGTAAGATTTATTCCAGTATTTTCAATGTTTCGTCCACCAAAAATTCCGGATATTTTTATACCATTCCAGGCACTAATTCTATTTATGAGCAAGTCATTTCGTCGAGTGTATGGGCCAACACTTCGGGGTTTACAAATTATATTGATAATTATGACGGCAATGCCAAAAGTGACATCATCAAGAAAACTTTTTTCGGAGGAAATCTAGGTTTGGGATTTGATTTGGGGCTTACTTATTATCCTCAAGACAACATACAATTTACGGCAAGCATTCTCGATGTGGGTTTCATCAAACACACTAACGAGGTAAGAAATTATAGTTATAAGGGATATTATAAATATGAAGGTATGACGCCTGATTTTATTCCTGGAAATTCTGGCGAAAGTGTATTTCAAGAATTTCTGGATGCCATTTCTTTAGATACTTTGAGTGTCAAATATACGACTAGTCGACCTGTAAAATTCAATTCTTCCATTCAATATTCTTTTGGTGATGGCAGAGATTCAGAATGCAATTGCCAAGGAAATAATGAAATGAAATTCAAGAATTCCGTGGGAGCCCAATTGTTTGTAATGTCGACGCCCAGAACTCCGCTTATGGCCTTGACTACTTATTACAGAAGAAAATTTTTCGATTCTTTAGAAATGAAGGCAACGTACACGATAGATTCCTTTTCTTCCAAAAATATTGGTTTAGGATTGTCAACCACTCTTGGCAAAGTCAATTTTTATGTTCTTGCCGACAATCTTTTGGAATACAGGGATATTAGCAAAGCCAATAGTTTGTCTTTTCAATTGGGGGTCAATATTATTTTTCCCGATAAAAACACGCCGGATTAACTTCCTCTTTATTTTTGGCTTCTTCGTTTGAATGCTTTAAAAATTTCCACCCACATTACCGAAACAAATCCCACTAAAACACTCATTCCTATTTGTGAAGTCGACACGGTTCCAAACATAAAAAAAGTTGAAAATACAGGAACCAAAAGCAGCAAACTAGTGATTAAAACCGTTATTCCAATAATGAGTAAAACCAAATTGTTTTGGTATCTCAAAGTCGTGAATATCGAATAATAAAACGAACGATTGGCCAAGGTCAGGAATATGTTTGAAGCAATCAATGTCAAGAAAATAGTGGCTCTTGTTACACTTTCGGTGCAGTTTTCTCGAACACAATATTGATAGATAAATAATAGTCCCAGCGTGATCACAAGCCCTTGAATGATGCTGATCAGTATCTCTTTCAGATTGAAAAAAGTGGTGGTAAATGGTCGCGGTTTTTGTGACATCAAGTTCGGTTCCATAGGTTCATTTTCGTATATTATGGAACACGTTGGTCCCATAATTATTTCAAGGAAAATAATGTGTACCGGCGAAAAAATATTGGGATAAATCCATCCCAAAACCAAAGGAATGAAGACAATCAAGATAATGGGAATATGAATGGAAATGATATATTGAATCGCTTTTTTCAGGTTGCCATAAATTTTTCTTCCCATAGCGATGGCATCCGTCATTTTGGCTAAATCATCTTCTACCAAGATGAGGTTTGCGGCTTGTTTGGCAATTTCGGTTCCTTTTTTACCCATTGCAATTCCTATGTGTGCTGATTTTAATGCTGGTCCATCGTTTACGCCATCGCCTGTCATCGCCACGATTTGATTGTTTGCTTTCAACGCTTTGATGATTTTGAGTTTGGCTTCGGGAAACATTCTGGTGAAAATGGTGGTTTGCATCACCTTTTTTTTCAACTCGGCATCATCCATTTTCATTAATTCATCACCATTCATGGTATTTTCAGGGTTTCTAAATCCTATTTGTTTGGCAATGGTCGAAGTGGTTGTGGCATTGTCTCCAGTTACTATTTTTACTTGGATGCCCGCTTTATAAAAAGTATCGAATACGGCTTTAATGTTCTCTTTTGGAGGGTCATAAAATGCGACCAATCCCTTGAATTTAAAAAGGAATTCTTGTTGTGTTTTTGGATATTCATTTCCTTCGAATTCAGAAATGCCAACTCCCAAAACCCGAAATCCTTCCCTGGAAATCGATTCAATGGCGTTGTTAATTTGTTGAATTTCGGTTACAGAAAGATTGGAACAAGCAATTAAAGCTTCCGGCGCTCCTTTGGCGGCAATAATTCTGGTTCCATTTTGGTTTTCAAAAATGTGGGTCATCATTGGAGGGTTTCCACTCAAAGGATATTCGTGAATCAATTTAAAACCTGGTCGGTCGTCATTAACTTCCATTTTAGAATAGGCTTCGTGTAGCGCGATTTCCATTCCGTCGAATGGAATTGGTTCGCTCGCCCACATAGAAATAGTCAGCAATTCATTTTCATCTTCATTAAATTGGTCTTTTGGATTTGTAATTTTGTTGGAAGATAAAAGGTATAATTGTGCCAAGCTCATTTTATTTTCGGTTATGGTTCCGGTTTTATCGGTGCAAATTACGGTAGCACTTCCAAGGGTTTCCACGGTTTTTGTTTGTTTCACGATAATCCCCATTTTCATTAACCGCCAAGCTCCCAAAGCCATAAACGTGGTAAATGCCACCGGTATTTCTTCGGGAATAATGCTCATTGCCAAGGTAAGCGCTTTTAATAAACTGTCCAGAAACTCCTTGGAATTATAAAAATTTATCGCCCAAACAATGGCGAAAATCACTAAACCAACGATGGACATTTTTTTTACAAAATCACCAATTTGAACCTGTAAAGGTGTTTTTTCTTCGAGAATCGATTCCAGACTTTTCCCTATTTTTCCCAGCTGGGTTTGGTTGCCAATGGCCGTAACTTTACAAATTGCCAATCCGCTGCTCACAATTGTTCCTTGAAAAACTTGATTGATTTTTGAATCTTTATCTTTGAAAACAGCTAGTGATTCACCTGTTAAAACAGATTCGTTAACCGAAAAATCATTCGATTGCAGCAGTATGCCATCAGCAGGAACAAAAGAGCCTTCTTCACATTGGATTAAATCTCCCAAAACAATTTCTTCGCTGGTAATTTCAATGATTTCGCCGTTTCGAATGACTTTGCTTTTGGGTTGCGATAATTTTTTCAATAATTCGATAGCATTTCTACTTCTGGATTCCTGATAAAGCGAAATGGTGGAAACCAACACAATTGCTATTGCCATAAAAATTCCGTCGCCATAATCACCTGTAATAAAATAGATGCTGGTGGCCAATAATAGCAATAAAAACATGGGCTCTTTGACCATTTCTATTAATGAGACCAGAAAAAGATTTTTATCCTGATGTTCCAGAGAATTGATACCATTTTTTATTCTGGATTGAATCACTTCTTCGGTAGAAAGTCCTTGTAATAAATGGTCTGTAGGTGTCATTGAAAAAAAAATTGAGATCTTTTTAATGAGGAAAATGAGCTTGCAAGCCCAAAACACTTAAAATATTTTATATT
>NZ_PNNA01000063.1 GCF_013823965.1 Flavobacterium sp.
GTGTTGAAGATGATTTTGATATCCAATAAAATGGACCAATTTTCCATATAGAAAATATCATATTTTACTCTATTGATGATGTCTTCGTCTGTTTCAACTTCGCCACGAAAGCCTTTTGTTTGGGCTAGTCCAGTTATTCCCGGTTTAACAAAATGACGCGCCATAAATTTATCCACTTTTAAAGCATACAAATTAGCAACACTTACCATGTGTGGCCTTGGTCCAACTACCGACATTTCGCCCAAAAAAACGTTGAAAAATTGGGGCAATTCGTCAATGCTTGTTTTTCGAATAAATTTACCCACTTTGGTGATTCGAACATCGTTTTTTGAAGCCAGGTCTAAATCCGCATTGTCGTTTAGTTCCATCGATCGAAATTTATAACAATTGAATTCCTTGTAGTTCAATCCATTTCGTTTTTGCACAAAAAACACGGGGCCTTTTGACTCCCATTTGATTATTATGGCCATTATTGGCGTAAGCCACGACAATAATCCTACAATTATAATTGAAGAAAAAACAAGATCAAAAACACGTTTAATGACCTTATTCATGGTTTCGTCCTGCAAAATATTCCTTAAGGAAATAACGGGAATGTAATCATAGTATTCAAATTTTGCATTTCGGGAAAGAATTTGTTTTTCGTCGGGAATAAACTTTAACGTTTTTAAATTATTGTCGGCAAAATCAATAATGTCGCTAATTTGATCCTCGGACAAATCGGCCATTGCACAATATATTTCATCTGTAGTATGTTGTAAAACAAAGGAAAAACATTCGTCAATTCTTTGTTTTTTTGAGTCTTCCAGAGTAAATGTCTTTATCAATTTATACCCATAATCCGGATTATCAGTGAAAAAATGTTTCAAGGGATTCGTGCTGGCATCATTGCCCAACAAGACAACAGTCCTGTAGTTTCCTCCATACAAAACTCGGTATCTGCGGAGAAAGTAGTAAATAAAGAGTTTAATTAAGAGAATTAAAATTATAGTCAAAGCAACATACAAGACCACTTTTTTTTGATTGGCAAACTCTGAATAATACAACTCCAGTGCCAGACAAAACAACACAAATAAAATGCCCTGTTTTAAGGCACAATTTAAGATTGCGATTACCTTTGTATAGCGATATACCTCATAAAAACCCAAATAAACGGCAATTGTAAACCAAGCAAAACTTATAAAAAAAGAATAAATAATCTCATTAGTATGAAACGGCATTATATAAAAAGCCAATACATTGATGATTATTAAATCGATCAAGTAGGAGAAAGGGCGAATATAGCCTGAATATCTTCCCGTTTTGGTCTTCACTAGCTGATGTACTTGGAGAAATCCTTGTGCTCTTCTTTTAATAATTCTTCTGTGGACAAAGATTTGAAATAGTCATAAGTGATTTTCATTCCCTCTGTCCTATTTACTTTAGCTTCCCAACCCAATAATTTTTTGGCTTTTGTGATGTCGGGTTGACGTTGCAAAGGATCATTTATCGGCAATGGATGATAAACCACTTTTTGGTTGGTTCCCGTCAATTTTATGATTTCATCAGCGAAGTCCTTGATGGTAATTTCGTCTGGATTTCCAATGTTTACCGGATAAACGTAATCCGAATGCAACAATCGGAAAATACCTTCCACTTGATCGTCCACATAGCAAAAAGAACGCGTTTGCATTCCGTCGCCAAAAATTGTCAAGTCTTCGCCACGAAGCGCTTGGCCAATAAATGCTGGAATAACACGACCGTCATTGAGTCGCATTCTTGGGCCGTAAGTGTTAAAAATCCTCACAATTCTGGTTTCCACGCCGTGAAAAGTATGATAGGCCATCGTAATGGATTCCTGAAAACGTTTGGCCTCGTCATAAACGCCTCTTGGTCCAATGGTGTTTACGTTTCCGTAATATTCTTCCGTTTGCGGATGAACCAATGGATCGCCATAAACCTCAGAAGTGGATGCAATAAGAATTCTGGCTTTTTTGACTCTTGCCAATCCCAAGAGATTATGTGTTCCCAAAGACCCAACTTTCAAAGTCTGGATTGGAATTTTCAAATAATCTATCGGACTTGCCGGCGAAGCAAAATGAAGGATATAATCTAATTTCCCAGGAACGTGGACAAACTTGGTGATGTCGTGATGGTAGAATTCAAAATTTTCCAATTTGAACAAATGTTCTATGTTTTTTAAATCGCCCGTGATGAGATTGTCCATTCCAATGACAAAATAACCTTCCTTTATAAAACGGTCGCAAAGATGTGATCCTAAAAATCCTGCAGCTCCAGTAATTAAAACTCTTTTCATATTTTTACTTGGGTTCGTAAACCCAATTATTTCACGTTAAAAATTTGTTCCAATATTTTGATGGTAATCAAATAAGTGGGTTTTACCCCTGTTGTTCCCAAACCACCCGAAGCCAATGTGCTTCCAGTTTCCAATGGATTATCCGATGCATAATAAGCATATCTCACTTTTACGTCCAGCGGTATGCTTTTTCTAATTTTTGAAGCTGACTGAATGGCTTTTTGATAATAAGAACCTTCCATTTCCAGTCCAATTACACCCCAAGTTGATTCGTGGAAAAACTTCAACAAATCCTTGTTTTGCAATGAAGTTCCCAACACCGTAACCATCGGGCCTTCAAAAACAGGAATGCCGTCTTCTTTAAACATATCTCCCGACAATTCGTTGTGGAAAAAATAATTGTCTGCCGTGCCTTCATTGATGTGTGCCGAAGGAATCATGATGTCGCCTTTTCCACCTTCGAGAATTCCGGCTTTCCCCATTATGGATACTGATTCCACGTTGAGTAAAGTGTTGTTTTTCTTGAAAGGCTTCAATAATTCGTCTATGGTTTCGTAGGCTTGTTCTCCAAAAGCATAATCCATAACAATTATCACGGGTTTTTTATCTTTTATTTTTGCTGTTGGAAACGATGATTTAGCCCAATCAATTTTTGCCGTGTCAAAAATTTGCACGTCAATATTAGTTCCAGATGCATCAGGAAGCGAAATCATTCCGTGTTGTTTTGCAAATTCCTCTACTTTGTCCCTAACTTCATAAGCGCCAGATTTACTCAATTCTTCATAAATAAAGAAATCAGATTTGTCTTTGAACTTGGTTTTTAACACCGTCGTGGCAAAAATGGAGTTCATCACACTATGCATATTGGCACTGATAACGTGAATCGGACGATCTAAAAGCTTGTTTTCTTTTAAAACTTCCTTGATGTTTGTTGCCCAAATTTCACCGTGAATGTGGTGTCCTAGTCGCTCTCTTAAAATAGGACTGAATGTTATGGTTCTTTTATTGTCGTCAACAACCTCTTCTATCGCCAATTTTCCCAACCAATAAATGACGTGCAAGAAACGATCTGGCGATAATTCGGATCCAAAAGCGTCGTAGATGTCCAAAACTTCAATGAATGTTCTTCCCAGAATGTTTGCCGCATGAGAAACGGCTTTCTCTTTTTCGATTTGCGAAAGTTTTTTCTTTTGGGAAACGGCCAATTCCAGTTTTTGCCAATCACGAGAAACTTCACCGGCATCGTCCAGTAAAACCCTGTTTCTAATCTTGTGCGATTCTATGAAAATGAAGGTCAAATGCGTCAAAATATCGTAAATATCCGAACGTCCTCGGGTAATTTCCACATTCATTTGTTCTTCATCAATACGATAACAATTTCTTCTTCTTTTAGGAGGAACAATCGCTTGGAAATGTGATTTTGAGTAACCTTCATCCGATGTTAAATTGATGAATCGACATTCCTCAATTCCTATCGGAAGACGCTCAATAACGTATAAAAGTCCGCTTAATTCTACTTTTTCTTCGGCAATATTTCCGTAAATTTCTGGTCGCAAAGCCAATAAAGCTTCTCGCAGTGTATCACCGGAAACACCCATTGGTTTGTAAAAACCGCGGTTAAACAAATGGCGCATCGTAATGTACATTTTTTCGATAGCCGCCGAAGATTCTTGTGCTCTAGATCTTGATATATTTTTAATTTCTTTCATTTTATTTTATTTTGTAACCTACAAATGTAGGTTATTTATGGTTTAGTTGGTTAAGATTAGATTTATTACTGGTTCATTAATCATCATTTTACCGGATGAATCACCATCGTTCTGCTTTGTTTTTCTATTCCATTTTCCTCCCGAAAAAGTATACAAAAAATCTCTTTCGACGTAATTGTACAGCACAAAAGGGAAATAAGTCTTTTGTAGTTGCGTTATGTTGGTGTTTAAATCCGTGATACTTTTTTCGGTTTTGTTCTTTTCTATCATTAATTTTTCGAATCCAACAAAAACCCCATTTTTTGGAAACTTTAAATTGAAGTCCTTTACATCAAAACGGTTGATTCGTGTTCCTTTTTTGACCGTGACAACAAAATCTTTGTCTAAAAGTTCTTCGCCCGGAAAACCATTGGAATCAACATCATAAAAATGAATTTTGATAATGGCATCTTCAATTCTGCTATCCAAATAAATACTGACTTGCTTTATGTATTTCGTCTTTTTGTATGACGGAAAATAAGGAAAAAACTTCGTGTCAATCTTTGGACCGTTGTCGAAAGCTTGATAAATCTCGTTTTTTGTTTTGCCAATTTCAACGCTTTTGGTTCCAATGCTTTTTGAAATCACGACCTCGTCAAGCGAGTAAGCTGCAGGTTTTAAAAACACTTCCGAAGCTTCTGAAGCCTTGATGATTTTCTTTTCGAATCCCAAAGTCGAAAAAATCATTTTTTTTCCATTTCCAGTTGCATTGATAAAAAATGAGCCGTTTTCCTCTGAAGTCGAGCCAATATTTTCATTCTGAACCCAAATATTTACATAAGGAATTGGCTTACCGGAAAGGCTGTCTTTTACGATTCCTTTTATTTGCGCCGAAAGTGAAAACGTAACCAAAACCAATGCTAAAAAAAGTCTTTTCTCTGTCATCTTTTTTCTATACTCTTCTTAACAAATCGACAATTTTCCTGTCGTTGCTCAATCTTGGAATCTTGTTTTGTCCGCCCAGTTTCCCAATGGATTTCATATAATCTTGAAAACCGTTCTTGGCCACTTTGGTAATCACCACTTTTCGCAAGACATTGCCCACAATCAAGTCGTCGTAATAAATGTTTTGTTTGCGCATTGCATTGTCCAAAGCTTCCGCAAAAGCATCCCAATTTTCAGGTTCGTTTTCAAATTCGATGAACCATTCGTGGTACGGCAAACCTTCGTTTGGAGTAATTTGTGGTGCTACCGTAAATTCGTTGATGCGAATGTCGGTTCCGATAATCGCTTCCTGCAAAGCACTTTCCACTTCCTTGCCGATGACGTGCTCGCCAAAAGCCGAAATATAATGCTTAATTCTTCCTGAAACGATTACACGATACGGTTTCAAACTCGTGAACTGAACCGTGTCGCCAATGTTGTAGCCCCAAAGTCCGGCATTGGTCGAAAGAATCAACACATAATTTACTCCCAATTCAACTTGACCGATGGTGTAGCGTTTTGGATTTTCGGTATAAAATTCGTCACTTTTGATGAATTCGTAGAAAATTCCCGAGTTCAGCAACAGCAACATTCCTTTTTCTTTTTGCGAGTCTTGGTAAGCAAAAAATCCTTCCGAAGCGGGAAACAATTCGATGCTATCGACTTTTCGACCAATCAAATTTTCGAATTTGGCACGATAGGGTTCATAATTCACGCCACCATAAATGAACAAATTGAAGTTTTTGAAGATTTCGCCCACGGGCTTGCCTCCTTTTTGCTGCAATTTCTCGAAATACATTTGCACCCAAGATGGAATCCCGGAAATGACGGTCATATTTTCATTGAAAGTTTCTTCGACGATTGCGTTTACTTTGGTTTCCCAATCTTCGATGCAATTGGTTTCCCAAGAGGGCATTCGGTTTTTTTGCAAATATTTCGGAACAAAATGCGCCACGATTCCGGATAATCTTCCCAATTTTACGCCATTTTTTTCTTCCAAAATAGGGCTTCCTTGCAAGAAAATCATTTTTCCGTCGACAAAATCGGCGTTTCCTGTTTCGTGAATGTAATGCAGGATGGCATTTCGTGCGGCTTCGATATGAAAAGGCATCGATTCCTTGGTCAGCGGAATGTATTTAGCTCCCGAAGTCGTTCCTGAAGTTTTGGCAAAATAAAGCGGTTTGTCTTTCCAGAGCACGTTTTCCTCGCCTTTCACGACTTTGTCAACATAGGATTTCAAGCCTTCGTAATCCCGAACGGGAACATTTTTTGCAAAGTCTTCAACCGTTTTTATTTGATCGAAATGATGATCAAGACCAAATTGTGTGTTTCTGGCCTCACGAATTAAATCCTCGAAAACTCGCTGCTGCGTTGCTATTGGATTTGTTGCCCAAAGTTGTGTTTTTCGATATATTTTTTGAGCAAAGATTTTAGCAAAAAAAGATTTTAAAGACATTTATTTGTTTGTGTTTGACTTCTTTTTAGGAAGATTTGTTTTTTGGTTTTTCTCCTCTTTTGCTACTTGATTTCTTAATTCCAGTTCTTCTTTTGAAGCGGCCAAATCAACTTGTAATGGGGCTTCATCGGCTGTGGCGAGGATGGAATCTTTGTTGAATTTGGCATATTCCAGTTCGCCTGTCAATACTTTTTGGATGGATTTGATGTAGGCTTCGTTTTTCTTCAAAGCTAAGGTCAACGAATCTGATTTTAGCGCCAGTTCCGTGGCATCTTTTTTTAATTTGGAAGACGAATATCCGGGAATAAACTCGCGCAAAGGCGTGAAAGCAATAATTACGGTGGTAGACGAAATTAATAAAATAGCTCCCAAAGTTGCAGCCACAAAAACATTCATTAGATTCAATTTGAAGGAAAAAATTTCTTCAAAAGTATCTTCATTTAAAATAACCAATCGGTTTTTTAAGAATAGTTTGTTGATTAGATTTCTTCTTTTAAGCCTCTTTTCAGACATATTTTGCGTTTATGATACAAATATAATAATTAATGCAATCATACCCATGTTTTCTTGTTTGTGTTTGAGTTAGGATTTATTTTATCAAATTTTTAACGCATTCGAACTTAAATAAATACCTTCAAATGAATTTATGTTAGGGAATTCTATATACCTTTGCCTCACGAATTATTACAAATTTGCTTCGGCAATAAATTATTTTAATCATGGGAAGATTAGGTGTAACGGAAATCCTGGTTATTTTGGCAATTGTTTTATTACTTTTTGGAGGTAAAAAAATTCCAGAATTAATGAAAGGTTTAGGTAGCGGAATCAAAGAATTCAAAAACGCTGCCAAAGACGACCAACAACCGGCGGATAAAAAAGAAGACGAAACTAAAGAATAAATTTTCTTTAAATTTCAATTTTAAAAGATTCCAAATCCCAATTTTCAAGTTGGAATTTGGGATTTTTTATTTTAATTGAAGATTATAATATCATGCTCAACTGAATGCGTTTCCTGTCTTCATCCACCTCTGTGACTTTTACCTCAACGTGCTGGTGCAGTTTCACCACTTCATTGACATCGCTTACAAAACCGGCTTTAAGCTGTGAAATGTGAACCAATCCGCTTTCTTTCAAACCGATATCTACAAAACAACCAAAATTGGTAATATTATTGACAATTCCTGGCAGAATCATTCCAGTTTTCAAGTCTTTAATCGTTTTTACATTCGGGTCAAATTCAAAAACTTTGGCTGATTTTCTTGGATCCAATCCTGGTTTTTCGAGCTCTTTAATGATATCTTTTAACGTTAATAAACCTATTTCGGGCGTGATGTAATTTTCGGCTTTAATTAAAGCTGTTTTCTCTTTGTTGGCAATCAAATCATTTACCGAAAGTTTTAAATCCTTTGCCATTTTCTCTACAATTCCATACGCTTCCGGATGAACGGCAGAATTATCCAAAGGATTTTTGGCATTCGAAATTCGGATAAAAGCGACTCCTTGCTGATAGGCCTTGTCGCCTAAACGAGGGACTTTTTTTAGCTGTTTTCGATCTGTGAAAGGACCATTTTCGGAACGGTAATTCACGATATTTTCAGCCAGCTTCTCTCCTATTCCACTCACGTAACCCAACAAATGCTTGCTCGCCGTGTTAATATTTATACCCACAGAATTCACGCAACGAACTACTGTATTGTCCAATTCTTCCTTGAGTTTGGTTTGATCCACATCGTGTTGGTATTGGCCTACGCCAATGGCTTTCGGGTCAATTTTTACCAATTCGGCCAACGGATCCGAAAGTCTTCGCCCAATGGAAACCGAACCACGAACCGTAACGTCATAATTAGGGAATTCCTCTCTCGCAATCTTCGAAGCTGAATACACCGAAGCTCCCGCTTCTGAAACGATGAAAACCTGGACCGGTTTATCAAAAGCAATTTTCTTGATGAAGAATTCCGTTTCTCTGGAAGCCGTTCCATTCCCGATGGAAATCGCATCAATATTATAAGCATTGACCATCGATTTTATCTTTTTCATCGCCATCGACGTTTCGTTCTGCGGAGCGTGAGGATAAATGGTTTCGTTGTACAGCAAATCACCTTTTTCATCCAGACAAACCACTTTACAACCACTTCTAAAGCCTGGATCAATAGCCAGAATTCGTTTTTCGCCCAAAGGCGGTGCCAACAACAATTGTCCCAAATTATTGGCAAAAACCTGGATTGAATTGGCATCAGCTTTAGCTTTGGCTTCCTGCAAAGCTTCGTTTGAAATAGCAGGATTCAACAATCTTTTATAACTGTCTTCTATGGCTAATTGTATGTGCGGCGTACTTGGATTTTGGCCTTTCAAAACCAATTCGTCAATAATATCGTAGGCTTCGTCAATATCAACTTCGACTTTAAACTTGATAAAACCTTCATTTTCGGCTCGAAGCATCGCCAACAATCTATGCGAAGGCGCTTTGGTCAACGGTTCTGACCAATCGAAATATTGATTGAATTTTTGGGCTTCCGGCTCGTCTTTTTTAGTTTTTACAACTTTGGTTGCAACGGTTGCTTTTCGTTGAAAAAGTCTTCGCAACTGTTTACGGACATAAATATTTTCGTTAATCCATTCGGCAATAATGTCTCGTGCACCTTGCAAAGCAGCGTCTTCATTAATGACATTTTCATTGATATATTTCGTGGCAATAAAATCGACATCGTCGTTGTTTTGTGCCATCATGATTTTAGCCAAGGGTTCCAATCCGTTTTCGCGAGCGACATCGGCCTTGGTTTTTTTCTTCTTTTTGAACGGTAAATAAAAATCCTCCAATTCCTGCAAATCGAAGCTCTGCTGGATTTTTTTATCTAATTCGGGTGTCAATGCATTTTGCTCTTCAATCGACTTTAAAATAGCTTCTTTTCGTTTGACGATGGCTTCGTAATCCTTCTGCAATTTGGCAATTTGTTCAATCAAAACTTCGTCCAAATTTCCTGTTTTATCTTTTCGATAGCGGGAAATAAAAGGAATCGTGCAATCTTCTTGCAATAATTGAACGGTGTTTTGAATGTTTATGGCTGCTGTTTGAACAGACTTGGCAATGAATTGTATGTTGGTCATTTTTTAAATTTAGGCTATTTTAATAATAGAATAGGGCTTATTTTTTGGGTCTCAACACCACCGATGCTTTGGTGAAATCCGAAGAAGCGTTGATTACGTTTCTGTATTCATGGTAGGTTTCCTTTGGATAATTTATGGATTTGTAAATCTCGAAAACCTCTACAATCAATTGGTTTCCTTCCACTTTTGCGGTGGATTTGAAAGAGCAATTTTTGCTTTCGTCCCCGCCCATTTTCTTGTCGACTACCAAATCCTTGAAACTTTCGATTTCGTAACCTTTTGGAATATTGAAAATTATTTTGTGTTTGAATGTTTTGGCATAGTTGATGTCCACATCCCATTTTCGTTCTGTCTCTTGGTATAAATTAGCTTGTTTTCCAATCATTTTTCCGAGGTTTACCAGCACTAAATTTCCCGCATTTTCTGTCAGGGATTCTTTGGCTTCAGCATTGACTTTTACAACATAGGGCGTGTTGGTGTAATTGTATTTGAACTCTTGGTTTTCGAAGGCATAGTTGGCTATTTTCAGGTCAAAATCGTCACCAAAAATCCTTTTCTTGATGTAATCCACAAGTTCTTTTTCGTCTTCATTTTCTTTGATGTATTTGATCCAGCTTCTATTCAACTGTCCATCGTATCCAGAGATTGAATATGTTTTTTCCAAGGTTGCCGTTGCTAAATCATCTGAAAGCGAAACAGTACTTTGCGATTCGTTTACGGTAAATTCTGCCGGTGCAATTGGGAAAGTAATTTCGGATATTTCTTTTCCTTTTTGTCCGGGAGAATAGGTTTTTCCTTTTGAAGCTTGCACTTCATACATTGGATAACCGTAACACAAATATTTCTCGTAAGGCGAAAGAAATTTTTGGGTTTCCGGGATGTAATACATAAATTCATGGGAAAGTGGCACGACAAACTTGTCATCGGCAACTTCACCCATAAAACGAGACATTCCCACGACCACTTGATACGGAATTTTTAATTCCTTGAGTGTAAATCCATATAAATCAAACACGTCATTGGCATTTAATTTTTGCCTGCCGTTATTTAAATTGGTGATTTTTTGGGCGGTTTCCCCTTTCCCTACAAAATCGAAATTGTCTTTGATGTATTCATCTATTTTAAGCAATTTTTCTTCGGTTGATGCCGTTTCAAGGTTTAATTTTTGGATAAATTCTCTTGCCTGGGTTTTCTTGAAATATTGGAAAGACGGCTTGGAAAGGTATTGCGGCAAAAAATAACTCCAGCTATAAATGTCATAAGGCGGGGCGGAAACCATGTAAATTAATTTCACCAAATTCTTTACATTCTTGGCGTTTATTTCTTCTTTATAAGGTGGAATATTGGTGGCTGTTGAAATGGTTTTGCTGTTGGAACCACTTTTTTCAAACTCACGCGAAGCATAAGTGGCAAATTTTACCCCTTCTTGAGTGTGTGTAAACTCGGCCAACAAAACCGGAATTTCTTTTTGGAAAACCTCGACTCCATAAGACATCGGGTTTTCTTTGATGATGAAATAGTATTCCAAAATATCGCCCGCTTCCACCCCTTCGAAAACTATCGATTTTACTTTGTCTATTTCTGTCTCAATAATTTTGTCTTGCGGCAATACCTTGATTTCCCCGCTTGGTTTGATGACACGGGCGTGAAAATCACGCACATCACGAATATAGCCATTGTCTTGGGCTTTGATTTTGTTGTATTTATTGATTTCCTCGGCTTTGCTTATTTTTATGGCCACGTGGTTCATTCCAAAAGTAGCATAAGCATAAGCGCCCACTCTGGTGTGGACCCAGCGTTTGTCAAACAAAACCACTGCCGGTTGATTTTTATATTCTGCGGGAATTTCGGCAAAAGTTGGTTTTTCGTCCCAGGTGTAACTTTTAATTTCTTGGGAAAAACCTTGAAACGACAATAATAGAACGATAATCAGGGCAATTTTTTTCATTATTTGGAAAGAATTATGGATTGATTGTATTGTTTGGTCAATGCTTTTATGAAAGAATTCCAAAGCACAAAATCTTTGGTTTCCAACAGTAATTTTTTGGATTCGATTTTTTGGTTTACCGTGATGGTGTTGTTTGAAACCTTGTATTGAATGTCAAAACTTCCCAAATCGTTGTCTGTTTTGACATTTTCGGGCAAAAATTCCACTTTGTAGCCCGATGGCATTTCGTATTGATACTGAATTTCATAAACATGAGCCAATTCGTTTTCGATGGAAAATTTTCTCTTTTCAATGTCTATCAAAGTTTCTTTTAGTGGTAAAAGCAAAATTGGTTTCAATAATAATTTACCGTTGACATCCTTGATGCCGTCTTCCAATTTGAGTTTGAAATTTGCTTTTGAAGGCTGTTCTTGATAGTCGTTTTTTTGCAATTCTTGACTTTCCAACTGTATTTTCAGGTTGTTCTTTGTAATGACGTTTTTCCAAATTTCAGTTTCTTTTTGGTTATTGGCCGAAAGATTGTTCAATAGATAACTCTTGTTCAATCCCGAAATCGTGGCAGTTGCATTTCCAACAATGTGATTGTTTTCGAGGTTCAGTTTCATCAAAATGGTAGTTTTATTTCGGTTGGACTCCACTTCGGGGACAACTTCAATTTTAAAATCTTTTTCTGATTTACCTATTATGGCTTCTTTGTCTTGAATAAAAGCGGAAGGCAACGGGAATGGACAAAATTTGTCGGTGGCATCGAGAAAATAACTTTTTCCATCGATTACTACATTGGTAATCATGTGATTGTCCACTTGTGGGGTTGGCACATCGGCATATTTGTAAGGTTTGCTTCGCGTTCCTATCCAGGTGAGATTGGAATCCAATTGGGCATATTGCAGCATTTGGTTCAAAAGGTTGGCCATATCCTTGCAATCGCCATATAATTTTTGGTATACATCCGAGGCTTCCCTTGGGATAAAACCTCCCATTCCGTTTTCAAAAGCGACATAATGAATGTTTTGTTGCACCCATTGATAAATTGCTTTGGCTTTTTCGAAGTCGGATTTTTGACCTTTTATAAGTTCCTCGGTTTTATTTTTCAAAGCGGTTTGATCCGTTTTGTTGATGTCTTTCGTTATCGAATAATACCATTGGTATAGTTTTTCCGGCGTTCCCAAAAGCTCTTCTTTTTTTCCGGCTATTTCATAACTTTTGATGTAGTAAATGAGGTGTGTCATAAAATAAAGCGAACTTGGCATATCTTCTTCCCCTTCGAATTCCGGAATATCCTTGGCTTCCCAAGTGTAAATGTCGAGATTTCCTTCGGTGGTTTTGGTAAAAATTATTTTGTCTTGATGGTTTCCAAAAAGTTTAAAACCAATTTCGGTGGAAGATTGACATCTAATTTGGAGTTTAGAACTTTCTGTTTTTATCGGGTTTTGAAATCTAAAACTGGATAAAAACCGTGGTTGCTTGATTTTAGTTTTATAAGAGAATTCAATTATGGAATTATCTTCCACCTTTGGCAGTACAAAAAATTTGTATTTGTTGTCGCTTTTGTAAATGTTTTCGTATTCGGCATCATAAGTGCCAATATATGAAGAACTTAAATCTACTTTTTTGTTGGTCCTAACAATAAATGTAGAACCTTTAATACTCGAAATTTCGCTAAAACTATCAAATGGAATTCGAATGGCGTATTCCTGGGTATTTTTGCTTTTAGAAATAGCCCTGCTTTCAGATACAAAAGTTTCTATTTCCAAGGTTTTACCAGAATTGATATGGACTGTTTCGTTGCTGTAAACTATTTTTGATTTTTCTTGGGAAAACAATTGAACGGAAAACAAAAACAATGCAATGTATTTTTTCATTCTATTTAATTAGGGGTAAAATTGAAAAATATTCTTCTTTTTTTAGTTTGTCACACGCTGTTTTATTCGAAATTATCAAACCACTTCAATTGATGCTGTCAATCCTGGACAATAAAATCCTTTGAAGCTTCTTCTCTTTTGTATTCTGGTTGAATATTGATGTGATTGATTTTAAATTTATCAAATAAAATGTGCTCCATTTGATGCAGTATTTCATTAAATTCAGACATTTTTAAGTCTTCCGAACAATCTAGATGTGCTTCGAGGTGAAGTTCTTCATCGTTTAGATGCCAAACATGAATGTGATGCAATTTATTGATGCCCTTTATTTTATGAACTTCACTGACTATTTCGTTTATGTTGATATGAACGGGCGTAAAAAGCATCAACATTTGGGTAGAGTTTTTCAGTAAATCAAAACCAACAATCAGCAAGTAAACGGCAATGACCAAAGTCAGTAGGCTATCGACCCAAAACCATTGGAAATATTTCATCAACAATCCGCCAATTAAAACCGCAACTGAAGCCAACATATCGGTAAACAAATGCAAATAAGCCGACTTCATGTTTAAGTTTTTGTCAGCGTCATTTTTTAACATCAAAGCTGACAAACCATTGGCAACAATTCCTAAAATGGAAAGCCAAATCACCAATCCCGATTTTATCTCTTCTGGATTGAAAAAACGTTCGATTGCTCCATAAACCAGAAACAAGGCCACAATAATCAAGGTCATGGCATTGACAAATGCGGCAATCAATTCTGCTCTTTTGTAACCAAAAGTTTGGTTGACCGAAGCTTTTTTTCTTGATAATTTATGGGCAACATAACTGAAAACCAGCGAAAGTACATCGGAAAAATTGTGCAATGCGTCCGAGAGCAAAGCCAAACTTCCGGAGAGAATCCCTCCTATGACTTGTGCCACCGTGATTACAAGATTTAATACAATCGAAAACAAAAGGTTTTTACCTTGTACTTCGTGATGATGATGACCGTGATTGTGATTGTTTCCCAAAATATATCAACAACTAATTTTATCCACTCTGTTTTGGTGTCTTCCACCTTCGAATTCTGTAGTCAAAAATGTGTCTACAATTTCAATCGCTTGTTGAATCGAAGTGTAACGAGCGGGAATACTTAAAACATTCGCGTTATTATGCAAACGGGTCAAATAAGCAATTTCTTTTATCCAGCATAAACCTGCCCTCACTTTTGGATGTTTGTTGACCGTCATGGCAATTCCGTTTCCTGAACCACAAATCACGATTCCAAAATCGGCTTTTCCTTCAGAAACATCGGTCGCAACGGGGTGACCAAAATCTGGATAATCTACAGAAGCATCAGTGTCTGTTCCATAATTAGTTACTTGGTGTCCTTTTGATTCTAAATATTGAACGATTGCTTTTTTATAATCTGGACCTGCGTGGTCATTTCCTATGGAGATTTTCATGTTGTTTATATTAGTTGTGTTGCGCAAATTTAGGGAAACAATTGCTGAATTTTGAAATATATCCTGTTAAATATATAACAGTCATAGTATTAATCCCCTGTATTGAAAATAAAATGACATCAATATAAATTCACAAGAAATAATGGTTCTTTTACAATTAATATGTTAAAATAACATGGTGTTAATAGCATTTCATAAATCATTGATAATCAGTTAACCTTAAATTAACATTGATTGTTTATAACTTTGAATAGAAAATTAGAACTATTTCTTGTTGGTGTCAAATAAAAACGTAATCCAAAACCGGAATGAAAAAACCAAATATAGTTTGGTCAATTTTTAGAAAAGTTATTGATAGAAAAAACGATATTGTTAACAAAATTTGAAAGGTGACTTATTTACAAATTCCGTATTTTTTTAATTGTCAACAACTGTTAACAGCTTTTTAAAATGTCTTTAAAATGAACGATTTGGTTTACCATAACTATGTTAATAAATCATTATAAAAACACATAACTACAAAATTAGCTTTTTAAGATTAAAGTTATTGTAACTATTAACACACTATAATAACCATCAAAAAATTAATTTAATTTCCTTTTTCTTTTTGTTGTATTTAATATATGTTGACAACTTTTAACTTTTAGAATTTTAAACAATTTTCAAATTATTGTTTAATTCGTCCAATATGCTTTGGACTTTTTCAAAATCGTTGGGATGAATTTTTAGTTTAATTCCGCCCAAAGCATTCGAATAAAATGGAGCAATGGAAGACATCGTTTCATTTTCGAAAAAATATTGAATTCCTTCCTGGTCCAATCTATGTTTGAGAACCACGATTTCGTGCGTATAATTGAATATCGCTATGGTTTTAAACTCTTCCATTTTACTTTTTTTATAAAGATACAAAAGTTATAATTTAGATAAATCTGAAATGTAAAATCTGAAAACCGAAATCTTATTCGTAATTTTAGACTTTTAAGAAAAGATTTATGAGTAAAAAACTGAGAAAACCAGAAAAAAAAGAGAAAGATTTCTCAAACAAAATTATAAAAATATTAGCCCAAAATGCCAATAAAGCATTCAATTATAAACAAATAGCAGCCATTTTAGAAGTAGATGACACTAAAAGCAGGAATGAAATCATCCGAGATTTAAAAATTCTTGCGGCACAAAAAAAGGTCGTTGAAACAGAACCTGGAAAATATCTTGTCAAAGCCATAAGCCAAGATTACTACGAAGGAATAATTGACATGACGGGAAGAAGAACGGCTTATTTTGTTTGTCCTGAATTAGAAGAAGACGTCTTTATTCCCACCAACAATTTGAACCGAGCTTTAGACAAAGACAAAGTAAAAGTGTATGTCTATAATCGTAGAAAAGGCAGAAGACCAGAAGGTGAAGTGATTGAAGTGGTCGAAAGAGCCAAAACCGATTTTGTGGGCGTCATCGACATCCAGAAGAATTTTGCTTTTGTTTCGACTGCCAATCCCAAAATGTACACTGATATTTTCATTCCAAAAGACAAATTAGGCGAAGCAGAACAAGGCGACGTGGTTTTGGTTCATATAGAAGATTGGCCCAAAAGAGCCGATAGTCCATTTGGTTCCGTGATAAAAGTGCTGGGAAAACCAGGAGAACACGATACCGAAATTCACGCTATTCTTGCTGAATATGGTTTGCCGGCAGAATTTCCGGTAGAAGTAGAGGTTTATGCCCAGAAAATTGACACTACAATCAACGAAAGTGAAATAAAAAATCGTCGTGACATGCGCGATACCTTGACTTTTACGATTGATCCAAAAGATGCCAAAGATTTTGATGATGCTTTGTCTTTCAAAAAATTAGAGAATGGAAATTATGAAATTGGAGTTCATATTGCCGATGTATCTTATTATCTTCAAGAAGGAACGATTCTGGATGATGAAGCGTATCAACGAGCGACTTCAGTATATTTGGTAGATAGAGTAGTGCCAATGTTACCAGAAGTTTTATCCAATTTTGCGTGTTCATTGCGACCAAGAGAAGAAAAATATACATTCTCGGCCATATTCGAAATCACCGAAAAATCACAAGTGGTCAACCAATGGTTTGGCAGAACCGTGATTTTTTCTGATCAACGATTTTCGTATGAAGAAACCCAACACATTATAGAAACTAAAGGAGACATCATTCCGGAGGAAATTTCCATTACCGGTAAATCATACCAAGTTTCGGAAGAAATTGTAAATGCGACCTTGAAACTGGATAAATTAGCCAAGATTTTAAGAAGAGACAGAATGAACAACGGCGCAATTTCTTTTGATAAAGTGGAAGTAAAATTCAACTTGGACAACGAAGGCGAACCGGAAGGCGTTTATTTCAAAATTTCAAAAGATGCCAATCATTTGATTGAAGAATTCATGCTTTTAGCCAATAAAAAAGTGGCGGAATACATTGGAAAACAAAAGAAAACCTTCATTTATAGAATTCACGACGAACCAAATGAGGACAAATTAATTGCGATGCAAACCGTGATTGCCAAGTTTGGTTACAAAATAGATTTCAGGAATAAAGGCGATATTTCAAAATCATTGAATGCTTTGTTGAATGATGTCAATGGAAAAAAAGAACAGAATTTAATTGATACTTTGGCTATTAGAACAATGAGCAAAGCTAAATATTCGACTGACAATATTGGTCATTATGGATTGGCTTTTGATTATTATAGTCATTTTACTTCGCCAATTCGTCGTTATCCAGATGTAATGGTGCATCGATTATTACAGTTTTATCTTGATGGAGGAAAATCTGTCGATGAAGAAAAGTATGAAGCAAAATGTTTACATTCCTCCACTATGGAAGGTTTGGCCACAAATGCCGAGCGTGATTCCATCAAATACATGCAGGTAAAATACATGCAGAACCATAACGACCAGGAATTTTTGGGTGTAATTTCCGGTGTGACCGAATGGGGAATTTTTGTTGAAATCATCGAAAATAAATGCGAAGGAATGGTGAGAATTAGGGAAATAAAAGACGATTATTACACTTTTGACGAAAAACAATATGCTTTGGTTGGCGCGACAACAAAGGCTTTACTACAATTAGGCGACGAAATTTACGTTAAAGTAAAAAATGCTGATTTAGTCAAAAAACAATTGGATTTTAATTTTATAAGACGAAATGATTAAGTGTTTTTTTTATAAACATTCTAATTTAAATTTAAAAAAATGAAAAGGATAATTTTAGTGGTATTTGTATTGTTGACACAATTTAATTATGGTCAAACAGTAATTAATTTAGGTGATTTTGATGAAATAAAAGTGTTCGATCAATTGCATGTAACTTTAATTCCGTCCGATGAAAATAAAATAGTGATTACCGGAACAAATCAAAGTAACGTTGAAACAGTCAATAGAAATGGCTTGTTAAAAATCAGAATTTCCCTGACTAAAATATTGGAAGATAACAAAGATCTTAAAGTAACTTTATACTTTAAAGAGCTTGAAAGTATAGATGCCAATGAAGGAAGCAATGTTATTTGTGATGCTATTTTTAAACAAATTTCAATGGATTTATCAGCCCAAGAAGGTGCTCGAATAGAAGCGATGCTTGAAGTTGAAAAAACAACAGTCGAAGCTTTTTCTGGCGGTATAATTAATTTATCAGGCAAAGCTGTGAACCAAAAAGTTTCTATCAATACTGGAGGTGTTTTAAAAGCAAAGGATTTGGTTACTTCTCAAACTACAATTAATATTTCTGCCGGTGGAAATGCAGAAATAAATGCAACAACACTTGTTGATGCTAAAGTAAATGCAGGTGGTTCCATTTCTATTTATGGTAAACCAAAACAAATAAAACAACAAGAACTTGCCGGTGGAACAATCACCGAAAAATAAATAACAATCACTGAATTTTTTTTAAGAAGTTCTTTATAATTTAATTAATACATCAATTTTTAAAGTTTTTTTAATGATAAATGACATTTTATCGGGTATTCCTTGGGGAGTTTTTTTAAGTTTCATGATAGGTCCAGTATTTTTTATATTACTGGAAACTAGTATTATAAAAGGATTCAGGGCAGCTTTGGTATTTGATTTAGGAGTAGTTTTGGGCGACATTGTTTTTATAACCATTGCCTATTTAGGAAGTTATAGATTGATAACAAGTCTTAAAGATAATTCAGCCCTGTTTATGTTTGGGGGAATTTTGATGCTGGCTTACGGCGTCATTTCTTATATCGCTTTGAGAAAAGAAAAAAAAATTGACACTCATAAAATTGACACTGAAATTATCAAGAAAGACTATTTAGGATTATTCATAAAAGGATTTTTTTTAAACATCATCAATATTGGAGTTTTAGGATTTTGGTTGGCCGTAATTATTTCCGTTGGACCAAAATTAGAAATGCAAAACTCCAGAATGTTGACCTTTTTTGTAACTGTAATTCTCTCTTATTTATTGATTGATTGCATCAAAATTGTATTGGCCAAACAATTAAAAACCAAAATGACTCCAAAAAATATTCTCAAAATCAAGAAAATAATCAGCATTGTTTTGATGGTTTTTGGTGTGGCTTTAATTGTTCAAGGTTGGTTTCCAAAAGAAAAAGAAAAGTTGAAAGATGCTTTGGAAAGGATTGATAAGTAGGTTTTAGAATATCAACAACTTGCGTAATTTTATGATGTACAAGTAACTTGACAATAAGTAACCTAACAAAGATAACCACAAAAAAGAACAGAATTAAAATGAAAGAAAAAATAGTGCGGATTTTTGGATGGATTTCTGTTGTGTTTTATTCAATTATGGCATTGGTGACGTCGTTTATTTTAATTTATGAGAATTTAGATATTTATGCTATTTTCTCTTTATCCATTTTCGTTGGAATGGCTTTCACGGGATGGAAAACACGAAATTTTGGATTGATTAATTTTAAACCTACTCGTTTAAAAAGATTGTCGCAATATTTTCATTGATTTTTGGATGTTTCTTTGCAATATTTTCTCCTTATATCTTTGCAAGTAGCTATGGTCTTAGAGATTCATATGAGCCTATTATTGTTTTGATTATTATGTTTCTTCCTTCAGTGATAACTTCTATTTCGATTTTAATTAAAATTAAAAGTTGATTAGTTAAAACTTCTGGTAACAGCCGTGACCAATTGCGAAACTCTCTTTAATTTGAGCTTACTAAACATCCAAGCATTTTTTCTAAAAATTAACCACAAAAAAATTCCAATTCTCCTTTAAAGTTTTAGCCGTATCGTCCGGATTCGAACTATAACTTTAATTCATTTTCCTAAAAATTAAACATAAAAAAACCTCTCAAAAAGAGAGGTTAATTCAGAGGCATCGTCCGGATTCGAACCGGAGTAGGAGCTTTTGCAGAGCCCAGCCTAGCCGCTCGGCCACGACGCCAATTATTTATTGGTGTGCAAATATAGGCAAAAGTTTAAAAGTTTAAAGTTTAAAGTTTAAAATTTTTTGTTTTCTAAATGCTGAAATCTAAATTCTAAATTCTGACTTCTGAAATCTTAAGTTCTGTATTCTTCCATTTCTATCGTAACCGCTTCAACATCACCGCCAATGGGAGGATTT
>NZ_PNNA01000083.1 GCF_013823965.1 Flavobacterium sp.
GCGCAGTGTCGAAAAAAAAACAGAACTAATTCATCCCGTTGTTTTTCCGAATCCATCCAGTGTAAATTTCAACATTAAATTTGATGCCATAACCGAAGCAACTCCTGTTTATGCTTATATTTTTGACATTACAGGATTTCCGGTAAAAAAAATGGAAACAATTTTAGATGTCGATAATCCAATAATTCATTGGGACGGCATTATGGATAATGGAAACAAAGCCATCAGGGGTGTTTATATCATAAAAGGCCTATTGAAAAATGAATTGTTTGATGCCAAAATAATTGTTGAATAATATTATAATTAGTAATTTTTGTATATAATTTGAGTTAAAACTTTAGTTAATCTAAAACTAAGCCGTCTCATAACTGAGGCGGTTTTTTTGTGCTCTTTTTTGATGTTTCATAATGTGTTACAAACAGAGGATTTACGCATTAAAGTATAGTAAAGCCTGATTTCAAATAATTAATTATCCATTTCCTTTAATTTTTTTCCAAAAAAGGTGACAAGACAAATAAACCGATGCAAAATATCCCATCAGTACACTTTTGGGATAGTCAAATTAGAAAATCATTATGGAGACAATCTTCTTATTTGTATTTTTTATCTAAGGCTACTATTGACATAAGCATAAATAATTACGAATAAAAAACACTATTTATAATTTTCAGCAGCTTAAATTATTTAAAACTTTTTTTTCAAAGATAGTGTTGTTTCTAAACTGTAATTTTATGTAACAATACTGTATACCTTTTCTTGGTTTACTTAGAACGCATTTGGTTAAGTACTTGTTTATCAGTATTTTGTGTTTGATGTTACAAATTTGAAGTAAATGGATACATTACGAAAACGTTATCACAAAGTTTAATAATAAATTTGGTTATAATTAAAAACAAGACAAGATGAATAATAAAATTTTGAGATGGTCACTTATTGCTTCTTTTGCCGGATTTCTATTTGGTTTCGATACAGTAGTGATTTCAGGCGCAGACAAAACCTTGCAGGTGTTGTGGAATTCTAGTGATGTTTTTCACGGTTCCGTGGTGATGGCTATGGCACTTTGGGGTACAGTAATTGGAGCAATTTTTGGTGGTATTCCAACAAATAAATTAGGTCGAAAAAAGACCTTGTTAATTATAGGTATTTTATTTTCAATTTCAGCTGCAGGTTCTGCACTTTCAAATGATCCTTTTGTGTTCGCTTTTTTCAGGTTTCTGGGAGGTTTGGGAATTGGAGCTTCAACAATTGCAGCACCAGCTTATATCTCTGAAATTGCACCAGCAAAAGATAGAGGTCGTTTAGTGGGCTTGTATCAATTTAATATTGTATTGGGAATTCTAATTGCTTTTTTGTCCAATTACCTTCTAAGTGATGTTGGACCCAATGCATGGAGATGGATGCTAGGCGTTCAGGTTTTTCCTTCTATACTTTATACTTTGATGGCATTTAGTATTCCTGAAAGCCCAAGATGGTTGTATTCAATGCTTAGAATTGACGAAGCCAAAATTATTTTTGATAAAATTGGTTCTAAAGAAGACGTTCAAAGTATTTTGGATGATCTAGGTAATACAAATAATGGTACTTCTTTGAACGAAAATATCTTTATGAAAAAATACCGTTTTCAACTGATATTGGTTTTTTTGATTGCGGCATTTAATCAATTATCGGGTATCAATGCTTTTCTATATTATGCTCCCAGAATATTTGAAGAAGCTGGATTAGGAGCCAAAACAGCCTTGTTGAGTAGTATTGGTATTGGTTTTATCAATTTGATTTTCACGCTAATAGGAGTTTATTTGATTGACAGATTGGGAAGACGCAAATTAATGATTTTCGGGTCTATTGGTTATATTTTCTCGCTTTCGATGGTGGCGACTTCGTTTTATCTAAACTGGACTGGACTGGCTGTGCCTGGATTTTTATTCCTCTTTATTGCTTCTCACGCCATTGGACAAGGAGCCGTGATTTGGGTATTTATTTCTGAAATTTTCCCCAATCATTTAAGGGCTTCCGGACAATCCTTCGGTAGTTCTGTGCATTGGGTGTTGGCCGCCATTATCCCTTCGATGGTGCCGATTCTTTTCACCAGTTTTGGTGTTGGAAATGTATTTGCCTTTTTTGCTTTTATGATGGTTTTCCAATTGCTGTTTGTCATTTTTATGATGCCTGAAACTAAAGGAATTTCTTTGGAAGATGTCAGTAAAGGACTAATTAATAAATAAGATTATGACGAATTTATCAAAAATAAAAATTCTTAATGCAATATTTTTCTTCCTACTAATGGCTTTGATGATTAGTTGCGGTTCTACCAAAAAAAGTGATGTAAAAATACTAACCAATGAAGAATTGTACAGACCCAATCTTCATTTCACGCCTAAAAGTGGATGGATGAACGACCCTAACGGAATGTTTTTCTACAAAGGACTTTATCATTTGAGTTATCAATATTATCCAAATGACAATGTTTGGGGACCAATGCATTGGGGACACGCTACAAGTAAAGACATGATTGCTTGGAAGGAAGAAAAAATTGCTCTTTATCCAGATGAAATGGGATATATATTTTCAGGTAGTTCCGTTGTGGATGTCAATAATACCTCTGGATTTGGGAGTTTGAAAAATCCGCCAATCGTGGCAATGTTTACGTATCACGATGCTGTAAAAGCAAAAACGGGAGCCATAGATTTTCAATCACAAGCTATTGCTTATTCTTTGGACGAAGGAATTACTTGGACAAAATACAAGAATAATCCAGTCATTAAAAACCCAAATATTAAAGATTTTAGAGACCCAAAAATGACTTGGGATGCCATTCATAACCAATGGATAATGGTTCTAGCCGCCGATGTGGAAACACAAATATATCGTTCTTCTAATTTAATCGATTGGGAATTGGCGTCTGGATTTGGCAAGAACCTTGGCGTTCACGGCGCCCCTTGGGAATGTCCGGATTTTTTCCCTATCAAGGTCGAAGGTTCAAATGAAATGAAATGGGTGCTTTTGCAAAGTATCAATCCAGGAGGTCCAAATGGAGGATCGGCCACTCAATATTTTGTCGGTGATTTCGATGGAAAAACATTTTCAATTGGAGATTCTTTCGCCCAAGATTTGAACAAATATGGCGCTTTGTGGGTTGATTATGGAAAAGACAATTATGCAGGAGTCACTTGGTCTAATGTTCCAGATGCTGATGGTCGAAAATTGTTTATAGGTTGGATGTCCAATTGGCAATATGCGGACAAAGTTCCAACAAAGAATTGGAGAGGAAGCACAACTATTCCAAGAGAATTGAAACTAATAAACATCGATGGTCATTATCGAATTGTTTCGCAACCGGTAAAGGAATTGGAAAAATATATTTCAAATACAATCAAAAAGGAGCTTCTTGCAATAGATAAAACAACTGTCATTGTTGATAAATCCACTGTCGATATGGCAAAATTGGATATTCGTTTTACGATGAATGGTTTAAAGGACGACAACTATAATTTTATCCTTTCCAATGCAGCAAATAATGCAGTCCATTTTGGAATCAACAAAAAAGAAAAAATTTTCTATATGGACAGGAAAAAGGCAAGTGAAACCACTTTCTCTGATGAATTTGCCAACAAAATGTCAACGGCACCAATAACCTCAGATTTTAATTCCATCGAGGTTAGAATCTTAATCGACAAAACCTCGATCGAAGTGTTTTATGATAACGGAAAAACGGTAATGACTGAAATATATTTTTCGGATGCACCAATGGAATCTTTTTCAATAGCGAAAGCAAATGCTGATTTTGAACTAAAGAACATAACAATAAACCAATTAAAAATTAAATAATCGATGTAAAATTAAACTAACCAAAAAAAATCAAATGTATAAACTAACAACTAAACTATAAAACGTATGAAAATTAAGTATTTAAAAAACAAGAAGAACATATTGTCATTATGTTTGTTTTTCTTAGTGTTTATTGCTTCAGGGCAACAAAGACAAGTAAACGGTTCTGTCTTGGCAGATGATGGTCAGCCCTTGCCAGGTGCTAATATTATCGTGGAAGGACAAAAAAACGGAACATCTACAGATATCGATGGTAAATTTAAAATTTCAGTAGAGGAAGGAACTAATTTGATAGTTTCTTATGTAGGTTATCAAGATGCTAAAATAAAAGTGACTTCAAAAACTACTTACAGCATTAAATTGCAATCTAGCTCAAATAATCTTTCGGAAGTTATAGTTGTAGGATATACCAAAGAGAAAAAATCGGATATAGCAGGCGCTATTTCGGTTATTAAAATGGCCGATATCGCTCAAGAAACAAGTCCTAATATTTTGAGTAACTTACAAGGTAGAGTAGCTGGTTTGCAAATCAATTCCGGAGGAACTCCCGGAGGGAATGATTCCCAAATTATTATTAGGGGATTAACTACCGTAACCAGTGGATCTGCACCTTTATGGGTAATCGACGGGGTTCAAACAACAAGTTCATCCTCATTAAATCCTGAAGAAATTGAATCGATTCAGGTGCTAAAAGATGGTGCTTCGGCCGCTATTTATGGAACTTCAGCCGCCAATGGTGTAATTGTGGTTACCACCAAAAAAGGTAAAAAAGGAGTTTCTGAATTCAGTTTCAAATCCGAAGTTACCGTCAATAAATTAAGAGACAAAATCAACTTGCTTAATTCACGGCAATGGGCAGATGTAGAATACCAAGCACAACAAGGTGCGGGAATTGCTAATCCAACCCATCCTGTTTTAATCAATAATGGTACTGGTTTTAGCTTTCCACAATATTTGGATTCAAATGGTTTGCAAACCACTGCCAATACCAATTGGGTAAATGAAATCACGAACGATACATTTTCAAGCAATACCGATTTTGGTTATCGTAAAGGAACAGAGAACCTGAGTTTATACACCCAATTAAGTTATTCAGAAGACAACGGTATTCAAAGATATACAGGTTATGACCGATTGAATGCGAGATTAAATGCTTCCTATAAATTTTTCAAACAAAGACTAACTATTGGCGAGAATTTCTTGTACTCTACATTTAACGAGGTTAAAGCCAATGAATTTGAAAATGCCATTCTACAAAACCCAATGCTTCCCGTATATTCTAATCTGGGAGATTATGCCACAATTATAACTGGTGGTATGCAAGACAAACCAAACTCCGTGGCAAATTTATGGAGCAATAGAAAAAATGAACAAAAAAATCAAAGGTTTTTAGGAAATGCCTATTTGGATTTTAAAATTATCGAAGGATTGGTATTCAATTCAACCTTAAATTTTGATAAAGGCTTATATAAATTTAACACCGCAGCCCAAGCTTTTTCTACCAATGGTGTAATTCCATCCGTATTTCAAAAAATCACAACCGATGACGTGGACAATGATTATTTGGCCACAATTTTCACCAATACTTTAAAATATGATAAAAGTTTTGGGAAACATAGATTGTCATTATTGGGAGGTGTGGAAAATTCAGCAAGGGAAGAAAATTTTCACAACAACCAAATCAATGGAGTTGATATTACTGATCCTTCAGGTTATGTGATTAATGCCAATGCGCAATATAAAACATTGGTAGGAAAGGTAGAAACGTTCAAGATTTCACAATTTGGTTCTGTTAAATATGTTTTTGACGAACGTTACATTCTATCGGGAACTTTGAGAAGAGATGGTTCTTCCCGTTTTGGAGAAAACAACAAATACGGTATTTTTCCATCAGCCTCAGTTGCTTGGAACGCCAAAAACGAGCAGTTTTTAACAGACAATAAGTATGTTTCTAATTTTAAACTAAGAGCTTCTTGGGGTGTAAATGGTAATGACCAAATAGCAGACTATTCTTATCTTTCAAGTTATGTAGATAATACGGTAGGCAATGTAGTCGAGTTTTCAGATTACGATATTAGCGGAACAGGGTTAGGTACTTCAGGCGGTGTTTTGCAATCTCGTCAAGCGAATCCTGATCTTAAATGGGAGTCAACTGAACAATACAACGTAGGATTCGATTTAGGAATTTTAAAAGAAAGAATCACGCTGCAATCGGATTTTTACATAAAAACCACCAATGACCTGATTTTAAGACCAATTGCCATGTCAATTAATGGAGAAAGCCAACCTCCGTTAATTAATGCAGGTTCTGTTAGCAACAAAGGTTTTGAAGCGGTGTTGAGTTATAAAAGCAATCCTGCCAAAGATTTTAAATATGGGATAGATTTCAATTACTCAACTTATATAAACAATGTGGAAAGTTTAGATACAGAATCCAATTTTTTACTCAATGGAGTTTCAATAACTAAAAAAGGATCGCCAATAGCTTCTTTCTACGGATTAATTGCCGATGGTATTTTTAGAACTCCCGAAGAAGTGGCCGTTCACGCCGATCAACCCGGCAAAGCATTGGGTAGAATTAGATACAGAGATGTTAATCTTGATGGTAAAATTGACCAATTTGACCGAACAATAATAGGCAATCCTCATCCAGATTTTATATATGGAATAAACTTGAATTCCTCTTACAAAGGGTTTGATTTGACCTTATTTTTTGATGGAAAACAAGGGAATGATTTGTATAATGCACAACGAGCCATAGGTGATTTTGATTATTTTAGTTTCAATCACGGGACAAATACTTTAGATGCCTGGACACCCAGCAAAGCAAATTCAAACATTCCTGCATTATCTACTTTAAATAGCAACAATGAATTGCAACCTTCTAGTTATTATGTTGAGGACGGTTCTTATATCAGGTTAAAAACCATAACATTAGGTTATAATTTCGATAACGATTTTTCTAAAAAACTTGGAATGAACAAATTGAGATTCTATTTCGTGGGACAAAATTTATTTTCCCTGACTTCTTTTACCGGTTTTGACTATGAAGTTTCTGGTTTAAGTGCAGGAGGAATTGGTGTGGCAGGTTATGGAATTCCTCACACAAAATCCATGACTTTTGGAATTAATGCAAATTTTTAAAATCTTAATTATGAAAACAAAAATTAAAATAGCATTTACTTTATTGATAAGCATCCAATTGCTTTCTTGTGTAAATGACAGCGATTTAGATGTACAGGAAAATTATGTTTTATCAGCTGATAATATTGATCCTGAACAATTAGTGATAGCAGCATATAGCGCACTTGATTATCGTTACAATACAGGCGATTTTAGGGACCTATGGCCTTTTGACCACGCTCCGTCAAATTGGGCAACAAGCGATATTCGTTGTGGTGATGCCTATAAAGGTGGTGGTGGAACTGGTGATAATCCCGGAGGAGGAATGCATCAACTGGAAACACACGATTTATTTCCATCAAGTGAAAATGCTTACAATGTTTGGCGAGCGATTTATTTTGGAATCAAAAGGGTAGATTCGGCCTTACGAACCATTAATACAATAGATGAAGCTAAATTTCCCAACAAGAAAGAAAGAATTGGAGAATTAAAAGTTTTAAGAGCTCATTTTTATTTTGAAGCCATCAAGAATTTTGGATCTATCGTTTGGTACGATGAAAACACGCCAGTTGCCGACATTAATAAAATTCCAAATACTTTTGACGCTGGTTTTATGTGGTCTAAAGTCGAAGGCGATTTAAACGATGCGATTGCTCTTTTGCCAGATACCCAAACAGAATTGGGTAGAGTCAACAAAGTGGTTGCTTATGCTTATTTATGTAAAGCACAGGTCTTTCAAAAAAAATGGCCTGAGGCGATTGTAAGTGCAAACTATGTTATTAATTCTGGAAAATACGGATTGGTAACCGATATCGAAAAATTATACTCAATTCCGGGTTATGGAAATCGTGAAAACATATTTGCAGTTCAATATTCCATTAATGACGGTTCCCAGTATGGAAATTTAAATTTTGGAAATTTATTAAGTTCACCAGATAGTGCAGGGGATGACATAAATCACCCGTATTTGAATGGAGATGATTTTGACAAACCTTCACAAAACTTGGTAAATGCATTTAAAGTTGGCGCAGATGGACTTCCGTTATTCGACAGTTACAACAATGCCAATGTTACACCTACAGATATTGTAGATCCAAGATTGGATCACGCTATAGGAAGACCTGGTATTTCCTGGAAAGATTGGAAAGCACAACCGCAGCAAACTACTTGGAGTAGAGATGCAGCCACTTATGGTTTTTTTGAACCCAAGAAAAACATGATTTCTCCAAATTCAAACGGTTTGGCTTCAAATCCTACAGGCTTCCCTTGGGCCTTGGGTAATTTAGACTTCCCTCTTATCAAATACAGCGATTTGTTGCTATGGAAAGCCGAAGCCTTGATTGAATCTGGAACAAATGTATCTGGTGGAGTTGCCTTGATTAATGAAATTAGAAATAGGGCAAAGAATTCACCTTATGTGAAAGATTTCAATAATCCTTCAGTAAATGCAGCTAATTATTTAATAAATCTATATCCATTGACTTTAACCCAAGATGCGGCAAGAAAAGCTCTTAGAATGGAACGTAGATTAGAGTTGGCCAACGAAGGACACGGTTTTTATGACCTTGTAAGATGGGGCATTGCCGAATCTTATGTCAACAACTACATTCAAGTTGAAAAAACACGTCGCACTTATTTGCAAAGTGCATCATTGCAAGCGCACGAACAATATTTGCCGATACCTCAAATAGAAATCGATGCAAGTTCAGGCGTGTATAAACAAAGAGCTGGATACTAATAAAAACTAACCAAATATTAAAAATATGAAAACAATTCAAAACCAATGGTCTATTTATAAAACGGCATTAGCCATTTTAATACTTATTTTTGCCGTAATCTCTTGTGAGAAAGACGATAATTTCTCGGATAATGTTCCGGATTATACCGAATCCATCATTCAATCTTTTAAAGTAGGCACCAAGTATGCCGATATAAATCATACTATCGGAACAATTACGATGACTTTGCCTTCAGGAACTGATTTAAAAAGTGTGAAGCCAGAAATTAGACTTCCGGAAACAGCTTCTGTGACCCCAGCTTCAGGAACTACCATAGATTTTAGTAATGGTCCAGTAACTTTTGAAGTGGTTTCCACAAATGGAGCACATAGAACGTATACGGCTAGTATTGCTGCTTATGGTGATCCTAAAATATTATCCTTTTCTATTGCGGGAAAAGCAGGTGTAATTAATGAAACGAACAATACTATTGCAGTTGAAATAGGAAGTCAAGATGGAAATTTAAACAATTTGGCTCCTTCATTTGTAATCGCTGGAGGAACCACTGTGGATGTTGCTTCTGGAGTTGCCAGAAATTTTACTTCTCCTCAAGTTTATACTGTTTTGTCAAATAATGGTTACACAGCCAAACAATACACTGTTACGGTTACACAAATACAAGCACCTAGAATTGACTCTTTTGTTATCAATGGAACGGTTGGTATTATTGACAATACTGCCAATTCAATCGTGGTTATTTTACCGGCGGGAACTAACTTAACAAGTTTGGCACCAGTAATAACAACACCTGCAGATCAAACTGTAACACCAGCTTCAGGAGTGGCACAAAATTTTAGTACTGGCAAAGTAACTTACACAGTTAAAAATAAAGAAAACCTTACTAAAGTATATGATGTAACTGTTTCGTCCATTGCTCCTACAAAATACGCCTTTTTAGGGTTAGAAAGCGACATCAGTTCTATCGTTGATGACGATGCAAAAGCAGCTGCCACTTGGATGCAAACTACCTATGGAGCGGATTTCAAATACATCAAAATTGCAGATATTTCAGCTCTAAATATTGGAGATGTAAAGGTGGCTATGTTGTATTATTTGACTCCATCAGAAAATCAAAATTTTTCAGCAACACCAACAGATGTTTCAACAATGTTGCCTGCCGCTTTAAGAGCTGGAGCTTCTCAAGCCAATGTGCTTAAATCTTGGGTTAAAGGTGGAGGAGATATGCTTATAGCTGGCGATCCTAGTCCGTTTATATTTTCTTTAGGAAGAGTTCCTGCTAATTTTGGAGCAGCAAGAGCACCTGGAAATTATGTATTCTCCGAGTTTGGTTGTGCCGGTGCTTCAGGTTGTTATGATACTGGTAAACCTGCAGACGATATTTGGGGATTGGGAATGAGAGACTCCAACAATTCTGGAAACAGACGTACTCACGCTATTTTTAATGGTTTGACTTTTGAAGGAGGAGCTGGAAATGAATACTTGCCATTACAAAACAGCGCCAATAGAGAAGTTAGATTAATCTGGTGGCAACACTTCGACGGAATTCTTAATCCAAGCTGTTGTGGTTCGGATGCAGCCGTTAAATTTGAAAAAACTTTGACAGCTACTAAATTCGGAACATTAAGACATATCGGTGATGCTTTTGGTTATGGAGCTGTAGAGTTCAAGAGAACTGACTTGACAAACGATGCCTCATTTGATTCTCAAATACCTAAAGATTTCAAAGGACACGTATTTACAATTTCCAACACTATTGTAGGATATGAATGGAATTCTAATGGTACGGCAAACGCCTATCAAAATAATATAAAAGTGTTTACCAAGAATATTATTGATTACCTATACAACATCAACAACGATTAATTAATTTCAAAAATATTGACATGAAAAATAAATTTATAAACACATTTCAGCTTAAGTATTTATTGTTGCTAGTAATAGCAACAATAACATACTCTTGTGATGAACGTCAAAATTATGATGACGAATTGACAAGCACTTTGAATATAATTGAATCCATCAAAATAGGTAAAACTAGCGCAACGATTGATAATTTGTCAGGAGTTATAGACTTTGTCTTGCCTTCCGAAACAAATTTAAATTCGGTTGTTTTGGATATAAAAAGCCCAGAAGGAGTAATCCTGACTCCAGCAATAGGTACAACAGTCAACTTAACCACTCCGCTAGAACTAACCGCTTCATCTGGAGGAAAAACGAGACATTACATTATCAATGCACGTGTATTGCCTAATCAAATTGCTTTTGTTAGTGATGCAACTTCAATAGAAACTATAGTCGATGAAGATGTAAAAGCAGCAGCTCAATGGGCAAAAAATACCTACGGCAGTAGATTTGTGTTTATGCCTTTCTCAGATTTAACCATAAATTCTTTAAAAACGGTTAATGTGGTTTTCTTCTTTTATGATACACAAGGAACATCTGCTTTGCCACAAATAAGTCTGGATAAAAAGAATATTTTAACCCAATATCTTGTTGAAGGAGGTAAAATGCTCTTGGGAGGTATGGCAACAAGTTATGCTGAGGTTATTGGTCGAGATAAAAGTGGACTTTTGACCATTAAAGGTAACGGTATTGGATTTGTTGATGGTGGAACTTGGGGCATCGATGGAGGTGTGAATTTCCAAAATGATCAAAGAAATAGCCCTATTTATAATTTTACACAAGTAATTTCCACAGATTCCAATGGGTATTTCCCAATACTTAACGGAGGTTACAAAGAAGATCACAACAACCTTTGGGATTTAGCACCATTATTGGGACCAGGGCATCAAAAAGGGCAATTTGCAGAATTTGAAAACCTTTACGGAGGCAAAGTTCTTGCGGTTTGGAGTGGCGTGAGCGACGAATGTTGTCCAGGTATTATTGAGTTTAAATCGAATTCAGTTTATGCAGGAACTATAATTGCAATTGGCGTTGGTGGAATGGAATGGGCCATGAATGATGGCAGAATCAATACCTATGCTGCCAATATACAAGGAATCTACCGCAATTCGATAGATTATCTAAATACAAAATAATGAATGGTTGGGTTAGTAATTTTAAAGGGCAAGTTTTTCTTGCCCTTTAATTAAATTAAAAAATAATGCAAAAAAATAATTTTAAAGCAGTTTGCTTTGGAGAGGTTTTGTGGGATGTGTTTCCTTCTCACAAAAAAATTGGAGGAGCTCCTTTGAATGTGGCACTACGCATGAATTCTCTGGGAGTGGACACAACCATTATAAGTCGTATCGGCAAAGATGAAGATGGAGACAATATAATCTCATTTCTAAAAGACCAGAATGTGAGTTCCAATTCAATTCAAGTTGGTGAAGACTATAAAACCGGAGTTGTTAATGTAATGATTAACGAAAAAGGGAATGCTTCTTATGACATTATGTACCCTTCTTCTTGGGATAAAATCGCATTGACCAAAGAAATGATTGAAAAAGTTTCAGCATCGGATGTTTTCATTTTTGGAAGCTTGATATGTCGAGATGAAATTTCCAGGTCAACATTGTTTGCTTTGTTGGATAGAGCAAAATATAAAGTTATGGACGCTAATCTGAGAGCACCTTATTATACCACAGATGTACTCGAGGAATTGATGTCAAAGGCTGATTTCATTAAACTAAATGATGAAGAATTATGGAAAATAAGCCGAGAATTGAAATCTCCCTATAATTCTTTTGAACAGAACATGAAATTCATAGCCGAAAAAACAAACACCAAGCAAGTCTGCGTCACCAAGGGAGAGTTTGGAGCTGTTTTATATTACAACGATAAATTTTATTACAACAGTGGCTATTTTATAAAAGTGGTGGATACCGTTGGCGCCGGAGATTCCTTCTTGGCAACTTTGATAGTGAGGTTGTTAAAAGGGAAATCGCCCCAAAAATCTTTGAATTATGCATGCGCTGTGGGAGCATTGGTAGCCGGTCATGAAGGAGCAAATCCCAAACTTTCTGATATGGAAATTAAAAAATTTATGATGCTTGAAAATAAAATTAAAAAATAAGTTTAGAATCCCATTATTGGGTAGATTCTAAGCTTATGAAAGCAGCCGTAAGGGAACAATCAGGAAACAGATTTTAGAATGATTGAATAATGATTTGAAAAACATAATTTGAGACCAAAACAAAACTACTGCTTTAAAATCCCTATGTTTAAAAATAGATGCCCCCAAATAGTGTATAACTTTTGGGGGCATCTTTATAAAATAATTGAAGTTTTTTTGGCAACAAAAAATGTTATTTCTTGATAATATCTTTCAATAACGCTTTTTCGGGATAATTAATCACTTCCAGCGTGATAGCTTGATTTTTAGTGGTTTTTCCATCGATGGTGTATAGTTTTCCTGTTCCGACTTTGATATTGCTTTTGTCGAAATCCACGTCGCCATATTTTAGGCAATTCTTGATATCGGAAGTGTCAATCCATTTTTCGGCCAATATTAGCGAAGCTTTATCAGAATAATGGAAAGGTTTGTTTCTAAGATCATTTAAAACACGGGCATTTGGAAAATAATTACATCGAGTGTCTTTTCCACTGAATACGGCGGCTACAACGAAGGAACCCATTATCAATCCTATCAAATAATAGGCAAAACGGTGTGAGAATTTCATAAATTAATTTTTGGCAAAGGTAAAATAAAGTTTATTTAAAACACGATTAAATTGATATCGTTGTTGGGCAAGTCAAACCAATCGCCAATCGCTTTATTGGTAAGGATTCCATGGTATAAATAGACTCCATTTTTCAAGCCATTGATGCATCGTATGGCACTTTCAATTCCGCCATCTTCGGCAATTTGTAACAAGTAAGGCGTGATGATGTTGCTAATGGAAAGTGATGCCGTTTTTGAATATCGGGATGGAATATTGGGTACACAATAATGTAATACGCCACTTTTGACAAAAGTTGGTTTCTCGTGCGTGGTCACTTCCGAAGTTTCAAAACAGCCGCCTGTATCTATGCTGACATCAACAATCACGGCTCCTTTTTTCATGTGCTCCACCATGGTTTCGGTTACAATAACTGGGCAGCGTTCTTTGCCACGCATTGCGCCAATGGCAACATCGCATCTTCTCAATGCTTTCAACAAGGATTTATGCTGTATGGTTGACGTAAAAATTCGTTGCGGCAAATGGTTTTGCATTCGCCTTAATTTGGTAATCGAATTATCGAAGATTTTCACGTTGGCACCCAAACCAATAGCGGTTTTTGCGGCAAATTCTCCAACGGTTCCTGCGCCAATAATGACCACATCAGTAGGAGGAACGCCCGTAATGTTCCCAAATAATAATCCTTTCCCAAATTCATTGGTAATCATTAACTCGGCGGCAATCAATATCGAGGCCGTTCCAGCGATTTCGCTCAAGGATTTCACGGCAGGATAGGAACCGTCTTCGTCTTTAATGTATTCAAAGGCAAGTGCGGTAATTTTCTTTTTCGTCAAAGCTGAAAAATAGGCTTTCTTAATGGTTTTTAATTGTATTGCCGAAATGATGATTGAATTTGGGCTGATCATTTCTATTTCTGCCAAACTGGGCGGTTCCACTTTTAGAATTATGGGACAACCAAAGACTTTCTTGGTATCTTTGGTGATTTCGGCACCGGCATCGGAATATTCTTTGTCAGAATAACTGGAACTTTCTCCAGCACCAGATTCTATCATCACGCGATGTCCTTGACAACTCAACGAATTTACGGCATCAGGAGTAAGACAAATGCGGCGTTCTTGATAACTGGTCTCTTTGGGGATTCCAATGAAAAGTTCGCTTTTGTGTCTTGCTATTTCAAGTTTTTCCTCTTGGGGTAACAACTGTTGCTTTGTAAATGGAGTTATCGACATTGATTTTGATAAATTAGTGGTACAATTTACGGAAAAGATTTTAAAAAATAATAATTTACAAGCTAAAGCCAAATTGAAAATGGAGAATAAAATTTAGAATCAATCCATAATTTCTTCCATTTTAATTTCGGCTCTTTCATAAATGTCATATTGTTGAAATTAGCTAAATTCCAAAAAACGTTTTCCATCAGGAAGCAAGCTAATTGAAATTGTAGAATGCAAATCTGGAATGAGCGTCGGTATTTTTTCGGCCCATTCAATAAAACACCAATTTCCAGAATACAGGTATTCATCGGCTCCCATATCCAAGGCTTCTATCTCGTTGTTTAATCTGTAAAAATCAAAATGATAAACAATTTGATTGTTAGTGGTTTGGTATTCGTTAACTAAAGAAAAAGTTGGACTACTGGTTACGTCGTTTACGCCCAATTCTTTTGCCAAAGCTTTTATCAAAGTTGTTTTTCCAACGCCCATTTCTCCGTTAAAAAGGATGACTTTATTTGGGTTTTGTTCCAGAATATGTTGGGCTACTGAATTGATTTCATCTAATGAAAAAGTGATTTCCATTCTTTAATTATTTGTTTAATGTTCGGTTTGCAAACTAAATTATTTTGGGTTAAAAATCAAAAACGGAATAATCATTTCTTCCAAAGAAATTCCACCGTGCTGATACGTGTTTTTATAATAACTCACATAATGATTGTAATTGTTGACATAAGCCAAGAACAGGTCATTTTTTGCAAAAATATAAGAGCTACTCATATTTATGGCGGGTAACCCTATATTTTTTGGTTCTTTCACGGCATAAACATCTTTGCTTTCATAAGACAAACTGCGTCCGGTTTTGTAACGTAAATTTAGGCTCGTATTCTTGTCGCCAATCACTTTCGAAGGGTTTTTTACGTTTATGGTTCCATGATCCGTGGTCAAAATCAACTTGAAACCCAGTTTCTGTGCTTGTTGAATGATTTCTAAAAGGGGAGAATTCTTGAACCAACTCAAAGTCAACGAGCGATACGCTTTATCATCTGAAGCCAATTCTTTGACCACGTCCATTTCGGTTTTGGCATGTGAAAGCATGTCCACAAAATTGTAAACTACCGTAACCAAATCGTTGTTTTTTAAGGATTTGAAGCCTTCTACGAATTTTTTTCCTCCGGCAAGATTGGTGATTTTGAAATAATCTTCTTTGATGTTCAAACCCAATCGTTTCAATTGTGCTGTCAAAAATTCGGCTTCATACAAGTTTTTTCCACCTTCTTCGGGATCATTTTTCCAATATTGCGGAAATTGTTTTTCCATTTCAAGTGGCATCAAACCTGAGAAAATGGCGTTTCTCGCATATTGTGTGGCTGTGGGTAAAATAGAGTAATAGGGAACTTCTTTTTCTAATTTATAATGGTTTCCCACCACATTTTCGAAAACTTTCCATTGGTCGTAACGCAAATTGTCGATTACTACAAACAGAATTGGTTTGTCCTTTTTGACAATTTCCGGAACCACCAATTCCTTGAATAAAGTGTGTGATTGTATAGGTTTGTCCGCTTTTGGTGCAAACCAATCTTCGTAATTGCGCTCGATAAATTTTCCAAATTGCGAATTGGCTTCCGCTTTTTGGGATTCCAATATTTCAATCATTCCTTGGTCGTCGATGTTTTCGAGTTCCAATTCCCAGAAAATCAACTTTTTGTACAATTCCACCCAATCTTCATAGGAATTGACCATTGCCATTTCCATAGAAATTTTGCGAAATTCCTTCTGATAATCCAAGGTTGTTTTTTGCGAAACCAATCGTGAATGATCTAAATTCTTTTTCAAGCTCAACAAAATCTGGTTTGGATTGACCGGTTTAATCAAATAATCGGCAATTTTGGAGCCAATGGCTTCTTCCATAATATATTCTTCCTCGCTTTTGGTGATCATGATCATCGGAATCGAAGATTTCTTTTCCTTCATTTCCGAAAGTGTTTCCAAGCCGCTCATTCCAGGCATATTTTCGTCCAGGAAAACAATGTCAAAATTATCGTTTTCAAAAATTTCAATAGCGTCACGGCCGTTATTGCAGGTGGTGACACTGTAATTTTTCTTTTCCAGAAATAAAATATGCGGTTTTAAATAGTCGATTTCGTCATCGACCCAAAGTATTTTTATCTTGTCCATAATTTCGTTTAAAGTATTCAAAAGTAATAAATCAATGCGGCAATTTACTGGTTTTATAAGGGGAAGTTGCCAATATCGCGATAATTTAATATTATTTTAAGGTATATCGGGAAGTTTTATTCGTCAGTTTCACTTCGAGGATGTCGTTTCTATCCTTTTGGATAAATTATAGTTGAATTTTAACTATCTAAAAAATGTGCGATTGACTTTACATCTGTGTTAATTATTATAAAACACTTGTATTCAGGTAGATATATTTATTAATTTTGTCTCCTGAAACAATTTTTTTCCATTTTGTCGTTATTTTGTTTTTAAGAATTAAATTTAAATTCTTTTCAATAAATGGTATAATAGTTGCTTCAAAAACTTGAATTTAAGTAACATACGGCTAAATGAGAAAAATAATTTTTATCTTGACTCCCATTGTGGTAATCTTGTTTTGTAGTTTCAACAACGGAGTGAAAAATACAGAAAAACAACCAACTGAAACTGAGGAAACGATTAGTCCGAAGGAACAACGGCTTTTGGAGCGTGTTAAAACCATCAAACAATTCATAGGCACCAATTCAAAATACAATAATGAACTGGCTTTTTTTATCGATATGCGAGTGATGTCGGGCAAAAACAGGTTTGTTGTTTATGACTTGAAAAACGACAAAATTGTGGATCAAGGTTTGGTTGCCCACGGCATTGGTTCTGAAAATGGAACTGCGGGGGAACTAAAATTCAGTAATACCAATAGCTCTTTTTGTACCTCGTTGGGAAAATATTCCATAGGAAAAAATTATATTGGACGCTTCGGTAAAGCCTATAAATTATATGGTTTGGACGCAACAAACAGCAATGCTTTTGCCAGAAGTATTGTGCTGCACCAATACGACAAAGTCCCTTACGAAGAGCAGGATAAAGCCATTGTCCACAGTTTGGGTTGTCCAATGGTCAATGAATTGTATTATGGCAGAATTCAAAAAATAATCGACAATTCCAAACGAAATATCATCTTGGATATTTACTATTGACAAGAAATGTTGCCCAAAATAACTCCTCACGATTTGTAATCAAACGTGAGGTTTTTTTATTGCCAATACTTTCCTTTTTGGAATTTGAAAAGTAAAATTTTCATTGGCCCTTAATTTCCTTATATTTGTTACCCAAAACAAAGTTATTGTGAGCGAAATCAACAAGCTAAAAATATTTAATGACCCCATTTACGGGTTTATCACTATCCCAAATCCTTTAATTTACGATTTAGTCCAACATCCTTATTTTCAGCGATTGCGGCGCATTTCCCAAATGGGATTGTCGTATTTGGTCTATCCGGGAGCAAATCATACTCGTTTTCATCACGCTTTGGGCTGTATGCACATTATGCAAAAAGCAGTCGATGTGCTGCGTTTTAAGGGAGTTTCAATTTCACGGGAGGAAGAGAATGCCTTGTATATTGCCATTCTTCTGCATGACATTGGTCACGGACCTTTTTCGCATGCCATGGAAAGAAGCATTGTCGAAGACGTGCATCACGAAGCCATTTCATTATTATTCATGAACCAATTGAATGTTGAGTTTGACGGTCAGTTGAGTTTGGCCATCCAGGTTTTTAGAGGGGATTACCATAGAAAATTTATGCTTCAATTGATTTCCAGCCAACTTGACATGGATCGAATGGATTATCTCAAACGCGACAGTTTTTATTCGGGCGTGGCAGAAGGGAATGTCAATTCTGAGCGGTTAATCCAAATGATGAATGTGGTTGACGATGTTTTGGTCATAGAAGAAAAAGGCATTTATTCCGTAGAGAAATTCCTGATGTCGAGACGATTGATGTATTGGCAAGCTTATTTGCATAAAACCAGTTTGGTGGCTGAATTAATTTTGACCAAAGTTCTAAAACGCGCCAAAGAATTGACCCAAAAAGGAATCATTTTACCGTGCAGCGCACCTTTGATGTTCTTTATGCAAAACAAAGTTACCCTGGAAACTTTTGATAGCGAAAACTTGGACTTGTTTTCCCAATTGGATGATTTTGACATAATTAGTGCTTTAAAATCGTGGCAAAAACAAGATGATTTTATATTGTCTTCCTTGAGTAAAATGATAATCAACCGGGATTTGTTGAAAATAAAATTAAGCGAAGAAAAGCCTTCGCCAGACGATTTGCATACACTGAAAGAGCGTTTTGCATTGGAAAATAACATAAGCTTGCTGGAAACCAATTATTTTATTTTCAAAGGTAAAATCAAGAATCAAGCCTATAGTAAAGAAGCTGAGCCTATTCGAATACTGAAAAAAGATAAAACGATAGAAGATGTAGTTGAAGCATCTGACCAATTGAATTTGAAGTCGTTGTCAAAATTTGTGACCAAATATTACATATGTTTTCCAAAACAACTTGTATAAAAGCCTTCATTTAAAATCTATTTTTTATATTTTTGTCGGAATGAAAAGAACCAGTACATTTTTTTTGAATATAAGCAGAACGTTGAATAGAAAGTTCCATCTTATTACTATAAAAAATACAATCAGATAAGATGAAATTTACAGCAGAGCAAATAGCGGGTGTTTTAGATGGAGAAGTAGTTGGCAATCCCAATGCTGAAGTATATAAATTGTCTAAAATTGAAGAAGGTTCCGAAGGGTCAATCACTTTTTTGGCAAACCCCAAATATTCACCCTACATTTATACCACACAAGCAACCATAACCATAGTAAACTCAAACTTTGTACCTGATGGAGCATTATCCACAACGTTGATAAAGGTGGAGGATGCTTATATGTCATTTACTAAATTACTGGAATTTTACGATCAGGCAAAAAAAGGAAACAAAACAGGAATAGAACAGCCATCGTTTCTTTCGGGGAGCGTAAAACACGGTGAGAATTTCTATTTGGGAAGTTTTAGTTACATTGGCGAAAATGTGGTTTTGGGCGAAAACGTAAAAATTTACCCTAATTGTTACATAGGAGAAAATGTTGTAATGGGGGATAATGTCACTATTTTTGCCGGTGCAAAAGTGCATTCGGAAACTATTATAGGAAATAATTGCGTGATTTATTCCGGAGCAGTAATTGGTGCTGATGGTTTTGGCTTTGCGCCAAATGCTGACGGAACTTTTACAAAAATTCCTCAAATAGGAAACGTTGTCATAGAAGACAATGTCGATATTGGAGCAAACACCACGATTGATAAAGCCACAATGGGTTCAACCATAATCCGAAAAGGAGTAAAGTTGGACAATCAAATCCAGATAGGACACAATGTCGAAATAGGAGAGAATACCGTAATTGCTGCACAAACGGGAGTCGCCGGTTCCACCAAAATTGGAAAAAGTGGAATGATTGGAGGACAAGTAGGAATTGTTGGGCATTTGACCATTGGCAACAATGTTCGAATCCAGGCACAATCAGGTGTTAGCCGAAATATAAAAGACAATGAGGTCTTGCAAGGAAGTCCAACATTCGGATACAATGATTTTAACAAATCGTATGTTCATTTCAGGAATTTACCTAAAATTGTTACAGAGATAGAAGAATTAAAAAAACAAATATTAAACCAAAAAAACGAAAACAATGGTTAAACAGAAGACCATCAAAACAGCAATTTCACTAACAGGAGTTGGATTACACACAGGAA
>NZ_PNNA01000030.1 GCF_013823965.1 Flavobacterium sp.
CCCCTTTTCAGGGACATTCCCCATCACCGGCTTGTACGCATTCCGCTTCGGAGCAAGCTCCTCTCGGAACGACGAACAAGCCGGAGCCCGTTGTGCGTAATTATACACAAAATACTTAAAAACAGAATATTATGAAAAATTTAATTTATCTTTTTTCTTTTTTAATCTTTATAAGCTGTGAAAAAGAAAATATTCAGAGCGGAATTCAGACGAAAGTTTCGGGGAAGCTTACGAATTATGATGGAGAACCAATAGTTAGTTCAAAAGTAAGAATTGGAGAATTTAAAAACAAATTTGTTTCTGACGGAGGGAGTACAGATTATTTTTCTAAATATGTAGATTCTACTTTAACAAATATTAATGGAGAATATGATATTACTTTTAAAACAACTGGAGAAGGTTCTTCATATAGATTAATTCTTGAAAATTCTCCAAATGATCAAAGTTATTATGGATTTTATGATTCAGTAGAAATAAAAAATTTAGGCAATCCATTTGTTTTTAATTACAATCAATTTACAAAATTATATCCTTGCGATGTAACAATAAATATGAATAATATTTTAATATTCCCCATTCAAATTTATCACGAAACTACAAGACGAATATTTAATCCTGAAATTGCTGCTAATACAATTTTTGTAAAAAGAATTTACATAACAAAATTTGGAATTCAAAAATTCACATTACAAAGAACCAAACCAAATGGAACTATACAACAAGCTGTTTTTAATTTTCCAGCAAGTAATTCGATATTATTAACAACCCAAAACATAAATTTGAATGATTCGGATTTTGTAGATATTTAAAAATAACTACGCACAACAGCGGTTTGCAAAAATGGCGGGTTTTGGGTTTAATTTGAAGTTGGTTTTGTACTTGGAAAATCAGTCCTTAACCGAAAGTTTAGGCTCGCTTAATCCGCCACTTCTGCAAGCCGCAAAACGATAAGCTCAATTGCCTGCCGCAGGCGCAACACAGGCAACTGGAGCCTATCGCCTTACCGTTGTGTGCAATTTTACCAAAATAACGCATAGAATTAAGAAAATAAAATAATAACTTAAAAATAATGTATTATGAAAAATTTTTTGTTTGTATTAGTGCTTTTTTTCTCGCTATTTTCTTGTAATCAAGATGAAAACAACATTCTGGATAATGGAACATATTCTGAAGTTACACCTGTTGCCGGCCGAACACAGATTAATTTTAAGTCAAATAATTCACTAGTTATTATCAAATCCGAAAATCCAGACGAATTTAACTACAAAATTAATGGCAATTCAATTAATTTAAGTAATAATAGTGGATTTACTAAGGATTTTGAATTTGTAAAAATTAATGAAAATGAATTTAAAATAGAAAATTTATATCCAAGCATTCCTGAAAGTCCTAAAACCTATATTAATTTCAAAAAATAAAAACTACACACAACAGCCGTTTGGCGAGATTGGGGTTTTAGGCTGAATTTAAAGATGGTTTTGTATTTGGGATGATTAGGCAAATCCGAAGATAAGGCTTAATTTAGTCCCAAACCCGCTGTAGTGCCAGAACGTTAGCGGAAATATTACAACAACACAATCCAACAGATAACATATGGAAGACATTTTTAAAAATTATGAAAAAACAATAAAGAAAAAGCATAGCGTAAATTTCACACCTAAATACAAAGAAGAATTTAGGACAAGTGTTAATAAAACTCTATTTGTAGCTATTGCTGAAAAAACAGTTGAAAAACTTGGTTGGGATTTAGTATTTAAAGATGAAAACAGTGTAGAAGCAAAACGAAAGGAAAAAAGCTTAGGTGTTGAACGCTGGACAGAAGCAATAACTGCAAGTTATGAATATGGTAATGTAGTTGTGAAAAGTGAGAGTTTGGGAAATGAAATGTGGGATGTTGGGAGAAACTCAAAAAGAGTTAAATTATTTATCTATGCGTATGAAGAAACTTTAAAAACTTTTGACAGACAATCACTAAATGAGCTTGAAAAAGAAATCGAAAAGAAAAATAACTGGGATGACTATGTAATTCCAGAAAGTTTGCCACAACCAATTAAAGGAAAGGAACCTAATATTTTGATACCAATTGTTGGTGGATTAATAATTCCCCTAATTCTAGGTTTTGCAATAGCATTTATTTCTGTGAAAGGAATGTATTTTATTGGATTATTTGAGTTTTTAGTAGCGACTGCAATTGCATTGACTATGAAACAATTAATCAAACTTTCAAATTTTACAGACTTCAATAAATTGCAGTATATATTAGCTGGAATGATTTTACTGATTTATTTTTCAAACCAATATTTCCAGTATGAAATCATTTTGAATGAAAATAATTATGACAGAATTGGATTTTGTGAATTTTTGAAATTAAGGTTTTCTCAAGGATTAACTATAAAAAACCTAAATACTGGTTGGATTGGTTTAATAATTAGTTGGATATTACAACTTGGGTTAACTGGACTTTTTGTTTATTTGAAAATTATTTCGATTTTGACAAAATACGCAATTGAGAGAGTTCCAGTTGAAGTTGTAGATTTTGCGTATTACCACTTTGTAAAAGAAAAGACCGAAGAAGAAGTGAGAAACGAGCTTGCTAAAAAAGGTTGGACTGACAAAATAAATCAAGACGAAGTATTTGAAGCAATTGGAGGCTTTCAAAGTGCAACTGAACTAAATAGAATAAAATAAAAATACTTCTGCTAACAGCAGTTTGGAAAAATGGCGGGTTCAGTGCTAAATTGAATATTTTTTTTTAAATGAAGTTTAGTGCTAAAATGAAAGTAAGTACTTCAAAATCCGCCACTTCGCCAAGCTGCGAAACGTTGGCAGAAATGTTAGAGCAAAATCAAGAATCTAAATCAATTTAAAAAAGCAATTCATGAAAAAAATAATACTCTTTTTAATTTTTAGTAATTCAATTATATATTCACAAACTGATGGTTCTCTAGATACATCCTTTGGGACAAATGGTAAAGTTGTTACAGATTTATCTTCATCTAGTACCGATTTTGCTCAAGATGGAATTCAATTACCCGATAATAAAATCCTTGTTACCGGATATACTACATTGAACGGTACTGATAATTTATTATTAAAATATTTGCCCAATGGAGAATTAGATCTTTCTTTTGGAAGTAGTGGAATTTCAATTATTAAATTTGGAAGTAATAAAAGTCAGGTGAGAAAAATTGCTACTCAATCTGACGGGAAAATTATTATTGCAGGTCGTTCAGGTCCTTCGATTGCATATGCTACGATTGCCCGAGTAAATTCTGACGGAACATTAGATACAACTTTTGGAACAAATGGAATTACGACAAAAATATCTGGTTCTGAATCTGATATACAATCTTTACATGTATTGCCTGATAATAAAATCATTGTTGTTGGATATGTTTTAAACAATAATGCAGATATACAAGTCATAAAATTAAATGCTGACGGAAGTTTTGATACTAATTTTGGGACAAATGGTGTAGCGGTTATTAATTTTGATTCATTATCTCAAAGAGCATTTTGTTCTGTTATGAATGGTGATAAAATTTTGATTGGCGGTGTGGTAAACAATCCCAATGAATCCTCTTTATTGTTACAATTAAATTCAAATGGCAGTATTGATACAACTTTTGGCATAAATGGTTACAGTTATGCTCAATTTGGTGCTAATCCTTATGATTATTATGACCGCTTTTTATCAATCAAAATATTTCAAAATAAAATATATGCGATTGGTTCAAGAGCTAAAGACTCTTTTAATTACAATATTAATCTAGCCAGATTTACAATTGATGGATTACTCGATACATCGTTTAGCGATGATGGTAAATTATTGATTGATACAAATAGTGAAAAAGATTTTGTACAAGACCTGAATATTTTATATGATAATTCAATTTTTCTCGCTGGAGGATCATCAACTTCAAGTTCAACTTATGGTTTTTTAATGAAATTAAACCAAGATGGAAGTTATAAGACAAATTTTGGAGTCAATGGTGTAATAACAAACATGAATTTTAGTGGAGTTCAAAAAGTAATTGTAAATGAAACTAATATTATTGCTATAGGTAATACTAACTCCCCGAGTAATGTAGCTTTGGCAAAATATAATAATTCTAATTTACTTAGTATCCAAGAAAATCAGTTTAAAAATAAAAATTTTAGTATTTATCCAAATCCTGTTGAAGACAAATTAAACATAATCTCCTTATCAAGACATCAAATAGATGCCGTAGAAATACTAGATGTTTTAGGAAAAAAAGTCTTTAAACAAAATCAGAATATAAATCAATTAAATACAGCAAGTTTTCCAAAAGGAATATATCTCTTAAAAATTTATTCTGATGGATTAATAGAGGACTTTAAATTAATCAAATATTAAAAACACTACTGCCTAACAGCTACTACAACGGATTTGGGCAATTTTCTTAATGGAATGATGGTTTTGTATTTGGGATGATTTACTTCGTCCGTTCGTCACGATAATTATCGAGACTCGGGTGACAAATCCGAAGAATAGGCTAAATTTAACCCCAAACCCGCTGTAGCACCAGAACGTTCGTTGTAATCGAAACAAACTGATAGCCCCAACCTCACAATGCAGACAATGAACGAACAGCAAAAAAGGACAACGTTTTGAAAAACATCACAAGAACCGTTTGGGTTTTATCGGTGGTTAGTTTGTTTACCGACACGGCAAGCGAAATGCTGTATCCAATTATGCCCATTTACTTGAAAACAATAGGTTTTTCAATTGTTCTAATCGGAATACTTGAAGGCATTGCCGAAGCAACGGCAGGATTGAGCAAGAGTTATTTTGGTCAACTATCCGACACTTCGGGCAGACGCGTTCCGTTTGTGCAAATAGGGTATGCACTCAGTTCAATTTCAAAGCCAATGATGGCAATTTTCACCTTTCCACTTTGGATATTTTTTTCACGGACAATAGATCGTTTTGGCAAAGGTATTCGAACTGGTGCCAGAGACGCTATCCTCTCGGACGAGGCTACACCGGAAACAAAAGGAAAAGTTTTTGGACTTCACCGTTCCATGGACACATTGGGAGCTGTCATCGGCCCCAGTTTGGCCTTGATTTATTTATATTTCAATCCACAGGATTATAAAACACTCTTTTTCATTGCATTTATTCCTGGAGTATTGGCTGTTTTATCTTCATTCTATCTCAAAGACAAAAATGTAATTGAGAACAAACCAAAAGTTAAAATCAATTTCTTTTCATTAGTACAGTATTGGAAGCAAAGCCCGGAGGCTTATAGAAAACTTGTCATTGGACTTTTAGTTTTTGCGCTTTTCAACAGTTCGGATGTATTTTTATTGCTTCAGGCAAAACAATCTGGGTTTGACGACACCATGATCATAGGCGTTTATATTTTCTACAATCTGATTTACGCTTTGTTTGCTTTTCCAATTGGCATTATTGCTGACAATGTAGGACTGAAAACAATTTTCATCATCGGATTATTGCTGTTTGCGACCGTTTATTTCGGAATGGCATTAAATACTAATCCTTACTTCTTTATTGGTTTGTTTTTTCTATACGGTGTTTATGCCTCAGCAACAGAAGGAATTTCCAAAGCTTGGATTTCCAATATCATAAACAAAAAAGACACGGCAACAGCGATTGGAACATTTTCAGGACTACAAAGCCTATGCGCCATGCTGGCTAGTTCTCTTACAGGACTAATTTGGTTTTCATTTGGAGCAACAACAGCTTTTGTGTTAACCGCAACCATGACATTGATCGTTGTCGCCTATTTTTTTACCTTACCCAAACCTACAAACGAAACACCTAAAACATGACGACTGAAGTACTTCCATAAAAATTAGTGACAAACTTTTACCCAACATCACTTCTACGAAATTGTTCAAAAAAACAAAAGCAATTCCCTTACATTTAATCACTAAAAACCTGCAATAAATAAAAGTATTTTTGATTATTTGTGGTATAGTTTTCCTAAATTTGATGCTTGTCTTGGCAGCTGTATTTTGGTGCAAACACAGTTCTTTTTCAGAAGGAAACACCAAAACTTTAACTCAATGAAGTTGTAGAGAAAAATAGAATCCTAAATTCAAAAACAAAATAATCAATAAAAAAATGAGAAAAAAAACTTTAATGTTGGCCCTAATTCTCGCCACAACTTTGAGTTGCAAAAAAGAAGCAAATCCAGAAGTGACACTAAACAAAAATGAAACTCCGATTGAAAGGTTAATTTCGGGAAATAAAAGATTTCTAGATGAAAAATTGATTCATCCACACCAAAACAAAAAGACCATTTTGGCAAATCAAGAGGCACAACATCCGTTTGCGGTTGTTTTGACTTGTTCCGATAGCAGGGTTGCTCCCGAAATACTTTTTGATCAAGGAATAGGCGATTTATTTGTCATTCGAAATGCGGGGAATCTAATCTCTGACATTGACATGGGAAGCATTGAATATGCCGTAGAACATCTCGACGCCAAACTAATCATTGTTTTGGGTCACACGGAATGTGGCGCCATAAAAGCTTATGTGGGCGATAAAAACAATGAATACAAAAAACACCTTTCCCATATAGATGACATCGTGGAAACCATTGCCAATGAAAACGAAGAAAAGAAAATTTCAAAAGAAAACAATTTGAATTCGTGCATCATTGCCAATATAAAACACTCTTATAAAATGATTGAAGACAATCCAATCGTCAAAGAAATGCATGCTAAAGTAGTTCCCATGCAATATGACATCCATAACGGAACCATCAGACAATTGTAAAAATCATAGTGTCTATTTTTAAAAAATTAATATCTGTAACAAGTTCCAGAAAAAGACTTTTCGACATCATGAAACAATTTTATCTCACTGATTACTAGAACAAACAGCAGCGAAATCCTTCAATTTTCACCTTTTATACAACTAAAAAAGACAGAAGAAATAACAGGAAATAGCTTCTTAAAAAAAAGGATTCACATATAAAATGACTATAAATAAGGGATTTTCTTTGAATTATGGGCAACCTTTACTATCTTTCGGACTCGAAAAAAAATTGAACCTTATACATTGAAAAGATGTTAGAAGAAAAGAATGATAACCTGCTTGGGGCAGATGGAAATTTAGAAATCAATTCACCAGAAATGATTCAAACCGAAACAACAGTTTTGGAAAATTTGGCAATCGTAGAAAACAGTAATGAACAAACTGCAGAACAAGTTGAAGAAATAGCTTCAACAATTGTAGATGGAGAATTACCCGTTGTCAGCACTGTAATCGAAGATGAAGTTACAGTAGATTTAGAAACACCGGCGAAGCCTGTAGAAACTGTTGCTGAAGCTATCCCAAACGATGGGGAACAAGAAAATCAATCATCCAACAACACCACTATCACAGACGCCATAGCCAACACAAATGCCGAGGAAAGCGAAGACGAAACGCTGAAAGAACGTCACGATATTCCCATGTTGGATTATGATGCATTGTCGTTAGAATCACTAGTGGACGAATTGAAAAATTTGGTCACCAATGAAAAAGTGATGTCGGTAAAAGATCATGTTGAAGAAATCAAGAAATCATTTTTGGCAAAATACATCCATCTTTTAGAAGAGAAAAAAGAGGAATTCCTTGCCGAAAACACAGATACAAATGAAGAATTTCAATACCATTCTCCATTAAAAACCACATTTGACCAGTATTATTCCTTGTTTCGGGATAATAAAAATGCGCATTTCAAAAGTTTACAAACCAATTTGAAAACCAATTTAGAAAACAGATTGGCAATTGTAGAGGAATTGAAAGAACTCATCAATCCGCAGGAAAACATCAAGGACACCTTGAAACATTTTAATGATTTAAGAGAGCGATGGAAAAATGCCGGCCCTATCCCAAAAGACAAATACAACCACGTTTGGAACAACTACCATTTTCACGTAGAAAACTTCTATGACTATTTACATCTTGACAGAGAAGCGCGAGACCTTGATTTTAAACACAATTTAGAACAAAAACAAAAAATTGTGGCACGTGTCGAAGAATTGGTCAACGAAGCCGATGTCAACAAAGCTTTTCGTGAATTACAGGATTTGCATAAAATTTGGAAAGAAGATATTGGTCCAGTTTCCAGAGAATTTAGGGATGAAATATGGAACAAATTCAGTGATTTGACCAAACAAATGCACGACAAACGTGAAGTTTTGTTTGAAAACATGCGAGGAACCGAACTGGAAAACCTGGAAAAGAAAAAAGAAATCATTGCCAAAATTGAAGTATTGGCCACCGAAAAAGTGAACGCACATTCGCAATGGTTACAACAAATAGAAAAAGTGGAAGCCTTGAGAACCGCCTTTTTCTCTGCCGGAAAAGTACCTTCGGAAGTAAATGAAGAAACTTGGGCAGGATTTAAAACTGCCGTGAGGAATTTTAATTCTTTCAAGAATTCGTTTTATAAGGACATCAAGAAAGACCAAAACAACAACCTGAACCGAAAAACAGCTCTTGTTGCCAAAGCCAAAGAATTGCAAGAAAGCACCGATTTTGCAGCCACGACTCCCATCATGAAGCAAATTCAAGAAGAGTGGAAACAAATAGGTCACGTGCCCAGAAAATATTCAGACAAAATTTGGGCAGAGTTCAAAGAAGCCTGCAACCATTATTTTGACAAATTAAAAGAACAGAAAAACGAGGAAAACAGCGAAGAAATTGAAGCTTTCGACAAAAAGAAAGCCTATTTGGAATCTTTAAGAGAGTTTCAACTAACCGGCGACCACAAAACCGACTTGGACGCCATAAAAGCACATATTGAAAACTGGAAAAGTTTTGGAAGAGTTCCTTTCCCGAGAAGACACATCGAAGGAAAATTCAACAAAGTACTCGATGCCTTGTTCGAAAAATTAAGTTTGAGCAAAAAAGACAGCGAAATGATGCGTTTCGCCAATAGAATCGATAGTTTATCTGAAAATAACGACTCTAGAAAACTGGAAAACGAAAAGATTTTCTTGATGCGAAAAATTGACGAAATCAAAAATGAAATTTTCCAATTGGAAAACAACATCCAGTTTTTTGCCAATACTCGAAATGCCAAAAAGGAAAATTCAATCGTGTTGGAAGTGCGTAAAAACATTGAAAAACACAGGGAAGAAATGGAGCTTTTAAAAGACAAGTTGAAACAAATAAGAAATTTGAATCAAGGATAAAACTTAAAGCCTTCAAACTACATCAAGCCTCAATTCAGAAAAATGAATTGGGGCTTTTTTTTAGAAAAAAAATTCAAAAAACTTAAATTTTAACTTTCATTTATCAAAAAAAACTGCCCAAAGTTGTCTGCAAACTTTACATTTGCAAAATGAATTGGATTCGGAAAACCTTTATTTTTATTGCATTTTCAATAGTTTTTTTATTTGCTTTTACCGCAAATAAATCTGCTGTTGACAAAATTCCGTCAGCAAAAAACAATTCTTCCTTTTCTGTAGATGGCATCCATTCTTCAGTTTTTATTCAGCCGCAAGCGAGCAGTATAGTTACTCCGCCTCACAAAACTGCAGATTTTTCAGCTTCAAAATATTTTGAAACGCTACTGGTTGTTATACCAGATTTAAAAATTAGTACCACTTTTACCCTTTTCGCGAATCAGGACATCAATCGATGTGAAATGGTTTCGCTCCTACTCTTTCCTTTCCATTTTTTTTGGTGATTTGACGTATGATTCCAGCATTAGAAGAGACATCTCTTCTAAATTTGAACTAATATCGTCAGATATTCAGTTCCTTTCATACTATATATTTAATTAAAAAAAACAAAAAAATAATGGACACATCAGTAACAATAATTGGACTTTTTATAACAATATTAATTGGAATTCCCCTTTTCTACGTTATGAGATCAAATTCAATAAACAATAACAAAATCAAGGAAATTAAAAACAAATACAGCCAAAACAATCGTCTGAAATTTGAATTGACGGAAACCCAAAACAAAAAGGTTTTGGCTTTAGACGAAAAAAACAAAGGATTTCTTTTTATGGATTTTAATTCGAAGGAAAAAGAAATTGTATACTTTATCGACTTAAATACCGTTGAATCCTGCAAACTGTCGATTACGGCCGAAGGAAATTCCAATACGATTGTAAAAATCGAGTTTGAATTTCAATACAAAAAAGACAAAAAAACAGAATTGATTCCGTTTTATAAAATTGAAAATGATCAAATAAATCAAATTTGTTTGCATGAAGATCATCAATTGGCAAAAAAATGGAGAGAAATTATCCAGGAATGTATTTCTAACTAATCACGTTTTTTTATATTTGATTATTAATTCATCAGAAGAGGTCTCAAAAGCCTCTTTTTTTGTTTGTGAAAGCACAATTTTTATATGATAATTATCATTTTAATATTAACAATCTCGGTTTACTTTTGAATAATGAAAAACTTGTTTACCATGAAAAATTCTATCCTTCAAAAATATAATGTTCCAGGCCCAAGATATACAAGTTATCCTACCGTTCCCTATTGGGATGAAAAAGATTTTACCTATCAAATCTGGATAGATACCTTGAAAAAATCTTTTGCGGAAAGCAATGCCAAAGAAGGATTGAGTCTTTATATACACCTTCCATTTTGCGAAAGCATGTGTACTTTTTGTGGGTGTAACAAGCGAATCACAAAAAATCACGATGTCGAGAATCCTTATATTGAAGCCGTTTTGAAAGAATGGGCTTTGTATTGTGATATTCTTGACGAAAAACCCATCATAAAAGAAATTCATTTGGGTGGAGGAACACCTACTTTTTTCTCCACAAAAAACTTGGAAGACTTAATAAGCGGTATTTTTTGTTATGCTGAAAAAGCCAAAGACCATGAATTCAGTTTTGAAGGTCATCCCAACAACACGACCCGAGCGCACTTGCAAAAATTATACGATTTAGGTTTTAGAAGAGTTAGTTTTGGCGTCCAAGATTACTCTGAAAAAGTGCAAAAAGCCATCCACCGCAATCAACCTTTTCACAATGTTGCGAAAGTTACTTTTTGGGCAAGGGAAATTGGTTATACATCCATTGGTCACGATCTTATTTTTGGATTGCCTTTTCAAGGAGTCGATGACGTGATTGATACTATCGAAAAAACACATTCGCTGCAACCGGACAGATTAGCCTTTTATAGTTATGCACACGTGCCATGGATAAAAGGAAATGGACAACGCGGATTCAACGATGAGGACATTCCAAAAGACGAAGAAAAAAGACAACTTTATGAAGTTGGAAAAGATTTATTGTATGAAAATGATTATTATGAAATAGGAATGGATCATTTTGCATTAAAAACCGACAGTTTGTTTGATTCCTTCAAAACCGGGAAATTACATCGTAATTTTATGGGATACAGTTCGTCTAAAACGCAATTAATGATTGGATTGGGCGTTTCTTCCATTAGTGACAGTTGGTATAGTTTTGCCCAAAACGTGAAAGGATTGGAAGAATATTATGCCTTATTGGAAAGCGACAAATTACCTATTTTTAGAGGACATTTGTTAACAGCGGAAGATCTTATCATTAGAAAACACATTTTGAACATTATGTGCCAATTTGAAACTTCTTGGGAAGATCCATCTAATTATATACCCGAAATTCCAGAAATTTTACTCCAACTGAAAGAAATGAAAAATGACGGATTGGTCGTTATTAAAACAAATGGCATTCTGGTTACGGATGCCGGAAAAGCTTTTATCCGTAATATTTGCATGGCTTTTGATTTGCGTTTGAAAAGAAAGACACCAGAAACACAGTTGTTTTCGATGACTATTTAAATAACTGTTCTAATGACAGTTAGGAGTTGCCTGAACAAACAAACTCATGTCAGAAGGTGAAACATAAGGAATTCCCAAGCCCAAACCTCTTAAAATAAATAATACCCCCATTGCCACGGCAACATAGGGAATGATTTTTTGAATCTTGTTTCGAACAGGAACCGTCAAAAAAGAATGGAGATAGACCACCGTGCTCATCATTGGTACGGTACCCAACCCAAACAAAAGCATGTACAGCACTCCAAAACTTTCGCTTTGCATGGCAATGGCTCCAAACAAGGCGACATAAACCATGCCGCAGGGCAAGAAACCATTAAGCAACCCAATGGTAAATAGTGATTTGTAGCTTTTATTTTTGAATTGTTTTCCTAAAGTGGATTTAATTTTAGAAATCAACACGAAAACAGGTTTTGAAAAATTGTATCTAGCAAATACTTTCTCGGGAATCAAAATTACCACAATCATCGCAATGCCAATAAATATGGACATTTTTTGTTGCATTCCGGCAAGAAACAATCCTTTTCCCAATAATCCAAAAAACAAACCAATTGAGGCATAGGCCATCAATCTCCCAAAATGATAGGTCATGATTTGGGTCACCTTCTTGGCTTGATTGTCTCTATCCACAGGCAACATCATGGCGATTGGGCCACACATTCCGATGCAGTGAAAACTACTGATTAAACCGAAGATGAAAGCGGTGTAAAGCATAAAAAAGTCTAAAATCCCAAAGTCTAAAGTCATAAAGTAGTTTATTTTATTTTAAAACTTTAGACTTTATGACTAATTAATATAAATAGTATCTTTTGTCAGATATTGTTTTCCTTCATATTGCCATTCCATATTGATATTCCAGCGACCTCCCAACAATCTTTTCTTTGGCACTACCAAAGAAGGACTGGAAAGAGAAATAGGAACTTCAAAATCAAATTTTTTGTTGGAAGGCCTATAAAAAACCACTTTACCCTTGATGTTTTTTGGAGTAAACACTTCAGGAAAAACTATGGTAATTCCATCGGAAGCATTAGTTATTGTAGGCTTTTGCACTAAATCTTGTGCTTCTTGGATTCTTGCCATTTCATCCCCAAACTTTGCATCATGTTTGTAGTATTCTTCTACAACCAATTCATTGTCGTATTTAGAATTAGATTGCACGGTGAAAACAAAATATAAAATAAAAGTTATAAATATTGCAAATGCTATCACAATTCCAGTTCCCCAATTAATTTTCATGTCGTTTTATAGTTTAAAGTTTAAAGGGTTAATCAAAACTCCTTGGGCTTAAAAAATTAGTATGGCTTGTTTCAATCTTTTTATCTCCATCATAAACGTCAATTTCCAGTTTAGTCTTGTCGCTTTCCAAAAGATATTGGTTGATTTCCACAAACAAAGTACCACTTTTCATTCCTTGTTTGGGCACTTTTAAATCTTGTTCACCCACCACTTTAAGATTTCCTTTTATTCCAACCAATTTGAAATGAATATCATTGAAATTATTATTGGTTTTATTGATAATCTTGAATGTGTAAATATTGCTTATATTTTCACCTTTATGTTGGTACAATTGCCCTGGAAGACGTAAAATAACCGCTTCGACATCCGTGCGCAAGAACAATAATCCAATTAAAATTCCAACCAATATGAACAATACAGCAGAATACCCTTTCATTCTTGCCGTAAACTTGAACTTGGAATTTTTCTCAATTTCATCTTCTGAAGCATAGCGGATTAGTCCTTTTGGCAATCCAACACTTTCCATCATCGAGTCGCATTCATCTATACAGGCAGTACAATTCACACATTCGAGTTGCGTTCCGTTGCGAATGTCAATTCCTGTTGGACAAACGTGAACACATTGTTTACAATCTATACAATCTCCTTTCCCTGAAGCTGCCCTATCTTCTTGTTTGTTAAATTTGGCCCTGCCCAATTCTTTTTCGCCACGAACAAAATCATAGGCAACATTGATGGATTTATCATCCAATAATACGCCTTGCAACCTTCCGTAAGGGCAAGCAATGATGCAAACCTGTTCTCTAAACCAAGCAAAAATAAAATAAAAAACCCCGGTAAAGATAAATAATGAAATTAATGTGCTGAGATGACTTTCCGGTCCATCTTCAATCATTGTGATTAGTTGGTCGCTTCCAATTAAGTAAGCAAGGAAAACATTGGCAATGAAAAATGAAATGATTAGAAAAACAGTCCATTTAACAGCTTTTTTTCTTATTTTTTCGGCATTCCACTCTTGTTTTTCCAAACGAATTTGGGCACCTCTATCGCCTTCAATCCAGTATTCAATTCTACGAAAAACCATTTCCAGAAAAATAGTTTGAGGACAAATCCATCCGCAAAATATTCGACCAAAAATTACTGTAAAAAGGATGACAAAAACAACACCCACAATCATCGAAACCACAAACAAGTAAAAATCTTGTGGCCAAAATGGAAATCCGAAAATATTGAATCTTCTTTCCAAAACGTTGAACATCATGAATTGGTTGCCGTTAATCTTGATGAAAGGATTCGCAACAAGAACAATCAGCAAAAAATAACTGACCCACTTTCTGTAATCATAAAATCTGCCAGAAGGTTTTTTAGGGAAAATAAATTTTCTGTTTCCTGCTGAATCTATTGTTCCGATGGTATCTCTGAAAGCTTCGTCTGGTAATTTTGACATTGTTAAAATTTTAAAATTTAAAGGTATAAAATTAAAGTTTTGAATTCATTTACTTTGAAACTTATGTTACATTACTTCAAAAGAATTGATTTTATTGTATAAAACTGGTTCAGATAAAATTCACGATTATTTCTTTGTTATAAAACAGCTATTCTATTAAAGTCAAATTATATTTCTGAATAATTATACAAAAAACAAATCCTGAAATAATTCAGGATCTGTTCGCTTTATATTTGTCTTTAATTTTTATTTTACTTTTGTACTGTCTGCGGCAACGGGAGCTGCAGCGGCAGTTTTAGGCGCATTTTCATCAACCCAGATTTCACCTTCGGGTGCTTTAGGGTCTTTAGGATTGCTTCCTTTTAATGACAATACATAACTGGCAACTTCCTGCATTTCTTTAGGTTTCAATGTTCCTTTCCAGGAAATCATTCCTTTTCCGTCACGTCCACCATTTAGGAGAGTGTGAAAAACATTTTTAATTCCACCACCCAAAATCCATTGATCATCCGTTAGGTTTGGTCCAATTTGCCCACCTGCATCAGCTCTGTGACAAGGGACGCAATTAGCTGTAAAAATGGCTTTTCCAGCTGCAAGATCTGCTGGGTCGGTCAACAAGGTAACTGTTTTTTCGTCCATTAAATCTGGTGCCGTTTTTTTGTATTCTGCAATATCAATTTGGGCTTGAGCCATTTCTTTTTTCAATTCCATTTCTTGGTTGTCTGCGCCCATAATTTCAAAACGAACTAAATACACTACCGCAAAAATGATACAAATGTAGAACAAATAAACCCACCAAGGCGGTAAATTATTGTCCAACTCTTTGATGCCATCATAATCATGCTCCAACAGTAATTCGCCTTCTTTTTCAATTGGCACTGACTTGGTAAGCATTTTCATTAAATTTTTATACCAACTACTATCTTTAAAACTGATGTTTGTAGTTTCTGCCAATTTTATTTTTTGTTCCTCGGTCAGCAATTGATAAGTGATGGTGTCAACAGCTTTAACCGTAATTTCTATTGCAATAAGAAGAAATAAAAACACGAATAAAAATAGGGAAACCATTGGGAATTTTATAAATGCTGGTTTGTCACCAGAGTCAATAAAATATTCCATTGCACCAAGAACAGCGAAGAAAATAAGTGTTACTCTTAAATATGCCGGGATTAATTTTTTCATTTTTATATCTATTTTGAAAATTATATTGTTTGATTGTCGTTTAATGGAATTTGACTCATTTCGTCAATCTTTTCTTTCTTGTATGAAAACACCCAGATGCCAAGTCCCACAAAAAAGACAAAGAAAATCAATAATGAAAGTATTGGATACACCGCCACTCCAGCGATGGTTTCCATATTGTGTTTTATTTGTTCGAACATGACTAACTTTATTTTACTTTAATGTCAGTTCCCAAACGCTGAATGTAGGCGATTAACGCAACAATTTCTCTTTCATTCATTGGAACAAATTTTTCTCCTCTGGCTTCTGCTTTTTTCTTGCTGTTGTCATAACTTTTCACAAAGTCAGGATCATTTTTCAAGCTTTCCTCGATTTTGACAGCTTGAGCTCTCAAATCATTTTCGGCATTTGCAATTTGTGCATCAGTGTAGGGAACTCCTAGGGTTACCATAACTTGCATTTTCTTTTGGATTAAAGAATTATCCATCGATTTGTTATCGAACAACCATTTGTAAGCCGGCATAATGGAACCTGCAGAAATACTTTGTGGACTCCAAAAGTGGTTAAAATGCCAATTGTCATTGTATTTTCCACCTTCTCTCAATAAATCTGGACCTGTACGTTTTGAACCCCAAAGAAATGGATGATCATATACAAATTCCCCAGCTTTGGATTGTGGTCCATAACGTTCCACTTCACTACGGAAAGGACGCACCATTTGAGAGTGACAACCCACACATCCTTCACGAATGTATAAATCACGACCTTGCAATTCTAATGGTGAATATGGTTTCACGCTAGCAATGGTTGGAATGTTGGATTTTACCATAATCGTAGGAACAATTTGAACAACTCCACCAATAAGGATGGCAATGACAGCAAAAATTGTTAATTGGATAGGTTTTCTTTCTAACCAAGCATGGTATTTTTCGCCTTGAATTCTTCCGGCGCTAATTTTTTGTAATTCAGGTGCTTCTGCCAATTCATCTTCGATAGTTTCACCAGCTCTCACGGTTTGGATAATATTGTAAACCAACACCAACATACCTGTGAGGTATAATGTTCCACCAATGGCTCTCATCCAATACATTGGCATAATTTGAGTTACGGTTTCAAGGAAGTTACCATAAGTCAAGGTTCCATCAGGGTTAAATTGTTTCCACATCGATGCTTGGGTAAAACCAGCAACATACATAGGTAGTGTGTAAAGTATAATTCCCAAGGTTCCAATCCAAAAATGGAAATTGGCTAATTTAGTAGAATACAATTCTGTTTTGGTCATTCTTGGTATCAACCAATAAATAATACCGAAGGCCATAAATCCGTTCCAAGCTAATGCTCCAACGTGAACGTGAGCAATAATCCAATCCGTGAAATGCGCAATTGCATTTACGTTTTTAAGAGACAACATTGGCCCTTCAAAAGTTGCCATACCATAACCCGTGATGGCTACAACAAAGAATTTTAAAACTGGCTCCACACGTACTTTATCCCAAACTCCTCTCAAAGTCAACAATCCGTTAATCATACCTCCCCAAGATGGAGCTATCAACATTATGGAGAACACAACACCCAAGTTTTGTGCCCAAGTAGGTAAAGCCGAATATAATAAATGATGTGGTCCTGCCCAGATGTATAAAAATATTAATGACCAGAAGTGAACAATTGATAATCTATAAGAATAAACCGGACGATTTGCCACTTTTGGTACAAAGTAATACATTAATCCCAAAAACGGAGTAGTCAAGAAAAAGGCAACCGCATTGTGACCATACCACCATTGAACCAAGGCATCTTGAACTCCTGCGTAAACAGAGTAACTTTTCATTCCGCTTACAGGCAATGCCAAACTATTGAAAATATGCAATACTGCAACCGTTACGAAAGTGGCGATGTAAAACCAGATGGCTACATATAAATGACGCTCTCTTCTTTTTAGGATTGTACCAATCATGTTGACACCAAAAGCTACCCAAATCAAGGCGATAGCAATATCGATTGGCCATTCCAATTCGGCATATTCTTTAGAAGTGCTGTATCCCAAAGGCAATGAAACTGCCGCAGCCACAATAATCAATTGCCATCCCCAAAAGTTCAAGTTGCTTAAAAAATCACTGAACATCCTGGCTTTTAACAATCGTTGCAAGGAATAATAAATTCCGGCAAACATTGCATTTCCCACAAAAGCAAAAATTACCGCATTAGTATGTAAAGGTCTTAATCTACCAAAACTCAACCACGAAATTCCGTCGGTCAGGTTTGGAAAAAGAAACATCAAGGCCAAAATAAGCCCCACCAACATCCCCACAACACCGAAAACGATGGTTGCGTAAATGAACTTCTTTACAATTTTGTTGTCATAATAAAACTGTTGCATTTCCATAAATAGTTATTTGTTAATTGGTTTAATGGTTTAAGATTCTATAGGTTTTTTTGTATTCAACTGGCCTATGATGGGTTTTCGACTTTGGGCTTTTCAACTTTGGAATGAATTAATTCATCATCAAAAAGCATTCTGACCGAAGGAGTGTAATCATCATCGTATTGCCCTTTTTTAACTGCCATTATGAAAGCAACAAAAAAAACAATAGCAACAAGTATGCTGATGGAAATAAGTAAATAGATAACACTCATATTGTAGAATTACGCGAACAAAAATACTTTATAGTCTTTTTTCAAAATATGACATTTATCATATTTTGATTATTTGTTAAAAATATAAAAAAAATTCAATTAAAAGGCCTTTTTTACTTTAATCTTCTAGCATAATAATTACTCATGACCGTCACAAAACTGACAATTGTGACCGTGCTTAAAGGCATGATAATGGCTGCCACCAAGGGCAACAAGTTCCCTGTAATGGCAAATGACAATCCTACAACATTATATAATAACGATAATGCAAAACTCATTTTTATGGTGGTGATGGCTTTTTGGGAAAGTTTTAAAAAATAGTCTAACTTTTTGAACTCTCCTGCATCAAGAATTGCATCACAAGCCGGTGAAAAAACATTGACGTTTTCGGAAATTGAGATTCCAATATTACTTTGTGCCAAAGCTCCGGCATCATTCAGCCCATCGCCTACCATCATCACGTTTTTGCCTTCTTGCTGGAGTTTCTTGATGAATTCCAATTTTTGTTCCGGCTTTTGATTGAAGACCAATTCCGTTCCTTTAGGCAAAATACTTTCCAAGGTAGCTTGTTCCCCTTCATTGTCACCAGACAAAACTTTTATGTGATAGTTCTGGCTTAATTTCTCGAAAAGTTCCGCCAAGCCTTCCCTGTATTGATTGTTGAAAATATATTTTCCGCAATACACTTCATTAATCTTGATGTGAACGGAAGTTTGTTGAATGTTATTTTCTTCCGAATTCCCAACAAAAGCAGCTGAACCTATTTGAACTTGATTTCCTTCAACGTCGGCTTGAATTCCTTTTCCCGTGATTTCCTCAAAATTATTGATTTTGTAACGTTTGCCCTCCGGCAAAAATTCATACAACATTCTGCTTAATGGGTGATTGGAAGCTCGAAGCACGTTTTTGACAATCATCAAATTCTCCGCTGAAAGTTCATTTCCTTCATAAGAGATGTTCGATTTTTTATTGGTGGTAATGGTTCCGGTTTTATCAAAAACTATCGTGTCGACTTTGGCCAATTGCTCGATGACCAAGGCATTTTTGAGATAGAATTTCTTTTTACCCAAAATTCGCAATATATTCCCCATCGTAAAAGGTGCCGTCAATGCCAATGCACAAGGGCAAGCCACGATTAACACTGCCGTGAAAACATTGAAAGCAATATTGGCATCAATAAAAATCCAATAACCAAATCCCGCAAAAGCTATTATCAACAGTATGGGCGTAAAATAACGACTGATGGTATCGGTAATGGATTTATGTTTTTGTTCCACATTTTTCTGGAAAACGTCGTTGCTCCATAATTGTGTCAAATAGCTTTGAGAAACCGAATGCAAGACTTCCATTTCGATTACTTTCCCCATTTGCTTTCCTCCGGCAAAAACTTTATCACCGGATTTTTTGGTAATGGGAACGGCTTCCCCGGTAACAAAACTATAATCAATTTCAGCTTTTTCAGAAATCAAAATTCCGTCTACCGGAATCAATTCCTGATTCCTGATCAATAAGCGATTTCCCTTTTCGATATCATAAATTGGAACGCTTTCTTCTGAAGTATCGGTGTTGATTCTGGTAATTGCTATTGGAAAATAAGACTTGAAATCTCTTTCGAAACTCAAGAAACTATAGGTTTTGATTTGGAACATTTTGCCCAAAAGCATAAAGAAAATCAAACCCGTCAAACTGTCGAAAAAACCGGAACC
>NZ_PNNA01000011.1 GCF_013823965.1 Flavobacterium sp.
TTTTTATGCTTAGATAACCGCTACTTTCGCAGCCACTTTTCCTTTTCTTCCTTCTTCTTCTTCATAGCTAACTCTGTCACCTTCACGAAGTTCTTCCGCGTTGATTCCTGATGCATGAACGAAAATGTCTTTTCCTGTTTCTTCGTCTGTAATGAATCCGTAACCTTTTGATTCATTGAAAAATTTAACTGTACCTGTACGCATTGTAATAGTAATAATAATTTATAATGAGGCAAATGTAATATTTAATCTAATACGAAATATGTTTTATATAAGTTTTTATTAAAATATTTGATTTCCAACGATTTCCAGCAAATTTTATCGATGAACTACGCTAAATCTAATTTTATATGTAATTCGTTTAATTGCAATTCATCAATGATTGATGGGGCGTCAATCATGACATCTCTCCCTGAATTGTTCTTTGGAAAAGCAATAAAATCCCTTATGGTTTCTTGTCCGCCAAGGATGGAAACCAATCTGTCCAACCCAAAAGCCAAGCCTCCGTGAGGTGGCGCTCCATATTGAAAAGCATTCATCAAGAAACCAAATTGATCTTCGGCTTGTTCAGGTGTGAATCCTAAATATTTAAACATCAACTGTTGCGTTGTTTTATCGTGAATACGGATGGAACCTCCACCAATTTCGTTTCCGTTCAACACCATGTCATAAGCATTGGCACGAACTGCTTTTGGATTTGTTTCCAATAAGTGCATGTCTTCCGGTTTTGGGGAAGTAAACGGATGGTGCATGGCGTGATAACGACCTGTTTCTTCTTCAAATTCCAATAAAGGGAAATCTACCACCCAAAGTGGGGCAAATTCCGCAGGGTTTCTCAATCCCAAACGGTTGGCCACTTCCATTCTCAAGGCTGAAAGTTGGGTTCTGGTTTTATCCGCTGGACCCGAAAGCACAAAAATCATGTCGCCTGCATTTGCGCCAGTGACTTTTGCCCAATTTTTTAAATCTTCTTGGTCATAAAATTTGTCTACCGATGATTTGAAAGTTCCGTCTTCGTTGCATTTCACGTAAACCATTCCGCTGGCGCCAATTTGGGGGCGTTTCATCCAGTCAATTAAACCATCAATTTCTTTGCGAGTGTAGTTTCCTGCTCCAGGAACGGCAATTCCAACAACTAATTCAGCCGAATTGAAAACCGGGAATTCTTTGTGTTGTGCAAATTCGTTCAATTCGCCAAATTCCATTCCGAAACGGATGTCCGGTTTGTCATTTCCGTATGTTTTCATCGCATAATCGTAGGTAATTCTTGGAAATTTCTCTACTTCGATTCCTTTGATTTCTTTCAATAAATGACGAGTCAATCCTTCAAAAACATTCAAGATGTCTTCTTGTTCCACAAATGCCATTTCGCAATCAATTTGTGTAAACTCAGGCTGGCGGTCGGCGCGCAAATCTTCGTCACGGAAACATTTCACAATTTGAAAATACTTGTCCATTCCACCCACCATCAATAATTGTTTGAAGGTTTGTGGCGATTGTGGCAAAGCGTAAAATTGTCCTTCATTCATTCGCGAAGGAACCACAAAATCCCTTGCGCCTTCTGGAGTTGACTTGATTAAGTAAGGTGTTTCCACTTCGCAAAAATCCTGGTTTGAAAGGTATTTGCGAACTTCCATTGCTACTTTATGACGAAAAAGCAAGTTGTTTTTTACTGGATTTCTTCGAATGTCAAGGTAACGGTATTTCATTCGGATGTCTTCGCCACCGTCTGTTTCGTCTTCGATGGTGAAAGGTGGAGTGAGTGCGGCATTCAATATTTTCATTTCGGTAACCAAGATTTCGATGTCTCCTGTTACCATGTTCTTGTTTTTGGCTTCACGCTCAATAACGGTTCCTTTTACTTGGATGACGTATTCACGACCCAAGGTTTTGGCCAATTCGAAAACGGTTTTGTCGGTACGACTTTCGTCGAAAATCAATTGGGTAACTCCGTAACGGTCGCGTAAATCGACCCAATTCATGAATCCTTTGTCTCTTGATTTTTGAACCCAACCGGCAAGCGTTACTTCGGTATTGATATGTGAGGCGTTCAATTCGCCACAATTATGACTTCTATACATTGAGAATATTTTTTAGACTGCAAAAGTAAAAACAAAAAACAACTTAATCCCTAAAACGGGAAAACTTCGTTGCAAATAATGCCGTAAATAATTGTTAATCTTTGTTTGTGTTCAAAAATTTAAATTAGCTTTGGGCAACAAAATTCAAAATCCAGGCTTTATGAAAAAAATATTTTTAATTGCAATTGTTTTAATGGGAAGTTTGAACGGTTTTGCCCAAAAGAAAAACTATATGCACTTTGAGGCGGAAATAGCCAACAAGTTTGGAGATGCAATTTCCTTTTTTGATGCCAAAAACAAATTGGTTAAAACCATAAAAGTGGATAATAATGGTGTTTTTAAAGACACCATGAATGTGGCAGAAGGCAGATATGCCCTTTCCGACGGAAATGAATACACGATTGTTTTTCTGAAAAACGGTTTCGATTTGAAAATGAAATTGGACACCAAAATGTTTGACGAATCGATTGTTTATACTGGAAAAGGGGCAACTGAGAATAATTTTTTGGCTAAAAATACTTTGCTTGAAAAGAAAGCCGACATAGAAAGTTTGTTGTTGGCCAACGAAACCGATTTTTTTAAAGAAATGGACAAGAAAAAGGCTGACGATTTGAAACGTTTGGAAGACAAAAAGTTGGATCCTGTTTTTGTTGATTTTCAAAAGCAAACTGTCAATGAAACTTACAATGCGATTGTTCAGTATTACAAAAAAAATCACGACGCTCTTGTGGTCAAGAACAAAATGAACAACACGATTTCTCCTTCATTTGATTATGAAAACCACAAAGGCGGAAAAACAAAGCTCGAGGATTTTAAGGGGAAATATGTGTATATCGATGTTTGGGCAACTTGGTGCGGGCCATGTCGTGCCGAAATTCCATCGTTGAAAAAGATGGAAGAAATGTATCACGACAAAAACATTGTCTTTGTCAGTATTTCTGTTGACGTTGACAAAGACCACGAGAAATGGAAAAATTTTGTTAGCGAAAAGCAATTGGGAGGTGTTCAACTGTTTGCCGACAAAAACTGGAATTCCGATTTTATGCTAAGCTATGGCATTAACAGCATTCCGAGATTTATTTTGATTGATCCCAACGGAAAAGTGGTGAAAGGAAATGCCTTAAGACCATCCTCACCTCAATTGAAAGAAGAGTTGGATAAACTATTGAATTAAGTAAAGTGTTGCCAAATTGTGTCGAAAATATTTTTAGGTTTAAAAATATTTTTTTACATTTACAGTACAATAAAGACGCTCTCGATTACAGAAAATAGATCAAAAGTTTAGAAAATAAACTGCTAATTCTGGATATTAAATTGTTAATATAGCGTCCTATAAAGAAATCGGCTGTCGCAAGTTTTTGCAACAGCCGATTTTGATTTTGCAACCTTTTTGCCGCTTGGCGATTTGGTGGTTAATAATGCCTTAACTTTCGGTTTGGTACTACTTTTCCAAGTAAAAACTATCTTTAAATTAACGCTGAAACCCGCTATATAGCCAAACTGCGGTTGTGTGCTGAATTATTTTATATTTGTTATATAATGTTTTATTAATTCGGTTGCGAAGTTATCAATATCTTGTATGTCACGATTAGTCATAATAGAAATTACTATTTTACTATTTGGGTATATTCTTAAAAGTGATCTTGAGCCCAAATAACCTCCATTATGGCCATAATAATAGTTGCCGTTTAAATCTTTATACGTTTCAAAACCAAATCCATAATTAGTTTTTTTTCCATTTTTTAGTTTTTTACTCTTAATTAGTTCTACGAGAGTTTCTTTTTTTAATAATCTATCAGGAAATAAATATGCGTTTCCCAATACAACTAAATCTTCAGTTGTAGTTAAGTAACAACCTTGTGAGTGTTTAAATGTACAATCCAAGCAAGGTGCATTTTCTATTTTATTTTTTATTTCAACATAAAATTTTGATGTTTCATCATCTTTTTTTAATTGCTCTGGAATAGTATTTTTCAAACCTATTGTATTGATAATAAATTTGCTATGATTTTCTATAATTGTTTTTCCTGTTATTTTTTCAATAAGAATTCCTAATAATGTGTAACCATAATTACTATATTCAAATTTTGTTGATGGTTCAAATAAAAGTTCATCTTTTTTAAAAACTTTATAAAAATCTTTTTTTGTATAATCATTATCACAAGAATACTTTTCTGCTGATGGAACTCTTCTGATACCCGATAAATGACCACCAATTTCGGCTATTGAAAAATCAAATTTTTTTTTAGGTAAGCTATCAAGATAATAATAGATACTATTTTTAGGATTAATTAAATTTAATTCCGAAAGTTTACCTATTGTAATGGCAGTCATTGTTTTTGTTATACTCGCCATTCTAAATTTTGTTTTAGAAGGATTCACTGGAATTTTATTTTCAAAATCTGAGAAGCCAAATCCTTGACTGAATATCAGAGTGTCATTTTTTGATATTGAAATTGACATACCAGGGATTTGCTCTTTCGATAAAAATTTTTCTGAAATATTTATAATTTTTTTATTTGTTTCTGGAACACTAGTCTGTGAATATCCAAACACAAAATTGAAAAGACAGATTGATAAAAATAAGATTTCTTTTGTATTATATGATTTCATTTTTTTTTGTATTTTTTGAAAATCTTGAACACAATTCGTGAATAAGCGAAACAAACCATCTCACATACATCCAGAATGAGGTAGACTGGCGAAGGTTTACTTCGCTTTATATTTCACTCAAATATACTCATTCCCTTCCCACAAAAAACAACAAACCACCCAAAATTAAATCTTGGGTGGTTTGTTTAGGATTGTCTTTTTTGTGAGTCAATCCATTTATTACATTTTGTGTTTTGGATTGAAACCGTCCACTAATTTTCGGTGTTTGTATTCGGCGGTCATCAATTCGGCATAATCTACTTTTTTGTCTTTTCCTAAACGCACTCTGACACTGTCAAAAATGGCATATACCACAGGAACGACAATCAAGGTAAGCAAAAGCGAAGACAGCAAACCTCCAATAACTACCCAAGCCAATCCGTTGTTCATCTCGGCTGCGGCACCTTTGGCCAAAGCAATAGGAATCATACCAATTACCATCGCAATTGTGGTCATCAAAATAGGACGAAGACGGGCGTGGTTGGCTTGAACCAGTGCATTGAAAGTGGTTTCTCCAGCATCTTTCCTGTGATTGGCGAAGTCCACCAGCAAAATCGCATTCTTACACACCAGACCAATCAACATAATGATACCCAAAATGGTGAAAATATTCAGCGAGTTATTGGTCAATGCCAAGGCGAGCAAGGCTCCAATGAACGATAATGGAATAGAAAACAATACGACGAATGGCGTCACAAAGTCGTCATATAAAGCTACCATTACAAGGTAAACCAAGATGATGGCTGCCAATAATGCAATTCCCAAGGTTCCAAAACCTTCGGTTTGGTTTTCCATATCACCACCCCAAACATAGTTTACCCCAGCGGGTTTGTCCATTTTAGAGAAAACAGCTTCCCATTCGGTGGCCACTGTACCTGATGGACGTCCAACGGTTTGTGCTTCTATCGAAACGGCAGTACTTTTGTCTCTTCGTTCGAGCATACTTGGTCCCGAACTTTCGATGACATCGGCAAATTGTGACAACTTGATTTGTTGACCGGCATTGTTCAAGAAAATTAAATCGTTTACATCTTTGACATTCGAACGGTCGTATTCGTTGAATCGGATGTTGATGTCGTATTCGTATTCTCCTGCACGGAATTTTCCATCGGTGTTTCCGCTGAAAGCCGTTTGCATTGTTAGTCCCACGGTTTGTAAAGTCAATCCTAAAGCAGCCATTTTATCGCGGTTTACCACCACTTTAATCTCTGGATTACCCGCTTCGGAAGTTAATTTTACCTCCGACGAACCAGGTATGTTTTTCAATTCGGCTGCCGCTTTGGTGGCAAAAGACATTGCATCTTCAAAAGTGGGGCCTGTAACGGTTAACATGATTGGTGCTCTGTTGGCTCCCATTAATCCCATTGGAACGGTTTTTACTTTGGCTCCAACCAAGACTTTTTCCAATTCGCGCTTGATTTTTGCTGCAAAAATAAAAGAGTCATCATCACGTTCTTTTTTGTCAACCAATGAAACTAAAATTTCCGCTTTGTAAGCTGTAGATTGGGTAGCTCCCATTCCTTCGCTGGTTTGTCCCACGGTGGTAATCATGTCGACAACACTTTTATTGCCTCGTAAAAATTCTTCGGCTTTTTGGGTCATAAAATTGGTTTGTTCTACCGAGGCGTCTTTTGGCATTTCAATTTGCACCAAGAATTCTCCTTTGTCGGTTTTGGCAAAGAATTCACCTCCAATAAAACCACCACCTAGTAATCCTATGGTTGAAGCCAAAAAGAGTATTACAACAATAACCAAAGTGACGATCTTGTGTTTTAAAGACCATTTTAAGATATCGGTTATTCTATGGGTGAAAACATCTAAATAAGATTCGAAACCTAAAATAACTCTACCAAAGAATGTCTTTTTGGTGATGTGTTCCAATTTTCCGTAACGAGAGAACAACCAAGGTACAATCGTGAACGAAGCCAATAAAGAGAATAAGGTTGCTATAATTACTGTTACACAGAATTGCGTAATAATATTAGAAACCAATCCGGTACTCATTGCAATTGGAAGGAATACCACGATGATTACCAAGGTAATGGCGGTAACGGTAAAACCAATTTCGGCAGCTCCATCATAAGCAGCGCGCACCTTGTTTTTACCCATTTCCATATGTCGGTGAATGTTTTCCAAAACCACAATCGCATCATCCACAAGGATACCTACCACGAGCGAAAGTCCTAACAAACTCATCAAGTTTAGCGTATAACCCATCAAATAAATTCCGATGAAGGTCGCAATAAGCGAAGCCGGAATCGAAACCATTACGATCACCGCATTACGAATACTGTGCAAGAAGAACAACATTACAAATGCTACCAAGATGATGGCGATAAATAAATCGTGCATTACCGAATCGGCAGCTGTTAGGGTAAATTCGCTACTGTCATTGGCCACAGCCAGTTTCAAGTCCGATTTGGCATAATCTTTTTCGACTTGAGCAATGGCTTTTTTTACTTTTGCGCTTACTTCAACCGCATTGGCATCCGATTGTTTGATGACTTGAAGAAGGATGGAGCTTTTTTGATTTACTCTCGAAATTTTTTCTGCATCTTTTTGGGCATCTTGCACATCGGCAATGTCGCCCAAACGAATTTGGACACCGTTGTTGGAAGAAATAACCAAATTACGCATTTCCTCGACCGATTTGTATTTTCCGGACAAACGAATTTGTGTTTTGTTTTCTCTGGTTTTGATGTTTCCAGTAGGGAAATCAAGGTTCGATGCCAATACGGCTTGTTGTACTTGCGGAACCGAAAGTCCGTAACCTTGCAGTTTTTTAGAGTCTAAACTTACTTTGATTTCTCTTTCTTGTCCACCCACAAGGTTCACTTGCGCCACACCGGGAACACGCGACAATATGGGTTGGATTTTTTTGTCTAGTAAATCATAGAAAGCAATTTCGTCCATTTTTCCGGTGGCACCAATATTCATGATTGGCAAATCGCTGAGCGAGAATTTGCTCAAGGATGGTGGATCGACATCGTCCGGAAGGTCTTTTAGAACGGCATTGATTTTTCGTTGGGCATCATTCAAAGCATAATCGGCATCGGCCTCGGTGGTCAAGGTAATCATTACCACCGAAAGGCTTTCGTAGGATTTGGATTCGATTTTCTTGATGTTTTCCATTGTGGAAATAGCATCTTCGATTTTTTTGGTCACGGTGTTTTCAACCTCTCCTGGCGAAGCTCCCGGATATACGGTAGAAACCGTTACTACGTTTACTTCAAATTTTGGAATTAATTCGTAGCTCAGTTGTTTGTAACTGAACAAACCACCCAATAGTAATATGGTAAATAATACTATGATTATGGAAGGTCGTTTTATGGATATATCGACTATTTTCATTTGTTGTCTTTAAGGAAATTATTTAACGATATTTACTTTGGTGTTGTCGCTCAAATTGATTTGTCCGCTTGTCACGACCACATCGCCATCGTTCAATCCGTTCAGGATTTCTACTTTGTCACCAAAGATTCTTCCGGCCACGATTGTTTTCAAGGTTGCTACATTGTTGTTTACCACAAATACTTGGTTGCTGCTGACACTTCCAACGAAAGCTGATCTTGGTATTGTTGTAACTTCGGCTTGTTTTGCGGCATTGCTTCCAAAAGTTGCCGTTCCGTACATTCCTGCTTTGATTTCGTTGTTAGGATTGTTGGCTACTTCAATTTCAATAGGAAAATTCAAGGTTTCGTCTGCTTTTGAGGCTATAAAAGTAATTTTTCCCGAGAATGATTTGTCTGGAAATACACTTGCGCCAATAGTTACGGTGTTTCCTAGCTTCAAGCTCGCTACTTGGCTTTCATTTACAGTCACTTTTAACTTCAATTTAGAAACGTTCACAATGTCAAACAATGCAGTAGCTGGCATTCCAGCTAAAATAGAACCTGGTTCAATGTATTTTTTATTGATAAAACCGCTAATAGGTGCTTTTACTTTGGTGTCACCCACGTTGATGTTGGCTTGTTTCAGGTTGGCTTCGGCATTAGTCAAGGCTAATTTGGCTTGGTCTAATTGTTGCTTGGTCACTCCGCCTGTTTTGAAGGCATTTTCATATCTGGCATAATCTGCTTTTGAATTGTCAAAGGCCGCTTTAGCCGCTTGCGCACTTACGTTGATGACATCTCCCCTGACGATTAATAAGGTTTGTCCAGCAGAAACATAGTCTCCTTCTTTTGCCAAAACGCTAATTACTTTTCCTGATTTTTCGGCCGAAAAAGTTAATTCCTGAATAGGTTCAAAATTTCCGTTGGCCTTGAATGTTTCGTCTAATTTTCCAGTAGTTACCGTGGCAACTCTTACGGCAACCGAACTGTTTTTTTGGGCTACAATGGCTGTGTCTTCTGCGTTTTTCTTCTTGTTGTTGTATAAAGTATATGCTGCACCACCGATTAATGCTACGGCAATTATGATGTAAATTGGTTTTTTCATTTTGAAATATTTAGTTTAATAAGTTTTTTAATTCTCCTTTTGATTTAATTAATGCTATTTCTGCTAGTTTGTACTCTAATAAAGAGGTTGTGTAATTATTTTGTGCTGCAACCAATTCGTTTTCTGCTTCCAATAAATCGGTTAAAGAGGCCAATCCTTGTACGTAATTGTTGTTGGTATTGGTTAAAACTTCTTGTGCCAATTGCGCATTCTCTTTTTGGTTTTTAATAGATATAATGCTGTTCTCAATTTGAGTTTTTGCATTTTCATATTCTAATTCTAATGCCAATTTAGTTTCTGCTAAATCCACTTTTATAGATTCTAATTTGTTATTTGCTTGACGAACTTTGGCGCGTGTTCCAAATCCGGTAAAGATGGGTACGTGTAAATTAAGGCCTACCGCAGCATAATCAGACCAATAAACTCCATCAGAAGGTTTTTTGAACCAAGGCATTTCTGGACCTTGACCAATGTAATTGTAACTTCCGGTCAAAGAAAGTGTTGGGTAATAAGCTGCTTGAACCGATTTTTTCTGATATTCTAAAAGTTGCTCGTTCTTTTTCAGCAATAAATATTCAGTTCTTGTGGTGGTGTCAGGGGTTTGCGAAAGCGCATTTGCTGAAACTTCGAATTCGGTTTCTGGAATAGAAATTTCTGTTGTGATGGGCATTCCCATCAAAAATTTTAAAGAATTCTCTTGAAGCGCTATAGCATTTAAAGTTTGCTGACGTTGGGTATTAATATTAGAAACACGAACGGAAGTTCGGTCTAAATCAATTTTTTTGGCCAAACCGTTGTCAAATTGACCTTTAATAATGTCTTTAACTTTGTTCGTGTTTTTCAAATTATTGTCTAAAACAGCTAAGTTTTGGCGAGTAACATAGACTTGATAATAGGCATTGGCCACTTTTTCGATAACTTGTTCTTCAGTTAATTGCGCATTGATTTGATAGAATTCTCTAGTTGATTTTGCTGCTTTCAAACCAATAAAAACCGATTGGTCATAAATAGCTTGGTTCAACGTAATTCCAGCAGCAGAACTCCATTTTTGTCCAAAAGAGGCTTGAATTGTTGTCCCTGGCGCACCAAAATTATCACCGTCAATTACTGTTGTTTGCAAAATTGGACTGTGAGTTAAACTTCCGTTTGCCGAGATTTGCGGCAAGGCTCTAGAACGCACTTCTTGAATCTGGTATTCGCTGTTTTCAACGTTTAACTTTGCTTTTTTGGCGTCGGCTTTGTTTTCCAACGCATACGTTATGGCATCTTTCAGGGTTAAAGTTTTGACTTGCGCATTTGCTGTCAGGGCAAAAACGAATAAGGGGATTATAAATAGTTTCTTCATTAGAGGTGGTAATTATGTAATTGTTTTTCTAGTTCGATTATTCCTTCTGGAGTTGCCATTGCCCTGGTGTGGTATTCCAATGCTTGCAATTCGAGTTCTTTTGATTCTTTTTGGGTACTGGTATTTTCATGGATGCTGAAAATCAGAGTGTAATAAAAATCAACGTAAGTGTCTACTGGGATGTTTGTTCGATACAAACCTTGGTCGATTCCCCGTTCAATATTTTGTTTAAAAACCGCATTGCATTCGTTTATTTCTCGTGATATCACGTTGTAATAGATTTCAGGATAATGCTTTTTCAATTGATAGGCCGGCGAGGCTTCTCCTGTTTTAAACATTTCTTTGAACATTTTTCGAATCTCGAAATTTTCCTCGATGGCATTATGGTTTTTGGCCACAATACCGTCAATGATTTGATGCACTTCTTTGTGGACCACATTCGTCGATTCCGCGATTAGAAGCTCTTTGTTGCAGAAATATTTGTAAATCGTTTTTTTGGAAATACACATTTCGCTGGCAATGTCATCCATGGTAACGCTTTTAAACCCTAGTTTCAAGAACAAATCGGAGGCTTTTGCTATAATTTTTTCTTTCATTTTTTTTGCTGAACGAGTCCAGACTCTTTATTGTTTTTTAATTCAAATCTAAGTCCGAAACTTTTATTGAAAATCTAGTTTCCTAAAAGGTTACGATAACTTAACGGTGTTTGATGATTAAATCGAAAACTCCAAATTGGCTACCAATTTCAGGTTTTTGCCCAACCCGAATTTTTCTTTCGAATTGTTGAAATTTTTGTCCAATCCGAAATCGTTTCTATTGATGTCGCCTTTTATTTCAAAAGCCGCTTTTTTCGATCCATTGTAATTGTTGATTCCGATGAATTCGGCATCGAGTTCGACCATTTTGGTAACATCTTTTATGGTCAAATAGCCTTTCAAAAAATTGATGTTGTTCTTGATTTTTTGAAACGAAGTTGACTTAAATCGGATAAGTGGTTTTTTTGTAGATTCAACAGTGGAGTTGTTTTGCAAGGACACGTCTCTTTTTTGGGATGAAAAAGTATTGCTGTCCAGAAAAAATTCGACTGAAGCATCTTCAATTTGATCTTCTTCGATAGATACAAAACCATCAAAATGGTTGGTTTCGTTGCCTAAATAAGTAATTGTGGCGTCCTTCATTTTTATTAAAACATCGGATTGGTCAGAATCAATAGTCCATTTTGTTGTCATAGTTGGATTGATTTAAAGATTAAATCTGTTTTTTAGGTTTTAATTTCGGGGCAAATATAAATCGGAAACTTTGAATACCAAAATAGTTTCCAATGTTTTTTTAAAAAAAATAATTCCTGTTTAGAGTTTCCCGTTTTTTTAAGTTACTTTGTAAACTTTAAACCTCAAACTTTAAATTAACAGTAATGCATTCCATCAACCAATATCAAGAGCAGTTTTTAGTTTATTTACAAAGTCAAAAAAAAGAGAAAGAACCCAAAAATCTTTATGAACCGATAGATTACATCTTGCAACTTGGCGGAAAAAGAATGCGGCCTGTCTTGACATTAATGAGCGCCGAGGTTTTTGATGTCGATTACAAGAAAGCCTTGCCGGCAGCCTTGGCCATTGAGGTTTTTCATAATTTTTCACTCGTACATGACGATATTATGGACGATGCACCTTTGCGAAGAGGCCAAACCACTGTTCATGAAAAATGGAATATCAACACCGGAATTCTTTCTGGCGACGCAATGTTGATTTTGGCGTATCAATATTTTGAAAAATACAATCCAAAAATTTTTAGAAAGTTGGCCAGATTATTCAGCAAAATCGCTCTCGAGGTTTGCGAAGGACAACAATACGACGTTGATTTTGAAACCCGCGATGACGTGACTATTTCCGAATACCTGAAAATGATCAAGTATAAAACCGCCGTTCTGGTTGCGGCAGCGATGAAAATGGGTGCCATTATTGCCGAAACTTCAAAGGAAAACACAAAATTGATTTACGATTTTGGACTTAATCTGGGTTTAGCGTTTCAGTTGCAGGATGATTATTTGGATGCTTTTGGCGATCCCGAAACTTTTGGAAAGCAAGTGGGAGGGGATATCATCGAAAACAAAAAAACTTATTTGTACCTGAAAGCAATCGAGTTTGCATCAGATGAACAAAAAGCACAATTACTGCATTTCTTTTCCATTCAACCGGAAGATAATTTGGAAAAAATTAATTCCGTAAAAGAAATTTTCAATGCAACCGGAGCATCGGAAGTAACCCAAAAAGCCATTCAGGGTTTCACTTTGAAAGCTTTTAAAACCTTGAAAAAAATGGATATTTCCAAGGATAAAAAAGCAATGTTAAAAGCTTTTGGAGAAAATTTAATGGATAGAAAAGTGTAATAACAGGATGCGGTACATTTTATGAACATCCTATTGAACATTGTTTTTTTTAACGACAAAAACCATATTGCACAAAAGCAATTGTATTTTGCGGTTTTCTTTCCTTTTTTTACCCTGGCGGCTTTAGGAATAGACAGCGTTTATTTTGCGGCAAATTATTTTGATGGAAGACAAATTACAAACCTTTTTGCCATCGTTTATTTTTCTTTTTTCTTTTTGGTTTCCGATTTTCGTCTCAAGAAATTGATGTTTGTAATGGTTTTTCTGTCTTACATAGGGGAACTCATTTTCTGTACTTTACTGCGAATGTACGATTATAGAACGGTCGTTATTCCTTTGTATGTTCCTTTTGGTCACGCCATTGTTTATGCTTCCGGTTATGTTTTTGCACATACGGAATGGGCAATGAGGAATGACAAATTATTGAAAAAATATTTTGCCATTGGGTTTTTGCTGTTGTTTCTGTCTGTTGGGATTTTTCTCGATGATATTTTTTCTTTGATTTTTGGCATTTTCTTCTTTTTACTTTTAAAGAGAAAAAAATGGCAAAACTTGTATTATTTCATCGCTCTTTGTGTTATATTTATTGAATTGGCAGGAACATATTTTCAATGTTGGAAATGGGTTCCAAAAACTTTTGGATTAATCCCAACCATCAACCCGCCAATGGGAGCCGTTTTTTTCTATGCAGGAGGCGATGTGCTTTTGGTGAAAATTGTGGATTATTGGAAACTTGATAAAAAGAAAGGTATAATAAATAGCAACGAGTAAAATCAATTTGATTATTGAAATTGCCATTGTCATTGAAATTTTAAAGTATGTACATTACCCCATTAAATACCGATTTGTTGTTTGAAGAAGCCCAAAAGGAATCTTTGTACCTGAAATTAATTGAACAAATCAACAAGGATTTTAATTTAGCCAATGAAGGAATCGATTTCCCAATGAGTATTTCTCCCAGCGAATTGAAAATACAATTGCACGAGAAAATCTACCGAATGATTCAATACAAATTTGCCGAATACCTCAATCTACTTTACATCATTGACGTTTCTGAAGACCAAATAAAAAAACTCGACGGTTCGGATTTAGTGATCCTAGCCGAAAATGTGGCTTTTTTGATTCTAAAAAGAGAATGGCAAAAAGTCTGGTTTAGGAATAAATATTAGTTATTCCAATTCCTTTTTCAGGATTACTTTATTCCATAATTCTTTTCCTTCTTTGTCAAACAAGGACAGTTTCATTTGGCGATTTGCTTTATCGCCTGAAAAAGAAATCATTCCAAAATTATTCACGGCAAACACACTTCCTTCCACTTGATTGGTGTTTTTGTCTTCTTTATAGGATTCGGAAACTCCGGAAGTTAATGGAGAAACTGTCCAATCATAAAGAGGATAGGTTCCATTTCTTTCTAATTTTGACAATTCGGTAAAATGCCGGTCACCGGATAGAAATAACACGCCTTTTATTTTGTTGTTTTCGATTTCTTTCAACAATTTTTCTTTTTCTTCGGGATAAGTTGCGAAGTTTTCGAATCGTGCTGCTGAAGTAATAACTTGTCCGCCAATGTAAATAATCTTGAACGAAGCATTTGAACAAGAAAGCGCATCGATTAACCATTCTAATTGGGCTTCTCCTAGAATGGTTCTCGCTCCAGTTTTTCTGTCGTTTGGAGATTTAAAAAAACGGTCGTCAAGCAAGAAAAATTGGGCGTCACCCCAATTAAAAGTCGAATAATTACCTTCATTTTGTTCGGGATTCATTCCATAACTTTTGTTTGCCCAGAAATATTTAAAAGCTTCCAGCGTTAAATTTTTGTTGTAAAAACTTCGGTCTCCATCATTTGGTCCAAAATCATGATCATCCCAAATAGCAAAATTCTGAGTTTTAGCCAGTAACGGTTGCATTTCCTTGATGGAACGAGAATGGGTGTAACGATGCAAAATACCTGTTTTACTATCCCAATCGGCGTCTCTTAAATAAATATTGTCTCCGCCCCAAATCATGATGTCGGGATTCTTTGAATTTATGGATTCAAAAATGGAGTAACCACTTCCATACCCTTTTCCAGGTCTGTCCAGTTCGGTTTCGTTGATGTAAGTGCAACTGCCCAAAGCCACCTTAAAATCCGGAGCATCTTCGCGCCAAAGCCATAATTTTTTGGAAGAAAAGGAAGTTTCATAAGGCAAATCCACCTTTTTGTTGTTGATAAAAACGGTGTAATTGTATTTTTTTCCAGGTTGTAGTTTGTCTAAAACAACATGATAGGTAAATGCGGACTCTTTGGTAGTGTTATAAGTGTCAGAATAAAATATTTTGCCAGGATTGTCCAATGCAAAGTATTCAATTTTTACGGAAGCATTTTCTTTGGTTTGCAACCAAATCATTGCTTCTTTCATTTCGCTGTAACCCACCATTGGTCCCGATTGCAGCAGCGTTTTTTGAGAAAAACCATAAGTCAAAAAAAGTAGAAAAAACAGGTGTGTAATTTTTTTCATGTCTAAAATATTAAAAATAAACTCTTATAAACGGCATAAATGCGTCGCTGTAGTAACTTTTATTGTCGTCAAATAATACATCATAACGGATGCCAACGGTTACATTTCCAGTTCTATAACCAGCGCCAAGATATAAGGCCGTGTTCCAAAAAGAGTCAGAAATATTTGCTCCATCATATTGATAGTCCGTATTGACGTTGATTTCCTCTAATTCGGCTGAAAACTGGACCTGGGGAATTGGATTTATCAAACCAATTAAACTGGCTCCGTAAAGAGCGGAAGTGTAATTATTTTTGGAAGAAACATAGCCAAATTGCAAGGCCGTTCCAACTGCTACAATGGAGTTAATGTTGTAAATGGCACTTGGTGAAATAGCAATGTCCGTATATCCAGTGCCGAAACTCATGCCGATGCCACCTCCAAATTGCACATTTCTCCAGAAATCATTTTGTTGCGTCGGCGTAATTGTTTGTTGCTGTGCTGATAAATGATGAAATGAAAACAAGAGGACCAAAATCAAAAAACGTCTTAAAATGGTCAGAGAGTGGTTTTTTTTCATTGTTTATTGGGTTTTTTTAACAATTTTTTACGTAAAAGTACTTAAAAAAAGAGATTATGTGTATTGATTTATTGTACTTTTGCTGAACTATTTTAACAAAAAAGCAGATTATATACAATTATGGACAGGTTTTCATTTTTAAATGCAGCGCATACCGAATTTTTCGCACAATTATACGACCAATATTTAGAAAATCCAGATAGTGTAGAGCCTAGTTGGAGAAGTTTTTTTCAAGGTTTCGACTTTGGAATGGAAACTTATAATGGAGAAAATCAAGTAACCCAAATTGCAAATGTGCCTTCCAGCACTGCAGAAAACAACTCTGCGGCAGAGAAACTTCAAAAAGAGTTTAACGTCATCAAATTAATTGATGCATACAGAACCCGTGGTCATTTGTTTACCCGAACGAATCCCGTTCATAAAAGAAGAACCTACAGTCCAACGTTGGACATTGAAAATTTTGGTCTTTCAAAAGCGGATTTATCAACCGTTTTTGATGCTGCAAAAGTAATCAAGATTGCTCCTTGCAGTTTGGCGGACATCTTGGGGCATTTGGATAAAATTTACTGTCAATCCATTGGGGTTGAATACATGTATCTTCGAAATCCTAATGACATTCAATGGATTCAAAGCAGAATTGGACATAACGACAATCAGCCTAATTTTTCAGCCGATGAAAAGAGGACGATTTTATACAAATTAAACCAAGCAGTTTCTTTCGAGAATTTCTTGCACACAAAATACGTGGGCCAAAAACGATTTTCGCTCGAAGGAGGGGAATCCATCATCCCGGCAATTGATGCTTTGATCGAAAAAGCCGCCGAAAAAGGAGTGGAACATTTCGTAATGGGAATGGCGCATCGTGGCCGTTTGAATGTTTTGGCCAATATTTTTGGAAAATCCACCCAAGATATTTTTGGCGAATTTGACGGTAAAGATTACAACGATCAAGAATATTTTGACGGCGACGTAAAATACCATTTAGGTCTTACTGCCGAAAAAACGACTAGCACAGGAAAAACAATCAACATCAATCTTGCTCCAAATCCTTCGCATCTAGAAACGGTGGGAGCAGTTATTGAAGGAATTACAAGAGCCAAACAAGACAAATATTTCCCTGAAGATTTCTCAAAAGTATTGCCAATCTCCGTTCACGGTGATGCTGCAATTGCTGGTCAAGGTCTTTTATATGAAATCATTCAAATGGCCCAGTTGGATGGATACAAAACTGGCGGAACCATTCACATTGTTATCAATAACCAAGTTGGTTTTACCACTAATTATCTTGATGCTCGTTCATCAACATATTGCACAGATATTGCCAAGGTAACTCTTTCGCCGGTATTGCACGTTAATGCGGATGATGCCGAAGCCGTTGTGCACGTGATGTCATTTGCCTTGGATTTCAGGATGAAATTTGGTCGTGACGTATTCGTCGATTTGTTGGGATACAGAAAATACGGACATAATGAAGGTGACGAACCTCGCTTCACGCAACCTTTGTTGTATAAAATCATAGCAAAACATAAAAATCCAAGAGATATTTATGCCGAGAAATTATTGGCAGAAGGCGTAATTGATGCTGATTATGTAAAAACCCTCGAGGTAGAATACAAATCAAGACTTGAAGTAAATTTAGAAGAATCCCGCAAAAAGGAATTAACGGTAATAACTCCATTTATGCAAAATGAATGGCAAGGTTTTTCAAAAGCAGGGATAACACAAATGCTCAAGAATGTTGATACCTCTTATCCAAAAGAAAAACTGGAGGCTGTTGCCAATGCTATTTGCAATTTGCCAACGGACAAGAAATTTATCAATAAAATCCAAAAATTAATAAACGACAGAAAAACGATGTTTTTCGAAACCAATAAGTTGGATTGGGCTATGGCCGAACATTTAGCTTATGGATCATTGCTGCAAGAAGGTTATGACGTTCGAATTTCAGGACAAGACGTGGAACGCGGAACTTTTTCACACCGTCACGCAGTTGTAAAAGTCGAAGATTCAGAAGAAGAAGTGATTCTAATCAACAACTTGGAAGGCAAAAAAGGAAAATTTCACATCTACAATTCTCTTTTGTCAGAATACGGAGTTTTAGGTTTTGATTATGGTTATGCATTGGCAAACCCAAAAGCATTAACCATCTGGGAAGCACAGTTTGGAGATTTCAGTAATGGAGCCCAAATCATGATTGACCAATATGTTTCATGTGGAGAAGACAAATGGAACAACCAAAACGGAATCGTGTTATTGTTGCCTCACGGTTACGAAGGACAAGGGGCAGAACATTCTTCGGGAAGAATGGAACGTTTTCTGCAACTTTGTGCCAGACAAAACATGTATGTTGCCGATTGTACCACACCGGCAAATTTCTTTCACTTGTTGAGAAGACAAATGAAAACCAATTTCCGCAAACCACTTGTCGTGTTCACGCCAAAGAGTTTGCTTCGTGATCCAAGAGTAGTTTCCAGCATCGAAGAATTGGAAAATGGTTCTTTTCAAGAAACTTTCGACGATGAAACCGTAAACAAAGCAGAAGTTAAAACATTGGTTTTCTGCACCGGAAAATTCTATTACGACATTACGGCCGAAAGAGAAAAGAACGGAAGAAATGACGTTGCGGTAGTAAGAATTGAGCAATTATTTCCATTGCCGGTAGAACAGTTAAAAGCAATTATTGCCAAATATCCAAATGCCGACGATTATGTTTGGGCACAGGAAGAGCCTAAAAACATGGGTGCTTATGGCTATATGTTGATGAACTTCGATTTAGTAAAATGGAGATTGGCATCACTAAAAGTATCGGCAGCATCTGCATCTGGAAGTTCCACTCGAGCAAAAAATCGTCAAATAAAAGCGATAAAAATGGTGTTTGACAAAAATTTTATTAGATAAAATTTAAAATATCATTTTATTAAAGACAGAAAAAGCAACTCTTTTTGTCGTAGTTAAAACCAAATTTAAAATTCATAATTTAAAATAATACAAGATGATTCTAGAAATGAAAGTCCCATCACCTGGGGAATCAATAAAAGAAGTAGAAATTGCAACCTGGTTGGTAAGAAACGGTGATTATGTAGAAAAAGACCAAGCCATTGCCGAAGTTGATTCTGACAAAGCAACACTGGAGTTGCCAGCAGAAGCAAGCGGAATAATCACTTTAAAAGCAGACGAAGGAGATACGGTTGCTGTTGGTGCCGTGGTTTGTTTAATCGATACAAGCGCAGCAAAACCATCAGAATCAGTATCAGTAGAATCAAAACCTGTGGTTGAAGACAAACCGGTGATTGTTGAAAAACCAAAAAAAGAAGAAGTTAAGGCTGCACCAGTTGCGGCAGCAACTTATGCATCTGGAGCAACGTCTCCAGCAGCAAGAAAAATATTGGACGAAAAAAACATCCAACCTTCTGATATAGTAGGAACTGGGAAAGACGGAAGAATCACCAAAGAAGATGCCGTAAACGCAGTTCCTTCGATGGGAACTCCAACAGGAGGAAACCGTGGTTCTGAACGCACCAAATTATCAATGTTGCGTCGTAAAGTGGCCGAAAGATTAGTTGCCGCCAAAAACGAAACAGCAATGTTGACCACTTTCAACGAAGTGAACATGACGCCAATAAACACGCTTCGCAACGAATACAAAGATGCATTCAAGGCCAAACATGGCGGAATTGGTTTGGGATACATGTCGTTTTTTACAAAAGCCGTGACAAGAGCATTACAGTTGTATCCAGATGTAAACTCCATGATGGATGGCGATCACAAAATTGCTTATGATTTTGCCGACATTTCAATTGCCGTTTCTGGACCAAAAGGATTGATGGTTCCCGTGGTTCGTAACGCAGAAAACTTGACTTTCCGTGGAATTGAAGCAGAAATCAAAAGATTGGCAATTAAAGCCCGTGACGGACAAATTACCGTTGACGACATGACTGGTGGAACATTTACCATCACAAACGGTGGTGTTTTTGGAAGTATGTTGTCC
>NZ_PNNA01000003.1 GCF_013823965.1 Flavobacterium sp.
ACCAAAAATACCTGCCAATGAAACCAATGAAGACAACAAAACCACATTGGCAAAATCGTTACCCACTGATATTTGTCGCATCAATAACTCACTGTAAATACCCGCCAAAAACAAAAGGCTGTCTCCTGGAAGAAAAAAACCGGCAAACAAACCTGTTTCGGCAAAAATGATGAAAATGATTACCAACAACCCTATTTTTATCCCACCAAACTCCATTAAAATATAAAACTCAGGGTTAATTAATTGGGACCAATCGAAATTATTCATAAAATTATTTTAAATATTATTTTGGTCGTGAAAGTAACTATAATTTAGCAAAATAGCATCATCAAAACGGTGCATTTCCAATATTTTAATAAATATTTAATAGAATGTGGGCTTTTAAGAATTTATCTAAAACAATTCAAAAAAAGCACCACATTCTTTTTGAAAACTTTTACTTGGCCGGTTATTCTCTTTCGTATTTACAACAAGAATGAAGATTTTCATAAGTTTCATCTGCCGCTCTCACCTCGCCGGCATCGTGTCCCACTTTGGCTACAGCCTTTTTGATATCGGCAACAGAGGCTTTCTCTTCATTGATGGTAACCTCTAATTTGTGGGTTTCAATACTCCAATTGGCCACTTTCACTCCACTAACCGAAAAAGCCGCTTTCTGGATTCTTCTTTGACACTGTTCGCAATTACCATTAACATTAATGGTGTATTTCGCATTTTTGTTCTTTTTTTCTTGTGCTTGTGTGGAAAGTGTCACAAATACTAACAGCATTCCTAAAAATAGATTTTTCATTTTATGATATTTTTTAATTGTTATTGAAATGGACTTATTTAATTTTAAATCGAAGACCGGCATAATACATTTGTCCAAAAACCGGCGCATATACAATCGAAGCATCAAATGTTGGACCAAAAGGATTTTCGCTTCCTAAAATGGCTTTTTCTTGTTTATAGTTTCCAATGTTTTCGCCTCCTACATAGATTTCAAAAGTAGAAGAAAAAATCTTGGTGATTTGTGCATTCATCAAAGAATAGGAAGGAGAATAATCCGGAAGTCGATCTCCCACGGGATTCGATGCCGTTTCTGGCAATTTTTGTTCGCCCATCCAGTTATAGGTAAAATCAAATTTCCATTGACTTCCATTTTCACCCAAATGAGTTTCATACCCTAAATTCCCAAAAAAACGATGTTTGGCTTGCATAGGTCTTTCGCTTCTTCCGCTCAAATAATCTGTTTGGATATCGTAATATTTATAAGCCGTGCGCAAATCAAGATGTTTCGCCAATTCAATGTTGAAATCCACTTGCAAACTATTGGCATACGATTTACCGTTCAAATTATAAAACAACGTCTGGTGCGTTCCTGGAATCGCTGGAGCCGTGTATAAATCGACCACAACCTGATTTTTGAAATCGGTTCTGTAGAAATCAAAACCAACATCAGCTTTTTTGCCAAAAACAGAAAAACCTTGATTGAAACTCAAACCGTAATTCCAAGCAATTTCAGGATCCAAACCATAAATTTTTCCGTTGGTATCCAAGATGTCAAATGTTCTGGAACTTGCAAAAAGAGGTTGGTTTTCGGCAAAAATATTGGCACTGCGTTTTCCTCGTCCTGCCGAAGCGCGCAAAACACCTTTGCCCCAAGGATTGTATCGAATGTGCAATCTTGGCGTAACAAAAGTCCCTAAACGGTTGTGATTGTCAACTCGTCCACCGGCAATGAAACTGAAATTAGAGGAATTGTCAAAGGTATATTCAAAAAAGGCACCAATGGAATTGTCGATTCTGCTGTAATCATTCACGTTGACAAATTCCTGGTATTTGTCATAGGTAAAGTTCAATCCCGTGGCAAATTTATTCATCGTGTTGTCGATAATCGAATTGAAAATCAAGTTCGAATAATAACTGCTTTGTTTGATGTTGTAACGGTTCAACCCAAAATAAGATTCTTGGTCGTGGCTATCAAAAGCATTTTGGAAACCAAAGCTTTGATACGGCATTTCCGGAAAAACATAACCCAATTTTGTGGAAACATTAAAACGTTCCGTATTGATTTCAGAGCCCCAAGAATTGGTCGTTCCCTTGTCTTTCTTTGGGTCAAAATCGATTTCTCCAGTTTGTTTTTCGTCATTCATGTAACGAAAATTGATGAAACTCACCCACCCTTTTTGGGCATCGGTATATTGCCAACGATTCAAGACATTGATTTGCTTTGACAACGGATTGTCGAGAAAACCATCATCGTTCATGTCGTTTTTGGCAACTCTGGTATTGCCGTGAACAAACAAACTACTCGCCCATTTATCCGAAATTTTGGTATTGAAATGGGTATTCAATTCAAATCGGCTATCGGTGGAACCATACGCATTCAAGAAGAAAGGAATGTCTTTGACTGGCTTGAGCAACTCGGTGTTGATTTGCCCCGAAATACTTTCGTATCCATTGACAACACTTCCCGCACCTTTTGTAATTTGAATACTTTCGACCCAAGTTCCCGGTGTAAACGACAATCCGTAAGCTTGCGAAGCACCGCGGACCGACGGGATATTTTCTTCGGTAATCATCAAATAAGGACTGGTTAGACCCAACATCTTGATTTGTTTGGTTCCCGTCAAGGCATCCGAAAAATTGACGTCGATAGAAGGATTGGTTTCGAAACTTTCGGCGAGGTTGCAACAAGCGGCTTTAAGTAATTCCTTGCTGGTCAAAAGGGTTGTGTTTGCTGTAATCTTGGAGGATTTTTGCAAACTTTTATTTTTAGAAACGACTTTTATTTCCTGTAATGTGTCTTGCGAATAAGAACTAAACGCACACAACAAGATCAATAAAAGTATTGAAATTTGTTTTTTCATTATGTTGATTTTTAATGTTTTTAAAAGATTGTCAAACCCAAAAAAGGCTTGACCCGACAAAAACATTAAAATCAGGCGTAGAAAATATATTGATGGTATAATTTGAAAAGCGGTGGTGCATTGGCATCACAATAGTAAGACGTAATGCAATTGTTTTCAAAATTGGGCAATTCAGAAAACACCACAGGTTTCCATTCTTCAAACAGAAAGTTGAAATCAGGTTGAAAAGAGATAGAAGTCAGGGTTACATTCTCTGATTTTTTTTGAATATTGACTACTTTATCCTTGCAACAGCCGCCATTTTTTTTGACATTGCTGGAAACTTTTGGAGGACAACAACTTTCTTCAACGGTGTTTTGGGATTGAACCGTTTTCAAAAAAACAGGTTTTACAGAGGCGATTTCCCCGCCACAATAATGCACGTCAATAGCGAATCCCACATTGGAAACCAAGAGGAAAAACGCCAGAAAAATACTGATGTGCTTTTTAAATTTCATAATGCAAAAGTAAGCATTTATACAACCGATAAAATTAATTTTGTGTTAAAAGTAAAAACATTCGAAGCATCACAACTCAATTTCTTGTCCCATTAAAGGAACAGCGCAATCAAAACCGTACTTTTCGATTATTTTTAGGCGAAGTTCATCTGCGGGTTCATTTTCTCCGTGAACCAAGAAGACTTTCGTGGGTTTGCTTTCCAAGGCCGAAAGCCAATTGAGCAAATCTTTTTGGTCGCCATGGGCTGACAAAGCTTCTATTTCCAGGATATTGGCCAATACGGGATAATATTTTCCGTGCATTTTGATTTCTTTGGCACCTTCCAATAATTTTCGGCCACGAGTTCCTTCGGCTTGGTAACCTATGATGATTACGGTAGTTTCCGGCAAGCCAATATAACGTTCCAAATAACTCAAAACCCTTCCGCCGGTAATCATTCCGCTGGCGGCAATAACCACTTTTGGATTCTTGTCATAAATGGTTTGAATGGTTTCTTGATAATCAGAAATCATCGAAAACATTTTGCACATTCCCATATAATGTTGCTCGGGTAATTTATGCCATTTCTTGTTTTGGGCAAAAATTTCCAATGCACTAATTCCCATTGGCGTGTCAATAACATATGGAATATTTGGAATTCGTCCCTCTTCTTTGAGTTGCCAAAGCAAATACATCACGGTTTGTGCGCGCTCTACGGCAAAACTCGGAATGATGATGGTTCCGCCTTTTTGAACCGTGTTGTTAATGTACATTTCGAGTTCCATTTTCGCGTCCGTATCGGGATGAAGACGATTGCCATAAGTACTTTCCAGAAACAGGTAATCTGCTTTTTTGGGTTTTGTTGGCGGATACATCAACACATCGTTATCGCGGCCAATATCTCCCGAAAAAACCAGGGTTTTGCCTTCCAGATTTAATTCGATGCTGCAAGCGCCAATAATATGTCCGGCATTGGTGAAAACCGCAGAAATCTCGGCATCCAAAGGGATTTCTTCATTGGTTTTAATCACTCTAAAAAGCGGAAAAACGGCTTCGGCTTGTTTTACATCATAAAGAGGTTCTGCAATTTCGTGTTTGGAATAATGTCCCTTGTTGGCCATTTCTGCTTCTTCTTCCTGAATTTTGGCACTATCCAAAAGAATGAGTTTTGTAATGTCTTTTGTTGGACTCGTACAATAAATTTTACCTTTAAAGCCTTGATTTACCAATCGTGGCAGCCAACCGCAATGGTCTAAATGACCGTGTGTCAACAATACAAAATCTATGGTTGAAGGTAATATGGGCAAGGGTTTCCAATTGAGTTCCCGCAACGGTTTTATGCCTTGAAATTGTCCGCAATCTATCAAAATACGGATTCCATTGCTATCAACCAATGTTTTTGAACCCGTAACGGTTCCTGCTCCGCCAATGAATTTAATTTTCATGATTTCTATGCTTTAAATCCAAAAAAAAATGCAATTCTAAATATATCTACACAATTCCGAGGCTTCTTTTAAAACGTTTTTTATCCTGTTGGAACTCAATCCTATTCTTTCCAAGCTTTCTGAATTGTTTATGATTTCTTTTACCAAAATAACGTCCATCACCAGTAATTTGTCTTTTTCGGCCAAGGATAATGTGGTCAAACACGTAACAGGATAGAGGTGGTGTGAATCGTTTTTTGTTTTCAAATTATTGTTTTCGGGGTAATTCCAACTCAATAAATTTAGTTTTGAACATTTTGCAAAAGCAATGGCGTCAGCCGTAAACCTGTTATTGGTAACAATCCAACATTTCGAAACAGTATCATTTCGAGTATAAATTGTATGTCGATTGTCTTTCAAATCATTGAACCTGGACAAAATATACATGGGAACTTTAACATCGGAATTGGCATCTTTTCCCATATGAAATTTGCATTCCACCATGGCTATGGCATTGTCTTTTTTTAACAACACATCGATTTCATGAGAAACACATTTGCCTTGTAAAATAAAATTGGTCAAGGTTTGGTAATTTTCCGAGGCGAAAAGGCGGGCGATATACTTTTCGAAGAAAAAACCCGTTGGCCCCAATAATCTGATGGCCTCCTTCAAATTGTATCGAGCGGCATGAGAATGGCAGGTTTTTTTTAACAAACTGAAAGCCATCTTGTAGATTTGCTTGGTAGAAATCCCTTCGTAGATTTGGTTTTCAATGTTATGCAAAATCGTTTCAACCTCCAGATTGCTTGCGCCAGATTTCAAGAGTGATTCCTTTAATTTCGAAGGATTATAATCAACAATATTTCCGGAATGCTTTACTATTTTCATTAGTTCGTGATTTAACGGTTATTAAATCAAAGCGGCTAATAAAGGTACGAAAAAAGATTACTTGTTCTGCTTTTGATAATAAAATGCTGGTAGAAACAACAATAAAAAAATGGGTTGAATGAGGAATCGTCGAATATAGAATAGAGCCATTTTATTTGTTTCGCCAAAAAAAGAAAGCACAATAAAGAAAAAAACAACCAGAATTATAAAAAACACCAAATACAACATCGAAGCAAATTTTACCGCTTCAGTGTCTTTAAACAAAACATAAATTATGGCTAAAGACAAAACGGTATTCAAAAAATAACGAAACAGCAATCCAAAAAACAAGGAACCATTTTCAATTTCCGGCAAAGGCAAATTGTGATAATCCGTTTTGAAATAATTCAAAAATGGGTCATAAAACAAACTGTCCTCGTAGGCTCTTATGAGAACCAACAAAAGGACCAGCAACATTGCCAAAGCTATTCTAACTTTATGATTTAATAGTTTTTGTAGCATATTTTGAAAATTTATTGACCCAAATAATCCATAAAATAAAAACCACTCCATATATAAATAAAGGGAAAACCACTCCGTGCAAAAGATGCTCCTGTTCCGGAAAATAATACATCAAAATGCACAAAAGAGCAATCCGAACCACGTTCAGAACATGAATGAGCAAACTACCTCCAATTATAAATAAAACTGTTGATTTTAATTTTCCCGAAAAAGCGATCACAAAAGAAATAAATAAAATAATCACGCTCAAACCATTACAACCTTCTATAATTCGAGCCATAAATCTTTGATTGTAGAACAAATTCACACTCGCCTCTTTTGTATTGGGCACAATGGTGGCATCGTAATTAAACAAAAGCATTGCATCTTTTGTTTGTTTGGCCACCAATTGCGTTATGTCATCGGCCTCAAATTTCTTTACATCAAATTGTCCCAGATAACTTTGGTAAATAAAAGTTAAAAGTAAATAAGTAAGCAAAAACTTGCCTAAAAACAGCAAAAAGGGTGTATAGCGAATTAAATATTTTTTCAAAATTGAATTTTTAACAAATTTATATAAAATTAAATAGCCGCATTTAAATACTTTTACAAAAAAAATAACGACTATGACTTTCGAAGAATTAAAACCAAAAATAACTGAAATCACTTCAAATTCCACACTTTCAAGGGAAGATAAGCTGTTGAAAATCTGCAAACTACTAAGAGATTCCATTGATTATTATAATTGGGTTGGTTTTTATTTTGCAAACCAAGAAACCCAAACACTACATCTTGGCCCTTATGTTGGAGCAGCAACTGATCATACCGTGATTCCTTTTGGAAAAGGTATTTGTGGGCAAGTGGCGGTTTCCAACGAAAATTTTGTTGTTCCGGATGTTGCCGCACAAGATAATTATATTGCCTGCAGCTTTACAGTCAAATCAGAAATTGTGGTTCCTTTATTTGTAAATGGCGAAAATATTGGACAAATCGACATCGACAGTCACGTCCTCGATCCTTTTACCGAAGCTGACGAACGCTTTTTAGAATTTGTGAACCAAGAAATTGCAACTCTTTATTAAAAAAAATCCTAATTATTTCCAAAATCCGTTACTTCATTTTGAGTAACGGATTTTTTTATTTCCAATACTTACTGGAATATCAAATCTAATTACTTAACTTTGTTTAACTTTTTTAATTTTTAATTAAACAAAAATATTGATTTCACCAAAAAAAGAATTAGACGAAATTGCAATTGACCGAATCATAGAAATGGCTTGGGAAGACCGCACTCCATTTGATGCCATAAAATTTCAATTCGGATTAGCAGAAGCCGATGTAAAAGCGTTAATGAAAAAAGAATTAAAATTTTCTAGTTACAAACTTTGGCGAAAGCGTGTCGAGAATTGCAAAACCAAGCATCTTGCCAAACGTGTCAAAGGCATTGATCGTTTTAAATGTACCATGCAAAAAGCCATATCAAACAATAAAATAGCTAAACGGTAAAGAATAATGAAAAAAGAAAAACCAGACAATATTGTCTATTCCAAAGAAAGTGGATACAACGCCAATGTTTTGTCTTATGGAACAAATGTTGGAGCACCGGTCATTAAAATAGACGATGTTGTTTCTTGGAAAAATAGAGGTATCAGCAATGTAAACAAAGAGTTTGAAGACAAGTTCAATGCCCTTAAAATTCAATATCAACTCTTGATGGAGGAATTTGAATGGAACGAATTAGTGTACAATGCAAAATTTTCATTTGAACCAGTCATTGGCGAAATTTATCATCTCTACATCGCAGAAGACCGCACCTACTTCTTATCGTTGATTGCACCTCAAGAATGGAACAAAGAACACATTGCCACATTCAAATTGAATAGTGATAAAAAATGGGTCTTAATGAACTAACTAATTTTCCCAGAAGCTTAAATTTTGAATAAAAAAACCGTCAATATAGTTTGGTTCAAACGAGACTTGCGTTTTACGGACAACGAAGCCTTGTTTGATGCACATCAATCTGGAATACCTTTATTACTGGTCTATTTTTTTGAACCATCGGTGATGAATTATGATGATTCCGATACCAGACATTGGCGTTTTGTTTACGAATCGATTCAAGATTTGCAAAAAAAACTGGAACCCATTGGCCAAAAAATATACTTTTTCCATTCCGAAGTCGAGGCTACATTTTCAACACTATTGCAACATTACGAGATAAAAACTGTTTTTTCACATCAGGAAATTGGCAACAAACTTACTTTCGACAGAGATATTGCAATGCAAGAATTCTTTCAAAAAAATAACATCCATTGGAAGGAATTTCAAATGCACGGTGTGATTCGGAAATTAAAATCACGCCAAAACTGGGATAAACGCTGGGAAGCAGTAATGCGAGCCTCGCCAAAAATCATCAAAGAATCGGATTTGAATTTGATTTCATTAAACAATGATATTTACAAAACCATCAAAGGAGAACCTTTGCCAATTGAAATCACAACGCCCAACAAAAATTTTCAACAAGGTGGCGAAAATCTGGCTTGGCGGTATTTAGACAGTTTTGTAAAAGAACGCTATGTGAATTATAGCAAACACATTTCAAAACCTGCTTTGAGTCGAAAAGGTTGCAGTAGATTGTCGCCTTATTTAGCCTACGGAAACATCAGTATGCGAATGGTGTATCAATATACCAACCAGTTTTATGAAACGTCAAAAAACAAACGTGCGATTCTCAATTTTGTATCTCGTTTGCATTGGCATTGTCATTTTATGCAAAAATTTGAAGATGAATGTCGAATGGAATTTGAAAATGTCAATCGGGCGTATGACACCTTGGTGAAACCCAAAAACGAAGCCTACATCAAAGCTTGGCAAGAAGGCAAAACGGGCGTTCCCATTGTCGATGCTTGTATGCGATGTTTGGTCGCAACGGGTTATATCAATTTCAGAATGCGGGCGATGGTGGTTTCTTTTTTCACCTTTAATTTATGGCAAGATTGGCGTGAATTACATTTTTTGGCAAGGCAATTTCTGGATTATGAACCCGGGATTCATTATCCACAAATTCAAATGCAATCAGGAACCACGGGCATCAACACCATCCGAATTTATAATCCAATTAAAAACTCAGAGGAACACGATTCAGAAGGTATTTTTATCAAACAATGGATTCCAGAATTATCAGAAGTGCCCACACATTTATTGCACGAGCCTTGGAAAATGAACGAAATGGAACAGCAGTTTTACAACTGTAAAATCGGAGAAGATTATCCTGCACCAATTGTAAATATTGAAGAAACCAGAAAGTTTGCCAGTGATATCGTTTGGAGCTTTCGGAAGAAAGACGAAGTGAAGGAAGAAGGAAAACGAATTTTGACAAAACACGTGAGCAATCCAAATAAACCAAAAAATGCGAGGAATAAAAAAGCAAAACCTGCCCAATAAAATTTGTTTGGTCTGCCAAAAACCTTTCGTTTGGCGCAAAAAATGGGAAAAAGTGTGGGACGAAGTGAAATATTGTAGTGATAAATGTAGAATGAATAAAAAATAATTTGACCGCAGATTCGCAGATTTTAAAAATTATTATATCTGCGAATTTGCGGTAAAAAACAAAAAAATGAACAAAACTCTTAGATTAATTCTCGGCGACCAACTGAATATAAATCATTCTTGGTTTCAAACCGTTGATGATTCCGTTACTTATGTTATGATGGAAATCCGTTCCGAAACTGATTATGCCACCCATCACATTCAGAAAATTATGGGTTTATTTTCGGCTATGCAAAATTTTGCCAAGGAATTAAAAGAACAAAATCATCAAGTGATTTATTTTCATTTGAATGATGATAATAATTTACAATCCTTTGATAAAAACCTTCAACAGCTAATAGAAAAGGAAGGATTTACAAATTTTGAATACCAATTCCCCGACGAATATCGCTTGGACGAATTACTTCAAGACTTTTGCCGAACACTTACCATTTCGACTTCGGTTGTCGATTCAGAACATTTTATGAGCTCCAGAAGCGAATTGGGTGATTTTTTTGAGGGTAAAAAAACATTCTTGATGGAAAGTTTCTATCATTATATGCGAAAAAAACACAATGTCTTGATGCAAGGCGACAAACCACTCACCAGAAAATGGAATTACGACGGCGATAACCGTAAAAAATTACCTGCCGCTCACAAACCAACTCCACCCTTGGTTTTCAATAACGATGTTTCAGAAATTCTAACAGAAATCCAAAAAAACAACATCAAAACCATAGGAAACATTGATGCTAAAAATTTCGTTTGGCCCACAACCAGAAAGCAATCTTTGGAACTGTTGGACTTTTTTGCCACCGAATGTTTATCGCTTTTTGGGAGTTATCAAGATGCGATGACTCCCAACGAATGGTCTTTGTATCATTCGAGAATTTCATTTTCGATGAATATTAAAATGATTTCGCCATTGGAAGTCATAAATAGAGCCATTCAAGAATGGGAAAATCGCCCTGACGAAATCGAGTACAATCAGCTAGAGGGTTTTGTTCGTCAAATTATTGGTTGGCGAGAATATATGCGTGGTATTTATTGGAACAAAATGCCCGATTATGCCACGATGAATTTTTTCAACAATGAAAATAAATTACCCGATTGGTTTTGGACTGGAAAAACAAAAATGAATTGCCTGAAAGATGCTATTAACCAATCTTTGAATTTTGCTTATGCACATCACATTCAACGGTTGATGGTTACAGGAAATTTTGCGCTTTTGGCAGGAGTTCATCCTGACGAAGTTGATGCTTGGTATTTGGGAATTTATATTGATGCGATTGAATGGGTCGAAATTACCAACACACGAGGCATGAGCCAGTTTGCCGACGGCGGAATTGTGGGCACAAAACCGTATGTGAGTTCGGCTGCCTACATTGACAAAATGAGTCATTATTGCGGTTCGTGTTATTACAAAAAAGCGATAAAAACAGGCGATAAAGCCTGTCCTTTCAACAGTTTGTATTGGAATTTTTATGATAAAAACGAAGATGAATTAGGTAAAAATCCCCGAATCGGGATGATGTACAACGTTTGGCGAAAAATGAAACCCGATGACAAAGCAGCCTTATTGCAACAAGCCGATTATTATTTGAAAAACATTAATGATTTATGAAAACTATCGTTGTTTGGTTTAAAACCGATTTAAGAATATCCGATAATGAAACGCTTATTAAAGCGATTGCTAAAAGCGATCAAATAATTACTGTGTATTGTTTTGACGATTCCCATTTTGAAACAACTCCTTATGGTTTTAAAAAAACAGGAAGTTTTAGAGCTCAATTTTTATTGGAGTCATTGCAAGATTTAGACAATAATTTGCGAAATATAGGTTCAGGTTTGCTTATTGTAAAAGGAAAACCCGAAATTGAAATTCCGAAAATTGTTCAAAAATACAAAGCTCAAAAAGTTTTTGCCAAACGAGAAGTGGCTTTCGAGGAAAAACAAACCGAAAAACGGGTACAAGAATCATTATTTAAATTGCGTTGTGAATTGGAAACTTTCAGCACAAGTACCTTGTATCACGCTGAAGACCTACCATTTCCCATTAAAAATATTCCCGATGTTTTTACAAATTTTAGAAAAAAAACTGAAAAAGAATCCAAAATCAGAGGTTCTTTTGACAAACCATTACAAATAAACTCGCCAGAAATTCCAGAAATGAAATTACCTACTTTGCAGGATTTGGATTTGGATTTTTCGCCAATAGATTCCCGCGCAGCAATTGAGTTTAAAGGGGGTGAAACCGAAGCAATAAAACGTTTGAATCATTATTTTTATGAAACAAAATGCTTATCCAATTATAAAGAAACCCGAAACGGAATGATAGGTTCCGATTATTCCTCAAAATTCTCGGCTTGGTTGGCTTTGGGTTGTATTTCGCCACGGTTTATTTATGAAGAAGTCAAAAAATATGAGAAAGAATTTGGAGCTAATGATTCTACTTATTGGTTAATTTTCGAATTATTATGGCGAGATTTTTTCCGGTTTATGTTCAAAAAACACCAAACTAAATTTTTCTTGTATTCGGGAATACAAACAGACACAGTCAATTCGAAATCCTTAAATGAAAAATTACTTTCTCAATGGATAAACGGAGCAACCAATTCCGATTTTATCAATGCCAATATGCTGGAATTGAAACAAACAGGTTTTATGAGCAATCGAGGACGGCAAAATGTAGCCAGTTATTTTTGCAATGAACTCAATATGGATTGGCGATTGGGTGCTGCCTATTTTGAAGAACAATTAATCGATTATGATGTGTGCAGCAATTGGGGAAATTGGGCTTATTTAGCTGGCGTTGGCAACGATCCTCGTGGACATCGGTATTTCAACATCGAGAAACAAGCGAGTGATTATGATAAAAATAAAGCGTTTAGAAAGTTGTGGATAAATGAATCAGGATTTGTAAATAAAGTTTAAAAAATAAACAAGCGCTAACCTAAATTGGGAGTTCGTGTAATATCGAGTTTAAATATTCATTAAATATCCTGTTAAATTTTCCTTTTTATTGAGTCCATTTTTTTTTGCGTAAACGGTAACGAGACATCTTCAAACCTCCGCTCGAAATGTTCATAATTTCTGCAATTTCTTTTGTGGACATAATTCGATAAAAATGGGGAAACCTGCATCAGGTTCTAATTTAAATTTCCTTACCCTTTGCAAATCAAAAAATAAAAACTACCTTTGCGCACGAATTAAGAAAATCTTGATTCATACATAATAATCATTTAAATAATATTGGAATGTATTTAACAAAAGAGGTTAAAGAAGAAATCTTCGCTAAACACGGAGGAAAAGCAGAAAACACAGGATCTGCAGAAGGACAAATCGCACTTTTCACACACAGAATCAGTCACCTAACCGAGCACTTGAAAAAAAATCGTCACGATTACAACACAGAGCGTTCTTTGGTACTTTTGGTAGGTAAAAGAAGATCTTTGTTGGATTACTTGAAAAAGAAAGAAATCAACAGATATCGTGAGATTATCAAAGTATTGGGTATTAGAAAATAATCAATATAAAAAAGAGGTGCGAGAGTGCCTCTTTTTGTTTTACACAAAGCCTATAAGATTTTAAAACCTTATAGGTTTAACATTTAAAAAAAAGTTTGGTTTTTCATTGGGTTTTAGTCATTAACTACACAACAACTACAACTACAACACAACTAGAACCCATTGTTTAATCACAAAAAAAAATTATGATTCCAAAAGTTTCAAGAGAAGTAATCGATTTAGGAGATGGCAGAAGCATCTCAATCGAGACCGGAAAATTAGCCAAACAGGCTGACGGTTCAGTAGTAGTACAAATGGGAAATGCCATGTTGCTTGCCACCGTGGTATCTGCCCGTAAAGCCAGCCCTGGAGTTGACTTTTTACCATTGACGGTAGATTACCGTGAAAAATTTGCAGCAGCAGGACGTTTTCCTGGTGGATTTTTCAAAAGAGAAGCAAGACCAAGCGACAGCGAAGTTTTAACAATGAGATTGGTAGACCGCGTATTGCGTCCACTTTTTCCAGATGATTACCATGCAGAAACACAAGTAATGATTCAGTTAATGTCTCATGACGACAGTGTTATGCCGGATGCATTGGCAGGATTGGCAGCTTCGGCAGCACTTGCCTTGTCTGATTTGCCTTTCTCAACATTAATTTCAGAAGCACGTGTGGCACGTATTGACGGAAAATTCGTCATCAATCCAAGTCGTGCGCAATTAGAGTTGTCCGACATTGACATGATGATTGGAGCATCCAAAGATTCTATCGCAATGGTAGAAGGAGAAATGAAAGAAATTTCAGAACATGAAATGGTGGAAGCCATTAAGTTTGCCCACGATGCCATCAAAATCCAAATTGCTGCCCAAGAAAGATTGGTTGCCGCTTTTGGAGCAAAAGAAACTCGTACTTACGAAGAAGAAAAAGAAGACGAAGCCATTTATGCTAAAGTAAAAGCAGCGGCTTACGACAAAATCTACGATATTGCAAAAGTAGGTTCTTCCAAACAAGAAAGAACAGCTTCATTTGCAGCAGTAAAAGAAGAAGTAAAAGCTTTGTTTACCGAAGAAGAATTGGCTGAAAACGGAGACTTGGTTAGTAAATATTTTTATAAAACCAATAAAGAAGCCGTTCGTAACGTAACCTTGGATTTAGGAACTCGTTTGGATGGAAGAAAAACAAACCAAATCCGTCCTATCTGGGCTGAAGTGGATTATTTACCATCTGTTCACGGTTCTGCCATCTTTACAAGAGGAGAAACTCAAGCATTGGCAACAGCCACTTTAGGAACTTCAAGAGAAGCGAACCAAATTGATTCTCCATCTGAACAAGGGGAAGAAAAATTCTACTTGCACTACAACTTTCCTCCTTTCTCGACTGGTGAAGCAAAACCTTTAAGAGGAACTTCAAGAAGAGAAGTAGGTCACGGAAACTTGGCTCAAAGAGCTTTGAAAAATATGATTCCTGCTGATTGTCCTTACACAATTCGTATTGTATCTGAAGTATTGGAATCGAATGGTTCTTCTTCTATGGCTACCGTATGTGCTGGAACATTAGCATTGATGGATGCAGGTATCCAAATGGTTAAACCAGTTTCTGGAATAGCTATGGGATTGATTACAGACGGAGATCGTTTTGCTGTATTGTCAGATATTTTGGGTGACGAAGATCACTTGGGAGACATGGACTTTAAAGTAACTGGAACTGCTGACGGTATCACTGCTTGTCAAATGGACATCAAAATCGAAGGATTGAAATACAACATCATGGAGGAAGCTTTGGCTCAAGCCCGTGAAGGTCGTTTGCACATCCTTGGAAAAATAACTGAAACTTTGGCAGCGCCAAAAGCAGACGTTAAAGCGTATGCTCCAAAAATCATCACAAGAACTATTCCTGGCAACTTCATTGGTGCTTTGATTGGACCTGGTGGAAAAGTAATTCAAGAATTACAAAAAGCTACAGGAACCACCATCGTAATCAACGAAGTGAACGAAGAAGGCGTAATTGAAATTCTTGGAACTGACCCTGCTGGAATTGAAGCGGTATTGGCCAAAATCCAATCCATCACATTCAAACCACAAATGGGAGAAGCTTATGAGGTGAAAGTAATCAAAATGCTTGATTTTGGTGCCGTTGTAGAATATACAGCCGCTCCAGGAAACGAAGTATTGCTTCACGTATCGGAACTAGCTTGGGAACGTACTGAAAACGTTTCTGATGTAGTGAACATGGGCGATGTTTTCCAAGTGAAATACCTTGGAGTTGATCCAAAAACCAGAAAAGAAAAAGTGTCGAGAAAAGCGCTTTTACCAAGACCTCCACGTGAGGAAAAAAAAGAGTAATCAGATCTTAGTTTACTAAAGGTTTATTTATAGAAAACCCCGTTTCATCTATTTGAAACGGGGTTTTTAAGTTTAGAAAGCAAATCAAATTGCAGCAAACGGTTAAAGCTCTCCTATTATCTTTAAATAATTTTATGAGAATTAAATTATAAAAAACACCATTAGCGTTACAATTAATGCAAAGAAAAAAATATCTTTAACCTTATTAATCTTAAAAAAACAAAATTTCGTTATGGCATTTACAATTATTCAAAACACAAAAATCAACACCCAAGTTTTTACTTTTTTAAGTCCTGAAACCGTAACTTATCCAGTAGCACCCTTGGTTTCGGCAAAATTCTACAGCCCGAATGGCGTATTGACGCTAAAAATCAGGGCTACCTTGTACATGAATTCAGATGACACGGTTCCTCCAACAGTCCAAGAAACTACCGAATCTGGAAATGTTTTGACAATGAATTACGACTATGATTTCTCCGAGGTCACTCCAGAAACCTGTGACGTATATTACATAGAAGTGGATTACACTTCAGAAACAGTGGAAAACATTACGACCATTGAATCTTTCATGGTAAATTTAGACCCAGAAACTTCAAGAGGAACAGTGATAGAAGTAACCAAATAGTCATATTTTATCATTAGTTTTACTAAATATTATTTTTATTGTAAATTATATGTTAGCAAGATTTAGTTTATTGTTGTTTTTTATGCCTCTTTTTCTTTTTTCACAAGTCAAATCATTTAACGACCTTATTGAAAAGGAATTACAAAAAAAAGTTATTAAACATAAATCCGAAATAAACTTCATCAAATCCCAATCTTTTTATTTAAAACAAAATTGGGATTCCACCCTCATCTACTCGATGAAACAATTGAGTTCCAACACCAACAAAGAAATTGCCGATTATTGTCATTTTTTCAGGGGAACCAGTTTTCTTGAAAAAAAACTTTACAAAGAGACCAAAAAAGAAATGATGCAAATTTCGAATCAATTCGTATTCTTCCCTCAAGCGAGAATTTTTTTGGCAGGAGCTTCTTTAGAATTAAGAGAATTTGAAAACGCTCGACTTTATTACGAAAACACCCTGAAACTTCCTCAAATCTTGCAGCAGACCTATAGTTTGTCCAAAATATACGAGGGATTGGGCACAACCTATATCTTTTTAAAAAATTATGACAAAGCAGAAGAATATCTGGTAAAAAATTTAAAAATCAAAGAAAAAGAGGGAAATAAAACCAGCATATTCGATGCTTATAATGGCCTTGCAAATCTATATTATGAGCAATATAAAGATGAACAAGCCATTCCTTATTTCGAGAAAGCATATTCTTTATCCAAACAAATAAAAAAATTTGGGATAAAAAGTATAGCTTCCCAAAACATGTCCGTAGTTGAAGAAAACAAAGGCAATTTCAAAAAAGCATTAGATTTTAGAAAAGAATCAATACGATGGAAAGATTCTCTCAACAATCAAAACAAAATATGGGCTGTGGCTGATTTTGAGAAAAAATTTGCCGTAGCACAAAAACAAAAACAAATCAAAGTACTTGAAATAGAAAACCAGCTAAAAAACAGCCAACGAAATTGGTTGTTTTTCTCGGCAATTGGCTTGTTAATGCTCTTGACAGCCGGAATCTATCTTTATGCGCAAAAAGTAAAAAACACCAAAATAATTCTGCTCCAAAAAAACAAACTTGACGAACTTAATGCCACCAAAGACCAGCTTTTTTCTATTGTAAGCCATGATTTACGCTCCTCTGTCAACGCCTTAAAAACAAGTAACATCAAATTATCGGCAACACTCGAAACCAAAAATTATGATGAATTAAACCAACTAATCATTCAAAACAGCGGCATAGCCAACTCAGCCTACACTTTGTTGGACAACTTACTGCATTGGGCATTGTTGCAAACCAAACAATTGTATTTTAAAAAAGAATCCGTGCATTTGTTTTCGATAGTGCAACAAATAGAATATGGATACAAACCCTTGTTATCAGACAAAACCATAGCTTTTGAAAATTTGGTTTCCAAAAATAGTTTTATCTTCGTAGACCTAGACTCGCTCAAAATTGTGCTTCGTAATTTATTGGACAATGCCATCAAATTTTCTAATGAAAACGGCAAAATCAGTTTTTACACGCTGGAAAACATTCCTGATTTTTGCCAACTCGTATTGGAAGATACCGGTTTGGGAATGGACAAGAATACCATCGAAGCGATTTTAAAAGACGATGAATTATTGGCCAAAAAAAGTGACTCGGAAACCATTGGAACAGGTCTTGGAATGCAATTGTGCAAACAAATGATCAAGAAAAATGGAGGCACAATACAAATAAAAAGTGAACTCCACAAAGGAACCAAAATCATGTTGACGTTCCCAAAAACAGAACAAAATGGATAATATCAATGTACTAATCATAGAAGATACGCCCGAACAAAGCGATGCACTCAGCAAAGTACTTTTGGAAAACAAATACAACATTGTTGGCATTGCCAGAAGTTATACCGAGGCCCTAAAACTTTTTTACGAACAAACCATTGACATTATCGTCATCGATGTGTTTCTAAACGGAAAACCCGACGGAATCACCTTTGCCGAAACCATCAACATCATTCCAAATGCCTCAAAACCATTCGTCTTTTTGACCAGTTCACAAGACCGACAAATTTTTGAAAGAGCCAAACTCACCAAACCGTTCAGTTTTTTGATGAAACCGTTTAATGAATTAGAAATTCTTTATGCACTGGAAATGGCCGTCGAAAAATTCTACGAACAAATCAATGTTTTCTTTAGCGAAGATCAAAACACGGTAATCGGCAACGACTTTCTATTTATAAAAAAGAAAAATGCATTGAAAAAAGTGGCGATAAATGATATTTTATACATTGAAGTAGAAGATCGTTATTGCAATATAATAACTGAAAAAGAAAAATTTGTAATCCTAATTTCGTTGACAAAAATCAGTGCATTACTAGACACTAATAAATTCGTGAGAACCCATCGCAATATTATGGTTAATTCCAATAAAATAGAAGAAATAATTCTGTCAGACAATCTCATTATTTTGAAGGGAAATCACAAAGTAAATCTCAGCAATACATACAAAGATTTTATAAAAAAAATAAATATTATTTCTTAAAAACCTATTCAATAGCCTACAAGACAACTAATCTTCTCCATCCCGAGAAGATTTTTTTGTTTCTAGCCAACAAAACACAATCAACTCAAAATTTCATGACAATAAAAACTCCCCTCATGACAATTTAAATTACAAAAAATGAAAAGCAAATTACCTTTGGGTATAAATCAACACCAATTCAACATTATGGTATCAAATAACCCCCTAGACATGATAAAGCTAATCTTTTTTCTTCAAAAAATAATATTAAATCCTTACTTCGGAGTATTGTTATCATTATTACTTATGATACCAAGTCTCTATATTATCCTGGAGGACATAACCGTGATAAGAAAAGAATATTTTTTCCTTGCAATTGGACTTCCAATTTATATTAAATCCTTAAATAGAATATTCGACGATATACTAAACAAGGACTGAGAGTTTGTCAAATAAAAGCAATCAAGCCACAATATTATTGCAAAAAACAAGGGAAGTATTTTTAATTTATTTTTTTCTAAAACTTTTGTAACTTTTTTGAAACTCCACACGTATAACCATTCGTACACTTAAAAATTGAGGAGACAAAAACATGAGACAACTTAAAATCACCAAGCAGGTAACCAATCGTGAAACTGCATCATTAGACAAGTATTTACAGGAAATTGGTAAGGTGGATCTTATCACCGCTGATGAAGAGGTGGAATTGGCACAAAAAATTAAAGCCGGTGATCAAGCTGCACTAGAAAAATTGACGAAAGCTAATTTACGTTTCGTTGTTTCGGTGGCTAAACAATATCAAAATCAAGGTTTAACACTTCCTGATTTGATCAATGAAGGAAACTTAGGCCTCATAAAAGCAGCACAACGTTTTGATGAAACTCGTGGATTCAAATTCATATCTTATGCCGTA
>NZ_PNNA01000081.1 GCF_013823965.1 Flavobacterium sp.
GATAAGTGTAGTTAAGGTATGCTTAGCCTTCGGGTCTTTTTGAAAATATTGTACTAACCGAGTGAAGTGATAAAATTTAAGCATAAATATTGGTTAGTCTATTAAGTCTTGGGATATTTCAATAGGTTACAATAATATTTTTTTGGTGTGTTTTATAACAACTTGAGTAATTTACAAGTTAACTTATAAAAAGATTCGTCCATATCTATTTATAGAAGGAATATCAAAATGTATTTTAAGAATTAGTTAGATATAAATTGATTAGATAGTTTTACCGTTTCAACGCAAAATGCCCTTTTACAACCCGACCGTCTTCCAGTTGTATGGAATACCAATAATCCGTGGCTGGCATTTTCTGACTGTTGAAAGTGCCATTCCAACCTTGAGTTAGTGGACTGATTTGTTGGATTAACTTGCCATATCGATCGAAAACATAGATTATTGTTTTTGCATTGAAGAAAGTATTTACCCCTTTGATGTTCCAAAAGTCGTTGTGTCCATCATCGTTTGGAGTGAAAAAATTCGGAATTCCCAGAACTGCCACTTCTTTTGGTGTTACACCACAGCCATTCAAGTCTTTGACAAAAACGGTGTGAATTCCAGCACTGACATTGGTGAAAATATTTTCTGATTGAAAAACTCCAAATTCATCATCCAGATTATAAACATAATTTCCAGAACCTGTAACAGCAACAGAAATACTATTGGATTCAGCTAAATCTACAATATTTACATTAATTATTTTAGCAATATCTGAAGCTATAACGGTAAGGGTTCTCGTTCTGTAACATCCCTGATTATTGGTTACTTTTACGGTATAGAGTCCGGCCGTGTTTATAGTTAAGGTGTTGTTTGTTGCTCCTGAAATAGCTTTTCCATTGAACGACCAAGCATAAGAATAGTTATTTGTTGCTGAACCATCTAAGAAGCCTGCATCCAAATTTTTTGTAAACGTAGGTAAGTTGCTGCAGACTAATTCATCTCCCAACAAATTGATTTTGGGTACTGGAAATACAACAAAAGGTAATGTTAATGTTGCAGTACAAGTTGTGTTTACTGGATTTATCACTTCAACGCTCACGTTTTGGGTTTCCGTAACAAAAGGATTAGGTAATGGACTTGGTAATGGATTATTATTCGAGTCAAAATACTTGACTATCATTCCTGTCTGGGCTCCCAAAATTATGTTTTGAAAATTAGAGGTGTCAAATGCAAATTTCCCATCTTGTAAAGAGGGGTTGGCTTCATCATCACAAGCCGTTGTTAAGGATAGTGCTACTGGAAAAGCTTCTGGTAAATCATCAACTACAAATTGTATAGTCGAATTGTATGAACAAGCTTTTGATGTAATATTGGTAATGGTAACTTTTAACGTTTGAGAAGTGGTCAAAAAAGGATTAGGCAACGGACTAGGTAAAGCTAAATTGTTTTGGTCAAAATAAGCCACAGTTACATTAGTTAAACCATTCAATAATTGCGATTGTAGGTTTGTTGTATCAAAAGCATATTTCCCATCTTGATCATCATCGCAATGAATTTGTGTCAAGTCTTGTACAATAGGAATGTGCTCTACATTCAAGGTAATGTGACTTCCTAATCCTAAACAATCATTATTAAGTTGACTATCTACTCGAATATAGATGTTTTGTTTATTGGGATAACCAATGTTTCTATAATTCGAAATATCTGTTATAGCATTTTTCTCTGCCAAAGCATCTGTAAGATTTCTAAAATAGCGAATGTCTAACAATTGACCTACTGGAAATATATTCAGAACATCATTCGTCACGGTACTAAAATCAAAAGTTGCAATCCCATCGGTATTTGTGCCTAAAATAGCGTCGTCACATTTGGTAAAAGTCTTTGCGAAATTCAAAGGAATTTGTGTGGTGGAAACAATAAGATTCAGTTGTGTTATTCTAAAACAACCATTTGCATTTATAACTCTTGCATAAATCACATCATTACTTACAATTTGATTGGTATAACTTGTTGTATTGATGATTGGGTTGCTATTGTTTTGAGCTTCTATTTGCGTTTTGAAAAAAACGATTGTTTCTGTTGTAGCGTTTGCAGTTATTTTGTTAATGGCTTCTTCTAAATTAAACACACTAAAACCATCAATATTATCATCGCATTGTTTTAATGAGACTACACTAGTGATTTCAGGCAAAGCCAAAACTTCGATTTGGAATAAAGACAATGCAAAACAATTTACATTATCTTTATTAGTCATCTTTACATAAATTGTTTCAGAAACATTGGCATTGGTGTAAGCATTTGGAGTCGCAATCAATTCACTTAAAGCTGAATCTTTGTAATATGAAAGCACAAACTGACTAGCGGATTGACCGTTTAAAATTGCCGTAGCATTTTGTGTCAAATCAAAAACAATATGGCTGTCAGAGTCTGTTCCAACGCTGGTATTGTCACAACTTCTGATTTTTGGAACAATGGCACTTGGTTTTGGAGAATCAAAAACATTAATATCGAAACTAGTCGTGCTTTTGCATTTGGAATTCGAATTATTACTTATTTCAGCAATAATAGTTTGTGATTGATAAGGTGTTGTGTTTACATAATTATTGGGCGTTGCAATTGCTTTTTTATTGGCATAATCGATCGCATTGCCATAATATATTATCGAAAATAAGTTGGGGTCTTGACCATTGAGTATTACTGGGTTTTGGTCAGTTAAATTAAAATTATATAGCCCATTATTGTCATTATCACAAATCAATAGATTTTGTGGTTGTGATGCAATGGGAGCTTCGGAAATAATTATATATCCAGTTTTTGTAATTGTACCAACAGCAGTTGTTGCTGTAACCGAAACTTTATAAGCTCCTGCATTTGTATATAGATGAGTTGGATTTATTGTATTAGAAGTAAAACCATCGCCAAAATCCCAACTAGCTGATAAAATAGTTTGATCACTAATTAGAGACATGGAACTATTGTTGCCTAAACAAGCATCTTCGAATTCAATTTCGGCTGTAAAAAAGAAGGATTGATTGAAAGAGGGAAGCCCTAAATAACAAGATTTACCTCCCAAATCTACAACTGAATTTTGAAAATCACATCCTAAACCCAACACATCAGGCTTGTTAATTACACTTAAACTTGAACTCCCAACAGATGATAAATAAATTTTGCGATCTGGTCCAATTTGTAAAGCTCCCAGAAAACCATATGATGTTGGTATATCTATTTTAGACGATGCTATATTTGAAGCTGTTAAATCAAATTGATAAATGTCACCTAAACTTTCGCTGGTAACATATAAAATTTTACCATTTGGAGAAAATTCAACCCCATAAAAATTATCCCAAGAACTCATGCCAGTCATAATCACACGAGGATTTGAAATAATTCCTGTGACCGCATTGAAATCGAGTAATTCTACCATTTGAAAACCAGTATGACAAATTGCTAATTTTGTGCCATCAGGGGATAATTTCATAATGCCTTGTGAGACACTCCCATATATACTTGCACCTAAATCAATACCAATATTAGAAATTATCGGAGAACTGCTGACTCCTGAAGGTGTTACTAAATGGGAATAAAATGTATTATTAATTCCGTGGGTTAAAACCCAAAAATCTATTCCATTTGCGTGTTTTACAATTGAAATTTTTTCACAAATAGGAGTTTGAATTAAAATGTTTTTAGTTGTAATGGCGCCTAAACCATTATCTAGCGATATGTCAATAACAGAATAACGAAATCCATTTAGGCCTCCTTCTGCATCAATTGTAAATACATAAAATAAATTAGTAGAACCAGGTTTTTGAATGATGGTTGCCGATTGACTGCTTGAATAGTGGCCTAACAATCCAGAACCATTTTGCATTACTTGATGGTTTTTATTCCAAACTGTCGAACCATCAGTATAAAACAATAATTGTCCTGAAGCATTTGATAAAACTGCACAACCCTCATCCGTAATCATTTGACTATTGGTCAATGCTACTGGACTACCACTATTAAAATCTATTCCTGCATTGATACCAAAATACCAAATATTGGCCTCACCTTGAGAGAAAATTTTTAGGAAAAAAAATAGTAAAATAAAAAGAAGTAGGTTTTTTTTCATTTTCAACAAAACAATAGGCGTAAAAATACGCATTTTCCTATAGAAAAAATGCAATTATTGAAATTGATTTTTAGCTGTTTAGCTAAAGCTGCTTACTTGATTACTTTTGTTTTTCTAATCAGCATCCTTATCTTCAGTCTCTTCCAAATCTTCTGATTGACGTCCTATTTTTACTTTCGGGTTATCTTTGTTTCCTGTAATGGTCATTGGAATTCCAAGTATTCCCAATGGAGGCAATCCCAATCTCATTTTGATGTTCAACTTTCCGTCCAAACTTGTGGTTCCTTCAATTCTTGGTCGGAATCCGGCAAATTTAAATTTGAATCTCTCCAAAGTGATGATGTTGTTTTTGATGGAACTTTTAATTTCTACCTTGGATAATTCCGGATTTTTCATTTCGCCTTTTCCCGTTTTTTTGGCTACAGCACCAAACATTTTCATCCCGTGCATTTTGATGTCTTTTACAGAGACAACTCCATTTCCGACTAAGGATGGATAAACGGGTTCCATATTGGCATTCAAACGTCCTTTAAGTTTATAGTCCAACGAAATTGTTCCTTGCGCTTTTTCGGCGGTACTGGCCATTTCACGAAACATTTTTATCTCGTTGTAAGCTCTTTTGATGTTAAAATCACTGGCTTTGATATTGTACTCGAAATTTGCTTTTTGAGGAGTGCTTGCTTGGTATTTTGCATTCATGTTCACGATGCAACCTATTAAGTTGAAACCTGTATTTTGCATCGTCAAAACGCCTTTTTTAATAGTCATTGTGCCTTTTGCTTCTTTTAATTTGAGTTCATTAAAGTCAACTTTATGGGCATTGGCTTGAAATTTCAAATCAAAATTGGATGGAATTACAATCACGCCGGTTTCTTCCACAGTGGTTGGTTTTACTTCCGTATTGGGTGTGTTTGTTGTCGTGTTAATCGTTGTTTTAGACATAAACTCGTCGGCATTGACATATGTTGAATTTAGTGTAAAAGCACCTCGTAAAACGCCTGTTTTTGTCGTGACAAAATTGAACACGTTTTGCAAATATCCATTCATTCTGAAGTCTGATTGTCCATAAGCAGCCAAGAAATTGTTGAAAGACATTTTGTCCTGGTTGATTTTGAAAACGCCTTCCTTGATGAGGATTTTTTTCGGAAGATATTCTGTTGCAATCAGGATATTTCTGAGTTCCAATGTTCCTTTGTTGTTTAGTTTGCCGTAATTTCCTTTTTCGGCATCACTTTGTTTGCCTTTCAAGGCTAAATCAGCTTTAACGAAACCATCCACGTCGAGTCCTTTTTGGGAGAAAACTTTGTAAATTTTACTAATGTCAAGTGTTCCTTTTGCCTTGATGTCATAAACAAGATTGTCAAAATTTTCCAATTGAGCTTCCACAAATACGGGTTTGCCTTCGAAGGTGAATTCTGCGGGTTTTAAAGTTATTTTCAAATCCTCGAATGTCCCTTTTTTATTGTTTATTGTAGTCAGGATATTGATGTTGGTAATCGGATTGGGATAATATTTCGTCTTGACATAGCCGCTTTTCAGGTTGACGTTGGCATTGGTAATCGGGAAAACCTTGTGCTGCGGGTCGTATTTTCCTTTGGCATTTCCTTGACCAACCAGCATTCCTTTTAGTTCGATATCTGGAATCCCCAATGCTTTGTTCAGTTTTTCCAAATCTATTTTGGAATTGAAAACAGCATCTATTTCAGGAATATCCATCCCTTTGACGTATAGTTTTGCTTTCAAATAATCCTGATTTACATTTAGAGAAACGTTTTTGGTATTGACAATCAAGAGTTCCGGTTTCAACGAAGGCAAACTTGTGGACAAATCCAAGTTTAGGTTCGAAACGGGGAAGGCACTTTTGTCATAATTTATAAATCCCTCTCTTATCTTGAAATCCAGGTTCAAGTTTGGAGCCACTTTTTCTGACTCGATATATTTCCCTTTTAGGGTAAGAAGTAAATCGGTTTTTCCCTTGATTTCTGTTTTGCCAAGCCAAGTAATGTATTTTGGAGGAAAAGCCGTGAACAAATCCTGAAGGTTGCTGTCGGTCGATTTTATGACAAAATCCATATTGTAACCGTCTTTCAAAAAGTCAAATTTTCCCTTGAAATCCACGGGAAGCTGGTTAATCATCAAATCGTTTTGTTCAAAAACAAAGGAAAGCGAGTTGATGTTTATTTTCGTAATCAAATCGGCATCTACTTTTTTGTTCATCAAATACTGCTCATTGGCATAGAGTACATTGAGTTTGTCAATTTTTGCTTTGGAAGATAAATCAAAGATATCTTGACTCAAATCCCCTTTTCCAAGATAATTAAACCCAAAAGCATCAAAGTGCAATTGGGTCGATTTGTCGTCATAAGTCATTTGACTGTTGATGATTTCTATTCGATCCAGTTTTATGGCTGCAGATTCTTCGTTTTCTTTTTCGACTTTTTTCTCGGCAATATAAACGTTGTAATTGGCTAATCCGTCTTTGTTGACTTTGATGTTTATGGTTGAATTCGAAAGATAGATTTCGTCAATTTTTATGGATTTTCCAAAAATGAGACTTGAAACGTTAATTCCGAAAGACACTTCTTTGGCATTAATAAATCTTTCTTTTTGAAATGGAGCCGAACCGTTGAGTTTAAAATCATTCAAGGTCAAGGTCAAGGACGGAAAATGTTTGAAGAAAGAAACACTCATATCCGAATAGTTCATTTCTCCTGCCAAATTTTTGTTGGCCGTTTTTTTGATCTCTTCTTTGAGTCTGTCCGAGAAAATGATTGGTGTCACAAACATCAAGGAAAGAATTACAGCCAGTCCTATTCCTGTGTATTTAATTGTTTTAACGAAAACCAACTTCAAATGAATAGTGTTCATATTTAATGTCTTGGTGTAATTATTTGATTTGCAAATGTAATAAGATTCTGGTCAAAAAACAGCATTTGTAAAGCTTGTAAAAGCTATAGGATGCTGTAAAGTCTTGTTTTGTAAACTAATTATGCGTCAATATAAAAAGATGAAATAGTAAAAATGTACTTTAAATTTTGTTAGTTCTCTTTTTGGTCTTCAATTTTAGTGTTTACATCTGAATAATGATAATTGCGTAAAACGAGGATTATAATACGTAAAAATATATTTTTATAAAATAGCAATTAGTTAGTTTTGGAAAAGGATATTTATATTCAAAACACAAAAAGAGATTCTTAAACTACCAAAAACCAAAAAAATTATTAAACAAAATTAATTATGAAGAAATTTTTCAAAAAAATCTTGTTCGTTTCTGCATTGCTATTAGGATGCGGAATGATACATGCACAATCCGTTACCGGAAAGGTATCAGATTTTGCGGGACCTTTGCCAGGGGTTAATATAGCCGTACAAAATTCCAAAATTGGAACAATCACGGATTTAGACGGTAAGTTCACTTTGAACAATTTGCCAAAAGAGGCAGTTATAACAGTTAGTTATCTGGGGTATACATCGCAAAAAATTGCCCTGAATGGTCAAACGTCAATTAATGTAATTCTTGTTTCGGACAATGTCGATTTGAAAGAAGTTGTTGTCGTTGGTTTTGGATCTTCCAAGAAAAAGGACATCACGGGTGCCATCGCAATTGTTGGTTCAAAAGAATTCGAAGGAAGAGCGAATACAGGAATAGGTAATGCTCTTGAAGGAAAAGTTGCCGGTGTTCAAATCACGAAACCTTCAGGTCAACCACAAGCCGGTTATACCGTAAGAGTTAGGGGAACATCGACAATCACGGCTGGAGCAGAGCCTTTGTACATTCTTGACGGAATCCCTACTACTTCAATAAATGAAATAAGTCCATCGGATATTGAGACAATGACTGTGCTTAAAGATGCTTCTTCGGCTGCTATTTATGGTGCAAATGGTTCCAATGGTGTAATTCTCATTACTACAAAAAGAGGTGGGAACCAAAAAACAAAAGTAACATTGGATGCTTATACTTCCTCCTCGACCGTTTCAAAAAAACTAGATGTCCTGGATGCTTCCCAATACAAAACTTTAATGACCGATATGGGCCAGACTACGGATTGGAACAACTATCCTTATAACAATAATTGGCAAGACAGAGTGTTAAGAACTGCCATGTCTACAAATTATGCGCTGGGAGTGTCCGGTGGTGACGAAAAAACGAATTATTATCTTTCAGGAACGTATCTTGATCAAGAAGGAGTTGTAATGACGAATAAAGTGGAAAGATATACCTTTAAGGTGAATCTTGATCACAAAATAAGTAAATCAGTAAAAGTGGGTTCCAGTATTGGTTACAGCAAATGGAAAGATGTTGATGTTAACGAAGCTTGGAAATACGGAGCGGTTTTAGCATCGATTACAGGTGCACCAGTAACTGATGTTTATGATGCTGATGGGACATTTTCAATAAACCCATTTATTTCTGATCTTGAAAATCCGGTTGCCTTGCTTTTAAAAAATGAGCATTCTTACGAAAATTATAAATTTAACGGTAATATTTACGGAGAAGTCTCCTTTTTGAAATACCTCAAATTCAAATCAATGTTTGGATTTGAACAATTGAATAGCACATACAATTCTTGGGTTGATCCTTACAGAAGTAGAGAAGGTAGAGGATTTAGTGGTTTGGCATCTTTGTATAATAATCAAAACACGTTATGGAATTTTGAGAACACGCTTTCTTTTGCAAAATCATTCGACAAGCACAATTTCAATGCTTTAGTGGGTTACATTGCTTCAGAAGCAGAAAGCTCTTCGGCTTCTATCAATGCAAGAGGATTTGGTTCGGCAGCAGTACAAACAGTGAATGCAGGATCTACAAGAACCGCTGGTTATAGCGAATCCAAAGGAAGAAATGTAGCCGCAATCGGAAGAGTAAATTACAGTTATGATGATCGCTATTTATTGACAGCCAATTTCCGTGCTGATGCTTATTCAGGATTTGGAGTAGACAACAGATGGGGATATTTTCCTTCATTTTCAGGAGGTTGGAGGATTTCTAATGAAGAGTTCTTTAAAGACGTAGAACTTGTAAGTGATTTGAAATTAAGAGTGGGTTGGGGTGAAGTAGGAAATGGTCAAGTTGGTCCTTTTTCTCACTATGGCTTGGTAACTCCTGGAGCTCCTTATGTTGTAGGAGGTTCAGTTGTGCCGGGTTCAAATCCTACAACACTTGAAAGTTCAAATCTTAAATGGGAAACTACGCAACAAACCAATATTGGTATAGATATTTCATTGTTGAAAAATCGATTGACAATCATCAGTGATTATTACATCAAGAAAACGGATGAAATGTTGCTTAACAAAAGAATCCCTGCCAGTACAGGTTTTACCACGGCATTATTAAATGTTGGAGCAATGGAAAACAGTGGTTTTGAATTTACCGTAAGTTCAAAAAATATGGTAAATGAATTAAAATGGAACACTGATTTTAATATTTCATTCAATAAAAGCAAAATCACGAGTCTTCCTGGTGGAAGCATACAATTAGGACAACTTAATAATGATGGTAGAGGGTTGGTTGCCATTGCACAAGAAGGACAACCATTGGGGACTTTTTATGGTTATATTTCTGAAGGAGTAGATCCTGCAACAGGATATATTAAATACAAAGATATAGATGCTAGCGGTGATTTAAGTGATGGCGACAAAACCATTATTGGTAATGCAAACCCTAAATTCGCTTGGGGATTGGCTAATGATTTTAAATATAAAAACTGGTCATTAAACATTTTCTTCCAAGGTGTTCAAGGAAATGACATTTTTAATGCTACCAGAATTGAAACCGAAGGAATGTATAATGCAAACAATCAATTGACCACAGTACTAGACCGTTGGACTACGCCAGGTCAAATAACTGATATGCCAAGAGCAGATTTTGCAGGAGAGCAAAATGTAAAAGTTTCATCAAGATATGTAGAAGATGGTTCTTATGTTAGGTTGAAATCATTAACTTTAGGATACAGTCTTCCTGATGGCATAGTGAGTAAATTGAGTATGAGTAAAGCACGTTTCTATTTAACTGCAGAAAACTTATTTACTTGGACAAATTATTCAGGATTAGATCCAGAGGTTAGTGTTTATGGAAGAAGCGGCGACAACTCTTTGAAAAACATAGCTCCTGGTATAGATTACGGAACCTATCCACAAACTAGAGATATTATTTTTGGTTTAAACCTTTCTTTTTAATCACATAAAAAAAACAGTATGAAAAATATATATAATAAATTAAGGATAGTAGGTTGTTCTTTGATAGTTGTTGCGCTTTCTTCGTGCAGTTCGGACTTCTTGGATGTAGCTCCTACATCTGCACTGACAACTGGAAATGCTTACAATTCAGCTCAAGATCTTAACAATGCACTAAATGGTGCCTACAGGTCTTTTTATGACGAATATTATCAGTGGGACAATGTGCTTTTAGGAGATGTTCGTTCCGATAATTCTTATAATGCCAATGGTGATTCTCCGGTTGATGCTTACGACAAATTAAACATTACAACGAGCAACAATAGGATGATGGCTAACTGGAGCCAGTTGTATACTGGAATAGCTCGTGCCAACATTATTTTAGAAAAAATAAAAAATGTTGATGATCCCAATTTGGATAAAAATAATTTGAGACAAAACATCATTGGACAAGCCAGATTTTTGCGTGCTTTTCATTATTTTCAATTAGTAAGAAATTATGGTGGTGTACCAATTGAATTAAATTCTAATTCAACAGATCCAGGGAAAATTAATTTGTCGCGCTCGACTGAAAAGGAAGTTTATGATCAAATTGATGCTGACCTTCAAATTGCTTTAGCCAACTTACCAGATTCTTATGCTGGCGGTGTAAGCGAAAGTAAAATTCGAGCCACAAAAGGAGCTGCAAATGCTTTATTGGCAAAAATTTGGGCACAAAGAAGCGATAGAGATTATACCAAAGTATTAAAATATTGCAATGACGTAATCAATAGCCCAGCTGGATATGGTTTGGTTGCAAATTATGCCGACCTTTTTGATGGTGCCCATTATTTCAATAAAGAATCTATTCTAGAAATCTCTTTCTTGGGAGGAAACTGGGATGTTTCCAACTGGGGTGTCCAATTGTTTTTGGGACCAGAGGATGGATGGCAAAAATACGCCACTCCCACTAAAAATTTAATTGCCGCTTACGATGCCGAAGGGGACGTAGTTCGTAAAAATGCCAGCGTCGTTTTTTGGAATAACCTGGACTGGGCTGACGAAAACTGGAATCCTTGCGGAGACAAATCGATAGCTGTTCCATTCCCATACAAAGAAAAACACGCTGATGGATGGAATAGTGGAGACCACCCGTATTTATTGCGTTTGGATGATATTATTTTGTTGAAAGCCGAAGCTCAAAACGAATTGGGAGATTTAGCAGGATCATTGGCAACAATTAAACTAATTCGTGACAGAGTTGGTTTGACAGTACTTACAGCTACTTCAAAAGCGGACATGAAAACTAAAATATTAAACGAAAGAAGATTAGAGTTGGCTTTTGAAGGCGAACGTTGGTATGACTTAGTTCGTGCTGGTGTTTGTACTACAGTGATGAATTCTTTGAATGAAGTTAAATACACTTGTGGTTCTGGAACACCAAGTGCTCCAATTAGCATCAACTACAACTGTACCAATGATAAATGGTTGTGTCCAATTCCTCAATTGGAAAGAGATACAAATCCTAATTTGACTCAAAATCCTGGATATTAGTAATTCATTAATAGATGTTTGTTTAGTATTTTAGTTTTGAATACTTCGGAGATTTTCTTCGAAGTATTCTTTATTTTTTATCCAATATTAAAATGCAGTTATGCACTATAAATCAATGGCTTTTCTAAGTTTTATTATACTGACTTTTCTGGTTTCTTGTTCCGGTTCCGGTCAAAACAATCCAATTCCTGAAATACCACCTACTGATATTACGCCACAACCCGTCCTTTCCGGAAAGATGGTCTATCATAGTTATTCCTGCTATAGTTGCAATGATTCAAAAATGTTTCTTTATGATTTCAGTACCAATGAAAGAACGGTTTTGAGCCAAAATTGGACCATTTCAAATCCAATGAATGCCCATTTTTCGCCTGACGGAACAAAGATTGTGTTTATGGGAATTTCACAAACCAATAATAGTTGGGATATCTTTATTTATACTTTAGGAACGAATAATCAGCCAACGAATCTTACCCAAAATTCTTTGGGACGTGATGAAGATCCAAAATTTTCATTCGATGGCACAAAAATTATTTATAAGACAAATGGCATTCTCAAAGAGATGAACACCTCAGGAACTATTTTAAAAACGTTCACCGTTCCCAACTCCGAAGCTTCGATGCCGTATTACACAACCGATGGAAACAGTATTGTATATTCAGGAAATGAATCCAATAATTCAACTGCGGATATTATAAAACACAATATTTTAGACGGTACAACGCAGTCATTGGCCAAAATGGTAAATATTAATGAATATTATCCAATAGTTATTGATGCTGATACCTTTTTGTTTAGCCGATCGACCACTAGTGACCAAGTTTATTTGGGATATTTTAATGGGACAACAGCAATAAAATTACCTTTCAACGAATCAGATTCAGATTTTTCGGATGCCTACCCAGTTGACAACCACATCATATTGCTTTCCAGTACCAAAAAGGGTGGACGAGGAGAGTATGATTTATATTTAGCAGATAAAATTACGGGCAAAAAATGGTCTTTAAACCTTTACAATCCCTATATTAATAGTGCCAACAACGAATTGGGAGGATGTTATTCTCCTTTGTAAATCACAAAAAATTAACTTTATGGAACGTTTCCTGATTATTTTAATAGCACTTTTTGTCCATTCAATTACAGCTTACTCGCAGAAGAAATCTTCTTTCGACGAAAATAAATTACAAATTAATTGGGAATTGACAACCAATAATTACAATAAAGAGGAAAAAGTACTGACATCTTTGAAGTTTACAAATACCGGCAAAACCTTTTTTCCGGCTTCGGGATGGACAATTTATTTTAACTATAGCCGTAAAGTTGCTCCAATTTCAAGTTCACCAGATTTTGTTGTCACACACATAAATGGAGATATTAGCCAGCTTAAACCTACCAAAAATTTCAAAGGATTAAAACGAAATCAAACTGTTGATTTTTCATTTCTTTCCAATGGGAAAATTCTCAATCTCACCTATGCTCCCGCAGGATTATATATAGTTTGGGACACAAATCCCGAAAATGGATATTCCATAAAAAACTATATTTTGAAACCAATTTCGGATTCATCCGTTGATTTTGTCACCGCCGAAACTACTTATAGCAACAACAAATCAATAGAAAACATTCCGGTTGAAAATTTGCCAAAAATCTTCCCTTCTCCAAAATATTTTAAGTGTAATGAAGGAAATTTTGTCTTGGATAAAAACGTCAACATTCAGTCAGATATAGAATTTGTAGGCGAAGCCCAATATCTTTCGAATGAATGGCACAAAATTATTGAAAGCGAACTTTTTATTAATACCGATAGTTCTTATAGCAAACAAATTGTGCTTAAAAAAGCAGATTTAAAAAACGAAGAATACATTCTTGATATTCAATCCAATAAAGTTGAAATTTCAGCTTCATCAGGCAGCGGAATTTTCTATGGAATTCAATCATTGAAATCGCTGTTACCTGCGGAATCTTGGGATAAAAAATCAACTTCAATTGTTATTCCCAATTGTTACGTAAAAGACGAACCGCGCTTTGAATACAGAGGATTTATGTTTGACGTGGCTAGAAATTTCCAAACTAAAGAAACCATTTTCAAAATGCTCGACGCAATGTCTTTGTATAAAATGAACAGTTTTCATTTTCATTTTAGCGATGATGAAGGCTGGCGAATTGAAATTCCTTCCTTGCCGGAACTTACTGATGTTGGAGGGAATCGTGGGCATACAACGGACAGCAAATCATTCCTGCCGTCTTCTTATGCATCAGGGCCAAACACGGGAGTTTATCCAGGAAGTGGCTATTATTCGAGACAAGATTTCATCGAAATATTAAAATACGCCACCGAAAGGCACATTCAGGTAATTCCAGAAATTGAATCGCCAGGACACAGTCGAGCAGCGATTAAAGCGATGGATTCAAGATATAATAAGTTTATGAAACTTGGAAACAAAGTGGAAGCCGAACGTTATTTGCTTCGAGATTTGAATGACAAATCCGTTCACTCATCAGCGCAATTGTGGAAAGACAATATTATGTGCGTGGCTTTGCCGTCAACCTATACTTTTATGGAAAAAGTAATTGATGAAATTTTGGCAATGTACAAAGAGGCCAATGCGCCTATTTCCACGATTCATCTTGGTGGTGACGAAGTGCCTTCAGGAACTTGGGAACTTTCGCCTTTGTGCAACAAACTAATTGCCGAGGATGATAGACTCAATTCCACGGATGATCTTTGGTATTACTATTATGATAAATTAGAAAAAATAACGGCAAAACGCAATCTTGTCGTTTCCGGTTGGGAAGAAATTGCGATGCGTAAAACAGTTTTAGATGGCAAAAAAATCTATGTTGCCAATCCTGATTTTGCCAATAAAGGATTTCGAGCTTATGTTTGGAACAACGGAATTGGTTGGGGATCTGAAGATTTACCCTATAAATTAGCCAATGCAGGTTACAAAGTCGTGCTTTCCTGCGTAAGTAATTTGTACTTTGATTTGGCTTACGAAAAAGCCGCCGATGAGCCTGGATATAATTGGGCTGGATTTAACAATATCGACAAGCCTTTCTATTTTATCCCTTTCGATTATTACAAAAACACCAAGGAAGACACAGACGGAAACCCAATCGATTCGAGTTTGTTTAACGGAAAAGAACGTTTGACTGATTATGGAAAGTCCAATATTCTTGGAATTCAAGGGCAACTTTTCAGCGAAAATGTTCGAAATACAGGAATTTTGGAATACTTGTTATATCCAAAATTATTGGCATTGGCCGAACGGGCTTGGGCTCAAAGTCCTTCTTGGGCAACGGAATTGGATAAAAACAAAAGCGAAAATTTTTATAACAAAGATTGGTCTGTGTTTGTAAATGTTCTCGCCAAAAAAGAATTACCTCGTTTAGATTATTATTCTGGGGGATTTGGTTATCGCATTCCGCCAGTTGGAGCAATTATAGAAAATGGAAAAGTATTTGCCAATATTCAACAACCGGGATTCACGATTCGATACACGACTGATGGTTCTGAACCAACAATCAACAGCGAAATTTACAAAAATCCAATTGCAGAAAAAGGGAAAATCACGCTTTGTGCATTTTCCAGTAACGGCAGAAAAGGAAAATTAACGGTAATAGAAAATAAATAATTACACCTTATTTGGCATTGGCTTTTCTATATTGCAAAGGAGTGCAGCCGTGTATTTGTTTAAATAATCTTGACAGGTTTTTGTTGTCATTGTATCCTAATTCAATGGCAATTTCATAAATTGACTTTTCAGATTCAAGAATTCTGTCTGAAAATTTTCGAATTCTTAGAAGGCAAATGTACTTATAGACTGCAGAATCGGTTACTTCAAGAAATCTTTTTTCAAGTGCTCTTCTGGAGATAGATACTGTTTTCAATACATCTTCTACATTGATGTTGTTTTCAATGTTTTGGTGAATAAAATTTAGTGCCTTGGCAATTTGTTTGTCCGTGGTAGCGCAAATATCTGTAGATTGCCTTGTTATTATCGTTGTGGCGTTTACAATGATGTCATAGGGTTTTTGGTCTTTATGCTCTATGAGTTGGCGCATCAATTTTGCCGCTTCATAACCGCCTTGCTCCGTGTCCAACCCAATGCTCGACAAAGGAGGGTCTGATAAATTGCAAGTAAGTTCATCGTTGTCAACGCCTAAAACGGCTACTTCTTCCGGGATTTTTATTTTAGAGTGTTTGCAAGCTTCGGTGATGTTTTGTGCTCTTTCATCGTCACAAGCCATAATGGCAATAGGCTTTGGTAATTTCGTCAGCCATTTACTCAATGCCGAAGGTTTGTAAAACCATAATTCACGGGAGGCAATTTTTTTGGGACTAAAAAAATGAACTTTTTCACCATGTTTCTTCACGGAATCTTCAAATCCTTCAGCTCTTTCACGAGACCAAACAATATTGTCGAATCCATAAAAAGCAAAGTTTTTATAGCCCTTGTTTATGAAATATTTCGCACCCATTTGTCCGGTTTCAAAATAGCCTCCAGTTATGTTTGGGAACTCTTCAAAACGTTCTTTAAAATCTTCAACAATAACCGGAATTTTGGTTTCAACGAGTTTTTTTATGTCGGCATGGTTATAAAATTGGGCAATTATACCGTCTGCTTTCCAATCTTTGGCAAACTGTATGACATGATCCATGCTAAGGTCTTCTCTATATTGCAACGGCATTCTACAGAACATCCACGGGCCTTTTTCTTTTGAATATTTTGTAACTCCTTTTAATAGGCTTTTCCCGTAATCTTCGGTAAAATCAATTAGTAAAATTATTTTGTACATGGATTTAGTAAGCTTTGAATCCTCAAAGTTACTTAATAAATTATCATCAAAAAAACGTGCATTTTTTTTTGGAGCCATTTTTTTGCTTGTTTATTAGTGTTTTATCCTTTCGAATAATAATTCTGGTTCATTTGTGGTAATGAAATTAAATCCATTTAAAAGGAGCCAGTCCATGTCGACAGCATTATTTACAGTCCATGCATTCAAGGTTATGTTGTTTTTCTTTGCGTCTTTAATCCATTCAGGATGATCTTTGAAAGAGGAAAAATGATAATCGGCTCCACTGATTCCGTCTTTTTTTAGTTGCTCAATTGATTTATCGTCTTCTAAATACTGAGTGGAAGCTTTTGGATTCAACTCCATTATTTTTTTAAGAATATCATAATCAAAGCTGATGAATACAACCATTTCCTGCGCTTTGAGCTCCTGGATTAATTGAACTGTTTTTGCGGCAATTTGAATTCCTCTTTCTTTACTAATTCCAGATGGTTTTATTTCGCAGACCAATCTTGTGGCATTGTTATTTTCAATTCCTGCTAAAATATATTCTTTTAAAGTGGGTAATTTTTCTCCATTAGATAATTTAAAAGTAGATAAATCAGTATAATTTGTCTTTTCTATTTCGAGAGTATTGTAATGAGGATCGTGATTGACCACCAATGAATCATCGGCTGTCATTCTAACATCAAATTCTGATCCTGCACATTTTATAGCAATGGCTTGTTTGAGTGCAGCAATGGAGTTTTCAGGAAGATTATTTTTCTTCCAAGCGCCACGATGAGCGATTACTGGATTGCTATGAAAACGAATTGCATTTGTAGTTGTTTTTTTTGCTAAAGAACAACCTAATATAAAAATTGCAATTAGTAAGACATATATTTTTTTCATCTGTAAATATTTTTATTACAATAAAAAACGCTAAAAGTTAATCTATTGTATGTGTTTGTTCATCAATATTCCAACCCGAAATTACCAATTGTGTTTTAGTGTTTGAAATCAAATTTTTGGGAATAATACATTTGATTGTTCTTTTTTCATTAGGTAAAACACTAACATAATTATCGTCCCAAAATACTGGAAAAAGTGTATTACCTGAATTATCAACTATTTTTAGGTTTGTAAAAAAAGCCGTTTTTGAATTGGTGTTTTCTAATGTCACCTGCAATTCTACATTTTTTCCAATGGTTTTGGTGGCAATTTTAGTGACAATTTCAGATTTTGGCAACTCATTTAATTTGGTGAAATCGGCATATTCCTTTAAAGGCGTGTTTCCCCAAAAGGTTTTCTCCCAGTCGAAAACATCTTTTTTGTTGGACAACCAATAAAAATTGGAGGCTATTTGGATTCCTTTTTCGTCGAATAATTTCAAATCCAAGAAAACACCTTCGGAATAATTATCCAATTTAAGAATGGGTTTAGACGTAATAGAATTGATGTCAAATGGAACAGTTTCTGTCTTTAATAATTTGGAATTAAAATCAAAAATTTGAATTTGTGCTTTGAGATTTTTCTCTAGATTCAAGGATTCATTTACCGCAACAATTTCATTTTTGGCATAATCATAAATCAATTGGTTGATGTTGTTTGCTTTTCGAGTAGCATAATAACTGGATGTCGGCAACAAATAATAATCATACAATTGCCAGTAAAACGATGGCCAAGCCGAGTTCAACATCCATTGAATAAGACCTGTCGATTGTGGAATTCTTGCCCTAAATCCTTCAAACATTCCGCTCATTGCTTCATATGCCAATGCGTCAGATTTCTTCAGGTAATCCTGTAAGTCTTTTGCTTTTCCGTACCGATTTTCTAGATTAAGGGTGTTGACATCCAAATTCCTGAACGCCACCGCGGAATGGGTGCAATGATAATTCCAAGCTTCATTTATGGGCCAAAGTTTGTCTTCTGGAATCATTTTTTTGATGCTTTCCAAGGAAGGAATTGCAGCTCCGGGAGAAGTTTCGGTGTTGAAACCAAAAGCGCCTCCGTTTTTTGTGTCTTCAAACCAATAATTGGGTGAAACATATTCATAAGGGCCATTCATTTTTACGCCAACGGGGCCGCTTACTTCGCTAGTTCTTGTTCCTGCGGTCAATAAATAAGGGCGATTGTCTATTTTTGCTATCAGGTCTTTGTATTTAATTTCCAATTCGGGTTTTGGTAATTTATCACTTGCCAGAAACCAAACAAAAATACTCGGGTGGTTTCGTAACCAATGGATTTGGTCGCTCAAGGATTCGAGCGCAAGGTTCACATCAGCTTCCGTTTGGATTCCGCCAAAAGCATCACAAGGTTTGCCCAAATATTCTTCCCATTCCCATTGACAACTCCAACCCACCATTGCCAAAATACCATATTTGTCGCACAAATCATAAACGTCTTGCGATGTTCCCCAAATACTTTCAAATCGCAA
>NZ_PNNA01000014.1 GCF_013823965.1 Flavobacterium sp.
TTGAATTTATTTTGGAAAATTCAAATTCAGACTTATATTTGCACCCGTAATGAGTCGCCAGCGTAGCTCAGTTGGCTAGAGCAGCTGATTTGTAATCAGCAGGTCGTGGGTTCGAGTCCCTCCGCCGGCTCTTTAATAAGACCACTTAACTTTTGTTAAGTGGTTTTTTCGTTTTGTAATATTTGGTAAGGAGAATCAATAGAGTGGAATTCTGTTTTTTTCATTAGATTTGAGGTCTAACCTTAAAACGGAACTATTATGGAAGAGTATTCGGAAATTGAAGAATTTGAATTACGGTTGAATGTATCTGCCAAAGGATTTTTGAAAGAGACCGCTAAATGGGCTTGCTTTTTGTCCATTTTGGGCTATATTGGAATTGTTTTTATTGTTCTAGCAGCAATTTTTGCAGGAGCAGTGTTTGCATTTATTGGTAATTTGAGTCGGGAAATGAATAATTTTGGTGCAATGGGAGGTTCATTTATATCTGCTTTGTATTTGATTATAGCCGTGTTTTACTTTTTTCCGGTTTATTATTTGAATAAGTTTGCTTCAAAAGCAAAGATTGCTTTGAGGGACAATGATTCTAAATCACTGACAGCTTCTTTCGAGTATTTGAAATCACATTACAAATTTATGGGCATTATGGCTTTGATTGTTTTGTCTTTATATGCCTTGATTATGATATTTGCCGTTATTTCTGTTTTAACGGCTGGTTTGAGATAAGTATTTATAAAGTTTTAGTTCAAAAAAACCCGTCTTGTTTCTGAAACAAGACGGGTTTACTATTTAAACAGGAGTTAAATCAAGTTTATTTCTGGGCTTTTACTTTGGCTACATATTCAGTCAATTTTTTTCCATAAGTTGATTTTGCCACTTTTGGAGACATCGCTTTTTGAATGGTATCCAAATATTTTACATTAATATCATAAATGTCTGACAAGGCAATATAAGGAGACACTTCGTAGTCCCTGTTGTTTAGGGCAAAATTGGTAGCAAACAAATATTTGCGTTTGGTGTTGCTTTCTTGACTTGCATTCAAACTGTCTATGGCTTTTTGATTATTGCTTTTGATGGCATTGAATTTTTGTTGAATCATGTCAAGGTTTTGATCTCTAAATCGAGTATTTATTTTTTGATACTCTTCATAAATATCTTGATTTTTAGAACCGGTAATTTTGGCACTTCCAATGAAAGAATCTAGATTTGTTTCTATGTTTATGGTTCCTGGTTCGGCAAAAAACAATAGATTATTGTCCATTGAATTGCTCACGCCCCTGTCCAAGAATAAATAAAGCATTTCGGGAGATTCCAAGTTCAAATCAGTTTCAAATTTTGAATTGCCGTCAATAATTAAGGTGTCAATTGCCACAAGATTAGTGTCAACAACTCTTTGGATGTATAAAGTTCCTTTTTTTAATCCTTTAATATTTCCGGTAAGATGTAAGTTTGTTCCTGATTCGTTCTTGTTACAAGATGACAAAATTAAAAGCGTGACAAATGCAATAATAGTTTTTTTCATTGGTTTTATATTTTTTGCAAAATAAAGAAAATTGTTTGGATAGATTGAATATTGTCGAAATGATTTTTAAAAAAATTCCAATCTATTTCTAAATTTAGATTTTGTTAAATAGCTGATATGCTTTACCTTTTTAACCAAGCTTCTTTTAATGCAGATTTTGATGGGTCGTTGGTTTTAAAGCTTTCCTTTTCTTCGGTTGGTAATTTTACTTTTCCCTTAATGATTTGTTCCTTCCCATCGCGTCTTATTTTTAGGGTAATGGCGTCATTTTCTTTCCAATTTTCACAGTCATAAAGTATTTCATTGACTGTATTCGATTTGTAGTTTTTATCATTGACGGCCAGTATGATGTCGCCAGCCAAAAGACCTAAATTGGTAAAGAAAACGTTTAATTCCATATTCGAATTAACTATGATTTCCCCTTTTTTGTCCGTTATCGCAATGTATAGTTTACCGTCTTTTTCGAATATGTTTCCGGGAATTTTCTCGAATACTTTTGTCAGGCCAACTTTTGCCAAATAAGTTTCATACGGAATAGGTGTTGGTCCCGAAACATAAGTTTTTAAGAATGCACCCACTTCTGGATAAGTCAATTCAGTGATTTTGTCAAAAAGTTCGTTATCGTTAAAGGCTTTGGAAACGCCATATTCGCGGGATAATTTTTGCATTAAATCAAGAATTCCTTTTTCGCCATTGCTATTTTCTCTTATGATGATGTCTATGCACATTCCGATGAGAGCTCCTTTTTGATAGACATTCAAATATTGATCCTTGTAAGGTTTTGTCAACACATTACTGCTCATTGTTGTAAAAGGCATCGTGTCATCCATTTTTTTTGCCTCCTCTATTTTTTCTGCAATGCGGCTGTAAAATTCTTCTTCGTCAATTAATCCTTGATTGATTTGAAAAAGATTCGAAAAATATTCCGTCACGCCTTCATACATCCATAAATGCTGGGACATTTTTGGGAAATTGTAATCAAAATTTTGAATTTCTTGGGAATGAATTGTCAGCGGAGTCACGATATGAAAAAATTCATGCGAAACCACGTCTTTCATCATTATACTCAACTTTTCTTTTGGAATCATTTCTGGAAATACCACGGTGGTTGCAGTCGGATGTTCCAAAGCGCCAAAGCCTTGGGCATCTTTTTCCATTGAAGACAAATACAATAATATGCTGTATTTTTTTGTGGTGTTTATGTTGCCTAAAAATTGTTTTTGGGCGGCAATCATCGTTTTCATGTCCTGTTTGAGACTCTCTGCGGTGATTTTTCCAGTTGGAGAATATACGGCAATTAGAATTTCCATACCGTCAACATTGAAAGAGGTGTAGTCAGGTTTTGAATACATGATTGGATTTTCGACCAATTCAGAATAGCGGGCACTTACAAATAAATCCTTTGTTGCACTTGGATCTTCGTCTGTCATTGAGGTTGTACCCCAAAGTTTAGCCGGATGCAAAACGGTTAATTTATAGGGGATTTCCATATAATTTGAAAAATAACCCACAAAGCAATGCGTGTTGAGCATAACATTTTTGTCGGCATCAATGTTTGAGCCTGAAGGCGAAAAAATAGCATCACTGCCAAAACTTTTTTCAGTTTCAATGTCATAAGTGTCGTTTACCAGATAAGTGATTTTATCCAAAGTTTTTGCATTGGCAATCGACCAAGAATTCTCGTCTAATTTTTTTGTTTCCAATGCATTTCCTTTATAGTCAAAAGCTTTTAAGTCATCAATATAGTTGCCAAAATTATCTTCAGAATACGTTCCGGGAACCATTTTTGGTAAGTGATAGGTGATTTTATCTGTCAAAATTGTCGGTGGATTTACGGTAACCAAAACTTTGTCATTTTTGATTTCGACCAGATTTATGCTCACTTGAACTTCTTTTTTAGGTGAAATTGCTGTCGTGATATTGGCTGTTTTGCAACTCCAAAGAACCGTGGCAAATGTAAATGCCAAAAATATTTTTTTCATTTTATAATAATTGTTTTTATCAAAGCCGATAGGCCTTGAAATAAGGAAATAGGCACAAGCATTTTAGATATTAAAAGCCTGAAATAGGAATAAAAAAAACTCCTTGAAGGAGTTTGTGATTAATCGAGTTTGTTTTTTATATAATATTTTCCGTCTAAATCTTCATCGAAATCATCTATTTTAAGAGGTTTTGGTTTTGGTTTATTTGCAGTGGCTTTCTTTTTCCACATTTCAAATTTTTCTGCGGGCATCTTTTTTTTCATAATTTCAAGAACCTCTTTTTCGGCTAAACCAAATTCTTTCTTTATGATTTCAAAAGGGTTTTTTTCCTCCAAGGCAAACGCAACAAGTTTTTCTGTTTGTTCCCAGGTTAATTCTTTTCGGTTACTCTTCTTCATTAGGTGAAAATTAATTCAAGGGTAATAGTTAATGGTTAATAGATTTGATTTCAAATATGTTCCCAATATTAATAAAAAAAATAATTACTTTTTATCAAAAGAGATTTTTTTTTACTGTTTTTAATTGTTTTTGGGAGAACGGTATTTTTTGAACGGTATTTTTAATAAATTCTTCAATTGATTGTGGTCTTCAGGCTCCATATAAGTGTCGATTCCATAGACGATTTCTTCTTTTGGCAGATACATGTATGTTCCAAAAATGCGATCCCAAACCGAAAAATATTTCCGTAATTGCTGTCTGTATAAGGCAAAATGTAATGATGATGCACTTTGTGCATATTTGGAGACACTATAAAATAGCTCAAAAAAACATCCAGTTTTTTAGGCAAGGAAATATTTGCATGTGTAAATTGAGTGGAAACGACCGAAATGGTTTGATACATAAAAACCAGCCACATTGGACTTCCAACAATTAGAACTCCTAACGTGGTAAAGAGGAACCTAATGACACTTTCGCCCGGATGATGTCTGTTGCCAGAAGTCGTGTCTACCCATATGTCTGTGTGATGAATCAAGTGAAAACGCCAGAGAAATTTAACTTTGTGTTCTACCAAATGAACCAAATAAGCGCCAATTAAATCGAGTAATAGCAAACCAACCAATGTATAAAGCCAAAGTGGCATTTCTGGAAGCCATTGCAACACGCCAAAATTATTTAGAATTGTCCAATCGGAAGCGTTCAATAAAATAAATGCCAAACTAAAATTGACCAGTATTGTAGTCAACGTCATAAAAATATTAATTCCCGCATGCTCCCATTTTTTATAATTGAATTTAAAGAGCGGAAAAGTATTTTCGATTAACCAAAAAAGGGTAATTCCACCAACAAGAATCAAACTTCTGTGCGAAGAAGGGATTGTCGAAAAGTAAGCGGTAATCTCGTTCATAATCAATATTTTGTTCCAAATCTAATGATTTTTGGGTAATATGATTATTGGATGACACGAAATGTTAGATTTATTCGCTCTCCAATGGGTTTTGAAGTTTTTGGAATTTGATGTTTCCAGAAATGTTGGGTAGTTCCTTTCATCAGTAGTAAACTTCCATGTTCGAGCAAAATGTTCTGTTTTAGATCCGGAATTGAATGGTGTTTAAGCTGAAAAACTCTCTCAGCACCAAAACTGACCGAAGCGATAATTGGATTGATGCCCAATTCTTTTTCGTTGTCAGCGTGCCAACCGTTGCTGTCTTTTCCGTCTCGATACTGATTGAGCAAAACCGTTGTAAAATTTGTGTCGGAAACACTTTCGACATGTGATTTCAGCTTTAGCAGAAGCGAATTCCAAGGATGAGGTTGCATTTTTATATTCGAATAGGAATATGGTTTTCCTTCGTTTCCAAACAAAGCGGTCAAGCGAGGTTGAGGATGGATTTTTCCATAAACGCAAATGTCGTCTTGTTGCCAAGGAATGTCATTTTTTAATTCGACGAAAATAGCATCGGCCTCATTTCTGTCGAAAAAATGAGGGTAGTAAATAATTTCTGCATCCGGCAAATTTAAAACTATCGGTTCCGATTGAAAAAGTGGATTCATATTGCAAAAATAAAGAGAAAAACGAAGATTTTCATCTTTGCTTTTCTCTTTAAAAATTTATTTGATAAAGTAATTATGCTATTTCATCTTCCTGCAACAAGTTTTTATAGATTAAACCAGCTACAATGGCGCCTAATATTGGCGCCAGCCAAAACAACCAAACTTGGGACAAAGGTTCTCCACCCACAAATATGGCTTGAGACAAAGAACGAGCGGGATTTACGGAAGTATTGGTAATAGGAATGCTGATTAAATGAATTAAGGTTAGGGCCAATCCAATGGCAATACCGGCGAACTTACCGTTGGCAAATTTGTCCGTTGCGCCAAGAATTACCAACAAGAAAAATAGTGTCAAAATAAACTCTGCTATAAAAGCCGATTGCATGGAATATTCATCAGGCGAAAAAGTGCCAAAACCATTGGAAGCAAATGTACCGGCTTTAGTTGCGTCGATGGCAAATCCAACTTTGCCGGAAGCAATAGTAAATAAAGTTCCTGCGGCAGCAATGGCTCCAACACATTGAGCGATAATATAAGGCACTAATTCTTTTGCAGAAAAACGACCGCCGGCCCATAATCCAAAAGAAACGGCAGGATTAAAGTGTCCTCCCGAAATATGACCCACGGCATATGCCATTGTCAAAACGGTTAAACCAAAAGCGAGCGAAACACCTACAAATCCAATTCCTAAATTTGGAATTCCAGCAGCAAAAAGAGCACTTCCACAACCACCGAAAACCAACCAATACGTGCCAAAAAATTCAGCCAATAATTTTCTCATAATATAAAATTTAGATTGTTAAACTTCACGAAGTTAAGGTATAAGAATCTAAAAATCAATACTATGTGTTAAATATTTAAGGAATGATTACTTGTTGTTTCAAAAGTCACTTCTTGTTAATATAGATTGACACACGAGCATCAAAGAACTATTTGCTTCGAAAGTGTTTGATCAAATAATAAATATTGACTCCCAATATGAAGCTGTTAGAAATGATTATTGGCCAAGATGTCGTCAACATAAAGCCATAAACCACAAATAATAAGCATCCAGTCGAATTAATTATTCTTAATGTATTTATGTTTTTCATTAAAAATGAAATCATCAACACTAATGATGCTAAATAACCTACCAATTCTGTCAAAGTAATATCAAACATTTTAATTTATTTTAGTGAGGGGCAAAAATAGGGTATAGTTGCGAGTTGAAGGTTAGAACTTTTAAAAATTTATCGTAAATTCTCGGCAAGTAATTTTTTAATCTAATTTCAGTCAAGTTCCCAAGAGCAATATTCATTGTGTCTTGCTTTTTCAAAATGTTTGTTTCCTGTCCAAATCTTGTAAAGACTTGACCAATCCGATTACTAAATCATGAAATAATAAATCGATAATTATTAGTAAAGCGTTTTTTTAAATTTGTCCCCGTTGCTGTTGAAATTATAGTGGAATGTTTTTTTTCGTTACTTTAGTTTACTGTTTTACTTCTTTTTTTTCGACTAAATCACTCAAATGCACTCGAAGTGCACCAACAGAAATGTTGATTTCCCAAAACGATAATCCCAATGAAATGAGCAAACTAAGTAGGCTTAAACCAAAAAAAGAAACACCAAATTCTTGCTGGTCCAAATACAATAACAACATTGTGAAAACCGACAAGAACAAACTCAAAACGCCCGCCATTTGCATATAGCGAATGAGTGTCAATCGCAAGTTGAGGTTTTTGATCTCCAATAAAACCATACTGCTTTCTTTTTCCTTGTAAGCTTTTTTCAATCCTCGAATGATGGTGGCAATGGTAAGAAATCGATTGGTGTAAGCCAATAAAATCAAAGAGGTAGCGGAGAATAGTAATGCAGGAGTTTCAATGTGTACAGTCATTTTTTAAATATTTAATTTACGTTCAAAGTTCGTGATTCTTTAGGTAATATGTGGTTTTTTTGAACAAAAAAAGACCCCTTATTTTTCATTTTGCGAGTCTTAATACTTAATACTATTTTCTTGATACTTATTTTATCAAAACTTCTTTTCACGAAAGCTGTCAATTCTTCGCTTTTCAATTAATTTCGTATTCTTCATCTTCATCATCTTGTTCGTCATCTATTTTGTCATTTTCGTCTTCAACTTCATCTTCAATTTCATCATCATCTCCATAAGATTTTTTAATTCTGTATTGAATAAATATTGTTATCAATAAGATTACAGTAAATAATAACGAAAACATTACAAGTCCAACTAATGGCATTCCACAAGGATTATTGTTTTTTTTAAGATAATATACAATTAGGTTAAATGCTAAAATGGTTAATAGAATTTGACCAAAAAAACTAAGTATACAAATGGTTCCAAAGCTCAATTTAATATCTCCTCCAATAGCTTTTCTGCCAAAAATAATTTGAAATAATAGAGGTAGTATAATTAAAATTAGGTGCATTATTTACTCTTAGTTTCAATTATTACAACACCTTTTTTACCTTCGTTAGTTCCATATAATTGTTGAGCTGCTTTTGGATCTAAATAACTAATGTAAAGTAAATCCTCTTTTTTTAACTTCAATTTTACGGTTTGTAAACTTTTTTCATAATCAAATAAAGTACCATTAATAAGAATAATTGGCTTTTTGCTAATCTTCCCAGCTTTAAATATTTTGTGTATTGAATCGGATAAATATAAACTATCATTACCTGAATCTTCTAATAAGAATTTTTGGGTTTTACATCCAAAAATGCAAAATATGAATAACAGAAAAAATATTTTCTTCATAAAATCTGTAGGTGTATTGTTTTCTGTGCCTTGCTGCTAACTTCTTGGCACTTCAGCGGGTTTGGTACTAAATTAAGCCCTATTTTCGGATTTGCCAAATCATTCAGATACAAAACCATCTTTCCATTAAGCCAATTGCCCAAATCCGTTGTGGCTGTTGGGCAATCGGCAATTTTAGTGGATTGCTATATTCTGATTTAGTAATTCTACATTAAAATTAATTTTGGCATTTAAGGCTTTAAAAACTTTAATAATCGTATCGAATCTTGCGTCAGTTAAGCTATTTTCAATTTTTGAAATTTGAGCTTTTTTTACGCCAACTAACTCTCCTAATTGTTCTTGTGTCAAATTTCGTTCTTTACGAATTTGTTTAATTGTTTGACCAATCAAATCAATTTTCAATTCGTTTTCAAAATTTTCTCTACTTATTGTTCCTTTTTCTCCAACGAATTTATCTGTTACGTCATCTAAACTATATGTTTTCATAATCTTATTTTTTTTCGTTAAAATATTTTATTCTTAATGATTCTGCTCTTTCAATTTCTACTTTCGGGGTTTTGTCTGTTTTCTTTATAATGCCGTGAGTAGAAATCACGACTGTATCTTTTTTATCTGATTTATCCCAGAAAGCAAAAAGTCTTAAATATTGTTTGTTGTATAAAGTCCTAAACTCCCAAATCTCGCCATCTAGTTTTTTGAATAGTTCATTATCGTTAACACTTCTCGATTTCCAAATATTATAAAGTATTTTTTCTCTAGATTTCGGGTCTAGATTTTCCAAAAACTCTAAAACTGGTTCAAGAAATTCAACTTTAAATTTATAATCCATTTTTTAGTAATCTTAATTTTCTGTAAAGGTATAAGTTTCCTTTTTAAGAAACAAATGTTGTTTGTTTTTTCGGTTCTCGTTGCTGTTGCCCAACTTTTATATACCCATAAAATTGCCAGTTTTTGTTTTAAATGATTGCATTTATGTGTAGTATCACTTTGTCAAATATGTAGATATTTATTTACAAATCATCGAATGAGTTTTTAACGTGAAAAAACATTCGTTCTGCGCCAAAACAAAAAAACCTGCAAATTTTCACTTGCAGGTTTCGAATTTTCTATTTTCGAAAGATTCCGAACCAAGTTCGGAATAAGCGATTCACACCATTTTATTGCATAAAATGGGTTCTCTGCTTATTTTATCAAATCAAAACTTCTTTTCACGAAAGCCGTCAATTCTTCGCCTTTCAAAAGGTTTTGGGATAATTTAGCCAAGTCCAAAGCTTGTTTTACCAAGTTTTCTTGAGCCGATTTGTCCTCGGTTTTCAAAATGTTGGAAGCCAAGTCGGAATTGGTGTTTACTACCAAGTTGTACATTTCCGGCATATTGCCCATTCCAAACATTCCGCCGCCGCCAGATTGACTCATTTCTTTCATACGACGCATAAATTCTGGTTGCGTGATGATAAACGGAGCAGCATTGCTATCCAAAGCTTCCAATTGTACGGTGTAGGCTTTTGGGATATAAGTTTCCAACGAGGTTTTCAAGCTTTCTTTTTCAGTATCCGATAATTTGGAAATCGTGGTTTCCTCTTTTTTGATCAAATTGTCGATATGGTCTGAATCGACGCGAACGAAAGTCAAATCTTTGTTGTCGCTTTCCAGTTTTTGGATTAAATGCGAGATAATTGGTGAATCCAAAAGCAATACTTCGTATCCTTTTTCTTTGGCAATTTCGATGTAAGAGTGTTGCGCTTCTTTATTTCCTGCATAAAGAACCACCAATTTTCCGTCTTTGTCGGTTTGGTTTTCCTTCAAGTTTTCTTTCAATTCTTCCAAAGTGAAGTATTTGTTGTCAACCGTTGGGTACAAAACAAAAGCACCTGCTTTTTCGTAGAATTTATCCTCGGAAAGCATTCCGTATTCCAAAACGATTTTGATGTCGTTCCATTTTTGTTCGAAATCTTCACGGTTTTCAGTGAACAAGGATTTCAATTTGTCGGCTACTTTACGAGTGATGTAGTTCGAAATTTTCTTCACGGCACCATCGGCTTGTAAACCGGAACGGGAAACGTTCAACGGAATGTCCGGAGAATCAATCACCCCTTTCAACATTGTCAAGAATTCAGGCACGATTCCTTCCACGTTGTCGGTAACGTAAACCTGGTTTTGGTACAATTGGATTTTGTCTTTTTGGATTTGCAAATCGGAACCCAATTTTGGAAAATACAAAATTCCGGTCAAGTTGAACGGGTAATCCACGTTCAAATGGATGTGGAACAAAGGCTCCTCAAATTGCATTGGATACAATTCGTGGTAGAATTTTTTATAATCTTCGTCCTCCAATTCGGTTGGTTGTTTAGTCCAAGCCGGATTTGGATTGTTGATGAAGTTGTCCAATTCGATGGTTTCGTTTACGTAGTCTTCTGGAGCATCTTCCGGTTTTGGAAGTGTTTCTGTTCTAGTTCCAAATTTAATTGGAATAGGCATAAACTTGTTGTAACGGTTCAGCAATTCTTTGATTTTGAATTCTTCCAAAAATTCCAACGAATCTTCGGCGATGTGCAAAATGATTTCCGTTCCGCGACTGGTTTTGTCGGCAGAAGTCAAAGTGAATTCTGGGCTTCCGTCGCAAATCCAGTGGGCTGCCGGTTCGTCTTTGTATGATTTGGTGATGATTTCCACTTTCGAAGCCACCATAAAGGCAGAGTAAAATCCAAGACCAAAATGACCGATGATTCCTGAATCTTTGGCAGAATCCTTGTATTTTTCCAAAAATTCTTCGGCTCCAGAAAAAGCAATTTGGTTGATGTATTTCTCCACTTCGTCGGCAGTCATACCCAAACCTTGGTCAATGATGTGCAGTTTTTTGCCTTCTTTGTCGATTTTAACTTCCAGAATTGGGTTGCCGTATTCTACTTTGGCTTCGCCAATGCTGGTTAAATGTTTTAATTTTAGGGTAGCATCTGTTCCATTCGAAATCAATTCACGCAAGAATATTTCGTGATCGCTATACAAGAATTTCTTGATTAGTGGGAAGATGTTCTCTACCGAAACGTTAATTTGTCCAGTTGCCATATTTTTTGTTTTTAATAGTTTTACAATTGACTTTCTTTTCTTCAAATAAGATACCAATTGCAGTCAAAGTGACAAAATGTCGGAACTGTTAATTTTGATACAAAATGCTTTTGTTCTGAAACATTTTTTGAAGGCTTCCTTGTACCTTTGTATCAAGTTTAATCTTAAAAAGACTATAAAATGAAAAAAACAATTGCATTGATGATAGTGGCTATTTTTTTCTTTGCTTGCAAAAGTAAATCAGGAGCCACCGGTACACCGGTAAAAAGTGAACCAGTTGCCAGCACTAAATTGGACAGAAGTTCCCAAGTGGCCATCAAGGGAGATTGGGTCATTACTAACGTCACTTATCCGGGTTCCGATTACATTAAGGTAAATTCTTTCCAGATTGCCGATTCTAAATGTTTTGTCGGAAGTACTTGGCATTTTATTTCGAACAACAACAAAGGAAACATGAGTTTGACACAATCGGATTGTCCTGCTTTTAGTTCGCCCATTGTTTGGAGCATCAACAAGGAGGGCGTTTTTGTGCTGAAAATTGTGGAAGCCGGAGTGAAATCCAAAACAGTCACTCAAGGTTATTTATTGCGTGTGGACAATCAGACGGAAACTTCATTTCAACTGATTGACACTATCAATGTTGGAGGGCAAAACAAAGAAGTTACGTATCAATTCGAAAAAATCATTTCCACTAAAAACTAAAAAATCATGAAAAAAATATCAATTTTAGGAATAAGCAGTTTGTTTTTATTAGCTACACTTTTTACTGGCTGTGAATCATTAAAAAACACGAACAACACTCAAAAAGGAGCAGGAATTGGAGCAGGAGCAGGAGCTTTGATTGGTGCCATAATCGGGAATAATTCAAAAATTGGAACTGCTGGAGGTGCACTTATTGGCGCTGCAATAGGAGGAGGAACCGGTGCCTTGATAGGGAACAAAATGGATAAACAAGCCCGAGAAATAGATCAAGCCTTGCCAGGTGCTGACGTGGAAAGAGTTGGCGAAGGAATTCGTTTGGTTTTGAACGAAAATGCGGTCCGTTTTGATATCAATAAATCTACATTGACTACACAAGCAAAAGCAAATTTAGATAAATTGATTCCAGTATTTAACGAATACGCCGATACTAACATCGAAATTTTTGGATATACTGACAATACGGGAAAACCAGAATATAATTTGACACTTTCTGGACAAAGAGCTGAATCAGTTAAAAATTATTTAATTGCAAAGGGCTTGGCTGCCTCCCGTTTTAAAACGACTGGGTTGGGAATTGCTGAACCCATTGCGACCAATGACACACCTGAAGGAAGAACCCAAAACCGTCGCGTGGAATTTGCCATTACTGCAAATGACAAAATGGTGCAAGATGCCAAAAAAGAAGCCGGACAATAAAAACTTCTTTTATTGAATAAGAAGGAAAGCTGTTTCGTTATGAAGCAGCTTTTTTTTTTGTCTATTAATATCAAAACAGGAAACATTGAAAGATTATTTTTTCAATTATATTTGTCCAATGCAATTATCCGTCATCATCCTCAATTACAATGTGCGCTACTTCTTGGAATTATGTGTTCTGAGTGTTCAAAATGCCATACAAAATATCGATGCCGAAATTATTGTCATCGACAACCATTCCCAGGATGATAGTTGCAGGATGATGAAAGAGCGTTTTCCTAACGTGAAACTCATTGAAAACAGCGAAAATTTAGGTTTCCCGAAAGGGAATAATATTGGCGTAAGTCAAGCCCAAGGCGAATATATTTGCATCCTCAATCCCGATACCGTTGTCGCCGAAGATACTTTTACGAAAGTGTTGGCTTTCGCCAAAAAACAAAAAGATTTGGGAATTGTGGGCGTGAAACTCATCGACGGAACTGGAAATTTCCTCCCAGAAAGTAAACGCGGAATTCCAACGCCGTTTGTTGCTTTTACCAAAATTACGGGCTTGTATAAAATCTTTCCAAAATTATTTGGTGAATATTATGCCCAACATTTATCCGAGGACGAAACTGGAAAAGTCGCTATCCTGGTTGGTGCTTTTATGGTGATGAAACGAGAATTGTACAATGAAATTGGTGGTTTCGACGAGAATTGTTTCATGTATTCTGACGATATCGATTTGTCGTTCATGGCTTTGCAAAAAGGGAAGTCAAACTATTATTTCCACGAAACTTCTGTCATTCATTATAAAGGAGAAAGCACGGTCAAAGACGGAACTTATATGAAGCGATTCCGTGAAGCGATGAATTTTTTCTATAAAAAACATTTCAGCATTTCCTTTTTGTTTTCGGTTTTTATGGAAATGGGAATTGTCTTTTTTTCAATGGTTAAAATGCTTCAAGGAAAACCAAAACCGAAGTTGGAGCCAGAAAAATATATTCTTGTGTCTGGAGATGAGATTTTGAGAGAAAAATTAGAAAATAAATGGCAAACTTTAGTGGAATTGCAAGATATTACGAAATCGTTTGCGAAAAATAGAAATACAGAAATTGTTTTCGACCAAAACCATCTCGATTTTAAGACCATAATCCAGGCTTTCGAAACAAATAAAAACAAGAACTTCACTTTTAAAATTATTCCGGAATCGTCTGATTTCGTGATTGGTAGCAACAGTAGTTTTGATAGGGGACAAGTCATAAATATCCAAGATTTTTGAATTCACGTAAATTTGTGTAATTCCTGACTCAAACTAAAAATAATTACTAATTTTGCACTCATAAAATCAAAATCACCTTTTGGGTTAATAATATGGCAAGATTTGAATTGAAACTTCCAAAAATGGGAGAAAGCGTTGCAGAAGCAACCATAACAAATTGGTTGAAACAAGTAGGCGACAAAATTGAAGCTGACGAAGCCGTACTCGAAATTGCCACTGACAAAGTAGACAGTGAAGTGCCAAGCGAAGTTTCAGGCGTTTTGGTGGAGCAATTGTTTGGTAAAGACGATTTGGTTCAAGTAGGCCAGACAATTGCCATTATTGAAACCGAAAGTGGTCCGGCTTCAGAAATAAAAAAAGAAGTTGTTGCTCCAGTTGAAGTGGCAGCCATAGAAAAAAGTATTGAGGTTGCCAAAGAATCAATTTCAGTGCCAACCAATTTCTCGGATTCTGATAAATTCTTCTCGCCGTTGGTTAAAAACATTGCCAAAGAAGAAGGTGTTTCTCTTGCCGAATTAGAAAATATTTCTGGTTCTGGAAAAGAAGGAAGAGTAACTAAAGAAGATATTTTAAATTATATAAAAAACAGAGGTTCTGTTGTATCAAGTATAGTCGAGACACCAAAACCGGCGGTTCAACCACAAGCTGCAATCAATAAACCACAGACTTCGCCAGTTTCTGTAAACGGAGGTGACGAAATCATCGAAATGGACAGAATGCGCAAGCTGATTTCCGGATACATGGTGGCTTCGGTACAAATTTCGGCACACGTGCAGTCATTTATAGAAGTCGATGTGACAAATATTGTAAAATGGAGAGACAAAGTTAAAGCTGCTTTCGAAAAAAGAGAAGGCGAGAAGTTGACTTACACTCCGATTTTCATGGAGGCTGTTGCCAAAGCCCTGAAAGATTTTCCAATGATGAACATTGCCGTCGATGGTGATTTTATCATCAAAAAGAAAAATATAAATCTTGGAATGGCAGCGGCATTGCCAAATGGAAATTTAATCGTTCCAGTTATAAAAAATGCGGATCAATTGAACTTGGTAGGAATGGCAAAAGCCGTAAATGACCTTGGAAACCGTGCCAAAGCTGGAAAACTAAAACCGGACGACACTCAAGGCGGAACTTATACAGTTACAAATGTGGGGACTTTTGGCAGTGTTTTCGGAACGCCAATTATCAATCAACCGCAAGTGGGAATATTGGCTCTTGGAGCGATAAGAAAAGTGCCGGCAGTTATCGAAACTCCCGAAGGCGATTTTATTGGCATTCGCCAAAAAATGTTCCTTTCCCACAGTTATGACCACCGCGTGGTGGATGGTGCATTGGGAGGAAGTTTCGTGAAACGCGTTGCCGAATACCTGGAAGCATTTGATTTGGATAGCGATTTTTACGTTTAACGTGAAATTTTAATACACAAACCCGACCTTTTTTTAAATGGGGTCGGGTTTTGGTTTTTTATCCAAAACTTTTTTAATTAATCGACGAACGGTAAGTTCAAAAAGATATATTTGTCATTCTAAAATTTATAAATGGAGCTCAAGCTTAATAAACCAATTTGTTTTTTCGACCTAGAAACCACCGGAATTGATGTCGCCAAAGATCGAATTGTTGAAATATCTGTTTTCAAAGTTTTTCCCAACGGAAATAAGGAAAGTAAAACATGGTTAGTAAATCCAACTATTCCAATTCCACCTCAATCAACCGCCATTCACGGAATCAGCAACGAAAAAGTGGCCAATGAACCAACATTCAGTGAGTTGGCCTCACAGGTTTACAACATGATCAAGGATTCGGATTTGGCAGGATACAATTCGGATCGTTTTGATATTCCGTTATTGGCCGAGGAGTTACTTCGAGCTGGAGTAGATTTCGACATGAAGAATCGAGTTTCAGTTGATGTTCAAACCATTTTTCACAAAATGGAAGAGCGAACATTGAGCGCGGCATTAAAATTTTATTGTGGCCAAAGTCTCGAAAATGCGCATTCTGCCGAAGCAGATACTATGGCGACTTATGAAATTATGAAAGCGCAATTAGACCGTTACCCAGAATTGGAAAACGACATAAAATCGCTCTCCGAATTTACTACCCGAAAAAAAATAGCCGATTTTGCCGGAATGATTGCTTTTGACAAAGATGATGACGAGATTTTTACTTTTGGAAAACACAAAGGAGTAAAAGTCGACAAGGTTTTAGAAACAGAGCCGGGTTATTTCAGTTGGATTCAAAATGCGGATTTTCCTTTATATACCAAGAAAGTATTGACGGCAATCAAGTTGAGGAAATTAAACAATAAATGGAGTTAATTTTTAAAAGTAAATAATGAAAATTATCTGTATCGGCAGGAATTATGTCAATCATATTGAAGAGTTGCAAAACGAAAGACCATCAGAGCCTGTCATTTTCATGAAGCCCGATTCGGCAGTTTTGTTGAAACAACATCCTTTTGTCATTCCTGAATTTTCGAATGACATTCACCACGAAATAGAACTCATTGTTAAAATAAACAAAGTCGGAAAATATATTGACACCAAGTTTGCCCATAAATATTATGATGAAATTAGTGTTGGAATTGACTTTACGGCACGTGATATTCAAAATGAATTAAAATCAAAAGGATTGCCTTGGGAAAAAGCCAAATCCTTTGACGGTTCGGCAGTCATAGGAGAATTTTTACCAAAAAAACAATTTAATTCATTGGAAAATATTACATTTGAATTGACAAACAATAGTAAATTGGTACAAAAAGGTAATGCCAGTCATATGTTGTGGAAAATTGATGAACTCATTTCTTATGTTTCGCGATATTTTACTTTAAAAATTGGTGACATTATTTTTACTGGAACTCCCGCGGGTGTTGCAGCTGTGAAGTCGGAAGACGTTTTAGAAGGATTTTTAGAAGGAAATAAACTATTTAGTATACAAATAAAATAATGGCATTACATTACAACCTAGCAAAAGTGTACGCACTTTCAGATAACGACCCAGAATTTGTCCTGCAAATCGTGACGTTATTTGTTACGGAAGTCCCAGAAGATTTAGCACAAATCAAGGAAGGAATCAAGAAGAAAGATCATAAACATGCTTATGCTTACGCTCATAAAGTTAAGCCAACACTCGATTTACTTGGTTTAAAAGTAGCTTTCGAAGAGATTCTTCAAATCGAAGCTTGGACAAAAGCTGAGGGTGAAAAGAAAGAAATCAAAGAAACTTTTAAGAGTGTCAAAAATCAGGTAGAAGATGCCGTAAAAGAATTGAAAAAAGATTTCGATTTATAGATAATCTTGCTGGTTTTCATTTCTTCAAATTCAAATTCTTTTTTTGAATTTCCAATAAATCTTAAATCCAAAATTAATAATGAAAGCAGCCATAGTTACTATAGGCGACGAAATTCTCATAGGGCAAATTGTCGATACGAATTCCGCTTTTATAGCTAAATCACTGGATCGAATAGGTGTTGAAATTCACGAAATGATTTCCATCAGTGACGACAAACATCATATTGTCGATACTTTCCTGAAATTTCAAAACAAAGTTGATTTGGTCCTGATTACGGGTGGACTTGGTCCAACGAAGGACGATATTACCAAGAAAACTTTCTGTGATTATTTCGACGACGAATTAGTTGTTGATGAAGCAGTACTGGCTCATGTTACCAAGTTGATAGAAGGTTTTTACAAACGAACCATCACGCAAATCAACAAAGATCAAGCCCTTGTTCCTTCAAAATGTACCGTGCTTCACAACGAAGTGGGAACGGCACCGGGAATGTGGATGAAGAAAGAAAACACCGTTTTTATTTCGCTTCCAGGAGTTCCTTTTGAAATGAAATACTTGGTCGAAAACGAAATTATTCCCAAAGTGGTTCGTGAATACAAACGTCCCTACATTCTTCATAAAACCATTATGACGTATGGTCGAGGCGAAAGTGCCGTGGCCGAGCAAATTGAAGATTGGGAGAACAATTTACCCGAATTCATAAAATTAGCCTATTTACCCGCGCCGGGAAGAGTGCGATTGCGTCTTACCGCAAGAGGAACCGACAAAGAGTTTTTGGAAAAATCCATCGAAGAAAACGTGATTTCCTTGACTGAAATAATTGGTGACATCATCGTTGGTTTTGATGATGATGAAACCTTGGAAACGGTCGTTGGAAAACTCTTGAAGCAACAAAATAAAACCATTTCCACTGCCGAAAGTTGCACTGGAGGCAATATTGCGCAGTTGCTTACATCGGTTTCAGGAGCATCCAACTATTTTAAAGGCAGCGTAGTGTCGTATGCGACGGAAACCAAAATCTCGGTTTTGGGTCTTTCGGAAGAATTAATAAATAAATATTCCGTTGTAAGTGCCGAAGTGGCAAAACAAATGGCCATCAACGTCAAAAGCATAATGAAAACGGACTACGCCATTGCCACAACCGGAAATGCCGGACCCACGAAAGGAGACTCAAAAGCAGAACTTGGAACC
>NZ_PNNA01000105.1 GCF_013823965.1 Flavobacterium sp.
GTAATCAAGATACAAGCTAATTTTGTTTGCTTTCTGTCTTTGTCTTAAAGTAACTTTCATAATACCATCAATTAAAAAGTTTATCTATCTGTGTACGTTGAATTATTTTCTTTCTGCCAAACTTGTGAATTTGTAATTCTCCACGTTTTATCATTCTGTTGATTGTCCATCTGCTAACGCCAATTAGTTCTGCTGCATCCTGAACGGATAAAAAGTTTTTGGATGTAAGAGAGTTGGAGTTTGTAGGTTGCAAGGTTGGCAAACTTTGCATTGTTTGCTGTTGCTCAACTAATGAGTTTTGAATTTTGTCTTCCTTTACTTTTTGCTTGTAGTGTCTGGAATTACAAGTATGGCCACAATATCTGGTTAAAGTGGTTTTGGCTATAAAAGCTTTACCACAATAAGAACAGGTTTTCGGAATTGCCATATTGCTACTCATAAATATGTTGCGTTGTGTTGCATAATGTAGCGAAGTGTAGCAATATGTAGCATCATTTCGCCAAGATTGTTGCCTTTGAATTTGGGCAACAAAATCTATCATTGGGCAACAATAGAACAACAAATATAACGAATAAAAGGTTGTCGGGCAACAAATAAAAGAAGAATATTTGTTATAAAGTCAACAAAAATAGGTAGTTAACAAATAAAAGAATGATTATTACTTACCGATACAGAAGTTTGCAAATATATTCCCCAACAATTCATCGTTAGTGACTTGCCCGGTAATCATCCCAAAATGGTACAAAGCTTCCCGAATATCGAGTGCCATCAAGTCGCTCGACAAGTGGGTTTCCAATCCGTATTTTACTTTCTGGATTTCGTCCAAAGCTTTTAACAAAGAATCGTAATGGCGGGTGTTGGTTACGATAGTTTCGTTATTTCGCAAGGCTCTGGTATTGACAAAGGAAAGAAGTTGGTTTTTCAAATCCTCGACACCGTCTTGGTTTTTGGCAGATATATAAATGGTGGTCAGTTGCTGGTTATTGGTTGTTAGTTTTTTATCAATAGAAGCTAGGTTTTCGGACGAAATCAAATCTTTTTTGTTGATGATAAATAGTATTGGTTTAAGGGGAAATTGGTTCCTGGTTTTTCCGATTTCGACTAGTAAATCATCTAATTTCCCATCAACAGACAACTGACAACCATCAACTAAATACAAAACCACTTGTGCTTGTTCTATTTTTTCGAACGTTTTTCTGATGCCAATACTTTCCACCACGTCTTCCGTTTCGCGAATTCCTGCTGTGTCGATGAATCGAAAACCAATGCCGCCAATAACCAATTCGTCCTCAATGGTGTCGCGTGTGGTTCCTGCAATGTGTGAAACGATGGCGCGTTCTTCGTTCAACAAAGCATTCAGTAAAGTCGATTTTCCAACGTTTGGTTCGCCAACAATCGCCACGGGAATCCCGTTTTTGATGACATTCCCAACCGCAAAAGAATCAATCAAGCGTTTCAAAACAAACTCGATTCTGTTCAACAATTCGTGAAATTGGGTTCTGTCGGCAAATTCTACGTCTTCCTCGGCAAAGTCCAATTCGAGTTCAATTAGCGATGCAAAATTCAATAATTCTTCCCGAAGTTTGGCAATTTCGTTCGAGAAACCGCCACGCATTTGTTGCATCGCAATTTGGTGCGAAGCTTCATTGTCGGACGAAATCAAATCGGCAACGGCTTCGGCTTGCGACAAATCGAGTTTGCCGTTCAAGAAGGCTCTCAAGGTAAATTCACCCGGGTTGGCCATTCGACATCCTTTTCGAAGCAATAACTGGATAATTTGCTGCTGGATGTATGTTGAACCGTGACAAGAAATTTCGATGGTATTTTCGCCGGTATACGAGTGGGGTCCTTTGAAAATGGACACCAAAACTTGGTCCAGAGTTTTTTGATTATCAATAACGTGACCCAAATGCAAGGTATGGGATTTTTGTTTGGTTAAATCTTTTCCTTTGATGGATTGAAAGACGGAATTCCCAATGGTAATCGCATCCTCACCGGAAATCCGAATTATCGCAATGGCTCCAGCTCCTGAAGGCGTGGCTAGTGCCACTATAGAATCGTTGTACTGCATTTTTTTTGTTCTTGGGTGCAAAGTTACTAAATCTAAATCAGTATCAATTTTAAAATTATTTGAACTCAATATTTTTAATAAAAATAGATGTAAATACCTGACAGTTATTGGGTTATAATTTGATTTTTTTGGTTACCTTTGATAGACAAACAACTTTAAATCGTACTAAAATGAAAAAGATTTTGTTTCCCACAGATTTTTCCGAAGTTGCCTCTAATGCGTTTGTACATGCTTTGGAATTTGCAAAAATAGTGCAAGGCGAACTCGTGCTGTTGCACACATTTGAATTGCCAGTTTACGATAACCAGTTCTTTCCCGAAAATTATAATGTCGTTTTTGACTCACTTCAATTGTCTGAATTTGATATGTTTAAAGAAGAGATTCCAAAACTTCGCATGATTGCCGAAGAACGAAATTTGGATAAAATTAAAATGACACACAGACTGATGGACGGCAATTTGATTTACAACATGAAAAGAGCCATCAAGGAAGAAAAAATAGATTTTGTGGTGATGGGTACTTCAGGTGCTTCAGGATGGGAAGCCTTTTTCTTGGGATCGAATGCAGGTTCTGTTATTAGTGCAATTGATGTTCCGGTATTGAGTGTTCCATTGGAAGCCAAATTCAAAAAAGTGGAAACCATTGGATTCACCACCAGATACAGGGCTAAAGACAAAAAAGCACTTAAAGATGTTCTAAATATTGCCAAAAAAATGAAAGCAAAAGTAAGATGTCTTTACGTGAAAACCAATAATTCAGATGTTGCTGAAGCTACGATGAAACATTGGGAAAAAGAATTTGAAGGAGAACCCGTTATTTTTTCCGTTATTCCAAGTGATGATGTCAAGAGTACAATTATGGATTTTGTTTTGTTCAAAGATATCGACCTATTGGCGATGATGACTTATAAAAGAAACTTTTTTGTCGAACTATTTAAACCCAGCTTGACACAGAAATTTGCCAACGATTTTGATGTTCCCATTTTGGCTATGCACGAATAAAAAAAACGTCTCGTTGGATAAACGGGACGTTTTTCAAATATAAAAGTGGTTTGGTTAGTTAACGTATTATAGGTTGAATTAATTATTCAACATTACAGGCATTACAAGCATTGTTACCGTTTCGCCATCTTCTAGTCCATCAACTGGAGTCAAGATTCCTGCTCTGTTTGGCAATGACATTTCAAGCATAATCATGTCAGATTGCAGGTTGGTCAACATTTCGGTAAGAAAACGGGAATTGTACCCAATTTGCATATCGTCACCTTGATAATCACAAGTCAATCTTTCTTCTGCCTTGTTCGAATAATCGATATCTTCAGCAGAAATGTTTAACTCTGCTCCAGCTATTTTCAAACGAATTTGGTGTGTTGTTTTGTTGGAGAAAATCGCGACACGACGCACGGAACTCAAGAACTGGGAACGATCAATCATTAATTTGTTTGGATTTTCCTTTGGAATGACCGCTTCGTAGTTTGGGTATTTTCCGTCAATCAAACGACACATCAAAATGTAATTATCGAAAGAGAATGTGGCATTCGAATCGTTGTATTCAATTTTAACTTCTGCATCTGAAGCTCCCAAAATATTTTTCAAAATTGTCAAGGGTTTCTTTGGCATAATAAAATCGGCTACTTCAGATGCAGTTACATCAGTTCGCGCATATTTTACTAATTTGTGGGCGTCAGTGGCTACAAATATTAATCCTTGAGGAGAAAATTGGAAGAAAACACCTGACATTACCGGACGTAAATCATCGTTTCCTGCGGCAAAAATAGTTTTGCTGATGGCTGTTGCCAAAACATCGGCAGGAACCAAAGTTACCGAAGGTTCATCCAAGTTTACCGATTTTGGAAATTCTTCTCCTGGAGCATACGCCAAGGCATATTTACCAGAATTGGAACTAATTTCTATTGTGCTATTTTCTTCAACGGTGAAAGTCAACGGTTGTTCCGGAAAGGTTTTAAGGATTTCCAAAAGCAATTTTGCAGGAACTGCAACGCTACCTTTGCTGGTCGAATCGATATCTAATGTGGCAGACATTGTAGTTTCTAAATCAGACGCGGAAACGGTCAAGGCTTTGTGGTCTAATTCAAATAGGAAATTATCTAAAATAGGCAAAGTATTGCTGCTGTTGATAACGCTGCCTAAAACTTGTAATTGTTTTAATAAGTACGAACTCGATACTATAAATTTCATCTGTTTTGTTTTATTGGTATATATTTTTTCCTAATTTTCAAAATACGATACAGTCTACAAATATATCGTAAACTATCTTAAGAATAAAACTTTTTTTATTAACATTACTTTCCGTATTTTCTTTTTCTGGCGAAGGTAAATGCGATGCCAAAAAGGAGTAAAATCAATATTGGAAGTCCGATAGTTAGGATTTGTGTGAGGGTATATCTTTCGTAAACTTTTTCTTTATCCAATAAAGGCAAATCGAGGTCTTTACTTCGAATGTTAATAAGTCCGTTGTCGTCCAATAAATAATTCACGCAGTTCATCAAGAAATCCTTGTTGTCATACAAGTTTCCGGAGCGTTGGTCGTAACCCAATTCTACGGGTTGAAAGTTTTTATCCAATTGATTTCGAATCAAATCGCCGTCAGAAATCACGATCATTTTATTGGCTTTGCCAAGGGGTTGAAAAGATTTCTGGTCAAAAGGCAGAACCCGATTTTCAAACATCGAATGAAACGAACCTTCCAATAAAACGGAAAGGGCAATGTTTCCGGTATTCAAGTAATGATTTGGCGAAGTTTCTTCGGCAACGATATTCAAATTTACTTCGACTGGCGAACCTATTTTCTTCGAATATTGGGAAGATTGCAACAACACGGTTTTCTTGATTCCATTCTTCAAAGTGTCGATTGGATTGGCAAAATCGAACTTGATTCCGCCCAAGTTTTTTACGATGGGATGCGTGCTGATTGGATAAACCTGAGGTGCAAATTTCCAATTGAATTCTTGAAATTGCGTGGCACTTCCGGGTTCTCCGGTTGCCAATTTTATGGGGCTTCCTTGCTCATCCTTGACTAAATCAGGATTGATTCTAAATCCGTATTTGAAGAACATATCGTTCAAATTCAAATCTCTTGGAAAAGCCAAAGTCGAACCCGTTGAATTGTACAAACTGTCCATTTCCATGTTCACTTGGTCTACAAGCCACAAAGTTTTTCCACCATTGATGATGAATTGGTCCAGCACTTGTTTTTCGGCATCCGTAAAAGTTTCGGTCGGTTTGGCTATGATTGCCAAGTCGTATTTTTGCAACGCATCCAGGCTTCCCATTGGATTTTTGGCTACCGAATCCAAAGTAAAAGGACCGATGTGGTAACTTTCTCGAACTTGCATCAGGAATTTGGCAATATGAATTTCTTGCAATTCTCCGTTTCCTTTTATCACGGCAACCTTTTTTTGTTTGTCTTTGGTAATTTTATTGATGGCTTCGGCAATGGAATATTCCAAATGTTGTACTGAACCAATCACTTTTTGGGTAGTCGAAGCTCCCATAATATTTTTCAACAAAGGAATGTTGACTTCCTTGTTGTTGTAAACCGCGATTGCCCACGGGAAAACCATTTCTTGGGATTGTTTTCCTTTGTCGTCAACGGTGATGTTTATTGGTGTAAGGCCTTTTTGATACAATTCCTTAATGTTGTCCATGCTTTCGTCTTCGTTTTCCAATGGATCGACGAATTCGAAAATAATATTCTTGTTGTAGGCTTGAAATTCTTCGAATAAATCTCGGGTTTCACTTTGCAAACGCTTGAATTCAGCGGGTAAATCACCTTGCAAATATATTTTTACCGACAACGGATTTTGAACCTGCTTGACGATATTCAAGGAAGTTGGCGAAAGCGTGTATCTTTTGTCCTTGGTTAAATCAAAACGATGAAAAAAACTATTGCTTAATACGTTCAAAAACATTACAAGTGTAATAATACCAAGTAAAGATTGTATGTTTTTTTTCTTGGAAGTTGTCATTACGATTTAATGGATTTTAAATTATAAACTGTAAAAGAAAGAAACAACACAGTGATGCTCACAAAATAAATAACATCCCGAGTGTCTATCACGCCACGACTCATACTTTTGAAATGGTCTTGCATTCCAATGCTTGAAATTAAACCTTGAAAACTAGGAACAATTGTTGCCACACTTTCGAATCCAAAGTAAAAAAAGAAACACAAAAATACCGATACAATAAAGGCCACAATCTGGTTTTCGGATAGGGTGGAAGTGAAGATTCCAATGGCGGAATAGGCTGCAATCAGGAACAGTAATCCAAAATAGGAACCCATCGTGCTGCCCATATCGATGTAGCCTTCGGGTGAACCTAAACCAGAAATTACCCAAACATAAATGAATGTTGGAATAATCGCCATGACAATCAACAGCATCGAACCCAGGAATTTTCCGTTGACGATTTGCCAAATGCTCAAGGGTTTGGTCAACAACAATTCCAATGTTCCCTGCTTTTTTTCATCCGAAAAACTGCGCATTGTAACGGCGGGAATCAGGAAAATCAGAATCCAAGGTGCCAAAGTGAAAAACGGACTCAAATCAGCAAAACCGCTGTTCAAAATATTGTATTCTCCTTCGAAAACCCAAAGGAACAATCCATTCCCGATCAGGAAAACGGCAATCACCAAATAACCTATTGGCGAACCGAAAAAAGATTTTATTTCTCTTACTACTATTGATTTCATTTATAATTTTTTAAAAATTACAATATCTTGATGTTCGTTTAATTCAGTATTTTGAATACCAGACCAATTTCCTTTTATGAAATGGACAAGTTCTAAATTATTTTTCGTCAAAAGGGATTCAATATAACTTTTTTTGAAAGCGACATTAGCTTCTTTTACAGTTTTGTCCATTAGAAAATAATTTCCATAATCATAAGGAAAATTTTTGCTTCCAAAACTGTTTGGTTTATTCTCATTTTCATCTTCGATGATAAAAAAAGTGGCAAAACATTTTTTGTCTTTTATTAAAACCCGTTGGATTTCCTTGATATAATTTTCAATATCTAAAGGCATCATATGTGTAAAAACGGATGTCAAAAATACCAAATCAAAACTATCATTCTCGTAAGGAAATTGTAATTCAGCTGCTTTTTCGTCAGTGTTTAATAAGTACAAATCGTTCTTTAATGGAATTAATTTAAAGTTAAAATTAGGAAAGCGGCTACTAATGTTTTTAGTACACCAATCAATACCAATTTTTACAATATCAAAACCTTCATAACGACCTTTCGGTGAAAGATAATTTGTAAATGGAACTGCCATTCTGCCAATTCCACAACCTATATCAAGAATTGAACTATCTGGAGTGATATTGCAATATTTTTTAAAATGTCCAAAAAAAAGCTTTCCTATTTTTAAATAATCGCCACTTCCAATAAATATAAGCCCTTTGGGAGGTACAAGTGAATCTCTTTTTACGAACAAATCTTGAGGTAAATAAATTATTCTCCTTACGCTATATCTCAAAGAAACTGGAAGTGCATAGTAGATTTTTCTAATTAGTATTTTCATAATTTTTATTTTAAGCTAACTAATTTATCAACGCTCCAAGCCTCAGGTTTGTCGTTGAACAATTTCTTGGTAAAGGCCCAAACCGTGTTGAAAAGCTCCGATTTCCTGTAATTTTCCAAGTCTTGTTCCGTTTCCCAATAACTGTAGGTAAAGAAAATACATGTGTTGTTTTTGTCTTGATACAGTTCCAATAAACGGTTTCCCGGCGCATTTCGTATTTTGTCTTTTATGATTTCGAAATTTTCCAGAAATACAGGAATATTTTCTTCGTGAAAGGACATTTTTACTATTCTTATGAACATTTGATTTTTGATTTCAGATTAACGATTTTTGATTTCAAAACTGGATACTACTAACTAAAAACAATATTAATCACATCCCTGTAATTCAATCCCAACAAGCTATTTGCCGAGCCTACTTTCATAGGATTACTCCTGAAAATGGCTATTTCCAGAAAACCTGCTTCGTTGAAAATCGCCAATTTTTCGCCTTCGTAATACTTTATTGGATATTTATCGGAACTCGCAATCGCCGAATAATTAGGCAAGATGGTTTTGATGTTTTTGGTTTTCAAGACAATTTCGTAGGGTCTTCCTTTGGCCACTTCCAAGAATTGTTTTTTTGAAATATTGGTCACTGCATTACCAAAATGGTCGATGTAAATAACGTATCCTTTTATGGAACTTCCGTCATTGGCGGGAACAGCCTGCAAATCGGTGACTTGCTTGATGGATTTTATTTCCTTGCCAATAACGTTTAGCAAACCGCCTTTGGCCACATGACAGGCCACTTTCACAAAAACATCCAAATCTGTGGCTTCATTGGGCAAACGATCGTGAATATTGATGGCGACTATTTTTTGGGGAACAATTTTTTGTGTCAGCATACTCAAAATACCATTATCGGCGGCAATAAAATAATGATCGTTCCATTGCATCACGATATGTTGGTTTTCTTTGTTTAATTCCAAATCCACGCCAATGAGATGTACAGTGCCTTTTGGAAAACTGGAATACGATGCTCCAATGACGTAACTGGCTTCAACTGTGTTGAATGCATCAATATAATGCGAAATATCTATAATTGTAGCCTCGGAATACTCGGATAAAATTTTCCCTTTCAATGCACCAACAAAGTGGTCTTTCAAGCCGTAATCGGTAGTAAGGGTAATTATTGACATAAAATTGTTTATAAATAAAACGAAAACTGAACCTAAAACTCATTAAATTTGAGAAACGCAAAGCTAAAGTATTTTCGGCTTTAATCGAGTAGATTTTTTTAATTTGAATTTAAAACTAACCCATGAACAAACCTCTATTTTTTCTTTTTATTTTCTTTTGTAGTTTACAAACGTTTTCCCAAAAATTAGTTTGCAAATCCAACGGCACTATTTTAAATTCCGAAAATCAAAAAATATCGCCAGATCAAGTCAGGGAATTATTAAAAGACAATCAAAAATTATTAGCAGATTATAATGCGGGAAGAACAAAGAAAACATTTGGGAATATATTGTTAATAGGTGGTTTGGGACTTTTGACCGCTGATTTAATTCATGGAGCTACTGCTTCTGGAATGAACGCTGTGCCTACTGGCGGTGGGTATTATTCTCTTCAAACGGAGAAAACCTATCCAACTGCATTGACTTATGTAGGTGTTATGGCAGTAATAATAGCCATTCCTGTAAAGATTGGTTTTTCTAAAAAAATAAAAAATGTTGTAACGGAATATAACAATCAAATGGCCACTGGATACAACCAATTCAATAAACAAAAACTAGATTTAATTACCAATTCAAACGGAATTGGATTGCGATTGACCTTAAATTAACAACCTAAAAACACCGCTTTTGAACGAAAGAATCATCGAGCTCATAGACATCGCTCCAAAGGATTTTTGGGGCGCTCAAGACACTCATCTTGAAATGATTAAAAAGTACTATCCCAAATTGAAGATTGTTGCCAGAGGATCAACCCTGAAGGCTTATGGTGAAAAAGAAGTTTTGGACGAGTTTGAAAACCGATTTAATCGCTTGATGTTGCATTTTACGCGTTACAACAACATTGACAATAACGTAATTGAACGCGTCATTCAAAGTGACAGTCAGGACGACAGAAAGGCTTTTGATCACGATAAAATTTTGGTTCATGGCGTTGGCGGGAAAATCATCAAGGCGATGACACCCAACCAGCAATTGTTGGTTGACACGATGAACAAAAACGACATGGTTTTTGCCGTTGGTCCAGCCGGAACAGGAAAAACTTACACCGGTGTTGCAATGGCGGTGAAAGCCTTGAAAGAAAAACAAGTCAAGCGAATTATTTTAACGCGTCCAGCGGTTGAAGCTGGCGAGAATCTTGGTTTTCTTCCCGGTGACATGAAGGAAAAACTCGATCCATATATGCAACCTTTGTACGATGCTTTGCGTGATATGTTGCCCAACGAAAAGCTGGAAGATTATATATTGAAAGGGGTTATACAGATTGCGCCTTTGGCATTCATGAGAGGAAGAACCTTGGACAATGCTTTCGTGATTCTTGACGAAGCCCAGAACACGACACACTCCCAAATGAAAATGTTCCTGACCCGTATGGGAAAAAATGCCAAATTCATGATTACCGGAGATCCAGGTCAAGTTGATTTGCCGCGAAGAACGATTTCGGGATTAAAAGAAGCGATTTTGGTCTTGAAAGACATTGACGGAATAGGAATTATCTATCTTGACGACAAGGATATTGTGCGCCACAGATTGGTTAAAAAAGTCATTGATGCGTATAAGCAGATTGAAAATCACGACTAGCGTTTAAGAAAAGTAAAGTCATATTGTTCATGACGTTACCTCATTCATTACGGCAATTTATATTTTTGATGTTTTGAGTTCAGTTGTTTCTAGTTGGCATTTTGGGAAAATTTATTTTTTGTGACATTATTTTTGCTAATCTGGTTTTCTTTGATAGTCATTATTGTTGATTGAATTAGAAAAATAATCTTTCAACGAAAAAGGTAGTCCTTGAATGATTTGATGAAGAACATTTTGGTTCCCACTTCAAAATGGAGTAAATTTGCTGTCGTTAAAACTGAATACGAAAAATGTCCACAAAAGAAAGAATTAAAGTTATAATAAGCGATTTAGACGGCACTTTACTCAATACAGATCATCAAATATCAGCATATACCAAAACTGTTTTCCAAAAACTTCACAGTGAAAATTATCTCATTATCGTGGCCACAGGTCGCCATCATTTAGATGCTTTGCCTATTGTGGAAGGCTTGGGTTGCCCCGTTTATTTAGTGACTTCAAATGGAGCGCGCATTCATTCGCCCGCAAAAGAGTTGCTGTTTTCTTTTGACATAGCAAGCGATGCCATAAAATCAGTTTTGAATTTAGATATTGATCCAGAATTTACGACCGTATTATTCAAGGAGGAAGTTTGGCAAACGAACAAGGAAAATAAAAAACTGAACAGTTTTCAAACCGTGATGAATTATCCGCCCGAAATTGTGGATTTTAATTTTGTCGAGGATTTCAGCGCCATAAAGTTATTTTTTACACACAATAGCCATCAAAAGTTGGTCGAATTAAAAGATAAAATTATGGAAGACCATTCGGATAATTTTCATTTTGCCTTTAGTCTTCCGTTTTGTTTGGAATTTATGGATAAATCGGTAGATAAAAGTGTTGCGATTTTAAAAATTTTGGAACTCGAGAACTACACTTTCGAACAATCCCTGTCTTTTGGAGATGGTTTCAACGACGAAAAAATGTTGTTAGCCACAAAAAAAGGCTTGATTATGGGTAATGCCGTAGAAAGTTTGAAAAATAAATTGCCTCATTTAGAAGTCATTTTTTCCAATGATGAGGATGGCGTAGCAAAATACCTGGCAGAAACACTATTATAATCATTCATTTTTTTAATATTAAATCAAAACACGATTCTTGGTTTTTACTTTAAAAATAATCTTAAATTTGCTTTCTTAAAACAACAACTAACTAAAAACAATGAACACAATAACTACAACCAACTTCAATTTTCCGAACCAGAAATCAGTTTACCGAGGAAAAGTAAGAGAAGTATACAATATAAACGACGAAATTTTGGTTATGGTGGCCACCGACAGGCTTTCGGCTTTTGATGTGGTTTTGCCAAAAGGAATTCCATACAAAGGTCAAATCCTGAACCAAATCGCCACCAAGTTTATGGAACTGACCCAAGATATTGTTCCAAATTGGTTGATTGCAACACCAGATCCAAACGTGGCCGTTGGTCATTTATGCGAACCTTTCAAGGTCGAAATGGTGATTCGTGGTTATGTGTCAGGTCACGCCGCTCGCGAATATGCTCTTGGAAAAAGACTAATTTGTGGCGTTACAATGGCGGAAGGATTGAAAGAAAACGACAGATTTCCGGAACCGATTATTACGCCAACCACAAAAGCGGATAACGGTTCACACGACGAAGACATTTCACGTGAGGACATTCTATCAAAAGGAATCGTTTCAGAAGAAGATTATTTGGTGTTGGAAAAATATACCCGCGCTTTATTTCAAAGAGGAACAGAGATTGCCGCCAGTCGCGGATTGATTTTGGTGGATACCAAATATGAATTTGGCAAAACCAAAGATGGAAAAATTGTTCTTATCGACGAAATTCACACACCGGATTCTTCTCGTTATTTCTATTCAGAAGGCTATCAAGAAAGACAAGAAAGGGGAGAGGAACAAAAACAATTATCGAAAGAATTCGTGCGTCGTTGGTTAATCGAAAATGGATTTCAAGGACAGGAAGGACAGCAAATCCCTGATATGACCGATGAATATATCGATACGGTTTCGGAAAGATACATTGAATTGTACGAAAATATTTTGGGAGAAAAATTCGTAAAGGCAGATGTTTCTAATATTTATGACCGTATTGAGAAAAACGTTTTGGCTTATTTAGCTAATAAATAAACTAAAAACTTTAGCATAAGAAAGCCGCAAGTCTATTTAGATTTGCGGTTTTTTATTTGGGTATCATAGCATTCAATCCACTCTTTCACCGATATTTTTCCAGCAAGTTCCGCAATTAATTCAAAAGGGATTTGGTCCATTTTCTTGAATCGGATGCAACCTTTTCCCATATCTAATTTATGATTGGCGTGTTTTGGATATTCAGCCGTAAACCATTCCAATAGTTTTGGATTTGCATAAATTCCTAAATGATGCATGACAATAAAATTCTTTTGCGAACCAATACTTATGAAGGGTAGCGGTAGTTTTGGAGCACAATGATAGCCATTCGGATAAATGGAATGCGGAACTACATAGCCCAACATTCCATAACTTATTTGTTCCTCAAATCCCTTTGGAATAGCATTCAATATACTTTCACGAAGTTTTAAAAAAGCAGTTTTCCTTTCTTCTGGAATCTCATTTAGATAGTCATTTACGGTTTTAGCTTTGGTTTGCATAGTGATTTATTTATAGTAAAGTTATTATAAATTTTTAATTATATAACTTAAATTTTTTGCTGACCTCTGGTTGTTGTCATTTAAATAGCTTATTAACAACCGATTGTGTTTGTGTTTTAATTGATTTTTTTCTTGTTGGAGACAAATCGGTTTGTTAAATTAATGTTAAATTTAAGTACTATGTAAAACAAGATACTGTCTTTTAGATATATATTTGCATAAGATATTATTATATGAATTTAATATTTCGAAAATCAACAATCAAAAAAGGAACAATTAATCAAAAAAAACAATCATTATGAAAAAATCAATCGTTTATCTAGGTGTAGCTTTATTAGCTTTTGCAAATGTTACTTTGGCCTCGAATTCCAATTCTTTAACTGCTTCTAAAAGCATAATTTCTGTTTATGATGGTGCAACTCCGCTTGGAATTGCCATAAGCAAGGGAGATATTGAAGTAATCAAAAAGTTTATTGAATATGGAGTCGATGTCAATGAAAAATCAAATGGGATGACTCCTTTAATGGTTGCGGCACGTTATAATAGAGTTGAAATTATAAAAATTTTATTGTCCAGTGGAGCCAATGTGAAAACCAAAGATGAAAAAGGATTTACGGCATTAAATCATGCTGAATTATCTTATGCCAACGAAGCAGTTCAATTTTTAAAACAAGCGTAATCAAACTTTCTAAAGACATCACTTTTACTAGTGATGTCTTATTTAAAACAACTTTAAATCAATCAAAAAAAAAATCAACTTTTAAAATTATTTATTATGAAAAATTCAATCATATATATCGGAATCGCATTAGTGTCTTTAGTTAATATGTCTAATGCAGCAAATGTCGTTGACAAACAAAAAAAATCTTCTCAAGCAGAAATTTTGACTGAAAACAACATTTCAATTGGAACAAAAACTTCGAAATTTAATTACGCCAATCGAGATACAACTAGTCTTGATGTAATTGAAAGTGTAAATACAAATAAAAAGGGGAAAACCACGGACGAACTTTTCGCCGAAGACAATGCAATTACGGAAAACAATATTTCTAATGAGACACAAGCCTTGGATTTTGAAATAATAAATAGAAATTCAATAAATGATGACGTAATCGAAAGTACCAGTTCTTGCAAAATTGAAAAAACTCCCGAAGAACTTATAGCCGAAGACAATGCAATCACCGAAAACAATCTTTCAAACGAAACACAAGCATTGGATTTTGGAAAAATAAATAGAAATTCAAACCTTGTAATGTGCAAAAACAAATCCATTCGTGGTTATAGACTAAAATTATAAAGTATAAAAATATTGCGGAATAGGGTTTGTAAAGTAGGTCTTTACTAATAAAAAAGCACCATTATGGCTAAGTAATGATGCTTTTTTTATGTTTAAAAATGAGATTTATATTTTTAGAATTTGCTTGTCTTGAATTTTAGAAAACAAAATCAATCCAACGATAGCGCCAATCGTGGCAAACAACATATCCGATTGGGTGTCCCAAACATAGCCTTGGGTTCCCAAAAAAGCATCGCCACCATCTCCGGTTGCCAATGAAACCCACCATTCAATCCATTCGTAAGCCGCACTTATGGACAAACAAATGGATACAATTATGAAATTGAAAAAGCTTTTATTGCTAATTACTTTTTTTCGAATGAACAACTCACGGATAATCATTGCAGGAACCAATCCTTGTGCAAAGTGTCCCACCTTGTCATAATTATTTCTGCTTTGATGAAAAACTTCCCGGATATAATCAAAAAGGGGAACTTCGGCATAAGTATAATGACCGCCCACGAAGAGAATGATGCAATGAACCAAAATCAGTAAATACGTAAAATTGGTAAACCTGAATTTTTTGAAAGTAAAGGTCAATACCAAAATCCCTATTATTGCCGGAATGATTTCCAGGAAACAGGTAAATCCTTCCTTCGGATTTGTAATCGACCAAATTAATGTTACAAAAAACACGGCCAACATACTGTAGATATTCTTCATTCGTTTTTAAGATTAAGTTTTAAGATGTTTGATAGCTAAAGTATAGAAATAAATTCATTAAAATTCTAAAGAAATACTTTTAATAAACGTCGTAAATTTGCAGCTTTAAACACAGAAAATGCTTCAAGTAAAAAATATTTCCTTTACCTATATTGAAAATCCCGTAATCGAAAACATCAGTTTTGAAATTGCCAAAGGCCAGAATGTGGCCGTGATTGGCGAAAGCGGTTGCGGCAAAAGCACCTTGTTGAAACTGATGTATGGTTTGTATGATTTGGATAATGGTGAAATTTACTATGATGACAAGCAAATACTCGGTCCAAAATTCAACCTGATTCCGGGAGAAGATTATATCAAATATTTGGCCCAGGATTTTGATTTGATGCCTTATGTAACGGTCGAAGAAAATGTGGGCAAGTTTTTGTCCAATATTTACAAGGACCAGAAAAAAGCGCGCGTTCAAGAATTACTGGAAATGGTAGAAATGACTGAATTTGCCAAAGTAAAAGCAAAATACCTGAGTGGTGGCCAACAACAAAGAGTGGCTTTGGCCAGAGTTTTGGCATTGGAACCCGAAATTCTCTTGTTGGACGAACCTTTCAGCCAGATTGATTCTTTTCGAAAAAATGCCTTGCGACGCAATTTGTTCAATTATTTCAAGAAAAAACAAATCACCTGCATCATCGCCACGCACGACAGTACCGAAGCTTTGTCCTTTTCGGATGAAACCATGGTTTTGCAAAACGGGAAATTGATTGCCAAGGGAAATTCCAAAGAACTGCACGACAATCCGCCCAATTATTATGTTGCTTCTCTTTTTGGAGAAGTAAACGAGTTGAAACTGTCGCATTTTATCGATTTGGAAGAGGAAGACGAAACGCTTTTGCTGTATCCATATCAATTAAAAGTGGTGGAAGAAGGAAAAATGAAAGCCGTGGTGAAGCAATCTTATTTCAAGGGAAGCCATTATTTAATCAAAGCCGCTTTCGAAAGAAGGGCCATTTTCTTCGAACACGATTCGGAACTCGAATTGAACCAGGAAGTGATTTTATCGGTTCACCTATAATTAGAAATAAAAAATCCTTTCCATTTTTTGATAAAAGGAAAGGATTTTGGTTTTAAAATAGGATGGACTTTATTTGAAATAAGAAAACGTTTCGTTGTTTTCCATCTTCAACAAAGTTTCGTATATCAATTTGATCACGTTTTCCACGTCTTCGCGATGCACCATTTCCACAGTGGTGTGCATATATCGCAAGGGTAAAGAAATCAATGCCGAGGCAACTCCGCCATTGCTGTAAGCAAAAGCGTCGGTGTCGGTTCCGGTAACTCTTGAAGAAGCCAGTCTTTGGAAAGGGATTTTTTTCTCTTCGGCCGTATCCAAGATAAGTTCCCTCAAATTGTTTTGAACAGCAGGAGCATAAGTAATGACCGGACCTTTTCCAATTTTGGTTTCTCCCTCAATTTTCTTGTCAATCATTGGAGTGGTGGAGTCGTGGCAAACATCGGTTATGATGGCCACGTTGGGTTTGATGGTTTTGGTAATCATTTCGGCACCACGAAGTCCCACTTCTTCCTGAACGGAATTGGTAATGTATAGTCCAAAAGGAAGCTTGATTTTGTTCTCGTGCAACAAACGAGCGACTTCGGCAATCATGAATCCACCCATTCGGTTGTCAATGGCGCGACAAACAAATTTGTTTTCGTTCAAGACCATGAATTCGTCGGGATAGGTAATCACGCAACCCACGTGAACACCCAAGGCATCCACTTCTTCTTTTTTGGAACACCCAATGTCAATGAACAAATTGTCGATTTTTGGCGTTTCTTCCTTGCCTCGATTGCGGGTATGAATGGCCGGCCATCCAAAAACGCCTTTCACGATTCCTTTTTTGGTATGAATGTTTACACGTTTGGAAGGTGCAATTTGATGATCGGAACCCCCATTTCGGATTACGTAAATCAATCCGTCATCGGTAATGTAATTCACGTACCACGAAATTTCGTCTGCGTGACCTTCGATTACCACTTTATAAGGAGCATCTGGATTAATGACTCCCACGGCAGTTCCGTAGGTATCCGTGATAAAAGTATCCACGTAAGGTTTTAAATAATCCATCCACAGTTTTTGGCCCGAACTTTCGTGTCCGGTTGGAGAAGCATTATTAAGGTAGTTTTCTAAAAATGTAAGCGATGTCTTTTTTAATATCGATTTTGAACTCATAAAAATATTTTTTGCTAAATTATAAATTTGGCATTACAGTTGTTTATATAATGTATAATTTTGTGACATAAATTTTTTTACCAATATGAAGATTATTAAATTTTTCTTGTTCCTTTTTTTTGTTTCAATTTCAATCAAAGCGCAGGTAATCCAAAAAGACACAACTAGCAGCGCATTCATTGTAACGGAAACCGATACTATTTTTAAAGACACCATACAATTAGAAGAAATAGTTATTTTCAAAGGGAAAATAGACATAGAATCCAGAAAACAATTTGAACTTCTTAGAAATCGAGTTTATAAAACCTATCCGTATGCAAAATTTGCTTCCGAAAGATTGACCGCATTAAATAGAGGAATGACTAGTTTAAAGACAAATAAAGAAAAAAAGAAATACTTCAAAATCGTCGAAGACTATCTTAATAATGAATTCGAAGCCCAACTCAAAAAACTTTCCCGCAAGCAGGGCCAAATCTTGATTAAGTTGATTCACCGTCAAACAGGCATAACTACTTACGAATTGGTAAAGAATTTAAAAAGTGGCTGGACGGCATTTTGGTCTAACACCACGGCAAAGATGTTTGACCTTAACTTGAAAGCACAATATTCTCCTTATAAAGTCAACGAAGATTATTTAATAGAAACTATACTGGTGAGAGCCTTCGAATCAGGAAGATTGATAAACCAAACTCCGGCAAAACCTGTAAATTATGATGATTTGACAGATTTTTGGTTCGACAAAGCCGTAAAAGCAAATTGATGCATTCTCTGGGCGTTACCATTTAAATAGAAAAGCTGCTATCTAATCAATAGCAGCTTTTCTATTTAAATGGTCGGGCTATACGCTACAAGTCCTCGTAAAGTTCCGCTCCACTTCACTTTACTGTGGGCTTTTCGCTGCTATCCCTAACGCAACCAACGCAAACTTACTCAATGTTTACAAATACTTCATATCCAAGAATTGATATCTTATATAAGGTATTTCATTTCCAACTCCTTTATCTAGGGTTTTGGAGAGATTTTTTAACACTTCCAACTTTCACGATTTCAACGCA
>NZ_PNNA01000093.1 GCF_013823965.1 Flavobacterium sp.
AAAGAAATTAAATAATTAAAAATTTTTACACCAGTAAAAGTTTTAAAAAACATTTGAATCATGGCAAAGAAAACCGTAGCATCGTTACAAACATCTTCCAAGAGATTATCAAAAGCCATCAAAATGGTGAAATCTCCTAAGACAGGTGCATATACATTCGTAGAATCTATTATGGCTCCTGAAGCAGTTGATGAATTCTTGAAAAAGAAATAATCTAAATAGCATTATATAGAAAAGCTACTTTCATTCGGAAGTAGCTTTTTTATTTTCTATATTTGCTACGCCTGTTCGCTAACGCTCGGGTGTCAATCATTTTTCAGGAGCTGTTTCCTGCTGTACGCTATATCTTTTGTGGCGAAACCCGCCACAAAAGGATGTCGCTTCCATCAGGGCTAGGTCGCTGGACAAAACGATATAAAATCTGAAATTAAAAATCGTTAATCCTCAATCAATAATCCGATGAGTTTTTTTAAAAAAATATTTTCTTCCGAAAAAAAGGAAACTTTAGACAAAGGTCTAGAGAAATCTAAAACATCTTTCTTTTCCAAATTGACCAAAGCCGTTGCCGGTAAATCAAAAGTGGACGATGAGGTATTAGATAACCTGGAAGAAATCCTCGTATCTTCAGACGTGGGAGTCAACACCACTTTAAAAATCATCAACCGAATAGAAAAACGCGTTGCCGAAGACAAATTCCTTGGAACCGATGAACTCAACCAAATCCTTCGAGAAGAAATTGCAGGTTTACTTTCAGAAATCGATTCAGGTGAAGCTATCGAATTTGTAATTCCAATCAATACCAAACCTTATGTTTTGATGGTTGTGGGAGTGAATGGAGTAGGAAAAACGACCACTATCGGTAAATTAGCTTACCAATTCAAAAAAGCTGGATACAAAGTGGTTCTTGGTGCAGCCGATACTTTTCGTGCCGCAGCCATCGACCAATTGCAAGTTTGGGCAGACCGAGTGGGTGTTCCCATCGTAAGACAAAATATGGGAAGCGATCCAGCATCCGTGGCTTTTGACACTTTGCAATCTGCCGTTGCCCAAGATGCCGACATCGTGATTATTGATACCGCAGGTCGTTTGCACAACAAAATCAACTTGATGAACGAGTTGACCAAAGTAAAACGCGTGATGCAAAAAGTGGTTGCCGATGCGCCACACGACGTGATGTTGGTTATTGATGGTTCGACAGGACAAAATGCTTTCGAACAAGCCAAACAATTTACTGCAGCCACCGAAGTTACTTCGCTTGCCGTTACAAAATTAGACGGAACTGCCAAAGGTGGTGTAGTCATCGGTATTTCAGACCAATTCCAGATTCCCGTGAAATATATTGGAGTGGGAGAAGGAATCGAGGATTTACAGGTCTTCAATAAATACGAGTTTGTAGATAGTTTCTTTAAATAATAGTTTCAATGAATTTTTCTTTCTTCAAAAATATCGCTCCAATTTACTTTTATTTAGTAAGTGTTATTTGCTTTGTTCTGTCCAACTTGACCCGTGATAAAAACATACCGCTTTATTATGCATTGCTTTTTTTGGGAGCTGTTTTTTTTATCATTGGTTTTTTCAAAAGAATGAAAAGTAAATAGTTTATTGATATAGGGCACTGATTTTTGTCCATAATTCTTCATCAAAACCAGATAAAGCAAAAGTTGGATTGGCAGGATTGGCTACATCACCCATTCTGATGACTACCATTTTTTTGCTTGGAATCACGTATATTTTTTGATCATTTTTACCCAAAGCCATAAACATGTCGTTTGGCCCCGTAGGGATTAAACTTCCATTGAATTGCAGTTGGGATTGAGGCAAATGATAACTCGATTTTCCGTTCAACCACCATAAATAACCATATCCTAAATTGATGTTTTGGGAAGTATTTGATGCCTCGTTGAAATAAGCTTCGTTGAGAATGGTTGTGTTATTCCATTTTCCTTTGTTGAGCATCAATAAACCAAAACGTGCCATACTTCGCGTCGTACTCCAATACACGCTGTTGTTGTCTAGTTGTACCCAAGCTCCCGTCATTCCTATTTTGTCCTTCAATTTTGCATTGAAATAGTTCGACCATGTTTGTCCTGAAGCGGAGGCGATGACATCCTGCAATTTCACGTAAACGTTGTGATACGCCCAGCGAGTTCCTGCATCGGCTTTGTAAATTAAACTTGCAGGATCAACGGCATCTCCATTGACAACGTCTTCGATACCGGAAGTCATGGTCAGCAGGTGTTTGTTGGTAATCAGGTTTTCTTTGGCCAATGGCATACTTGTCCAGCCTGTTCCTATATAATCAGAAACTTTGTTGTTGATGTTTATTAATCCTTCTTGTTGTGCAATTCCTGTCAATGTTGCGGTCAATGTTTTTCCTGCACTCGCCCAGTACCAACCGGTTGAGGCGGAATGTCCGTTGAAATAATTTTCCATAACAATTTTTCCGTTCACCAAAATGATAAACCCTTTGGAGTTTTTGAGAGCCAAATAATCCAAAAGTGGTTGAACCGCAGTTTGTTTCCATCCTAAATCTGCAATAGATTTTGTTTCCCATACATCGCCGGTTAGTGGGGGGAAATAGGCAGTTTCATTTGGAGTTGGATTAGTAGTGTCTGAACTACAACTTGTCAAGAATAACAGGGTCAGGAAAGTACAGCAAATTTTTGACATATCTTGAAGTGTTTGTTTGGAGGTAAGACCAAAAATATGGAAAATAGTTTAACTAGTTTTTTAATTTTTTGTTTTCTTTGGAATTTAATAAGGTTAACTTTGTCGAAGAAGGAAACCGTTTTTTTATCCTTTAAATCCAAGCAGAAAGTAGCTCAAAAAAAAATAATTTTATGAAAAATATTTTTAGAATTTTATTCTTGTCGTTTCTTTTTGTTGCTTGTCAGCAAAAGATAAAACCCGAAGATGTATCCAAAATTAATGGTTATTGGGAAATAGAAAAAGTGGTTTTTGACCAAGGAAAAGACAAGGAATATGGCATCAACGAAAGTTATGATTATTTCCAGATTGACAAGAACAATAAGGGATTTAGGAAGAAAGTGATGCCGCAATTGGATGGGACTTTTATGGTAAATGACACATACGAAAATGTTGCAGTTCGGTTTGAAGGCGACAAAGTTTATCTAGATTATTCCACAAGCTATGCCAAATGGAGCGAGGAATTAATTGCTATTTCTGACAAAGAATTGGTTTTTAAAAATGCCGAAAAAAAAGAATATCATTACAAGAAAGCGGAACCATTAAATATTTTGGGCGATGGCAAAAAGACTAAATAATCAAAGTACGGTTGGGGATATTCTGCAACAAATTATACAAGTCAACAAATTGCAACCCGGAATGGATCAAATTGACGTAAGAGAAGCCTGGAAAAATTTGATGGGCAACGGTGTAAATCATTACACGAAAAATGTAGTTTTGAAAGGAAGCACTTTGTATGTCGAGCTTTCTTCGGCGGTTTTGCGGGAAGAATTGAGTCACGGAAAATCAAAAATTGTGGCCATGATTAACGAAGAATTGCGTCGTGACGTGGTGAAGGATGTTGTTTTTAGGTGATGATTTTAGATTGAAGATTAACGATTTCAGATTTCAGATTTTTGTGATAGTAAATAAAAAATCCCGTTTCAAATTTTGAAACGGGATTTTCTGTTTTAAATTTTTAAATCCGAATTCAAAAATCTAAAATCATATATCTGAAATCTAGAATTGCTCTCTTCCTGCGAAGTGGAAAGCACTTTCGATAGCGGCGTTCTCGTCACTGTCAGAACCGTGAACTGCGTTTTCGCCAATTGAAGTTGCGTATGCTTTACGGATAGTTCCTTCGGCAGCTTCGGCTGGATTTGTGGCTCCAATCAAAGTTCTGAAATCTTCAACTGCATTTTCTTTTTCCAAGATGGCAGCAACAATTGGACCTCTTGACATAAATTCCACCAATTCTCCGTAAAAAGGTCTAGCAGCGTGAACGGCATAAAATGCTTGAGCATCAGCAACCGTTAATTGTGTTAATTTCAAAGAAACGATTTTGAAACCAGCATTGGTAATCATTGCCAATATGTTTCCGATGTGTCCGTTTGCAACCGCATCCGGTTTAATCATTGTAAAAGTTCTATTTGTAGCCATTTCGTTTTTGGTTTTTTTAAATTGGATGCAAAAATAGAACTTTTTTACGAATAGATTTTATTGAATCATCAATTTATTGCTGATTATTTGACGTTTTCTGTTAAGAAAGTATAATAATGTTGAAATTACTTTCCAAAGGTTTCAATTGATTGAACAATTGAGGAATAAAACGGACTCCATTTTCTATGTAAAATTCCGAAAAATTGACTTGGCGTTCCTGTAAACTTTTATTGGGAAACAATTCGTTTTGCAAATCGGTAATTCGTTCCAGTTCTTCGGAATGTTTCTTTTTTTGAGCTTTCAACAGCCGTTTTTCCAAATTTTCCAAGCCTTTTATTTGTTTGGCCTCTTGAGCTTTTACCGCACCAAGAAATGATTTGTCTGTTTTTTGTGCCAAACTGTGAAGATAATGGAACTGGTTTTTCAAAAAATCTTTTTGAATGGACAAGTCAATAGAAAAATCGTCCAATAATTTTATTTTTTCGTTTACCAAATCCTCTTGTTTCGAAAATAAATCGCTCCAAGATAATCCTAATTTATCCGCTTTTTTTGCCTGTTTTTCGGTGGTTAATAAAACAGAATTTCGAACTAAAAGTATGGGGAAACTAACGTTTACTGCATCAAAAAAAGATTTTAGTTCCAGCCAATAGGCGATTTCACCACCACCTCCAATGTAACACAAATTGGGAAGAATCACTTCTTGGTACAACGGACGCATAATCACGTTGGGACTGAACTTTTCGGGATTATTTTCTAATAATGAAAGAATTTCGCTTTCGGAAAATTTTATGTTGGTGTTGTTTACGTTGTATTTATCGTTTTCAAAAATAATCCGTTCGCGCAAATTATCTTCTACATAGAACAAATTGATTTCACGAGGATTAACTTGAATGTTGTAGTGGTCTAATTTTTCAATGGTTTCAAGAACTTTTTTGTGGGAAGTTTGCTGGGTCAATTCTCCCTTTATATAAGGGATGAATGTTCGTTTTAAATCCTGATTATCGGCATCGAGAATCACCAATCCGTATTCGCCAAAAAGTTCATTTGCCAGAAAGCGCGTGGCATCGGCTAAATTGGAATGATTCAAATAGGATTCCTGAAAAAGTTTTTTGATGGTTTCGGCATTTTTTCCAGAGCCTAATTCGTGGGAATACACTTCAAAAAAATCATCTAAACCTTCGGTTGATAAGCGTCCGACGGGACCAGTACTTTCCTTGTTCCAGCGGAATTTTCGACCTTTAAAATTGAAGTAATTAATTTCGTCAAAATCGTGGTCTTCGGTCGCCATCCAATAAATGGGAACGAAGTTTTGTGCTGGATATTTTGCTTTTAACTCTTTTGCTAAATTGATTGTAGAAATAATTTTGTACAAAAAATACAAAGGCCCAGTGAACAAATTCAGCTGGTGACCGGTAGTAATCGTGAAAGTATTCGGACTTGCCAGCGCTTCAATGTTTTGTTGGGTCAAACCGGAAATCGAGATTTTCGAATATTGCTTGAGCAAAACCGAAACTAAAACAGTTCTATTTTGATCTTCAAAATTTTCTTTTTTTTCCAGAATTTGTGCTTCGAAATTTTCAAAATTTGGAAACCTGTTATAAAGGGACTGTAAGTTGGATTTTTGCTCTAAATAATCGTTCATTAAAGGAGAGAAATATCCTGAATTTTGATAGCTGATACAGTCTGTTGGCATATTGAAGTTTATTTGATGCTAAATTACTAAAAAAATATTGGAACTAATTATTTGTTAGTTTCGAAAATTAACATCATTTTTATCAAAATATTTAATTATTCTCATGAAAGAAAATCCCAATCCTAAAAAAGTAAATTCATTGACACACGTACTTTTTGGCAGTTTAATTGGCACCACCATCGAGTTTTTCGATTTTTATATTTATGCCAATGCCGCCGTTTTGGTTTTTCCACAATTGTTTTTTCCGGGATCTGACCCCACAACTTCGGTGATTGAATCTTTGGCCACTTTTTCTATAGCTTTTTTTGCAAGGCCAATTGGCTCGGCAATTTTTGGACATTTTGGAGATAAAATAGGGCGCAAGGCCACCTTGGTTGCGGCTTTATTGATGATGGGAATTTCTACGGTTTGCATTGGATTATTGCCAACCTATCAAAGTATCGGAATTATGGCGCCTCTATTATTGATGCTTTGCCGTTTTGGTCAAGGTCTTGGTTTGGGTGGCGAATGGGGTGGAGCCGTTTTATTGGCCATCGAAAATGCACCTCCGGGAAAACGCGCTTGGTACGGAATGTTTCCTCAATTGGGTGCGCCAATTGGGTTGTTGCTTTCAGGGGGAACTTTTCTTTTGTTGAGTGATGTGTTGACCGAAGAACAATTTTTTGATTATGGCTGGAGAATTCCATTTATAGCCAGTTCGTTATTGGTTGTGGTTGGGTTTTACATTCGATTGAAAATCACCGAAACACCTTCATTTGAGAATGCTTTGGAAACCAAGAAACAAGTGGAAATTCCGCTGATGACGATTTTGAAATCCTATAGATGGGAACTGATTTTTGGGACATTGGCTGCCGTGGCAACTTTCGTTACTTTCTATTTAATGACCGTTTTCAGTTTGAGTTGGGCAACAACCCATCTAGGATTTAGCCGTCGTGATTTCTTGATCATCCAGTTATTCTCCATATTGTTTTTTGTAGCGGGAATACCTATTTCTGCTGTATTGGCAGATAAATTTGGATGTAAAACAATTTTGGTTTTGATATCTACTTTGATTGTGCTTTTTGGATTCACTTTTTCTTTCTTTATGGAATCGGGAAACACACTGATGATAACCACTTTTGTTTGCGTCGGAATGGGATTGATGGGATTGACTTACGGGCCAGTAGGCACTTTTTTGTCGGAGTTGTTTCCTACGGAGGTTCGGTATTCCGGTGCTTCGTTGACGTTTAATTTGGCAGGGATTTTAGGAGCTTCTTTCGCGCCATTAATCGCCATTTGGTTAGCCACAAGCTATGGAATTTCTTATGTTGGTTTTTATTTGTCCATTGCTGCCTTAATTTCGGTTTTGGCACTTTTATCTATAAGAAAAAAGGAGGAGCAGTTTTAAAAGACTTTTTTTCATTTCAAAATTAGTCTTGACGAATAGTTTTTATTGATTAAAGCTGTAAAGTTATTTTTTGAAGTTATTTTTGCACAAAACAATTCTCTTGAAAACTCAAGTATTTCTCATCACGCCACCCTTTACACAGCTGAACACGCCGTATCCGGCAACGGCTTACATTAAAGGTTTTTTGAACACCAAAAACATCTCGGCAACCCAAGCCGATTTGGGAATAGAAGTGATTTTGAAATTGTTTTCGAAAAAAGGTTTGGAAGATTTATTTAATTACCCAAGACCCAAAACCCAAAACCTAACACCCAATTCCCAACGAATTTTTGCTCTTCAAGACGAATACATCAAAACCATAGATTCGGTTATTGCTTTTTTGCAAGGAAAAAATCCAACCTTGGCACTCCAAATTTGTCAAGAAGATTATTTGCCGGAAGCCTCGAGATTTGCACAATTGGAAGAATTGGATTGGGCTTTCGGAACGATGGGGACACAGGACAAAGCCAAACATTTGGCGACTTTGTACCTCGAAGATATTTCCGATTTTATCGTGGAATGTGTCGATGCCAATTTTGGTTTCAGCCGTTATGCGGAACGTTTGGGCAGAAGTGCCAATTCTTTTGATGAATTGTATTCGGCCCTGCAAGAAAAACCAACTTATATTGACGAAGTTTTATTCTCGATTTTGAAGGAAAGAATCGAAACCATTCAGCCCGAATTATTCCTGATTTCTGTTCCTTTTCCGGGGAATTTATATTCCGCTTTTCGTTCGGCGCAATGGGTGAAAAAATACCATCCCAACATCAAAATTTCGATGGGAGGCGGTTTCCCCAATACCGAATTGCGTTCGCTTTCTGATGCTCGAGTTTTTGAATTTTTCGATTACATCACTTTGGACGACGGCGAATTACCAGTGGAATTATTAGTGGAAGCAGTTTGTCAGACTGAGCCTGTCGAAGTTTTTTTCAAACGTACTTTTCTTCTTGAAAACGAAAAAGTAGTGTACAAAAACAATTCATTAAAACCAGATTATAAACAATCCGAAGTGGGAACGCCCGATTATTCGGATTTGCTTTTGGACAAATACATTTCGGTTATCGAAATCGTGAATCCGATGCACCGAATGTGGAGCGACGGACGATGGAACAAACTCACGATGGCGCACGGTTGTTATTGGGGAAAATGCACTTTTTGCGACATTTCATTGGATTACATCAAATTATACGAACCCATCGCCGCCAATTTATTGTGTGATCGAATGGAGGAAATGATAACGCAAACTGGGCAAAACGGTTTTCATTATGTGGATGAAGCGGCGCCACCAGCCTTGATGCGGGCTTTGGCACTCGAAATTTTGCGCAGGAAATTATCGGTAACTTGGTGGACGAACATTCGTTTCGAAAAAAGTTTCACGGCCGATTTGTGTTTGCTATTGAAAGCTTCGGGTTGCATTGCCGTTTCCGGCGGACTCGAAGTGGCTTCAGACCGATTGTTGCAATTGATTGACAAAGGCGTCACGGTGGAACAAGTGGCAAAAGTCACCCGAAATTTCACTGAAGCCGGCATTATGGTTCACGCATATTTAATGTACGGTTATCCCACGCAAACGGTTCAGGAAACGGTGGACAGCCTCGAAATGGTGCGTCAATTGTTTGAAGCAGGTGTTTTGCAATCGGGATTTTGGCATCAATTTGCGATGACGGCCCACAGCCCGGTGGGAATGAATTCCGAGCAATTTGGAGCAATAAAGGAAACGGAAACCATTGGCACTTTTGCCAATAACGATATTAATTTCAAGGATTCAACGGGAATCGATCACGACAAGTTCAGTTTTGGATTGAAGAAATCCTTGTTCAATTTTATGCACGGAATCTGTTTTGATTATGAATTGCAGGATTGGTTCGATTTTAAAATTCCGAAAACCAAAATCCATCCCGATTTTATTGCCAATGCCTTGGAAGATGACGAAGATTTCAACATAAAACTAACGGCGAAAATTGTTTGGCTGGGAGGGAAGCCAATAGCGGAACATTTTGCCAAATCCAAAAAAGGGAATTCTTGGGAAATGTTGGCCCTGACTTTTCACGACAAAAAAGAAAGTTTTACTATTCAAACCGGAAAAAGGGAAGGCGAATGGTTGGTGCAAATGCTGGAGAAACTTTCGGTTTCCCAATCCAAAACGTATTCATTTAAAGAAATTAAATCTGATTTTGAAACTCATTTGGAAGATTTTGAATTGTTTTGGTATTCCAAACCTGTGAATGCTTTGAGGGAATTTGGGTTGTTGGTTTTGTAATTATTCCTCAAAAAAACACCTATATCAATTTAGCAAATATCTTTATTTTTTTAATTACGAAAACGTTTTCTTTAACTAATTTTGTATCATAAAACAGATACAAATGAGTATTCCTTATAAAATTAACGTTAATGATGCTTTTTATTTTGATTTCGAAAATGAAAGTATTTCACAATTGGATGCCGTGAGTGTGGAAACGGATAAATTCCATGTTCTTCATCAAAATCTCCCTTACAAAGCTGAAATTGTTTCTTCAGATTTCAATCAAAAAAAATACACGGTCAAGGTAAACAACAATACCTACCATGTCGCTATTTTAAATCCCTTGGATGCCTTAATTAAAGAAATGGGTTTTGCCGTTGGAAAAACAAAACAGGTCAATGTCATCAAAGCTCCTATGCCTGGATTAATTCTTGAAATCAGTGTTGTCGTTGGGCAAAGAGTAAAGGAGAACGATAATTTATTGATTCTTACTGCAATGAAAATGGAAAATAGTTTCTTGTCTCCTCGCGAAGGAGTTATAAAAAACATTGCGATAAGTGTTGGAGATTCCGTGGTAAAAGGGGATTTATTAATTGAATTTGAATAGCATATGAAAAAGATTTTGGTTGCCAATAGAGGAGAAATTGCCATTAGGGTAATGAAAACTGCCCAGAAAATGGGAATTAAAACCGTTGCCGTTTATTCAACTGCCGACAGAAATGCTCCACACGTAAAATTTGCCGATGAAGCCGTTTGGATTGGAGAATCTCCTTCGAACCAATCGTATTTGTTGGGAAGCAAAATTATTGAAGTAGCCAAAGCTTTAAACGTGGATGCCATTCATCCAGGTTACGGATTTCTGAGCGAAAATGCAGAATTTGCCGAAGATGCCGAAAGAAATAATATTATTTTCATTGGTCCCAAATCAAAAGCTATTAAAATTATGGGAAGCAAACTAGCCGCCAAAGATGCGGTTATGAAATATAATATTCCAATGGTACCAGGAGTTGACCATGCCATTATCGATATTGACGAAGCCAAAAAAATAGCAACTTCCATCGGATTTCCTATTTTGATAAAAGCCTCGGCAGGAGGTGGCGGGAAAGGAATGCGCGTGGTAGAAAAAGAAAGCGATTTCGAATTTCAAATGAATCGTGCCATAAGTGAAGCGATTGCGGCTTTTGGTGACGGTTCGGTTTTTATCGAAAAATATGTTGCTTCTTCGCGACATATCGAAATCCAAATTATGGCAGACAGTCACGGGAATGTTTTGTATTTATTCGAAAGAGAATGCAGCATTCAGCGTCGTCATCAAAAAGTAATTGAAGAAGCTCCATCTTCAATATTGACGCCGGAAATACGTAAAAAAATGGGTGAAGCAGCCATTCTTGTTGCTCAATCCTGTGACTATCTTGGAGCTGGAACTGTCGAATTTTTATATGATGGAAATGATAATTTTTATTTTCTGGAAATGAACACTCGCTTGCAAGTGGAACATCCGGTGACTGAATTGATTTCAGGAGTTGATTTGGTCGAAATGCAAATACGGGTGGCTAGAGGAGAAGCTTTAGCCCTCAAGCAAGAAGATTTAGAAATTAAAGGTCATGCAATGGAATTACGCGTTTATGCTGAAGATCCAATGAACGATTTTTTGCCAAGTGTTGGACATTTGGATGTGTATCAATTACCTGTAGGCGAAGGTATTCGTGTGGACAACGGTTTTGAACAAGGAATGGGTATTCCCATTTATTATGACCCGATGTTGTCGAAATTAATCACTTACGGAAAAACCCGTGAAGAAGCCATCGGGTTAATGATTAAAGCGATTGACGACTATAAAATTGAAGGTGTGCAAACCACTTTGCCTTTTGGAAAATTTGTTTTTCAACACGAAGCTTTTCGTTCCGGAAAATTTGATACCAATTTCGTGAAAAAGTATTACGACACTTCGGCTTTGAAAGCTCAAATGGAAAAAGAAGCCGAAATTGCTGCTCTGATAGCCTTGAAACACTATTTTGAAGATCAAAAAATAGTGCGTTTACCCAATTCTTAATTCAAATTTTAATTCTTGGTTGAGTATAATAGAACCTTCATATTCAAAGAAATTATGGAAGACAAAATAAAAATATTAAACGATAAAATAGCCCAAGCGCTTTCGGGTGGTGGCAAGAATCGTATTGCAAAGCAACATGAAAAGGAAAAATTAACGGCAAGAGAACGTGTTGATTATTTGATGGATGAAGGATCTTTCGAAGAAATTGGGATGTTGGTAACCCATCGGACCACTGATTTTGGAATGGATAAAGAAGTCTATTATGGGGATGGAGTTATCACGGGATATGGTACCATAAATGGCAGATTAGTCTACATTTTTGCCCAAGATTTTACTGTTTTTGGTGGGTCGTTATCCGAAACGCACGCCGAAAAAATATGTAAAGTGATGGATATGGCCATCAAAATGGGAGCGCCAATGATTGGACTCAATGATTCTGGAGGAGCGCGAATTCAAGAAGGCGTTCGTTCTTTAGGAGGTTATGCCGATATTTTTTATAGAAATGTTCAAGCCAGTGGAGTTATTCCTCAAATCTCTGCCATTATGGGGCCTTGTGCCGGTGGAGCAGTTTATTCTCCCGCAATGACTGATTTCACGATGATGGTTGAAGGCTCCAGTTACATGTTTGTTACAGGTCCAAATGTTGTAAAAACGGTAACTAACGAAACCGTGACTTCAGAGGAATTGGGTGGTGCCGTTGCGCATTCAACCAAGTCTGGCGTGGCACATATTACTTCGGGAAATGATGTGGAATGTCTGGAAGATTTAAAACGATTGCTGAGTTATTTGCCCCAAAGCAATAATGAAACGGTAAAGAATTTGCCATATGTTTTGGGTGATGAAGTGAGAATGAAATTAGCAACCGTAATTCCGGATAATATACATAAACCGTATGATATGCACGAGGTTATTTCCGGAATTATTGACGAAGACTCTTTTTATGAAATTCATAAAAATTATGCCGAAAATATTATCGTGGGATTAGCCAGATTGGGAGGTAGAAGTATCGGTATTATTGCCAATCAGCCTATGTTTTTGGCAGGTGTATTGGACGTTAAAAGTTCTAAAAAGGCTGCTCGTTTCACTCGTTTTTGTGATTGTTTTAATATTCCATTATTGGTTTTGGTTGATGTGCCTGGTTTTTTGCCCGGAACTGACCAAGAATGGGAAGGAATTATTGTTCACGGAGCAAAATTATTATACGCTTTGAGTGAAGCAACCGTGCCAAGGGTAACCGTCATTACCCGAAAAGCTTATGGTGGCGCTTATGATGTAATGAATTCCAAACACATTGGTGCCGACTTCAATTTTGCTTGGCCAACTGCAGAAATTGCAGTAATGGGAGCCAAAGGCGCTTCGGAAATCATCTTCAAAAAAGAAATAAGTGAAGCCGATGACCACGAAGCAAAACTATTGGAAAAAGAAACAGAATATGCTGATTTGTTTGCCAATCCATACACTGCTGCGCAACGAGGTTTTATTGATGAAGTAATTCTGCCGCAAGACACTCGCCGAAAACTGATAAAAGCATTTAGCATGCTTGAAAATAAAGTGAGTGTGAAACCCAATAGAAAACACGGAAATATTCCTTTGTAACGAATTTAAAAAAAAGAAACCCAATCGATAGATTGGGTTTCTTGTAATAAAAGTGATTTTAAAGTTACAAACAAGACTTTGTATAATCGTTAGTAATTGAAAATTTCCTCTAAAGAAACTTCTTCAATTGTGCCTAATTTTTTAAGTGCTTCAAAGTCTAAACTTTCTTTTTTGCCAATGATGGCCGTGTTGTATTTTTTAGTTTTAACTTCTTTGTTGAAAAAGTCATAGGTAGCTTCTAACGTAAGATTTTGAATGTTTTTGTACGTGTCTTTTCTGATATCATAATCGAAACCTAATTTTTTCAAATTCATTTGATTGAAGAAAATGTTCGTCTTGATGATTCTGGTAGAAGCAATTTGTTTCAAACTTGACTCTTTAGCGTTGTTGAATTGCTTTTCAATTTTTGGCATATCGCTTAATAATGTTGAAATGGCATCAACTGCTTGTGGTAATTTGTTGGCCTGTGTTCCTATGGAAACTTGCATGTAATCGTTTAGGTTTTTTTCGTTTGCCATTCCGTAATACGCACGAGCGGAGTAAGCCAATGACTTGGATTCCCTGATTTCTTGGAAAACGATGGAGGATAATCCAGAACCAAAATACGAGTTAAATACATTGACAGTTCCGGTTATGTTTGAATTGTATTTTTCTCCTTTTGCAATCCTGGTCATTTCTGCTTGAACCATGTCATAGTTGGCAAAATATACTTCGTTTGTAGTTTCTGGCTCCAAATATACTTTTGGACTTGGAATAGCTTTGGCAGCATTTAGATTGTGATTTTTTTCTAAAGCGACCACAATTGGATTCAAGTCATTTCCATAAAAGAAAATTTGGTGTTCATAATCTGTAATTCCTTTTAGCAAGTTGGTAAGTTCAGAAATATTCATTTCTTTCAATTCCTTTTCTGACAGAATATCTCTAAAACGAGAATCTTTCCCGTATTTTGCATAATTTGTCAAGGCAATCATGATGTTTTCTTTACGTTTTTTCGCATTGGCTCTTGTATTCAAAATGGTAGCCACGGTTGTGTTGTATACTTCTTGGTCTGGTTTTACATTTTTCAACAAGTTTTCCAATAAAGCAATTCCTTTTGGCAAGTTGCTTTCTAAACCAGAAAGATAAATATAGCTTAAATCATTGCCGGCATTTACGGAATAGGTAACCCCAATTTTATAAAACTCTTTTTTAACCTCTTCAGCACTCATTTTGTCTGTGCCTAAAAAGTCTAACATTCCCATTGCCAAGGACAATTTTTTGTTGTGATCCGATCCCATATTAAAAATGTAATACAGATTCGAAATGGTATTAGTGTTGTTTTTGACAAAGCTAATATTGGTGTTTTTTACCTTTTTGGTTTGTATTTCTTTTTTGAAATCTACGTAAACAGGTGTTAATTCTGTAGGTTTTAAGGCAGCGAATTTTTTGTAAAATTCAGATTGGGAATCTCGATTTAATTGGATAGGAGTGATGCTCGGGTTAGATACACGAACCAGTTTATCGTTTACCCCTTTTCTTTTATAAACAATTACATAATTGTTTTTGTAAAAGTCGTTGGCAAATTTAACGACATCGGCTTTAGAAATTTTTGATAACTCATTGATTTCAGATAATGTTTCATTCCAATTTCTACCTTCAATAAACGAACGGTACAATGAAGTGGCCAAGCCGTCACTGGATTCATAAGTTTTCATTCGATCCAGTTTCATGTTGTTGATTACAGCCTGAATCATCCAGTCGTCAAATGCTCCTTTTTTAATTTTATCAATTTCCGAAAGCAATAATTTTTTTCCTTCTTCTAAGGATTGTCCGTCTTTCACGGCTATTGTCAATGCTTGAATCCCATAATCATTGAATATTGAGGTATAGGCTCCGGCACCTAATGCCAATTGTTTTTGATTGATGTCAATATTAATTAAGCCAACTTCACCTGAGTTCGATAAAATATTTGATGTAATGTCTGCCAATAATGCTTCTTTTGTTCCTACTCCCGAGGTTCTCCAAGCCATCATTAATCTTTCTGCAGTTGGGCTTTTCACTTCTCTTTCTACAATTGTGGTCATTGGTTTTTCAACAACTTGTTTTTTCACGGGAAGTTCTTTGTAGTTGAATGTTCCAAAATATTGATCTACCATTTTTATGGTTTTGTCAAAATCTAGATCTCCAACCAAAACCACTGCCATATTGTTTGGAACGTAATAGGTATTGAAATAGTTATGAATGGCCACCATCGAAGGGTTTTTTAAATGCTCCGATTTACCAATGGTGGTTTGTTGTCCATAAGGAGTGTTTGGGAACAAGGCGCTCATCAATTCATAGTTTACGATGCGACCATCATTGTCTTGGGCACGATTGAATTCTTCATAAACGGCCTCCAGTTCGGTATGGAAAAGACGTAAAACCAATTCCGAGAAACGTTCTTTTTCAATAGTCATCCATTTTTCCAATTCGTTTGCCGGAATGTTATTTTTGTATACGGTTTCTTCTAAATAGGTGTGGGCGTTTGTTCCTTTTGCTCCTAGCGAAGAAATGAGTTTGTCGTATTCATTGGCCACCGAATATTTAGAAGCTTCTTGCGAAACTTCATCGATACGTTTGTAAATGGCTTTCTTTTTTTCTGGATCGGTTTCTGCTTTATGTTGTTCGTATAAATCAGAAATTTCTGCTATCAGTTTTTTCTCTGCTTCCCAGTTCTGGGTTCCTATTTTGCTGGTTCCTTTGAAAACCATATGTTCAAGATAGTGAGCCAAGCCGGTATTGTCAGACGGATCGTTGTTGGAACCGGTTCTTACGGGAATGTAGGTTTGTATTCTTGGTTCATCGGTGTTTTGTGCCAGATAAACTTTCAGGCCGTTTTTTAAAGTATAAACCCTAACACCTGTTTTATCATTCTTTACTGTTTCATACGTGTATCCTTGAGTATCTGTCTTTTTCTCGATAGAAAATGTTTGTGATTCAAGGGTTGTTATGGAAAGGAATAAACAACTTAGTAATAATAATTTCTTCATATTTTTTAGTTTTTTCAAAAGTAGGGTAATTTGCACATTAGGCTATAAAAAAAATGTTAAAATATCAATGGGCATTAATTGGAAACAAAAAAAACCAATCTTTCGACTGGGTTTCTATATAAGTAAGTAATCTTAAATTGAGTTGATAAAACGTTTATTTTACTTTATTAAGTATTGCTTTGAAAACTTGATATTCAAATAACTTAATTGTAGAAGTTTATTTTGAATCTGCAATCTACCGTCACGCCACTGGAAACTGCTGCTTTCCAGTTTGCATTTTCAATAAACCTTTTGAGTTGGCTAACGATGTAGTCATAGAATTTTTGATTTTCTGAATTCTTAAATTCAATTTCTATATTGAGGTCAGTAATCTTGGCGTCTCTCTTGATTATGAAACTTGTTTTGGCTAGAAAATCTCTTTCATCTAAACTTTGGATAAAACCATTTGGGAACTTAAAATTTTCAAAAAAATCTTTTAGAATTTGATTCTTTTGATCCAGAAACTCTTTAGCTTTTGGGTATATTATATAATAGGCATCTACTTCGTCGGGGTATGTGAAAACTTCTTTTAGCTTACTTATTACATATAAACTGTCAGCAGTTTTTTCAATGTTTTTTATGAAGTGACTTCCATATTTTAGATTTAATAATTCATTGGATGCTTTGTAATAACAATTTGTTTTCACTTGATGTAGTTCTCCATTGTTTTCATACCAAACATTTTGCATCTCTACTTCTGGAGACACCACAAAATCAATTCCTCTTTTTTTGAGTAATTCGATTAAAAACGGATGATGTCTATTAGCTCCTATTTTGAGATAACCTTCGGGTTGGATATAATAAAATGTCTCTTTTGATTTGAAATCAATTTTAGCTCTTTCTATTTCGGAGGAGCAATTTAAATCCCGTCTATCAATTTTACCAATTATTGTATTGAAGGTATTTTTTTCTGATTCAATCTCTTGCGCTTTGATGGTAAAACTTAATAGTATTAATAAAATGGATAAAGACTTTTTCATACTATAAAGTTATTCTTTTTTATCCATTAATGGTTTTATTTAAATAGAATTTGTTACGTTTCTGAAAACAAAAAAACCCAATCTTTCGACTGGGTTTTTATATAAGTAAGTAATCCTAAATTGAGTTGATAAAACGTTTATTTTACTTTATTAAGTATTGCTTTGAAAGCTGCTGGGTGATTCATTGCTAAATCGGCAAGAACTTTACGGTTCAATTCGATGTTGTTAGCTTTGCATTTCCCGATGAATTGCGAATATGACATTCCTTCCAATCTGGCTCCAGCGTTGATACGTTGAATCCACAAAGCGCGGAAGTTTCTTTTGTTCGCTTTTCTGTCACGGTAAGCATAGCACATTGCTTTCTCAACCGCATTTTTTGCAACTGTCCAAACGTTTTTACGACGACCAAAGAATCCTTTGGCTTGCTTCATTATCTTTTTTCTTCTTGCTCTTTTAGCAACTGAATTTACTGATCTTGGCATAATTTTTCTGTTTTTTTGTAGCAGGCGTCCCGAATTGAATCAAGGGAACTTAAGGCCGTACTCCAAGGTTATTTTAAATTGTTTTAACCTAAAGAATTCTATTTTAATTATCAATTGTTAATTATCAATTGTCAATTAATTAGATGATTCTTAATTGTTGTTTGATGCTTTTCTCATCTGAAGTGTGAACTAGCGCTGAGTGAGTCAAAGCTAATTTACGTTTTTTAGATTTCTTGGTCAAGATGTGACTTTTGAAAGCATGTTTTCTCTTAAG
>NZ_PNNA01000100.1 GCF_013823965.1 Flavobacterium sp.
GTAGCGAGACCGAGATTTGAACTCGGGACCTCAGGGTTATGAATCCTGCGCTCTAACCGACTGAGCTATCTCGCCATATTTTCAGATGAAACATCATCTTTCAATGCGGGTGCAAATATAACAATTATATCAGAGGTTACAAGTATATCTGAAAGAAAAAAAAATTTTTTTCAAAAGGCTTTTTTTTTGGCTTTATATTCTATACATTTCCAAAAAATTAATAGGTAGCACATGGACATGAAAATACGTTACGAAATAGAGTTTCCCATAAATTCTTCGCCTCAATTGTTGTATCAATATATTTCAACTCCATCAGGTTTGTCAGAATGGTTTGCGGATAATGTCAATTCTCGAGGTGAATTTTTTACTTTCATTTGGAATGATTCTGAGGAGAAAGCCAGGCTTTGTTCAAAAAAATCAGGGGAAAAAGTACGATTTAAATGGGTTGACGGCAATAATAAAGACACTGAATACTTTTTTGAGTTGCATATTTTGGTTGACGAAATTACAAAAGATGTTTCTTTGATGGTGATTGACTTTGCTGATAAAGACGAAATTAAAGAAGCAACACTACTGTGGGAAAACCAAATTTCAGACCTGAAACATGTAATTGGGTCTGTTTAGTAATATTGTTTTTTATAACTTATATTTGTCACGCTTTAAAGCGTGACTTTTTTTTTGAAATATTATGATTAATTTTAATGGTACAATCGTGTCTAACGATACTAATTTATTGACACAAAACCGAGCTTTTTTATTTGGTGACGCCGTTTTTGAAACGGTAAAAATAGTAAATGACAAAATCCTTTTTTTAGAAGATCATTATTTTAGGTTGATGTCTTCGATGCGGGTAGTTCGAATGGAGATTCCAATGGATTTTACGATGGAATATTTCGAAGAACAGATTTTGGCATTGGCAAAAGCAAAAAATTCAGCACTTTCAGCACGGGCTCGAATTACCGTTTATAGAAACGATGGCGGGTATTATTTGCCACAAAACAATACGGTTTCGTTTTTGATTAATGTTGAAAGTATCGATACTACTTTGTATTCCATCAATCAAGGAGAATATACTGTAGATTTATACACCGATTTTTATGTGGCAAGACAATTGCTTTCTTCCATAAAAACGACAAATAAAATTATAAATGTTACGGCGAGTATTTTTGCCAGTGAAAATGGTTTGGACAATTGTTTGTTGATGAATGACGGCAAAAATGTTATCGAAGCATTACAAGGGAATCTTTTTATGTTGAAAGGAAATACCTTGATTACGCCGCCGGTTTCTGAGGGATGCTTGAATGGTGTTATGAGAAAACAAATTTTGGCTTTGGCTCGAAAAATGGAAAATTTGGAAGTTGTAGAGCAAGTAATCTCTCCTTTTGATCTTCAAAAATCTGATGAATTATTTATTACAAATGTAATTAAAGGCATACAACCCATCACCAAGTATAGAAAAAAAGAGTTTTCAACCAATTTAGCAACGATATTGGTTCAAAAACTAAATGAATCTATAAGTAGTTATTAATTTAGGGAGGGATTTTCAGGCGCATTAGACCATAAAAGATAATCGCCACCCAATTCCATTATTTGTTTTTTCCAAAAATGAGAAGATGATTTTCCAATTATTTTATTTTCGTAGTTATTCTTGGCGATAATCCATGAATTTTCCTCCATCTCGGTCTCTAATTGATCTTCTTCCCAGCCGGTATAGCCTAAAAAGAAGCGAATGTTGTCTTTATTTATTTTACCGCTATTGATGAGATCTTTTGTGGTTTCGTATTCGCCTCCCCAATAAATTCCGTTGGAAATTTCCACGCTATTTGGAATCAGTTCCGGGACATTGTGAATGAAATAAAGATTGTCTTGCTCCACGGGTCCACCGTTATAAATCTTGAATGTTGCCTTTATTTCCGGGATTAAGTCGTTTATGGTGTATTTTAGGGGTTTGTTAATAATAAAACCCACTGAACCGTCTCTATTATGTTCGGTTAATAAAATAACCGATCTGTTAAATGATCTATCTCCAATTATAGAAGGCTCTGCTATAAGGAGATGTCCTTTTTTTAATTTTGCTGAAATCATGGGTTACATTTTTAATTAAATTTAAGTAGAAAATTTAAAATAATCCAAATTTTATCGATAAAAAACAAAAAAAAACCTTCCAAAGGAAGGTTTTGATTATATCTAAGAAAAACTTAAATTAATTTACTGCTCCTTCTAAATCTGCTCCAGCTTTAAATTTCACTACATTTTTAGCAGCGATTTGTATTGTTTTTCCTGTTTGAGGATTTCTTCCGTCTCTTGCAGCTCTACCTGAAACTGACCATGATCCGAAACCTACCAAAGATACTCTTCCTCCTTTTTTCAAAGTACTACCTACGTTTCCTAAAAAAGATTCTAAAGCTAATTTTGCAGCAGCTTTTGTAATTCCTGCGTCAGCAGCGATAGCGTCGATTAATTCTGATTTGTTCATAATGTTTAGTTATTAAATGTTGGTTAAAAAAACTTTGTTAATAATAACAAATTTAGTAGGATTTACGTCGCTTGCAAGCGTTTTGTGTAATTTTAGCTTGTTTTGTTGATAACTTGTTTTTTTTGTTCATAAACCTGCGAAAATTCCTTAAAAACCTTTCAAAAACTCCCGTTTTATTGAGGTTAAAGGGCTTTTGCTTCTTCTGAAAATGTCATTCCATTCAATAATTCTGGTGTACTCATCTTCCTTTTTCCTGGAAATTGGATGCTTAAAACCTGAATAAACCCATCTTTTACGGCAATTTTTATTTCTTTTTTGCTGTAAATCAGGCTCCCAATGGCATGTTCATGGTGCTCCAATATCATTTTGGCTTCGTGGATTTTAACGTTCCATTCTTCATTTATGTCTGTAATAAAACACCAAGCCGATGGATATGGACTTAAACCTCGTATCAAGTTATATATTTCAACTGCGGATTTTGTCCAATCTATTTTGCAATTTTCTTTGTTTAATTTGTAGGCTGTTTTTATTTCCGGATGCTCTTTTTGAATGGTTGTGGTTACATTTCCCTTTTCAATCAATGTCAAGGTCTCTAATACAGTTCCGCTTCCCAATTGCATTAACCTATCGTGCAATTGTCCTGCATTTTCATTTGGTTCAATTGCTGTTTCGGCACTAAGAATCATCGCGCCAGTATCTATTTTATCATCGATAAAAAAAGTGGTCACTCCGGTTTTTGTGTCACCGTTTATGATTGCCCAGTTTATTGGAGCTGCTCCGCGATAATTTGGCAATAGCGATGCGTGAAGATTAAAAGTTCCTAATTTGGGCATTCTCCAAACCACTTCGGGCAACATACGGAAGGCAACAACGATTTGCAAATTAGCATTCAAGGCTTCCAGTGCTGATAAAAAGATTTCGTCCTTCAAATTAGTTGGCTGTAACAAAGTAAGGTTATTGGCCAAAGCATATTCTTTTACCGCCGAATATTTTATTTTTTGACCGCGACCAGCCGGTTTATCTGCTGCGGTGATAACGCCCACAACATTATAATTGTTCTTGATTATGGTGTCCAGAATCCCAACGGCAAATTCGGGAGTTCCCATAAATACGATTCTTAATTTTTCCATTGTCATTGTGAGGAACAAAGTAATTTCCTCATTATTTAAGTGAATATTTATTGTTTGGCTTTACGGCAATTTTATTGTTTTCCAATAAGTTTTGTAAGGCAAAGATAATATCGTCTTCGGTGTTTTTTGTTAGTTTTTGAATTTCTCTTGAACTCATTTCTTGAATTTTTAGCAAACCGATTATTTTTTCCGAAATCAAGGAACTGTCAATGGATTTGGTTTCTTTTGAAAGACAATAGGAGCAAATTCCGCAATCTGCAACTGCTTTTTCTCCAAAATATTCCGCAATCAACCTGCTCTTGCAAACGTTCTTTTCATTAATGTAATTCAAAACCGACTCAAATTGGGCGACTTTTTGCTTGTTTTGGTTTTCAAGATATTTCGAAATCCTGTTTATGGTTCTTTCGTCTTCGCGAATTTCATTGAAAATGATTGTGGCATCATTATTTTTTTTATGATAATCAATGATGTCACGACTTTTTAGTTTTTCTAAAATGGAATGAATTACAGCTTCTTCGCAACTTGCTTTTTTGGCAATTAAAGACAAGTTAATGGCTGTTTGCGATTCATAAATTCCAGGATACGTTCGAAGTATCGACAAAATAACAGCTTCTTCATTGGGGTTCAAGCTGATGTATCGAATCACTTCTTTGGACTCAATGACGAATTGCATCGTGATTCGTTCTGAATATTCTTGGGACAAACTCAATACTCCTTGCCTGTCTAAAAATTGGATGGCATTGAAGGTTTTCAAGGTTGGGAAACCATATTTTTGACAAAAATGATTGAGGTTAAACGAAAATTGTTCGTTGATTCCTTCGCCGTATGCGATTTGAAAATATGTGCACAATTTGATGTAAATCTGCGTAAGAATCTTTTTGTCCGGCAGTACGTTGATGAATTGACTTTGGGCTTGAGCTTTGTCGGATGGACTGGTGAGTAAGACGGCAAATGCTTTTTTATCATCTCTTCCGGCTCTTCCGGCTTCCTGATAATAACTTTCCATGCTTTCCGGAAGATGGATATGAATGACGGTTTTTACATTCGCTTTGTCAATTCCCATTCCAAAGGCATTGGTCGCAACCATAACCTGTATTTCTTCATTCATCCAAAGATTCCTGTTTTTCTCTTTCTCCTTAATTGATAATCCACCGTGGTAAAAAGTCGATTTGAATCCCAAGGATTGCAATTGTGAGGCTGTTTCAGAGCAGGATTTCCTGTTTCGCACATATATTATGGAAGGTTGCGGATTCTTCTTCAGGATTTGTTCTATTCGATACAGTTTGTCTTCGACTTCAAAAACCATGTAGGCAATATTTTTTCTGGCAAATGATTTCTTGAAGATGACTGGTTTTTCCAACCCTAATTGAAGAATTACATCTTCTAGAACTCGATTCGTTGCCGAAGCGGTAAGTGCCAAAAATGGAACTTTTGGGAAATGGGTTTTTAAATTGGCGATTTTCAAATAAGCAGGACGAAAATCGTGACCCCATTGTGATACGCAATGCGCTTCATCAATGGCAATTAAATTGATGGGCAGATTTTTTATTCGTTCTAAAATCCAATCCGCTTGCAAACGTTCTGGCGACAAATACAAGAATTTATAATTGCCAAATTCGCAATTGTCCAAAAGTGTAATTATTTCCTCAGATCGAATTCCACCAGTCAAGGCAATGGCTTTGATGCCGAGTTTTTGCAACCGCTGCACTTGGTCTTTCATCAAGGCTACCAATGGCGAAATGACTAGGCAAATTCCGTCTTTCATCAGGGCAGGAATTTGAAAACAAATTGATTTTCCTCCACCCGTTGGCATCAGCCCAAAAGTGTCTTTTCCGTCTAAAATCGAATTGATGATTTCGTCTTGTGGCGACCTAAAAGCGTCGTGTTTCCAATATTTTTGGAGAATTGCTAACGTTTCAGACATTAAATAGGAATTGTGAATTAGCCATTAAAAATTAAAAACGCAAAGTTTAAATCTCCTAAATTATCTAGAAATTTTATCTAAGATAAACAAAATTCTATTATCAAGCGTGTCTTTTGGAACTTCGATGAGTTCGTAGCCATAATTTTGATAGGTTTCCGTGAGATGTTCGTGAATGAGTTTTGCTTGTTCGAAATTCTCGTAGCGAGCTTCATCGCTGACATATATTTCTTCCCAAGGCGGAAGAATGAAGATTTTTGTGTATAAATTTTCACGACATGCCAAGTCAAAATGCGCAGGATATCCGTCGCCAATATAGTGCATATAAGCCAAAACATCAGGAATTCCCCGGTCGATAAAAACTACTTCATGTGTTTCTTCAAGTGCGCTTTTAAATTGTTTTTTTCGTCCTTCCAATAATAATTCGCTGAAAAGCAAAGGGTTTTCGAGAAACAATTGTTCGATACCTTGTTTTTTGGCTTCCAAGGTAACTTGTCTGGAAATTTCGGGATAGCAGCAGAAACCTTTTTCTACCAATCCATCGATGATAGTGCTTTTTCCAGTTCCCGGTCCGCCTATGATGACTATAATTTCTTTATTCACGTTTTCTAAATAAGGTGCAAATTTACCTAAAGTTATTGGGATTTCGAAAGATTATTTTTGCGTGGAAGTTTCTTTATTTTAAAAATGCAAACCTTGAAATCCCAAATCTAAAATCAAAACTGTATATTTGCTTTTATTTTAATTTTAAAATGGAAACAGAAAAAGAAAAAGAGACTCGAGAGTTTTATGAAAGATTAAAAGTGGAGTTGGACTTGAGCAATACTTGGCCATCTTTATATTTGTATAAATTTATTGTACCCTCTGTAGAAGAAAATATTTTGCGTGTTGAAGAAGCCTTTGATTGTATGGGAGCAGTCATAAAAACGACAAAATCCAAAACAGGAAAATTCACGAGCATATCTGTTGATGTCATGATGAAAGATGCTCAAGAAATAATAGATAAGTACAAAGAAGTTTCCACAATTGAAGGTATTATATCCTTATAAATCCAAAAAAAATACAGGGGCTGTCCCATTCTCGAAAGAGGATTACTCTTCAAGATGACATATTGCTCGTGTCAGAAAAACAATAAAATAATTCAAGAATGAATTCAAAATATATTAAAGAAAATTCAAACGATGTTGTCCATCATTTGGAGTATAATGCCGAAAGACCTCATTTGATTATTCCTGAATACGGGCGTCATTTGCAAAAATTGATCGAACAAGCTACCGCTATCGAGGATAGGGAAGAGCGCAACAAAGCGGCAAAATACATCATCCAGGTTATGGGAAGTTTGAATCCCCATTTGCGTGATGTTCCTGATTTTCAGCATAAATTATGGGATCAACTTTTTATAATGTCCGATTTTAAATTAGATGTAGAATCACCTTATCCTGTTCCAACACGTGAGGTATTGCAACTGAAACCAGATGCTTTGAAATACCCTCAAAATTTTCCAAAATACCGATTTTATGGCAATAACATTAAGTACATGATAGATGTGGCCAATAAATGGGAAGAAGGCGAAATGAAAAATGCTTTGGTGAAAGTAATCGCCAATCATATGAAGAAATCCTATTTGAGTTGGAATAAAGACACCGTGAAAGACGACGTAATTTTCGAACATTTATACGAACTGTCCGATGGAAAACTGAATTTACTTCAAAGCACCGAAGAACTTTTGACCACCACGGATTTATTGCGAACAAACAAGAGGGTTTCCAATAAAATTTCTCCATCTGGTCAACCAAAAATTCAAAGCAACAAAAATATTAAAGCCGGCAAATCAAATTCGGCACATAAAAACCAAAACAGAAAACCTTTGTAAAATAAGTTATGAGTGAATTGGGCGTTTTTATTCAAAGACAATCAATTCGTGATTCGTAATTCGTAAATCATAAATAAGAAATGGGAATATTCAAAATCGAGGGAGGCGTTGCCTTAAAAGGAGAAATTACTCCACAAGGAGCAAAAAATGAGGCACTGCAAATTTTGTGCGCGATATTATTGACTCCAGAAAAGGTGACAATCAATAATATTCCAGATATTATCGACATTAACAAACTCATAACTCTCTTGGGAAATCTAGGAGTGAAAATCCAAAAAAACGCACCCGGATCTTACACCTTTCAAGCCGATGAGGTAAATGTAAATTACCTCGAAACTGAAGCTTTCAAGAAAGAAGGCGGCTCACTTCGCGGTTCCATCATGATTGTTGGTCCACTTTTGGCACGTTTTGGAAAAGGATACATTCCAAAACCGGGTGGCGATAAAATTGGACGAAGAAGATTGGATACCCATTTTGAAGGATTTATTAATCTTGGTGCGAAATTCCGATACAATAGAGAAGACCATTTTTATGGAGTTGAGGCACCTAATGGGTTAAAAGGAGCAGACATGCTATTGGACGAAGCTTCGGTAACAGGAACGGCAAACATTGTTATGGCGGCAGTTTTGGCCAAAGGAAAAACAACAATTTACAATGCTGCTTGCGAACCTTATCTGCAACAGTTGTGTAAAATGATGAATGCCATGGGAGCCAAAGTTTCGGGTATTGGATCTAATTTATTGACCATTGAAGGTGTCGAAAGCCTTGGAGGTTGCACGCATAGAATTCTTCCCGACATGATTGAAATAGGAAGCTGGATAGGACTTGCCGCCATGACTAGAAGCGAAATTACCATCAAGAACGTAAGTTGGGAAAATCTGGGACTTATCCCGAATGTTTTCAGAAAACTGGGAATTACGTTGGAAAAAAGAGACGACGATATTTACATTCCTGCACACAAAGACGGTTACCAAGTAAAAACCGATATTGACGGGTCTATTCTTACAGTTTCGGACGCGCCTTGGCCTGGATTTACACCGGATTTATTAAGTATTGTATTAGTAGTGGCAACCCAAGCTCAGGGAGATGTTCTTATTCATCAAAAAATGTTCGAAAGCAGATTGTTTTTCGTTGATAAATTGATTGACATGGGAGCCAAAATTATATTGTGCGATCCACACAGAGCTGTTGTAATAGGTCATAATTTCAAATCACAGCTGAAAGCAACGACAATGTCTTCGCCAGATATTCGCGCAGGAATTTCCTTGTTGATTGCTGCACTTTCGGCAAAAGGAACCAGCACCATTCAAAATATAGAACAAATCGATAGAGGTTACGAACGAATTGACGAGCGATTGAGAGCCATTGGTGCCAAGATTGTTAGAGCTTAATTCATTATTTAATTCATAACTCCAAACCTCAAAGTTTTTTAAAACCTTTGAGGTTTTTATAATAGCACAAATGACTAAAGAGCAAACCGCAGTAAAAGCAACTTATTTTAGTATTGCCAGTAATGCGGCATTGGCAGCAATTAAGGGATTAGCTGGTTTTTTTGGAAATTCTTATGCTTTGACAGCAGATGCCATCGAATCTACAACCGATATCTTTTCTTCGTTTTTAGTATTGTTCGGTATCAAATATTCGAATAAACCGGCCGATGATAATCATCCTTATGGACACGGTCGAGCCGAACCATTAATCACTTTTTTGGTAGTTGGTTTTTTGATTACTTCGGCAACAATTATTGCTCACGAAAGTTTGTCCAATATTGGAAATCCACATAAATTGCCCGAATCTTGGACACTGATTGTTCTTGGGACCATAATTCTATGGAAAGAATACTCCTTTCGTCTAGTGTTGAAGCGAAGTAAAGAAGCCAATAGTTCTTCTCTCAAGGCAGACGCTTGGCACCATCGAAGTGATGCCATAACATCGGTGGCGGCATTTATCGGAATTTCTATCGCACTTTTTTTTGGAAAAGGATATGAATCTGCCGATGATTTCGCCGCACTTTTTGCCTCGGGATTTATTTTCTATAACAGTTATAAAATTTTCAGACCAGCTTTGGGCGAAATAATGGATGAACATTTGTATGATGATTTAATTGTCGAAATAAGGAAAGTCTCTCTTCAAGTTAAAGGTGTCGAGAGTACCGAAAAATGTTTTATCCGAAAAGCCGGAATGAAGTACCACGTTGACTTGCACGCTATTGTCAATGCCAACATTACAGTAAAAGAAGGTCACGAAATATCGCATGTGCTCAAAGATACTTTGCGGGAAGAAATTCCGGAGCTAGGACACGTTTTGATTCATATTGAACCTACGAATTATTAGAATGATTTGTTTTATTCCAAAACATTCAAAATTTTAAGCCCAAAAACAACACCGTTTTCCTGAATCCCGTTTTGATAAGAATGCACATAATCAAAACGAAATACCTTCAATTTTCCAAAACCTAGATTGTCCAAACCAACCGTAAATTCCGTGTAGGGTTTAGTGTCAGGAACGGCAAGAGTATGAAATCCTAAAACCAAAGTGGAATTCAATTTGTTCAACAAAGGAATTTTGTTCATGATATAGCCTTTGTCGTTGTGTTCTAAATGTGCTTCAAAATATTCTTTATTTGTGCTGTTCGAATAATAAGGCATTAGGTTGAAAACGTTCAAATAGCGGTCGCTGGTTCCCACGTGAGTTCTGTTTCCGTTGAAATGTTTGTAATCCACAAACGAGATGTTGTCGCCGTGGATGAAAGTTCCCGCTTTCAAGTTTATGCCTAAAGTTCCCTTGTTTCCGGCATCAAAATCATATCTAACTTGACCCGTAATCAATTGGTATTCGTATTTCTTTTCATTGGATGCAAAGGCGTTTTCGTAGCCAAAAGACAAGGTTGGGTAGTTGTAGTTTCTAATATTTATTTTTCCGTCCGGTCTCGAAATGTATTTGTTTCCAAAATTTATTCTGGCAAAAACTGAAGCTTTGGTGAGATGATGTGGCTCAAATGCTGGAGTCAAATTATCGTTCGGCAACAATGGATTATTGGAACTGTAAACGTCATCACTTTTGATAAACGCATAATCGGTTGTGTTAAACAACGGTTTTCGTTGCTGGTATTCTAATGTTCCTTTCAAATAAAAATTATTGCCCAAGTCTTGGCCATAAGTAGCTCCGGCAAATTCCTTGTTGTATAATTTCATGTAATTGTCTTTGAAAAATAAAGTGCTAACCGTGTTTATGAAACTTGTAATAGGTTCGTCGGGATTGAATTGGTTTACTTTACTTCCGCCAGAAACAGTGAGGGTTCCGTAATTTTGATTGTTGAATCGATGGTAATAATCCGCCGTAACGCGCAATCTATCATCCGAAAAACCATAATTGAACTTGGTGCTGATGGAAGTTGATTTGCCCTTTTCTTCTTGATTTTTCCAATTCCGAAACGAAAACCCCGAATCTAGATTCCAACCTTGAACCGTGTTGAAATTCATTGATGATAAATTGAGCAAACCATCATAGCGGAACGATTTTTTTTGACTGCTGTTTTTCCAAGAATAACCTGTAATTGGACTCAGTAATTTGAATTTATTTCCTTTCTTGTCAATGGAATCCAAATATCTTTTTGAATTCCGAACCGTGTGAACGCTGTCTTTTTTTACATAATCGGTATTCTCTTCGATAGTAAGAGGAATGGGTCTGATTTTATTCCAAAAAACAGTGTCTTTTTTGTTGGACTGGTCTTCGAAACTTACAATTTCATTGGTAAACGTTTTTTTGGCAAACGCTTTTTCAAATTCGTAATTGCTGTAAACATAAGAGAATTTTCCGTTGAATTTTATGCCAAAAATGCCTGCCGAGAATTCAAGACTTTGGGTGTTTTTTGCCCAAATCTTGTTGTTTTTGTTGTAGTTGAAATTTTGTTTCAACTTCATTACATCCACATATTCTTGGTGCATTCTATAGCCTTTGATGTCTAAATCCACAGCATAAATTGCCCAAGAATCTTCGACAATATAAATGTAGCCTTCAAAAACGGGTTCGGCATCTCGTTTTGCAATGACCTTAATTTTGTTGATCATCAAATTGTTTTCGTCCTGAAAAGTGCCTTCTAATTTGTATTTATAATAGTTGAAAGCATTGTCCGCAATGGGCGAAATTATTTTGCTGCCAAAGTCCAAAGTATTGTCATAAAAATCATAAATCGTTGATCGCGCCGTGTTGTAGCTGAATCCTTTGTTGTCGCCGCTTACTTTTGAAGCAATAATTCGTTCCTTTAAATTGTCTGGTTTTTCAAAAATAATTTTCGAAACGGTTTCGGATAAATAAATGATTCCGGTTCCAGTTGAATCGACCGCGCCGTTCAAATCACCAATTTTTTGTCCCAATATTTTTTTGGGTAAATCTTTGACTTTAAAAATACCACGAGAATAAAAATCGGCTTTATAACGCGCTGTTTTTTCGGAATTTTCTTTTTTGCTGGCAATTGCCTGCTTGATTACGGCATTGGCAGGGTTGTCTTTCGAGTTTATGACAACTTCGGAAAGGGACAAGTTTTCTTCGACTAATCGTATGTTTTGGGTAAACGGAAATTTGTCAATCGTGAGGGTTATTTTCTGGGTTTTGAATCCCAAATATTGAAAAACAATGGTGTGTTTTCCCGTTTTTTTGATGTTCAATTCATAATTGCCTTGCTCGTTCGAGGAAGTACCGTTGTAAGTGTTCTCTTCTAAAACAGTTACGAGCGAAAGTGGAATTCCTTTGTCGTCAGTAATGGTTCCCCTAATTTGTGCGAATGAAAAAATGGAAACTGAAAGAAGAATGAGCAAGTAGTAATTTTTCATACAGTAATTTTTTCCTACAAATATACAAGTAGGACTGCATTACAGTCATAAAATTTTGTTATTTAAAAGCTAAATTGATGACAAAATAAATTATTGAGAAACTACAAAAAAGATTGTATCGCCAATTCGTAGCTTTTCATTCCAAAACCTAGAATCACACCTTTGGCATTGCCAGAAATATAGGATTGATGGCGGAAACTTTCACGCGAAAAAGTATTCGAGATATGAACTTCAACTACCGGAGTTGTTACGGATTTTATAGCATCGCCAATGCCTATGGAAGTATGTGTGTAAGCACCAGCATTGAGAATAATGCCGTCATAAGAAAAACCAACTTCCTGAATTTTGCCAATTAATTCGCCTTCAATGTTGCTTTGAAAATAGCTTAATTCAACATTTGTAAACTTGCTTTTCAAGATTTCAAGATAATCTTCAAAAGTTTGCGAACCATAAATTTCTGGTTCACGTTTTCCTAATAAGTTGAGGTTTGGCCCGTTGATGATGCAAATTTTCATAAATCATATTTTTGTAAAAATAAAAAAACCGTTCGAATTACGAACGGTTTTGATTCACTTATTATTTTTAATTTTTTTAAAACATAAGACCTGCCGAAACTTGAAACACTGAATTTTTCGCGTCTGCATTTGGCGATACTTCGGTTAATCCTAGAACATATCTTCCTTGTAAAAAGATATTTTTTGTAATTTTTAAATTCAATCCAGCATCAACTGCAAATTCAAATGTATTAGGATCTGCAACATCAAAATTGTTTTTCTCGCTTAACAAAAATGAAGCTTGAGGTCCCAATTCCAGACTAAATGATTTGCTTAAATATATTTTTGCCAAAACAGGAATGGCAATATATCCCAATTCATTTTTAAAATCACCTAAAGCGGTGTTGTATGTTGCCCCTTGAGTTGTGTATAACAGCTCTGGCTGTATGGCAAATTTATCCAGTAGTTTAATTTCTGCGATTAATCCTGCGTGATAGCTTGTTATGGCATCGGTTTGAATGTCTGTGCCTGAGAAATTGGCGTAATTTAAACCTGCTTTTACGCCTATTTGTGCTAGCTGGGCTTTGGCACTAAATGACATTACAAAAACTAAGGCGGTAACTAAAATTGTTTTTTTCATAATTTTTTGATTTATAGATTAGGGATGTAACTTAAAACTCAATTGTTTATTAATTATTGTGCTTTTAATTTTAGAAACAATTTTTTAAAACCATTCGTTTCGCGGATGGTTTTTTATATTCCTTTCTGTTGATTCAATTTTTTAATGTCTTTAAAATGAGTAGAATATTGGTGTTAATGCAATAGAAATAATTAAGTAAAATTTAGCATTAGTTGTGTTGTCGTTTTTATTTTGTTAATAACTATGATTAAATATAGGGATTTTGATATAGTTAAATTTATATTTTTAACAAGAAAATAAAACTATTAATTTAAAAAAAGTATGAGAAAAATTATTTTATTGACACTATTGACTTTAGCTTTAGCCAATGGTTATTCACAAGAAAAAGGAAAATTTAGAGTTGGTCTGGATTTTGGATTCGTGCCTACCGGTGGAGGTGGAGGTGGAATGTTTTCCATTGAACCAAAAATCAATATAAAAGACAATATGAATGTTGGATTACGATTTGGTGGAGCGGGTATTGCCAAAGATATTCAGAATAACAGTACTTCAACAAGTGCAGAAATATCGGCTAATGGTTCTTTGGTAGGGACTTATGATTATTATTTTCATAAATCAGGATCAGGAAGTTCTTTTGCTCCATATATTGGAGCTGGTGTAGGGTATTATTCTCTTGCTAATGTAAAAGTTGATGATACGTCTAATTCAAGCGAAATAACACCTGAAGTATCAGGAGTAATGGGCGGATTAATCCGTGGCGGTTTTGAATGGGCTGGTTTTAGAATGGGTTTAGAGTATAATTTTATTCCAGATTCTGATTTACAAGATTTGAATGGAAATGTAGTTGGAACTGCTAAAAACACTTATCTAGGCATTCACATAGGATTTTTTGTAGGTGGAGGAAAATGGGGTAAATAATATATTTACTTTTTAAAAAAATATCAAACCACGGCATTGTCGTGGTTTTTTTATGTCCAAAAATAGCTTTACTTTGCTTCGATGAATTGGAACAAGTATATAAAAAATTATCAGTCTTATTTAAGGATTGAAAGAGGTTTGTCTAAAAACACCATCGACAATTATACTTTTGACATGGAACGGTTGTGTCTTTTCTTGGATGAAAATGCCATTTCAATTTCGCCAATAAAAATAAGTGAAGAAACGGTTCAGCAATTTATTTATGGTGTTTCCAAAGAAGTCAATCCTCGTTCGCAAGCCCGAATAATTTCCGGATTAAAAAGTTTTTTCAGCTATTTGATTTTCGAAGATTATCGTCAAGACAATCCAATGGAATTGATTGAAACGCCAAAAACCGGAAGAAAACTTCCCGATACTTTATCTGTCGAAGAAATTGATGCACTAATCTCTGCCATTGATTTGAGTTCCAATGAAGGCGAACGGAATAGGGCAATGCTGGAAACACTTTATGGTTGTGGACTTCGTGTTTCAGAATTGGTTTCCTTAAAAATCTCGGATTTATTTTTTGAGGAAGGCTTCATTAAAATTACTGGCAAAGGAAATAAACAACGTTTTGTGCCCATTGGAAATTTGACTAAAAAATACATTCTAATTTACAAGGATACCATTCGAACGCATCTAAACATTAAAAAAGGCCACGAAGATACTTTGTTTTTGAATAGGAGAGGAAATCAACTCACAAGAGCGATGCTGTTTACGATAATCAAGAATTTGGCCATCCAAATAAATTTGAATAAAAACATCAGTCCACATACTTTGCGACATTCCTTTGCGACACATCTTCTGGAAAATGGTGCCGATTTGCGTTCCATTCAACTAATGCTAGGTCACGAATCGATAACCACTACGGAAATTTATGTGCATTTGGATAGAAGGTTTTTGGCGGAAGTGGTTAATAATTTTCACCCAAGGAAATAGTAATCAGTGTTCAGTTGGAAGTGTCAGTTTGCTGATATGAAAAAAAAAGTCGCAGTAAATGATTTATACTGCGACTGTAAACGGAATATTGAGGACTATTATTTGGCGATATTAACCGCTCTAGTTTCTCTAATTACGGTAACTTTCACTTGACCTGGATAAGTCATTTCTGTTTGTATTTTTTGTGAAATTTCGAAAGATAAAGTGGCAGCGTTGTCGTCTGAAACTTTTTCGCTTTCCACGATTACGCGAAGTTCTCTACCGGCTTGAATGGCGTAAGCATTTTTTACGCCGCTGAATCCGTAAGCTACTTCTTCAAGGTCTTTCAAACGTTGGATGTAAGAGTCCAAAACTTGTCTTCTTGCGCCTGGTCTTGCGCCTGAAATCGCATCACAAACTTGGATAATTGGCGACAACAATGATTTCATTTCGATTTCGTCGTGGTGCGCTCCAATGGCGTTGCAGACTTCTTCTTTTTCACCATATTTCTCTGCCCATTGCATTCCCAATAAAGCGTGAGGTAAATCACTTTCGGCATCTGGAACTTTACCAATATCGTGCAGTAAACCGGCTCTTTTGGCCAGTTTTACGTTCAATCCTAATTCGGCTGCCATAATTCCACAAAGCTTGGAAACTTCGCGGGAGTGTTGCAACAAGTTTTGTCCGTAAGACGAACGGTATTTCATTCGACCCACAACTTTAATTAATTCAGGATGCAATCCGTGGATTCCCAAATCGATTACGGTACGTTTCCCAATTTCAATAATTTCGTCGTCAATTTGTTTGGTGGTTTTGGCAACTACTTCTTCAATACGCGCTGGGTGAATTCTTCCGTCGGTTACCAATTTATGCAAGGCAAGACGTGCAATTTCTCTACGAACTGGGTCAAAACAAGACAGGATGATGGCTTCAGGCGTGTCGTCCACGATGATTTCAACTCCGGTTGCGGCTTCAATAGCTCTAATGTTTCGACCTTCACGACCAATGATTCTACCTTTTACGTCGTCAGATTCAATGTTGAAAACAGAAACACAGTTTTCCACGGCTTCTTCTGTTCCCACTCTTTGAATGGTGTTGATGATGATTTTCTTGGCTTCTTGCTGTGCCGTTAATTTGGCCTCTTCAATAGTGTCTTGAATGTGTGACATTGCTTCGGTTTTGGCTTCAGCTTTCAGTCCTTCAATCAATTGATTTTTAGCGTCTTCGGTTGATAGTCCGGCGATAACTTCGAGTTGTTGAAGGTGGCTTTTGTGCAACTTCTCAACCTCGGCTTGTTTTTTGTCTAGAGTTTCAATTTTGGCTTTGTACTCAATGGTTTTTGCTTCAAAATCGTCATTTATTTTTTTGGCTTTTGACAGCTCATTCGAAACTTGGGATTCTTTGTCGCGAATTCTTTTTTCAACTTCGGCCATCTTCTGGTCGCGAGAAAGGATTACTTGTTCGTGTTCAGATTTCAATTCGATAAATTTTTCCTTTGCTTGAAGGATTTTATCTTTTTTAATGTTTTCGGCTTCTAGATTTGCGTCTTTTAATATCGATGCAGCTTCTTTTTTTGCACTTTTGATCAAATTTGAAATATTGCTTTTTTCTATTGTTTTGGCTATTCCAAAACCTCCCGCAATACCAGCAATTGCTGAAATAATTATTGTTAAAATGTCCATATTTATTAAAATTTATATATAAAAAAAGCCTACATTAGATTGCTTGTATAAACTCTGGAAT
>NZ_PNNA01000089.1 GCF_013823965.1 Flavobacterium sp.
TTTTTGTAAATTTTAGATTTCAAATTTCAAATTTTAGAATCTAGTTTCCTAAATTTCTATTACTTATAAATCCAAAATGCAGTATTTTAATTTTTTGCAAAGGTAGTGTTAAATCCCATACTATCAATTTTTTTACTATTTTGCGATGCTATTAATATTTTCGAACCCAAAAATTATTGTTATGGATGCCAATACCGAAATCAGGCTTCGCTTGCGTTTTTACAAAGATGTCGAAGAAAACATTGAATCCGTTCGTCAAAAATTCGAAAATTACAAAGTGAATTGCACCGAAAATTGTCATCTAAAAATCAGGCACAACCACATTTGGATGAACATGCCCAATGCCAAACGCGAATATTGGTCGCCCCATTTGCATCTGGAATTGGAATCCAAAAGCGAGAACGAAACCCACATCCGCGGATTGTTTGGTCCAGAGCCCACTTTGTGGACACTTTTTATGTTCCTGCATTTTATGGTGGCGGGAATTTTCGTGATTTTCAGCGCCATCGCCTACTCCAACTATGTCTTGAAACAACCAACCACAATGGATTTAATTGTGATGCTGCTGATGGTTTGCGTTTGGTTTTTGCTCTACTTCATCGCCAAGCAAATCCGGTTCCGAGGCAACGGACAAATGAATGAATTGGAAGAAAAATTCTTGAAGATCTTGGAATCGTAAGATTCTGATGAAAAAACATAACCCTAAATCTAATATAGAAATTATTTTCTATAGACTATTTTATTAGATTCCTTTTTCTTTCTTTTTTTATAAACCTACGTATTATAAAAATAAAAATTAATCCAAAAAATATTTGGGCTAATGCACTCCAATAATTATAAGGTTCAACAATTTGTTTTAAGTTTTCAGGATTATTAATTTTTATTGATTTGAAAAACTTTTCTTTGTTTACTAAATTATAGGATCCAACCTTTGAATAAATAAACACATAATTAATCCCATTTAAATATAAAATCAAGCTTTCGCCAATTTCTTCGTCTGAAGTTTCGCCTTTGAAATTTAGCTTATATGCTAAATAATTATTCCATTTTATTTGTTTTGAATCTTTTAAAAACAGACCTTTTTTGGACATACTTTCAAGCTGTCTATCTATAATCTGTGTATATCTTTTTTGCAACTCGACGGTGCTATGGGGAAGTTGTTCGTTTAATTCGCTATCAGACAAAACAGCAACTCGCATTGCAATATAGGAATCGTCTTTAGAATTTAAATAATACGCTTTAAGAGTAGTATTAAAAGTGGTGTCAAGAGTGTCCTTTTTAGCAATATTTTCTAGAGTTTCAGGTTTGCCTGGAAAATCAATAGTAATATTTTCATCAATCTTTGTTTGACTAAAAAGAAATCCTGAAAACATTAAGGTTAAGAAAATTAAATACTTATTCATAAAATATTTAGTGTTATGTGAAGTTTACAAAACCTACTGATTATACCCAAACCTTTTCAACATATTGGCGTTGCTTCGCCAGTTTTTGTTGACTTTCACGTACAATTCGAGGTGAATTTGTTTTCCGAAGAATTTTTCCAAATCGGCACGGGATTCCATTCCCACTTGTTTTAGGGCGGCACCTTTGTGACCGATGATGATCCCTTTTTGGGTGTCGCGTTCCACCATAATCAGGGAACGGATTCGGATGATTTTTTCGTCTTCGAAGAATTCTTCGGTCACGATTTCTACCGCATACGGAATTTCTTTGCTGTAATTCAACAAGATTTTTTCACGAATGGTTTCGTTTACAAAGAAACGCTCCGGTTTGTCGGTCAATTGGTCTTTTGGATAATAGGCTGGAGATTCCGGCAATAATGAAATTATTCTTTGAAAAACTTCGGGAACATTGAAATTTTGCAAAGCTGATATGGGATAAATTTCGGCATTGGGAACTTTCTCCGTCCAGAAAGCGACTTGGCTTTCCAGTTGTTCTTGATTGGAATTGTCGATTTTATTCAACAACAACAAAACAGGAATTTTGGAATGGATGATTTTATTGAAAAAATCTTCGTCTTTCAAATCTTGTTCGCCAATTTCAACCATATAAATCAAGACATCGGCATCTTCAAAAGCGGATTTCACGAAATTCATCATCGATTCCTGCATTTCGTAAGCCGGCTTGATGATTCCTGGTGTATCGGACAAAACCATTTGAAAATCTTCTCCGTTGACGATTCCCAAAATTCGGTGACGGGTGGTTTGCGCTTTTGACGTGATGATGGATAATCTTTCGCCAACAAAGGCATTCATCAGGGTTGATTTCCCCACGTTTGGATTTCCTATGATATTTACAAAACCTGCTTTATGTGCCATAATATGTGTATTCAGTGAAGTGTCAACTCCTTTATTTCTCGATGTTTCGGGCACAAAGGTACGATTGAATGTAGTATCTTCAACAAGAATTATCGAGTTTTTTAGCACCTGGAAAAAACCCACAATTGCTTCAACCCTTTTTGACCTAAATAAATAATGCGCAGCAAGATAAATTTTACTTTCAATTATGTTATTTACTAAATTAATTGCGTATTATTGTAAGTGTAAATAAAACACTTAATTATGAAAAAAATATTTTTAATCGCTTTATTAGGCCTTTGCCTCTCTTCATTTGCTAAAAAAGAAGCTTATCTGTTTGCAAACTCGGATAAAACTGTGACCGTTGCATTTGATTTAAATGAAAAGAACACACCTGTTTACAAGGTTTTTTATAAAACCAAATTAGTAATAAACACTTCCGAGCTTGGGATTATTAGGGAAGACGCCAATTTGTATAACGATTTAAAAATAATAAAGATTTCAGAAAACAAGGCCATTAAGGCAAGCTATTCCATGCTTCAAGGCAAGCGTAAAAACATTACCTATTCTGCCAATCAATACACGGTTCATTTACAAAACAGCAAAGGGAATTTGATTGACATCATTTTTCAATTGTCCCATGATGGAGTTGCGTTGAGATACTTTTTCCCCGAAAAATCAGCGGAAATAAAAAAAATAGTGGAAGAAAAAACGACTTATAATTTTGATGCAACTGCAAAAGCCTGGTTACAACCTATGTCAAAAGCCAAGACTGGATGGAAAGAAACCAACCCGTCATACGAGGAACATTACGCCATGGGAGTTCCCGTGAATACAAAACCGACAATCGGAGAAGGCTGGGTTTATCCCGCTTTATTCAATTCGAATGACACTTGGCTCCTGATTTCAGAATCTGGATTGCACGAAAATTATTGTGGAAGCCGCTTGGTTTACAGTGACACTTCGAAAGCAATGCAAGTAACTTTTCCGCAAAAAGAAGAAATTTTTCCAAATGGAGCATTGAACCCTGAATCGCAATTGCCTTGGTACACGCCTTGGCGAATATTGGCCATTGGTTCCTTGAAAACGATTACAGAAAGCACGTTGGGCACTGATTTGGCCGATACAGCCATACCCATAAATACTTCTTTCATCAAAAGCGGATTGGCTTCATGGAGTTGGGTTTTATTGAAAGACGAATCGGTGAATTATGAAACAACCTTAAAATTCATTGATTATGCTTCTAAAATGAATTGGCCTTATTGTTTAATCGATGCAGATTGGGATAAAAGAATTGGCGATGAAAAAATGAAGGAATTGGCCACTTATGCCAAAAGTAAAAACGTAAAAGTATTGGTCTGGTACAATTCATCAGGGCCATGGAACAGCACCGAATATCAGCCAAAAAGCAAATTATTAACCGCTGCCGATAGGGTCAGGGAGTTTAGCAAACTCAATGAAATGGGAATTTCAGGCGTAAAAATTGACTTTTTTGGTGGCGATGGACAATCGATGATTGCTTATTATCACGCCTTGTTAAAAGAGGCTGCAGCACATCAATTAGTAGTCAATTTCCACGGAGCCACTTTGCCTAGAGGATGGCAACGCACTTATCCCAATTTATTGACCACGGAAGCCATTAAAGGAGAAGAATTTATTACTTTTTCTCAAGAAGTTGCCGACTTGCAGCCAAGTCATTGCACAATGATTCCTTTCGCACGCAATGTTTTTGATCCAATGGATTTCACTCCAATGGTGCTGGATTCGATTCCAAATATTATCCGAAAAACAACACCTGGTTTTGAATTGGCATTGCCCGTCCTGTTTTTGTCAGGGATTCAACACATTGCTGAAACGCCAGATGGAATGGCCAAAATGCCACAATATGTGGTTGAATATTTAAAAGACATTCCAACGAATTGGGATGATTCCAAATTTATTGAAGGATATCCCGGAAAGTACATCATCATGGCCAGAAAAAAAGATGCAGTTTGGCATATCGTGGGCGTGAATGGAGAAAATACGGAAAAAGAAATTGAAATAGATTTGTCTTTTGTAACCAACAAAAAAGGGTTTACAATAACTGAAAACGATGAAGGATTTAAGCAAAATGTTATCATTAAAGGAAATAAACTAAAAGTCAAAATGAAACCACGTGGAGGATTTGTAGTGAAAATTTAATAGGGATTTCTTCACCAACAATATATCTTGTTTGGGCCTAAAAAAAGGGTTGACTTTACTTAAAGCCAACCCTTTTTTAAACTTATGGATGTTTAGTATTTAATGTCCTTTTCCGTTGTGACCATTACCGTTGTGACCGCGATTACCGTGTCCATTGGATTTTCCATTGTAACCATGGTTGCCATAATTGTCGTGATTACCGCGGTTTCTGTTTCCTATCGATTTTTGAGGACTACCTTTATAGCCTTTATAGTATTTCACTTTATGATTTTCGAAGAAAGCGTAAGGTCTTGAACCGTGATAATCATTCAAAACCACTTTATAACCTCTATTTAAATCATAGTTTCTGTACTGTCTTGGCAAATTGTTTGATCGAATCCAAACTCCATTGTTTAGAAAAATAAATTGAGTGGCTCTCACATCATAATAAACCTGAATATCCGGAATATAATAATAATTTACCGAAGAATAACCTACTGGTCCCCAAGACGGCTGAAGTCCTAAATTCACGTTTACTGAAACTTGTGCATTGATCGAATTTGATGCAAAAAACACCATTATTCCTAAGGTAATTAATTTTAAAGTTTTCATTTTGTATAATTTTAATTACTATTTTTTTATTGTAGTTGTTCTACATTTTCATGAAAGCCAACAACTATGCCAAAAATATGGAATTAACATTTTTTTGGCATTAAAACAACGCCTACATTATTGAATAAAAGGGAATTTTTTCAAGTAGTTTTTGTTTTTAATTGTTAAAATCAGGACATAAATGACTAACACCCTAACATAATATATTACACCATTATTGGCAATAATTACAAAATTCAACCATTCGAAAAAAGTTCCATTTAGTTATAAAAAAGAGAGGGAATTACATTTTTATTATCCAACAATTTATGATACAACAAAAAGAAAGTAATCATTTATACTTGAACAAATTCTCCCAACCCATCGTTTTTAATGAAGAAACTTTGTTTTCTTGATTAAGAGTTACGCGAAGTTCTTTGTTGGCATTAGAATGCTCGAATAAGGCTTTATAACGAAATAGAGTTTCGTTGCCTATTGCGTCTTTATATACTTCCATTAACTTTATGTCTATAAAACTGCCGTATCTCGCCCTGAATTTCAAACACACTTTTGAATGTTTTTCCAGAGTAGTGTTTTTGATTACGGATGGAGTTGCCTCAGTTTCCTTGAAAGGGATGAATTTTGAAGTGTTGCAAATCATCAAAACTCTCTTGCCAAGATTATAGGCCTTTTTCTTTTGCTCTTGATCAACTTCGGAAAGTGGTACTTTGGTATACTCAATTGCGACTGGTTTTACATGCACCGGTTTTGATTTACAGCCTATCAGTAAAAGTAAACTTAAAATTAGAATCTTGTTTTTCATGGGAGCTGTTTTTAACACCAAAAAAATTGGAATCATAAAAAGATGAATCGACTCCAAATACTTGTGAGTATTACTAACGGTCAACTTTAGTTTAAAGTATAAAAAACGCTAAAATATAGACATAAAAAAACCTCTAAATTGCTTTAGAGGTTTTTACTTTGTAGCGGGAACAGGACTCGAACCTGTGACCTTCGGGTTATGAGCCCGACGAGCTGCCTACTGCTCTATCCCGCGATGTTTCGGGTGCAAATATACGACCAATTTTAATAAATACAAGTTATTTATTAAAAAATATTTGAGTTTTACGTATTGAACTGACAGGACTGCATTTACAAAACAGAAACGGTCTTGATACAAGATTTAAAATTAAAAATTCTTTTAACAAACGCGTTAAAGCTGTTCATTATTTGAATTAACAAAAAATATTTGGCCCCTAGATTAATTTAAAAAACCTGCAAAGCAAGGGCTTGGCAGGTTTAAACTAATTAAATTATAAAAAATTATCTCCACTTATTCTTCAGAAACAATCGCCGTGTTTTTATCCAATGTTACTTTTAATACTTCAGCAACACCTTTATCGTTTATCATCGTCATATTCAAAACATCCAGTTTTGCCATATCTTTAGAAACCAATCCGCTGAATTGATTGTAAGAAATATTCATTTCTTTTAGATTGCTCAATTTATCAATATCAAAAGGAACTTGACCATTCATTTTATTGTCAAACAAACTTAATTGTTCAAGATTAGCCAAATTGGAAACGGAATGACTCAACGTTCCTGAAATTTTATTACTGTTTAAAAGCAACACTTTTAAGTTTTTTAAATCATAAAGTGACGCTGGAATTTGCCCTTCAATGGCATTGTTATACAAAGACAATGTTTCTAAATTAGCCAATTTACCAATTTCGGAAGGAATGTTTCCAGAAAATCCATTCATAAATAATTCAAGATTTTTCAAGGAAGATGCATCTCCTATCGCTGTTGGCAATGCTCCGGATAATTTATTAAATGACAAATTAAGCGACTCCAATGATTTCATTTTACCAATTGAGGCCGGTATCATTCCTGAAATAGAATTTTTGTACAAATTCAAATTTTTCAAATAAACTAAATCTGAAATCTCTGAAGGCAATACTCCAACTAGATTATTGTTGGGTAATTGAAGAGAAACAACCTTGTCATCTTGTAATCCCACACCGTACCAAGAAGATACAGGAGTATTTAAATCCCATTTTGAAGTCCAGTTAGCTCCATTTGTGGCATTGTATAATTTTAGGAGTGCACTTTTTTCAGAAACTGACACTTCTGCTTTCATAACAAAGGAGAACACAATGATAAACAGGAAAGTATATATATTTTTCATAACACCCTTTATATTAAGTTAATTACTAGGCTAATGTATGTAAAATACTGATTACCGACAAAAATAATCGACGAAATACACAATTTAAAACACAAGTGTAAGTTAATACATATAAAAATAACAAAATAATTGACAACAAATGCTAATCATCATAAATTATAAATATTTTCCAACATATTCATAAAAACTCTTATATTTGATATCATTAACCTTAAAACCAACCAAATTATTATGGAAATTAACATTTATTCTCTGCTTATAGCAGCATTGTCAACTCTCGTTATTGGAGTTATCTGGTTTCATCCAAAAGTTTTCGGAACGATGTGGATGAAAGAATCCGGAACCTCTCCACAAGAATTAAAAGGGCGCAATTTGATTTGGCTTTTTGTCATTTCACTCAGCAATGCCTTTTTCATGTCTATTATTCTACAATTTTTAGTCATTCACCAATACAGCGTTTTAAGTTTGACTGGTGGCGACCCGACTAAAGTACTGCCTTCTTACACGGCATTTATGGCAGATTATGGCGACGCCTATCGCACTTTCAAACACGGAGCCCTTCATGGATTCTTAACTGGATTGTTTTTGGCTTCCCCTATAGTTGGTACAAATGCCTTGTACGAAAAAAGAAGTTTTAAATATGTTTTGGTGATGAGCGGTTTCTGGATTACCTGCTTTACCATCATCGGAGGCCTTATTTGTGCATTGCAATTGTTTTAACATTTACTTATAACTTAATCGCTCTACATTTGTGGAGCGATTTTTTTTATTTGAAAACACCATTATCCATAAAAATATATTCCTCTGTTTCAGAACTTCCAGAAAACTGGAACGGTATGACCTTGGCTAATATTTTCCTCAGCAAAGAATATTTGGCTATTTTGGAAAAATCTGCTCCTACCAATATGACTTGCCACTTTATTGGATTGTTTAAAGAGGGTAAATTAGCAGGAGTTGCACTGTCACAATTTTTGGATTTAAACAAAATGGAATCTTTTGGAGAAAGAGACAAGTGCCTAAAAACCGCTGTTCGTAACGTAGTTTTCAAGAACTTTTGCTCTCATATATTAATCATTGGAAACAATATGCTTACTGGCCAAAATGCCTTTGCTTTTTCTGATAAAATTGACAAAATTCAAGGTTTACAAGCCCTAAAAATAGCCTCGGAAAAATTAGAAACCATCTTCAAAAAGAAAGGATTAAAAGCACACGTTACCACTTTTAAAGACTTTGCAATGGAAGAATCAGCAGGGTTCAAACAAGCAGGATACCAAAATTATTTTCAATACTCGACTCAACCCAACATGTTATTTACCATTCCAAGTCATTGGAAATCGGAGCAAGATTACATTAATGCGCTAACAAAAAAATATCGAGACCAATACAAACGCGCCAGAAAAAAAGCAGAAGGCATTGAAAAAAGGAAAATGCATCTGGAAGACATCATCAAGCATGAAGACACTATCTATGATTTGTATCATCACGTGGCTAAAAATGCCCATTTCAACACTTTTTTCTTGACCAAACACCATTTTCGAACCTTTAAAGAAAAACTAAAGGACAAATTCCTTTTTTACGGTTACTTCCTTGATGAAAAATTAATTGGATTTAACACGTTAATCAAAAATGGTGAAGTGATGGATACTTATTTTTTAGGTTATGACGAGAGCGTTCAACGCGAAAAAATGTTGTATCTGAACATGCTCTACGATATGGTTGCTTATTCGATCAATAAAGGGTTCAAGGAAATTATTTTTGCTCGAACGGCATTGGAAATCAAGAGCTCTATAGGTGCAAAACCGCAAGAAATGTTTGGATTAGGTCAACACAGCAATACCTTTATAGACCTCGCTTTTGAGAAAATATTTTGTTATCTGGAACCGACAGTGGTTTGGCAAGAGCGAAATCCTTTTAGATAATTACTGTGCAAAACCAGGAATTGCAACTTTAATCTTGTGAGGCGAAACACTGATCCTAAGCTCAGTTTCCATTCCGCAATATTCACCGTCTACCTGGAAACTTACCGGAACATTAGTTTTAATAGTCGCTTTATTTGCTGAGACAATTTCGATATCTTTATGATTTAAAGGCACATTACCCATAATAATTTCGCCAAAAATCATCAAATCCAAATTTTTCAAAATCACCAATTCAAACTTTCCATCATACATGACCCCTTCCGGATTAATGATTATTCCCGTGCCGTACTTTTTTGAATTGGCAACAACAATCATTCTGGCCTCACATTCAATAATTTGATCATCGATGGTTATCACTGCCTCGAAAGGCTCTCCTAAATCCATTAGCGTATTCACTATTTGCAAAAAATAACCCCATTTGCCCCGTTTATTGCTTTTTTCATAGTTTTTGACCAGTTCCGCATTCAATCCCAAATCGCTCAAGTGAAGACATTTTTGGTTATTTATGACAATCGTGTCAAGTTCAATGAACTCATTATGGAAGGCAATTTCCAGATTCTCGTCCAAGGTTTTCATCAAATCCAAATCGACAGCCAAACCATTGGAAGAACCGGCTGGTAAAATACCAAGAATCACATCTTTGCCTTCTATTGCTTCAGCCACCATTTTTATGGTTCCATCGCCACCTGCAATGATGATTCGTTCCGGATTGTGCTGTTCATAAAGCACTTTTATTTTTGAAACATCATCATCTCCAGAAGTTGTGTACAAAATTAGATTTAGGTTTTCTTTGATCGCAAAAAGTGTCGTGGCATCAATAAATTCAGTTTTATCAACGCCTCCAGAAACTGGATTAACAACCAGTACCACATTCTTTTTCAATGTTTTACTTCTTTTATTGATTAAATTTAGTTAATTTTATTGACACCTCAAAACTCAAAACAATGAAGCCTATTTTAAAATTGTACCGAGGCTACGCGAATGATCAAGAGTTAATCGTGATGGGGCACGTTTTCAAACCGACCAAGACAAAAGACTATGCTTTCGAGAAGAAAAAATTTCAAAATGCCACTTCAATAATCCGTTTGTTTCGATTAAAAACCCACGCTAATGCCGATGTTTACTTGGAACACAACAATACCACAATTCATACCAAAACACTGGTTGACGGCTATTTCAAGTTTTGTGTTCCCGTGGATCCCAAAGCTGGTCACGGCTGGATTGATTATGAGGTAAGCATTCTTAATGGCAACCAAAAAATCGTGGTCAAAGAGAGTTTCATTCGTCCCAAAAAAGAAAATATCGGAATCATTTCGGATATTGACGACACTTTTTTGGTCTCTTACACCGAAAATCCTTTGAAGAAATTATACCATTTATTGTTTCGAAACGTGAATTCCCGCAAAGTTTTCAAGGATGTCGTTCCACATTACCAAGCCTTGAGCCAATCCGGAAGAACGAGCAACGGAGAACAGAATGCTTTTTTTTATGTTTCCAGCAGCGAATGGAATTTGTACCGTTTTTTGATAAAATTTACTGAAATTCATCAATTGCCTAAGGCCGTTTTGTTGTTGAAAGACATCAAATCCAGTCTTGCCGATTTCATTTGGACGGGAAGAGGCGGTCATAACCACAAATTTGAAAAAATAAAACACATTCTGGAATTTTATCCCAATTTGCAATATGTTTTGATGGGTGATGATTCGCAAAAAGACCCTTTTCTATACGAAGCCATTTGCAAAATTTTTCCGGTGAATGTCAAAGCCGTTTATATTCGAAAAACGGGGACACAAAAAAAGAAAAAGGTTTCGGAAGCTTTGAAAAACCTCGAAACCTTGAACGTTTCCACCTGTTATTTCACCAATAGCAGCGAAGCCATTGCACACTCCAAAGCCATTGGACTTATTTTATAAACCGGCATTGTCTATTTCTTCCTGAACAATTTCCCAATCGAGAAGCAATTTATCCAACTCTTCTTTTTTCTTGTTGTAAGCCATAAAAAACTGGGCATCTTCAATGTGTTTATCATAATTGGAAGCCAACATTTTATCGTCGTTTTGGATGTCTTTTTCCAATTGCTTGATTTGGCTTTCCACTTTACTCAAGCGGTTTTGCAACGCTTTCCCTTTTTTCTGGTCTTCGTAAGAAGCCTTGTTGCTTTCTTTTGGAGCAGCGGCTTTTTGGGCATCTTTTTTCTCGACTTCACGCATATTCTCCAGATTGCGTTGTTCCAAAAAGTAGTTGACATCGCCCAAATATTCTTTTATTTTTTGATCCTTGAATTCGTAAACGATGTTCGACATACCTTGAAGAAAATCCCTGTCGTGAGAAACCAAAAGCAGTGTTCCTTCATATTTTTGCAAGGCGGCTTTCAACACATTCTTGGATTTTATGTCCAAGTGGTTGGTGGGCTCATCCATTACCAAAACGTTGATAGGTTGCAACAACAATTTGCAAAGCGCCAAACGGTTCCTTTCTCCTCCCGAAAGCACCTTTACTTTTTTCTCAACTTCATCACCACGAAACAAGAAAGACCCCAGCATATCACGCACTTTCGAACGATTGGTGTCCGTTGCGGCATCTTCCATTGTTCTCAACAAGGTGATTTCGCCATCCAAATATTCAGCCTGGTTTTGGGCAAAATATCCCAATTGCACATTATGTCCCAATTTGATGTTTCCTTGAAATTCAAATTCGTTGACAATGGCTTTGATGAAAGTCGATTTTCCTTGTCCGTTTTGCCCAACAAAGGCAATCTTGCTGCCTCGTTCCACCAAAAGTGAAATGTCTTTCAAAATCGTTTTATCGCCGTAACTTTTGGTAACATTGTCCGCTTCGATTACCACTTTTCCAGGTTCTTTTGAAACCGGAAACGAAATATTCATCACCGAATTGTCGTCTTCATCCACTTCGATGCGCTCCACTTTGTCCAATTTCTTGATAAGCGATTGCGCCATCGATGCTTTGGAAGCTTTGGCACGGAACTTCTCGATTAGTTTTTCGGTTTCCTCAATTTTTTTGGCTTGATTTTTTTGCGTGGCCAATTGTTTTTCACGGATTTCGTGACGCAATAATAAATATTCAGAATACGGTTTATTGAAATCATAGGCTTTCCCAAGGGAAATTTCAATAGTTCTGTTGGTTACATTATCCAAAAACATTTTATCGTGCGAAACAATTACGACAACGCCGGGATAATTGCGAAGGAAACTTTCCAACCAAATGATACTCTCGATATCCAAGTGATTCGTGGGCTCATCCAGCAACAAAACATCATTGGATTGCAACAACAATTTAGCCAATTCGATACGCATTCTCCATCCACCGGAAAAAGTTTCGGTTTGGTTGTTGAAAACCTCTCTTTTGAAACCCAATCCCAAAAGAATTTTCTCGGTATCGCCCACATAATTATAACCGCCCAACAATTCGAAACGATGGGTGTAATCGGATAAATCTTCTATGATTTGGCTGTATTCCTCGCTTTCATAATCGGTTCGAGTAACCAACTGATGATTGATTTCTTCTAATTTTTTCTCTACAATTTTAATATCTGTAAAAGCTTCATAAGCTTCTTCAAGTACCGTTCTTCCTTGTTCAAAATCGATGTCTTGACGCAAGAAACCCATTCGAACTTCTTTTTCCTGAGAAATAACTCCCGAATCTGGAGCAAAATCCCTAGCCAAGATTTTAAGCATCGTAGATTTTCCAGCACCGTTCTTTCCAACAAGTCCCACACGATCTCCAGCACCCAAACGAAAAGTTACTTCTTCGAACAAATAAGTTCCTCCAAAAGAAACGGATAAATTATGTATATTAAGCATTTATTGTGTTTTGTATTCGTAAATTTGTGACTCCAAAAAAGGAGAAAATTAATTTTTTGCAAATGTTAAAAAAAGGATCCAAATTAAATAGTATTTTAACAGGAACTTGTCCTAGATGTCAGAATGAGAGTATGTATTTGGATAAAAATCCGTTACATTTTTCGAAATTGATAAAAATGCACGAAAGATGCAGTCATTGTGATTTGAAATATGAAATTGAGCCTTCTTTCTTTTATGGCGCTATGTATGTTAGTTATGCATTGAATGTGGCTCTTAGTATTGCAACCTTTATAGTGTCTTATCTTATTCTTGAATCCAGCATAAAAACTTCTTTTATTGCCATTCTTGTAGCCAATATTCTTTTGTTTCCTTTTGTTTTGAGATGGTCAAGAAATATTTACATCAACATGTTCGTGTCTTACGACAAGAAATTCAAGAAATAAGTTAACTCTTTTTAATGAATCTTTTGATATCGATGGTGCTGTCCAGCGGTTTTTGATATTCAATATTTTCAAATAAAGCTTTTGCCATTGCTGGGCCAAGCATAACTCCTCTTGTACCCAAACCATTGAGAATATGTATCGAATCATGATTTGAATACGTGCCTAACAACGGCCTTCTGTCCTTGACAGTTGGACGAACACCGGCAAAATGTTCGACAATTTCAAAATCACAACTTATAATTTCTTTTATTCTTTCTATCAATTCTGTTTTACCTTTTTCAGTGGGTAAATCGGTTTTGTCATTCCAATTATAGGTTGCCCCAATTTTGAATAAATCATTCCCAAGAGGCAATATAAACACGCTTGTATTAAGGATTACATCTAGATTAAGTTGCGGTACTTTTATGGTAAGAAGCTCTCCTTTTGTCCCGTCCAATGGCAATTCCTTAAAATAAGGATTGGAGTGCATTCCAAAGCCTTCAGCAAAAATGATGTGTTTTGCCTGAATACCTTTGTAACGAACCCCTTCACTTTCTTCTTGCAAAAGCGAATAATCAAAGGATTCTTCCTGAAATAATTTATTTTTTATGAGATGCTCTTTGTACTTTTCCAACAATAATGCGGTGTCAACATAACCGGTTTGCAATACTTCGCCATATCCAAAAGGAGAATCAATAGACGAAAACTTTTTTGAAATTAAATTGGTCGAAAGAAATGGAGCTAAATTTACTTTATCAGAAGCGGCGAACCAATTATTTTGTTCTTCGACGGAAAAAAACTTTCTCAAAATAGGCAAATCAAAATGTACTTTACACTCTAGTTTTTTTTCTAAAATGGAGAAAAAATCCTTCATCACAAGCAAATGTTCTTTGGCCTGACCCACTTCGCTGAACCGTTTTAGGATGACGGGATTATACAATCCTCCAGCAATTTTGGAAGAGTTTTGTGAATTATTATCCAATACCAAAATAGATTTATTGTTTTGCAGGGCAATTTCGGAAAATGAAATACCTGCTAATCCAGAACCTACAATCAAATAATCTATCATTTGTAAAAGAAGTTTTAAAAATTGAATTATGTCCATAAATTAAAAGAACTCCTACCAATGGCAAGAGTTCTTCTTAATTGTATATAAAATGGATTTTAATAATTCCACATATCTTGTTCGAAATCACGAATTTTTTCTTTCACTCTTTCCGCTTCCAACAATTGATTTTGGGCATTGTCTTTCATATAACTCTTAATTTCTCTATCGCCATACACGTTTTCTTCTTGATAAATCACAGAATTAAATCGTCTGGAATTTAATATTTGGTCAAAGGAGATTGGCATTGCCGAATTTTTGTCGTTGAAAGATTTTGCTTCGTGCAAAACATCTCTTGAAGCCGGGAAAAATACCCAAAACAATTCAATATAATCTTTTTCTTCGCTGTTCATGGTATAAACATCAGGAGTTACTGGGCAAATTCCAAGCAACCTGTATTTCAACTCGCTTTGACGTTTGTCAAAATACCAATATCCTTTAATTTTATACTGGGTAACATCTTGGGAAGTAAGATCTTGTTTTATAATATATTCCGGTGAAATTGCCATTCCTGCGTTAATTTGCTCTTTTCCAGCATCGGTTGTGTCAATACGGGTCAACGAAGCTTGAATGTCTTTATAGGATTTTTTGGTATTAAAATAACTATCTGAATATACTTCTGAAATTTCTCCACTACGAATGGCTTTTGTCAAGACATCATACAAGGAGCGTCTGTCAGACCCAATATTTGCAGTATCTATTGGAAAATATAAAGGAAAATTAATTCTTTCACTTAAATCTATAATTTCCCAAACCGTTTTCCCCATTAAAACATCTCTATCATCGACGTAACCATATTCCAATGGTTTGTCATTGTCTGAAATGAGTTGGGCTGCAGACTTGATTCCTATTTCTTCCGGTATCTTTGCGTTAAGCAAATTAGGCTGTGCATAAGAAGCGAAACTTCCAAGGATGGAAACCACAACTATTAAAAAATTTTTCCTGTTCATCATAATATCATTATAAGTTATTGAAGTAGGTTTGTCTCAAACTTCCTTATTATTGTATTTCATAAATAACCGGCGCTGTTCTTGGCAATAAATAACTACCTGCACCAACTAATTTAGTTTTAATTTCAGAAATGGTCACTTGATCGCCTCTTCCTGCTTTTGAAAGTACTGATTTACATTGTGCATTTAATTTATTTCCTGCCACTACCACTGTAGGCAATCCAGTCACTTTAAAATTAAATCCAACAACATCTAAACCAACTTCAAAATCGAAATCCACTAATTTAGCACCAATTGTAGAAATTTCCAAGCTTGATTTAGGGCCTTTCACGACACCCATTTCACCTCTAATGGTTCCTGCTGGTCCTGGAATTCCTTTTATTCTAAAAGTTCTCTTGTCTGAAACTATTGAATTATCAGGAAGTGTTCCCGTAACATTAATAACCACTTCAGTTCCTGCTCCTGGGCGCATACTATAAGCTCCTGGCGCTCCTGAAGGCGTCAAACCAGGTGCACTGGCTCTCACTTTATCAGCAGATATTCCTGCAAATGTAATCGTCATTGGGTTTACCACTCCACGATATACCACGTTCATTTTATCGGCAGATATTGTAGCAGATTTTGGTCTTGCCACAACAACATATTTATCTTTTATTGGCAAACTAATTACTTTTCCGTTTTCGTCAAAATTGAATGATCCATTAATAGGATGTTCTCCAATGCTACCAGAACCAAAAGAAAAATTAGCTTGACCTGCTTGTGCTGGCACACTTGAACCATTCACGACTACAGATTTAGCAATTAATTTTGGATCAAATTTACCCAATATGATTTTTCCTTTCACCGCTTCTCCTTGAAAGAAAACAGATTTTTCAAGAACCACAATTGGCTGATAAGCTGTTAATGAAGCTGCTGCAATCAAATCGGATTGAAACATTGACGCCATAACATCACTTTCGGTTGCTTTTACGTCAGCTTGCAATTGTGTCAATTTAGTTACCGTTGCAATCAAAGGGAATCCTTTGTAGTTGTAATCAATCCAAGGCAAAGTGGCGCCCGCATTTTTAGATTTAACTGGATTGGTGGCAAATCTTTTTTCAATCTTGTTGATTTCAACTTCTGGAAGTTTACTACCTGCAATTGCTTTGATTTGGGCTGGATAATTTTTAATTTTTTCTAAAAACTCTTTACCTTCTTTAGATGTTTTATCCCCTGTAAAAAACAAACGATCCACGATGTCGCCTTTATCCATTTGTTCGTACAAGAAATTTCCTTGTTCGTCTTTTTCAGTTTTCTTGGTTATGGTAGTTTTAATCCCTTCTAAATAATCATTATATTCTTTAGAAAGTTTTCTGATTTTCTCTACTATAACTTTTTTTTCACCGTATTGTCCAGGTTGTTCTTGGGCTTTTTGGGATAGTTGTCCGAATGAATTTTCATTTCTCTCATCGGTAATTGAATTCGATTCAATGATTTTTGAATTTAAAATTCCAAAAGCCGACAATAC
>NZ_PNNA01000080.1 GCF_013823965.1 Flavobacterium sp.
ACAAGTTTTGAGCTAACTCGCTGTTCAAGCTTCCAAACTGAATTGGCTTGCTATAGTAACGATGATTTGCTCATTCTAAATTGTTAGTGTTGAGTTTACCAAATATGAACTAATGTAGGCAGTATCTTAGTTGTTGTAAAGAACGTTTATTTATCGAGATATTGATCTAAAACCGCATTGATTTTTTTAATTCTTTCAATAGTTTCGTCACCATTTATGGCGTTGTCAATATTTTTTTGTTCTACTTGCGAGGCAAACTGCAAAGCACACATGGCCAATACATCTTGCTTGTCGCGAACGGCATAATTTTCTTCAAATTGCTTAATCATCACGTCAATTTTCTTCGAAGCACTTCTAAGTCCTTCTTCCTGCGATAGTTCTACCGTTAATGGGTATACCCTGTCTGCAATTGATATTTTAATTTTAAGCTTTTCGTCCATATCTTTTACTAATCTGATAGCTGGGCTATACAGTAATCAATTTCACGAATTAATGAATTTATTTTAAGCTTCGTTTCTCTTTTATTATCGTCACTGCCTAATAATGCGTTGGCAATTTTAAGTGTTTCATACTGTGATTTTAACTCATCAATCTGTTTTGATTGATGTTGTATGGTAGCTGCAGCTTTTGTTAATTCTATTTTCAAATCTTGATTGTTTTTCTCTAAACTATTTATCTTTGTAAAAAGTTTCGCAATCTTATTTTCAAGAGTATCAATTATTTCTGCAATTACACTCATAATTTATCCTACGTATTACATAATCTTACAAAGTTAGTATTCCTTTTTATTATTGCAATATTTTATTTGTTTTTTTGTATTAAAATATGCATTTCATTGTTTTACAGTAAATTATGTTTTGTCTTTTTTATTGACCACTTTTTTTTATCTTAGCAAAAATGTATTCAATGAGATTTTACTTATTTACTTTATTATTTGCGGGTTCCCTTTTTGCACAAATGGATTATCCAAAAGATTATTTCAGGTCTCCGTTGGACATCCCAATGCAACTTTCTGGCAATTTCGGAGAGTTAAGACCCAATCATTTTCACGCTGGATTTGATTTGAAAACCTTGCAAAAGGAAGGGTTAAATGTTTACGCCGTGGCCGATGGTTACGTTTCAAGAATCAAGATTTCTACTTTTGGCAACGGCAAAGCCATTTATATTACCCATCCCAATGGATATACTTCGGTGTATGGTCATTTGCAAAGAGCAGCTGGCGAAATAGAGGATTTTATCAAAAAAACGCATTATGTAGAGCAATCATTTGAAATAGAAATGTATCTAAAACCAGATCAATTGGTTGTAAAAAAAGGACAACTTATAGCGTTTTCTGGCAATACTGGCGCTTCCGAAGGACCACATTTGCATTTTGAATTTCGCGATAATGTCACCGAAAATATTATTAATCCAATGCTTTTTGGTTTTGACAAAATGTTGAAAGACACCAAAAAACCTTTGCTGTCCAACATATATGTTTATCCATTGGATGATAAAACCATCGTTAATCAATCAAAACGTCCTTTACTGCTCAACTTGATCTTAAAAAAGGACGGAACATATCAGTCTGATAAAGTTGTTACCAATGGAAAAATTGGTTTTGGCATTAATGCTTTTGACTATGACGATGTTTCCTATAACAAAAATGGCGTTTATAAAGTCCAGTCTTTTTATAACGGAGCACCAAATTTTGGCTATCAATTCGATACGTATTCTTTTGATGAAATGCGCTACGTGAATGCACTTATTGATTATTCAAGATACAAAAAAACGCAGCAAAGAGTTCAAAAGCTTTTTATGAATAATCCTTACAAATTGAGCATAATCAAAACGGATAAAACCAATGGTGTAATTGCTGTAGCGTCTAATCTTACGGCTCTTTACCGGATTGAAGTTTCTGATTTTTACGGAAATCTTACCACGGTTTCCATTCCTATAAAACAAGAAGCATTAACAACTATTATTGACAAAGAACCCATTTCTTCAAAATACTTGGTCAAGGCGAACAATGACAGCAATTTTTCAAAGGATAATATGTCGGTTTTCTTTCCTGCCGGAACTTTTTATGAAGATTTCTATTTGAATTTCGATGTAAAGAATGACACTTTGTTTCTTCACGATGATACAGTTCCTGCCCATACTAACTTTACGATTTCCATTGAAGACAGCAAATACAAGGAAACCCAAAGAGAAAAATTATTTTTGGCGTCAATCAATGGGCAAAAAAGCACCTATATTCCATCCTATCGAAAGGACAACGTTTTTACTGCCAAAGTAAAAACCCTGGGGAAATTTGCATTGGTTTTGGACACAATTCCGCCAGTAATTTCCATTGCAAAACCTATAGAAGGGAAATGGTTAAGTGATAAAAAGTTCCTTCAATTTTCAATAAGCGATGCATTGTCTGGGATAAAATCCTATAATGGCTATTTGAACGGCAAATGGATATTGTTCGAATATGACAATAAAACCCGAAAAATAACCCACGATTTTACCGATGGAATTGTTGCTGAAGGCAGAAATGATTTAAAAATAATTGTTATCGATAATATGGGGAATTCCACTATCTTTGAAACTCATTTTTTCAGAAGTCAAAAAAATAAAAATTAAATTCCTTGGGTGTAAATAAAACAATACTTGTCCTCTTTTTTTGCTGTTTTGGGTTGGTCACTTTTGCTCAGTCTGCCCACATAAGAGGAGTTATCCTTGATAAAAACAGTCAACCCGTAGAAAATGTTAATGTGGCATGCCGAGGCATTGGAACCCAATCAAACGCCAACGGTTTTTATAGTATTGATGTTCCTGAAAATCAAAAAGTAGTCGTTGTTTTTTCGCATGTTTCCCTAAAAAAAGTTACGGTTTCAGTAGCCCTAAAACCAAACGAAGAGTATGAATTGAATTTGGTTATGAACGACCAAGACGAACAAATTGGAGAAGTTGTAATTACGGTAAACAACAAAAAAAGAGTTCAAGGCATTACGGCGATAGAACCAGAATTAATTCGGAAAATTCCCGGAGCCAATGCCGGTGTCGAAAATATTTTAAAATCTTTGCCTGGAGTAAATTCCAATAATGAATTGAGTACGCAATATGCCGTTCGTGGCGGGAATTATGACGAAAACTTGGTTTATGTAAACGAAATCGAAGTGTATCGTCCGTTTCTGATTCGTTCCGGACAGCAAGAAGGTTTAAGTTTTACCAATACCGATTTAGTTCAAAATGTAGACTTTTCTGCTGGTGGTTTCCAAGCAAAATTTGGAGATAAATTGTCTTCGGTTCTAGATATTACGTATCGAAAACCCACAAAATTTGCAGCCGTAGCCGAAGCCAGTTTTCTAGGTGCAAGCGTTGCTGTCGATGCGGTTTCCAAAAACGGAAAATGGTCTGAAGTTACCGGAATTAGGTATCGAAACAATTCACTTTTGGTTGACAGCCAAGAAACAGAAACCAATTACACACCCACATTTGCTGATTTTCAAACAAACATCAATTTCAAACCTTCAGATAAATGGGAATTCAGTTTTTTGGGCAATATTTCACAAAATGATTACCAATACCAACCTTTGACCCGTCAAACTAATTTTGGTACCATCGATGATCCAATGGCGTTGTTGGTTTATTATGAAGGCCAGGAAAAAGATAAATACGCCACCGTTTTTGGAGCAGTAAAAGCTGCTTTTAACGCCTCTCAAAATACAACTTACAAATTCATTGCTTCAGCTTATCATACTCAAGAGCAAGAATATTTTGATATTTTAGCGCAATATCGTTTGGGTGAAGTAGATTCAAATATTGGCTCTGAAACCTTTGGTGATGTTGCTTTTACAAGAGGAATTGGATCTCAACTCAATCATGCCCGAAATGATTTGGACGCCTTAATCGTCAATGCTGAATTGAAAGGAATTCATAATTTCATAAAAGACCAATTCGAATGGGGAGCAAAATTCACGCGCGAATCCATTCGAGACCGAGTAATAGAATGGGAAGTGATTGACTCTGCAGGTTTTTCCATAAATCCACCAATTGATTTCTTGCCCAAAAATGACCAGCCATATTCGCCTTACACTGGGCCACTCCTTCCTTACAACAATGTGCGAGCTACAAATTTTGTAGACATTAACAGATTTTCGGGTTATGTGCAATGGAGTCGTAAAGGCTATTTGGGAAAGAACGAAATATGGATGAATGCGGGAGTTCGTTCACAAAATTGGAACGTTTCCGGAGATGGAATTACAAGTTCAACACAATTTACCTTTAGTCCAAGAGCACAATTTTCCTTGAAACCCAATTGGAACAAGGATATGTTTTTCCGTCTTTCAGGAGGATTGTATCATCAACCGCCTTCGTATCGGGAGTTGCGAGATGCTGATGGAGTAGTGCAGCCTAATGTCAAAGCGCAACAATCCATACACATTGTTTTGAGCAATGATTATAGTTTCAAAATGTGGAATCGTCCTTTCAAAATGGTTTCGGAAGTGTATTATAAATCCTTGACAGACGTGAATCCATATACTTTGGACAATGTTCGCATTCGTTATGCTGCCGCCAATACTGCCAAAGCATACGCCCAAGGATTTGATTTTAGATTGAATGGCGAGTTTGTTCCCGGAACCGAATCTTGGTTTAGTTTTGGGTATTTGAAAACCGAAGAAAACATCGACAACAAAGGCTTTATTTCCAGACCAACTGACCAAAGATTAAAATTTGCGCTTTTGTTCCAAGATTATATGCCCAATATTCCAAGCATAAAATTATACCTGAATTTAGTTTACAACACTGGATTACCGGGAGGTTCCCCCTCGTATTCCGATCCTTATTTGTACCAAAACAGGTTGCGGGATTATCGTCGAGCGGATGTTGGTTTTTCCAAAGTGTTGATTGATGCCCAAAATCCGTCCACAAAAAGATGGTTGCAACCCTTCAAGGAATTGGCCATTGGATTGGAGATTTTCAACCTTTTCGACAATCAAAACGCGATTACAAATACTTGGGTTCGCGATGTCTATTCCAAAAACCAATATTCCATCCCGAATTACATGACCACGCGGGTTTTTAATGTGAAGGTGAATATGAGGTTTTGATGCTAAATCAAAATATCACTCTCCAAATCCGATTTTTCAATAGTAAAATCAAATCCTAATTTTGACACTAATTCGATAACGAGGTTTTTATACCAGTTCTCGGATTTGGGATGAATGTAGATTTTTCCGATTAATTGTTTGATGTCCACGTCAATTTTCAGTCCATCATTAATTTTGATATTGCAGGACGAAATGTCCGAAATGATGCGAACTTCGCGCTCATACTGAAAACTTTTTCGCTTGAACAAGAAAGGAAAAAACACGTCATCAAACGGAATGTATTCTTTCTTGTAGTCGATGTAGTTGACTTCACCAATGAATTGCTCGTATTTTTTTTCAGGAATGACGGCATTTTGCAATCTCCCAATCGTGGATTGAATGGCTAGTCCTTCGCTGTTTTGGGTAAAAATTTGCCACATCGCAAACGATTCGTCTTCGTTGATGTGCCAACTGCTAATGACTACTTTTTCGCGATGTGTCTTGTAATAATCGAGAAATTCCGGGTTGTTGACGGAAAGTTTTTTGATTTCCTCGTAGGTTGGTTCGCTAAAAGTACCTTCATATTGGTCTTCAAATTTATCCGAACGAGACATAAATAATTTCTTCGAAAGCAATAAATCGAGAAATTTCGACAAATCCAGATATTTCCAGACTACGGTGTCTGGGTCTTCAGGAAGCTTTATGTTCTTGTTGTCGAGATACATTTTTTGAGATGAAATTAATCAAAAAATCAAAATTCGTCATTTTAATCACTATTCAAACGACTGCAACGTTACTAATTTATTATACGTTCCGTTCAAGGCTATCAGTTCTTCGTGGGTTCCTTGTTCCACAATTTTTCCTTTTTGGAGTACCACAATCTTGTCCGCTTTTTGAATGGTCGAAAGACGATGCGCAATTACGATGGAAGTCCTGTTTTGCATCATGTTTTCTAGGGCGATTTGTACAAATTTTTCGCTTTCGGTATCCAATGCCGACGTGGCTTCATCCAAAATCATTATCGGTGGATTTTTCAAAACGGCACGAGCGATTGACAAGCGTTGTTTCTGTCCGCCCGAAAGTTTGTTTCCGCTGTCTCCAATGTTGGTGTGAATTCCGTTTGGCAAATCTTTTACAAATTCATAAGCATTGGCAATTTTCAAGGCTTCGATAATTTCGTCATCGGTTGCATCTAGTTTTCCTAATGCAACATTTGCTTTTATGGTGTCATTAAACAAGATGCTGTCTTGTGTTACCAATCCCATCAAACTGCGAAGAGAATGTAAACTGAGGTCTTTTATATCTGTGTCATCAATGGAAATCGTGCCTTCTTTAACGTCGTAAAAACGAGTCAATAAATTGGCAATCGTGCTTTTTCCACTTCCGGATTGACCTACGAGTGCCACGGTTTGTCCTTTTATTACATCAAGTGAAAAATCCTTTAAAACCGCTTCTTCCTCGTATTTGAAATTGATGTTTTTTAAGGATATTTTGTCTTCAAAAGTGGTTTTGCTAACTGCATTTTCCTTTGAAGTAATTTCGTTTTCGACTTCGAGAACTTCAAAAACACGTTCTGCGGCAGCCAAACCGTTTTTTACGGCATACGATGCTTTTGAAATCGCTTTGGCAGGCGTAAGAATGTTGAAAGCCAAAGTTAGATAGGCAATAAAAACAGCACCTTCAAGTGATTTGTCTATTAAAACCAGATTTCCTCCATAAAAAAGTAAGCAGGCAATTGTTGTTACTCCTAAAAATTCGCTTAGAGGTGTTGCTAAATTATTTTTAGTTCCAATGCTGTTTGTTAAGTTCAATAATCGAGTTACTGATTTGTTAAACCTACCTTTAAAATTAGTTTCGGCGTTATAGCTTTTAATTACTTTAAGACCTCCTAAAGTTTCGTCAACAATAGAAATCAAGAAGCCACTTTCTCTTTGAGCTTCTAGCGATTGCGCTCTCAAATTTTTAGCTAATTTTGAGATAATATATCCTGAAATTGGCATAAAAATCAAAACAAATAAAGTAAGTTTTAAACTTATAATAAACATAGCTCCTAATGCAAAAATAATGGTGAGCGGTTCTTTTACAACTAATTCTAATATAGAAAAAAAAGAGTTTTGAACCTCGTTTACATCACCAAGCATACGCGCCATAATATCTCCTTTTCTTTTTTCGGAATAATAGGATATAGGCAATTCTACGATTTTATCATACATTGATTTTCTTAAATCCCTTAAAACGCCATTCTTCAAATGCATAATATGGTATGATGCGAGATAGTTAAATAAGTTTTTAAATAAAAACGTTATGATAACCATTAATACCACAAACAGAAGAACTACTTGAATGTTATTTTCTTTTGTTAATTCTGAAATTTTAAAATAAAAAAAGTCAGAACCATACTCCTTTATGTTTCCTATTCCTTTATAAACTGGTTCTTTTAGTATTGTTTTGGTTTTGCCAAAAAGAACTTCAAGCACCGGGAAAATAGTTAACATAGAAATTGTGCTAAACAAAGCATACAAAATATTATAAATGACATTCCAAACAATATGGGATTTATATGGTTTTGTAAAGGGAAGTAGTTTTATTAAATTCTTGTCCATTAGTTCAATTGCATTGCAACAATAATGTTTTTTATTTTTTCGTTTAAAATGCTTTCCACTTCCGTGAAATTTTCAACAGCATCGAGTTCTGCATTTACACTGATGTAAAATTTAATTTTTGGTTCCGTTCCACTTGGTCTGGCGCAAATTTTAGATCCATCTTCGGTGTAATAAATCAATACATTCGATTTTGGAATGTCCATTTTGGTTTCCTCGTTCGTGAGTAAATTTTTGGCTATAGATGATTGGTAATCTTCCAGCATGATTACTCTTTGTCCGTTGATTTCTTTTAAAGGATTTTCACGCATGTCGATCATCATTTGATTGATTTCCTGTAAACCATCCATTCCTTTTTTGGTCAATGAAATAAGATGTTCTTTGTAAAATCCGTGTTCGACATACAATTTTAATAATTCTTTGTAAACAGTGCTTCCCATGGCTTTGGCCTGAGCCGCCAGTTCGCAAACTAATAATGTGGCAGCAACGGCATCTTTATCACGAACGGCATCACCCACCATAAATCCAAAGCTTTCTTCTCCACCTCCTATGAATTCTAATTCTGGGAAATCCTTGATCATTTTGGCAATCCATTTAAAACCTGTCAGCCCAATTTTGCATTCCACATTATAATTTGTCGCTAATTCCATCATCATTGGAGTAGAAACGATTGTAGAGCCCACAAATTGTTTTCCATTGGTTTTTCCTGCTTTTTTCCATTGTTCCAATAAAAAGGCAGTCATCAAAATCATGGTCTGGTTTCCGTTTAGCAAGGTCATTTTTCCTTCATTGTTTCTAACGGCAACTCCCAGTCGATCACAATCAGGATCGGTTCCAATAACAATGTCCGAGTTGGTTTTATCGGCCAATGCCAATGCCATTGTCAACGCTTCCGGTTCTTCTGGATTTGGAGATTTTACCGTTGGGAAATTACCATTTGGAACTCTTTGTTCTTCAACAATATTTACGTTTGGATAACCAGCTTGGGCAAAAGTATCGGGAACCAATGTTATGGATGTTCCGTGCAATGAGGTAAAAACAATATTTAGTTTTTCTTTGGCTTCAGCCGAAGTTCCAAAACTTGTGTTTTTGATAGTCGATTTTATGAAAGCTTGGTCGATTTCAGTATCTATATAATGTATCAAATCTTCGTTTGCATCAAACTTGATTTGGTTGTAATTCAAATTTTCAATGGTATTGATGATGGCTTCGTCTTGTGGAGGAACAATCTGTCCGCCATCTTCCCAATATACTTTGTAACCGTTGTACTCGGGAGGATTATGAGATGCGGTAAGGACAATTCCGCATTGGCAACCCAAATATTTTAAGGCGAAAGACAATTCTGGAGTTGGTCGCAAATCCGAAAATAAATACACTTGGATTCCGTTTGCAGAGAAAACATCGGCAACCACTTTGGCCAACGATTTGCTGTTGTGACGACAGTCAAAAGCAATTACGGCTTTCAAAGGTTGGTTTGGAAAAGCAATTTTTAAATAATCCGAAAGTCCTTGCGTACTTTTTCCGAGGGTGTATTTATTGATGCGATTGTTTCCAGCGCCCATAATGCCTCGCATTCCACCAGTTCCGAATTCGAGATTTTTATAAAAACTTTCTTCAAGATCTTTTGGTGAAGAAGTCATCATTTCTATGACTGCTTCCTGTGTTTTTTTGTCAAATGTTGGTGTAAGCCATTCGTTTACTGCGTCTAAAATGTTTTGCTTGATTTCCATTTTATTTATTTTTTTAAAATTTTGAATATCTTTATTGAGGTCGCAAATTGCGTCCCCAAGTTTTTTATTTTATGGGACAATTAGTGTTCTTGAAAAAAAAATTACTTTATTTCCTTTGAAATTTTGTATCGTTCCTCATTATTCTTGGTTCTCAAAATGATTTCGCCAAGAAATCCTGCCAAAAATAATTGTGTTCCCAAAACCATTGTGGTTAACGCAATATAAAACCACGGATTGCTTGTTACTAAATGATAAGGTAAATCATTATAGAGATTGTATAATTTCATTACACCAATATAACCAGCCAATAAAAATCCAATAATAAACATTGCAGAACCCAAAGCGCCAAACAAGTGCATAGGTCTTTTTCCAAAACGGGACAGGAACCAAATGGTGATTAAATCCAGAAATCCATTGACGAAACGATCCATTCCGAATTTGGTTTCACCATATTTTCTAGCTTGGTGTTGCACCACTTTTTCGCCAATTTTGTTAAAACCGGCATTTTTGGCCAAAACCGGAATGTAACGGTGCATTTCGCCCGAAACTTCCACGTTTTTCACCACGACATTTTTGTATGCTTTCAGTCCGCAATTGAAATCGTTCAGTTGTACGCCCGAAGTTTTTCTGGCAGCCCAATTGAATAATTTGGAAGGAAGATTTTTGGCAACAACCGAGTCGTATCGTTTCTTTTTCCAACCTGAAACCAAATCAAAATTCTGACGGGTAATCATTTCGTACAACCCTGGAATTTCTTCTGGGCTGTCTTGTAAATCCGCATCCATCGTGATGATGACATCGCCTTGGGCTTTGGCAAAACCAGCGTGCAAGGCTTGCGATTTTCCAAAGTTTTTCATGAAGCGGATGCCTTTCACGTTTGGATTTTCGGCGGCTAATTCTTCGATGATAGACCAAGAATTATCAGTGCTGCCGTCATCTATAAAAATGACTTCGTATGAATAATTGTTGGATTTCATTATAGAAAGAATCCAAGTGTAAAGTTCTTTAAGAGATTCGTCTTCGTTGAGAAGCGGAATGAGTATGGATAAATTCATTTATATTTTTATTCTTGAGAAGATTTACTTTTAAAGATTAATGCCAATAATAATCCAAAAAGAGCACTAAAAACGATACTAAATACGGAACCTTTTAGTAGTTCAATAATCGAAAATTGGTCGTTTTCCTGTAGTTTTTTGACGGCTTCGTTAATGGCTGCTGACGGGGTGTTGAATTTTTCCATCATTTCGACAGCATATTTTATAGATAACTCTTTAATGGTTTCTTTTGCAGAAGGATCAATAAAATTGAATAAAATAATGTTGAAAACAACAGAAATCAATATTCCAACTACGGCTGAAATAAAATAGGTTGTAAAAGCATCTTTAAACGGAAAAATCCCGTTTAGTTCCTTCTTTGTTTTCGAAAGCAATATAACGCCAATAACGATATAAATGGCGATGCTAGCAAAACCAACCCACATAGAGGTGAATAATTTTAAATCAATTGAATATATTAATGTTGTAATTAAAGCGCTTACGACACCAGTAACTATCCCGTAAGAAATCCCGTTTTTCTTTATTATTTCATTCATGGTTGAAAGTATTTATTTATTAATCTACAAATATAGCAATTCCCAATATATTCAAGGGCAAAAATCGGTTTTTACAATTATTTAAAAAAAGCGATACAAAGATTTGTTTATTGAAAAATTAGTGTAAATTTGCAAACTCAAAATAATTAAATAGTTTTAAACAAAAAGAGTAGTTGCATTTACACCTTTTTCTAAACACGAGAAAGCTTCAAAATTAAAACGCTCACAAAAATAAAAAAGATGAAAAAAGGAATTCACCCAGAAAATTACAGATTAGTTGCCTTCAAAGACATGTCAAATGAAGAGGTTTTTATCACTAAATCTACTGCAGATACAAAAGAAACAATCGTACACGAAGGTGTTGAATATCCAGTTGTAAAAATGGAGATTTCCAGAACTTCTCACCCTTTTTACACAGGTAAATCTAAACTTATTGATACTGCAGGACGTATCGATAAATTCAAAACTAAATACGCTAAACACGGTAAATAATATTTATCAGTTTGATAACAATAGAAAGCCTCACAGTTTGTGGGGCTTTTTTTATTTTTATTGCTATTCAAAACTTTGTAACTTTGAGGCATAAAGTCGGGCGATGCAACGCATTGTCCTTAATTAAAAAAAATCAAAATGAATTATATACTTTTCGACGGACCAGCTAGAGACGCCTTATTACCATTTACATTCACGCGTCCAGTTGCCGACATTCTTGTGGGCATCATGACCATTCGTCAAAAATGGGAGAGGTGTTTGGGTTCGACCACGACGACATTAACCGAGGAATATTTATCAGACAAATATCCAATGGTGGAAATGGAGGAAAACGTCATGATAAACGCATCCTTTCTTCCCAATGCAGTTTTAGCTGAAATGGTCAGTAATCTCGAATCGAATCAAGCTATTTTTAAAGGAGAAGACGTAATTGCTTTTTACACAAACGAAAATCAAGAAGAAGTAGATTTTGATACCTATGAAATTATAGAATTCGAGGGCAATTGTATAAAAATTGAACATACTTGGGATATTTTTTCTAAAAATGATGTTGCGATTCGCGAAGATTTCGAACGCTTGACCGAAGACAGAAAATCACAACCGATTCCTAAAAGCGTCCAGACCATTGCCAAAGAAAATATATTTATAGAAGAAGGTGCAAAGCTTGAATTTGTTACTTTAAACGCATCTTTGGGGCCAATTTACATTGGGAAAGATTCCGAAATAATGGAAGGTTCCGTTATTCGTGGGCCGTTTGCTTTATGCGATAATGCAGTTGTTAAAATGGCGTCCAAAATTTATGGAGCAACCACCGTTGGACCTTATTCCAGAATTGGCGGAGAAGTTAAAAATGCAGTCTTTTTTTCTTATTCCAATAAGGGACATGATGGTTTTTTAGGAGATTCCGTGCTGGGAGAATGGTGTAATATTGGTGCTGACAGCAATAATTCAAACCTGAAGAACAACTACGAAGAAGTCAAGTTGTGGAGTTATGAGACCGAAGGTTTTGAAAAAACAGGACTCCAATTTTGCGGATTAATGATGGGAGACCACAGCAAATGCGGTATTAACACAATGTTCAACACCGGAACCGTCGTAGGGGTAAGTGCCAATATTTTTGGATCGGGATTTCCACGAAACTTTGTGCCTAGTTTTTCTTGGGGTGGCGCTTCAGGATTTACCACTTATGTTACCAAAAAAGCTTTTGAAACCGCTCGTTTAGTGATGAGTCGCAGAAATATAGATTTTGACGAAAAAGAAGCCGCAATTTTAGAACACGTTTTTGAAGAAACAAAAAAGTGGAGAAAGGAGTAAATAAATATGAAATTTATATTCATTAATAATGCTTAACATTGTTTTAGTAGAACCCGAAATCCCTAACAATACAGGGAATATTGGACGTTTGTGTGTGGGCACTGAAAGTCGTTTGCACTTGGTTCATCCTTTTGGGTTTGTCATCAATGACAAGAACCTGAAACGCTCTGGTTTGGATTATTGGGTCCATTTGGATGTCACCGAATATCAAAATATCGAGGAATGGATTGACCAAATTCCAGACAAATCCCGAGTTTTTTTAATGAGTTCCCACGCCGAGAAGTCGATTTATGAAAATGATTTTCAGGATGGCGATTGGTTGGTTTTTGGAAAAGAAAGCGTTGGTTTGAGCGAAGAAATTTTGGCCAGATTCGAAAACCATTTGACCATTCCAATGTCGAAATTAATCCGAAGTTTTAATATTGCCAATTCCGTTGCGTTTGTGGTGGGTGAAGCAAAGAGGCAGATTGGATTGAAGATTTCAGATTTATGAAATCACAAACTTCCCTTTTTTACTGTCAAAAACAATATGTTCGTCTTGAAATAAAGTATTAAAACTGCCTTTCATTATTAGATTGCAAGGTTCGTCTTGCATCGTGTTTTCCGGAGTCATAATGATCATTTCATCGCTCAATTGTATCGCCATATCGATGTCGTGGGTCGAAAACAAAATACATTTTCCCGTTTCTTGGGTTAGTTTTTTCAAGAGTTTAAAAAGTACCACTTTGTGCAGTAAATCCAAGTGGGTTGTGGGTTCATCCAAAATAATCAGAGGTGTGTCTTGAGCCAAAGCTCTTGCAATCAATACGATTTGCAATTGTCCATCGCTGATTTCGTAATGTTTTTTAGATACCAAATGCCCAATTTGCGTGAGTTCTATCGCCTCTTCGATTTTTGCAATATCGTTGTCGGTTAGCGTTCCAATCCAATTCGTGTAAGGTTGTCTTCCTAATGCAATGAGTTCCCAAACGGTCAAGTTGCTTGGCGGCAATTTTTCGGTCAAAACGACACTGAGATTTTGTGCCAAGATTAAAGCGTCCAAGTCGTGAATGTTCTTTTCGTTCAAAGAAACCATTCCTGAAATAGGTTTTTGGATGCCTGTAATTGTCCTTAAAAGTGTTGATTTTCCAATGCCATTGGCTCCGATTAAAGCGATTAGTTTTCCTTTTTCTAAAAATAAATCAATATCCGAAGCAATGATATTCTTTGTTTTTTTATGAGTATATCCAATACTGATTTTTGAAGCTTGCAAGATGATTTTGTTTTCCATTAATTCATCATTTTACGTTTTCGAATTAACAACCATATCACGATGGGCGCGCCAAAAATAGAAGTCACGGCATTAATTGGCAAAGTAATATCGCTGCCTGGAAGTTGTGAAATGCTGTCGCAAATTAGCATAATAATCGCTCCTAAAAGCAAGGTACTCCAGAATAAAATGGTATGATTACTCGTTTGAAAAACCAATTTGGCGATATGGGGAACTGCCAATCCAATGAAAGCAATAGGTCCAGCATAAGCGGTGATACTTCCTGCCAAAAGACTGGTGGCTAAAATGATGATCATTCGGGTTTTTTTGTAATTCATTCCTAAACTGCGGGCGTAGTTTTCGCCCAAAAGTAAAGCGTTCAATGGTTTGATATGTACGAAACTTAAAAACAAGCCAATAGCCACGCAAACTGATAAAATGACTATCGAAGACCAAGACAAATTTCCTAAGTTTCCCAAGGACCAAAAAGTGAATTTCTGCAATTGTTCGGCGGTGCTGAAATAGGTGAGAGTTCCTACGATGGCGCTGGTCAAACTTCCAAACATCAAGCCGACAATTAAAATGGACATTGTATCCCGCAATCTTTGGGAAACCGCCAAAACTGCCAACAAAACCAAAAAACTTCCCAAGCTGGAAGCCAAAATAATTCCATAAGAAGAAAGTAAAAATCTGGCTAAATAAGAAGGCAAAAAAGCCGCTCCCAAAATAACCGTTGCCACGCCCAAACTCGCCCCCGAACTTAACCCCAAAACATCGGGTCCAGCCAGTGGATTCCTGAACAAGGTTTGCATCAACAATCCACTGATGGACAATCCCATTCCAACAAGTACGGCTGCCATGGTTTTTGGTAATCGATAATTGACGATGATGTAATCCCAAGTTTCCTTGCTGGAATTTCCTCCCGTCAGGCTATGAAAAACGTCCTTTATGGGAATGGAAACCGAACCTAAACTGATGTTCAACAACAATAGCAACAGCAATGACAATGTCAAAATGGAGAATAGAAGGATATTTCGGTTTTTGTTTTGCAAGGGTTTAAGCCATTAAGAAATTTAAGGTAATTAAGTTTTTAAATATAGAAACAATATGTGCTCTATTCCAATTTCTGGAAGAAAAACAATTTGTGATTCGGTAATAATTCAGGATGAAAAATTTTAATCAAATCTTTCAAAACCCAGTCGGGGCGAGTGGGCGACCATTCAAAATAAATAATCCCGCCTTTCGCTCCTTTATTTATGGCATACGAATATACTTTTTTATTTTTAAACGAGGCAAATTGATTGTAGTGTGGATTGCTGTCACTCATTTGCTTCAAGGACGAAAAATCACCGGGAGCAATCCAGAAATCTGCATTTTGAGCTTTTTCCAAAATGGTTTCAAAGGGTACGGACAAACTTCCTGTTCCTTTTGTTTCTGCCCATAAATACTGGGATTGTGCATCTTTTAAAAACAAGGAAGCCCAACTTTCGCCCTGTGGCACATACCATTGTTCCTGATACATCGCACCACTCAAAACGGTGGGTTTGGAGGTTGCTTTTTGGGCCAAAGTCAAAGTGGTATTATACTCTTTTTCAATTTCTGAAAAGAGGGTGTTTGCTTTGGCATCCAATCCGTATAAGGCGCCGAAAAACTTAATCCATTCCGCTTTTCCCAATGGAGATTGTTCCGTCCAATCGCCGTTGAGCATTACTTTTAGACCACTTTTTTGCAGGTTGTCCAAAGTAGGATTGCTGTTGTTTAGCCCGAAACTCACAATCAAATCGGGTTGGATGTCGATTAAAACTTCCGTGTTGAGGTTTTCATTGACGCCTACTTCGCGAACTTTTCCGGCATCAATCAATTTTCTGGTTTTTTCGGAAGAGATATAATCAGTATTTGGGAAACCTGCTAAAGTATTTTCCACGCCCAATAATTCCAAAGCCGGAATGTGTGTGGTCGAAGTCACCACAATGGATTTTAAAGGAATTGGAATGATGGTAAATTGCTTCAAACTATCAGGAATGATTGCGTTTTTTTCTTGAAGGACATAAGTAAAACTTTCTTTGGCTTCTGGCCAAGGATTCGTGATTTTCACAATCGAAAAACCTTGGTGTTTGTATATTTCAAATCCTTTGGCATATTGAATAGAATTTTTGGAATTCTCCATTTTAGTTTTGGAAATACCGTCGTTTTGTTTGCATCCAATAAAGGAAAGAAGCAATGAAAACAAGATGATTCGTAAGGAAATAGATTTCATGAAAACACTTTTGAAAGATGTGCAAAGGTATGTGTATTCCTATTTAAAAATCAATTTTATTTTTTTATTCGAATGTTAGAACTACATTTGCATCCGTATTGAGGTTGCTGTTTTGTTTTTCGAAACCGCATTAAAAGGGAAGAGAGTGATTGAAGATGGTAGATTAACGATTTTTGATTTCAGATTTTAAATCCGAAATCATTATTCAAATATCAAAATTCAAAAATCTCGCGCTGTACCCGCAACTGTAAGCTATAAAGCTTGTTGTTATCTACAAAACCACTGTTTTGATTGTAGATTTTAGAGTTCAGATTTTAGATTTAATCTAAAATCAAAAATCCTAAATCTAAAATGGAATGGGAAGGTC
>NZ_PNNA01000042.1 GCF_013823965.1 Flavobacterium sp.
CACCATTCCAATAATATACTGCTCAATTTAGGCATTGAAAACCTGAACGAAATGCAGGTTGCTGCCCAAGAAACCATTTTGAGCGACAACAATATTTTACTGCTTTCGCCAACAGGTTCCGGAAAAACACTGGCTTTCTTGTTGCCAATTTTCGAAATGTTGAAACCCGAAATCCTTTCCGTTCAATGTTTGATTCTCGTTCCTTCGCGCGAATTGGGGCTTCAAATTGAACAAGTTTGGAAAAAAATGGGAACTGATTACAAAGTAAATGTTTGCTACGGCGGACATTCCATCGAAACTGAAATCAAGAATCTAAGCAATCCACCAGCCGTTTTAATTGGAACCCCGGGGCGAATTGCCGACCATATTGACCGAGGAACCTTCCGTTTGGACAAAATTGAAACCTTGATTCTGGACGAATTTGACAAATCCCTTCAGTTAGGTTTTCACGAGCAAATGTCTTTCATTATTGGAAAATTATCCAAACTGAACAAAAGAGTCTTGGTTTCGGCAACTTCCGATATCGAAATTCCAAAATATACCCGAGTGGTCAATCCTACGATTTTGGATTTTATTCCAAATGAAGAAGAAGTGAGTAATTTGTCCACTAAAATGATTATTTCGAAAGAAAAAGACAAAATGGGAAGTTTGTTCAACCTGATTTGCTCGTTGAAATCGCAATCGGCCATCGTTTTTTGCAATCATAGAGATGCTGCCGAAAGAATCAGTGATACTTTGAACGAAAAAGGAATTTATGCCGTGTATTATCACGGAGGAATGGATCAAGACGAGCGGGAACGAGCTTTAATTCAGTTTAGGAACGGAAGCGTGAGTTATTTAATCACTACCGATTTGGCCGCCCGTGGACTCGATATTCCCGAAATGAAACACGTTATCCATTATCATTTACCTTTGAAAGAAGATGAATTCACGCATCGAAACGGTAGAACGGCGCGTATGCAAGCTTCCGGAACGGCTTATCTTATTGTAAACGAAAGCGAGAAAAAACTCGATTATGTCGATTATGGAATGGAAGTTTTAAAGGTGGAAAACGCAACCACTTTGCCCAAACCACCTGAATTTCAAACCATTTACATCAGTGGCGGAAAGAAAAACAAATTAAATAAAATTGATGTCATGGGTTTCTTTTCCCAAAAAGGAAAACTGGAAAAAGGGGATTTGGGGTTAATCGAAGTGAAGGATTTTATTTCATTCGCCGCCGTGAAATTCAACAAAGTGAAAGACTTGCTTCACAACATCAAAGACGAAAAAATGAAAGGCAAGAAATTCAAGATTGAAGTAGCCAGAAAGGTTATCAAGAAAGAAGAGGACTAGTGTTCAGTGAAAATGTCATAAAAAAAATCGTTAACAGTAAAAGTGTTAACGATTTTTTTATTTACAACAATAGCTGATTATTCTTTTTTCTGAATACTGAACACTAAATTTTCTTCACGTATTGCGTGATAATCACGATAGTTTGACCGTCAACACGTCCTTCGATATATTCGGCGTTTTCGTGGTCAAGTCTGATGTTGCGAACAGCAGTTCCTTGTTTGGCCACCATGCTCGAACCTTTTACTTTCAAATCTTTGATTAAAACCACGGAATCTCCCGTTTCCAGAATCACGCCGTTACTGTCGCGGTGAATCACTTTGTTTTCGTCTTCTTCGCCTTCGCCAGTCGCTTGCGCCCAAGCCAAATCGTCCTCGTCAAGATACATTTGCTCCAACAATTCTTGGTTGCCCAAACGGCTCAACATTCTCCAAGAAACAATTTGAACCGGAAGATGTTCGCTCCACATACTGTCATTCAAGCACCTCCACAGATTTACATCCATTTTTTCGGGATGCTCGATTTGGTCAATGAGGGTTGCATTGATTAAAACGCTCTCGTCAATTCCGCCTTTTCGTGTTGGAAGAATTTGATATACTTTTAAATCTTCGGTAAGGCCGGAAAGTTCACATTTTCCACCGCTACGTTTGATTAATTCTCTTTCTATGCTCATTTTTTTGTTTTGTTATTTTTTTTGGCGAAAGTAGGTTATAATAGTGTTTTTTACAAATTATATTATTTGACGCGTACAGCATTGGGAACCAATACTTCATATTCGCCATTGTGTCGAATCACGTCTCTTACAATACTGGAACTGATGAAAGATGTTTTTGCAGCGGTCAACAGAAACACGGTTTCAATTTTAGACATCCTTCTATTGGTATGCGCAATGGCTTTTTCGAACTCGAAATCGGCTGGATTTCGCAGTCCGCGGAGGATGAAATTGGCATTTATTTTTTTGCACAAATCAATCGTCAAGCCTTCGTAGGTAATCACGGAAATTTTGGGTTCATCTTTGAAAGTTTCTTCAATGAAGCGTTTTCTTTCCTCGAGTGAAAACATGTATTTTTTCTCGGCATTGACACCAATGGCGATTACAATCTCGTCAAACAAGGTAATTCCTCTTCTGATAATGTCTTCGTGGCCTAAAGTAATGGGGTCGAACGATCCCGGAAAAATGGCTTTTCTCATTTTGTTTTTAATTAATTTGTTTTTCAATTCTCCTATCTGGCACTATCCAGAGAATGGCAATTGCAATATAAAGGAATCCGGAAATCCAGGGCGAAACGAAAGCCAACGGAATGGCGGAAAGATAACAGAAATTTGATATTTTACCCTTGAAATCCTTTTCGACCGCACGATGCAAAACAGAATCTTTTCCTTCCAATTTTATGATTTTGTTTTGGAGTATGTTATAAGCTACGGCGCACATCAGCAAGACAAAACCATAAACACTCATCGGAACCGCCGAAAAATGATGTTCCCCAATCCAACTGGTGGCAAAGGGAATCAAGGACAGCCAAAAAAGCAAAAACAGGTTGCTCCACAAAATGGAACCGTTTACTCTTTTAACGACTTGCAACATATGGTGGTGGTTGTTCCAATAAATGCCCACGTAAACAAAGCTCAAAACATAACTCAGGAAAGCCGGAATCAGGTGTTTCAAGGATTCGAAGCTGTCGTCTTCCGGAGCTTTTATTTCCAATATCATTATCGTGATGATAATGGCCAATACGCCATCGCTGAAGGCTTCGAGTCTGCTTTTGTTCATAGAGTGATTTTAGTTTTGTAGCAATCTAACAATGCTATTCAATTTTATGTTACAGATGGTTTATTGTTTTTGTATTTTAGTTGGATCGAAGCCGTACACAAAATTGTTTAATTGTCCATTTGAACTTTCTAAACCTACAATATCCATTATCTCTTCAAAATAACTACAAACACGTTCTCTGTCTTCGGTATCCAAATTCAAATAAATATCCGTAAAACTTTCCAATCCAATTTTGATTTCATTTTGATATTCTTTTTCGGTTGGATTTTTTTCTTGAGCAATTTTTTTAAAACCTTCGGCAACTTTGTTTATTTTTTCATTTAATATTGGCCGCATTTTTTTATCAGCTATTCCGGGATAATGGATTGTATTGTCTTCAACGAATTTTTCTTTTGTTTTAAATTTTTCAAATTTATCCATAGCATTATTCGGCGTTTTCATTTGGTTTTGTCCGCAGGCATTTAATGATAAAATAGCGAGGATAAATAAGATAGTTCGTTTCATTATTTTAAATTGCCGGTAACTGCTGCGTATTAACAAAGTTAACGAAAGAATTAGTTAGTCTGATTAAATGCCTTGAAATCGACACAGATAAAATCAATCCGTTCAATCTGTGTCATCTGTGGACTAAAAGAGATTGAATTAAACCAAAGCTAATTCAATCGCATTGGTAAACAAATCTGTCAATGAAATTCCGGCCGCTTTGGCTTGTTGCGGAATCAAACTTTCGGTTGTCAATCCTGGAATAGTGTTCATTTCGAGCATATGCGGTTCCCCGTTGACAAAGATGAATTCGCTTCTGGAGAAACCTTTCATTTTCAATACTTCATAAGCTCGTTTGGCTGCTTCGCTTACTTTTCGAGTCATTTCTTCGGAAATTCTGGCAGGCGTGATTTCCTGTGATTTTCCTTGGTATTTGGCTTCATAGTCGAAGAAATCATTTTCCGAAACAATTTCGGTTATGGGCAAAACGGTTACTTTTCCTTGGTAATTGATGACACCAACAGAAACTTCGGTTCCATCCAAGAAACTTTCGATGATGATTTCGTTGTCTTCTTGGTAAGCCACTTCAATGGCGATGGGCAGTTCGGCTTCGGTTTTAACTTTGGAAATTCCAAAACTGGAACCCGATTTGTTCGGTTTCACGAAACAAGGCAAGCCCACTTTTTTCACGATTTTTTCAGTGTCGATGTATTCGCCTTTGTTCAAATAACAAGAAGTGGCGGTTTTGATTCCGTAAGGTTTCAAGACAGACAATAAATCACGTTTGTTGAACGTTAATCCTGCTTGGTAATAATCGCAGGAAGTTTGCGGCATTCCGATTAATTCGAAATAAGCCTGCATCAAGCCGTCTTCGCCCGGCGTGCCGTGAATGGCGTTGAAAACACAGTCGAAAGTAATTTTATTGCCGTTTACAGTTGTTGAAAAATCATTTTTGTCAATGGGAAATTCAGTTTGGTTATCGTCAACATAGACCCATTTTTCTTTGAATATGTGAATTCTAAATCCGTTATATTTTGTTTTGTCAAGAAATTGATGGACAACGTTTCCGCTGATTAAGGAAATTTTATATTCGCTTGAATATCCACCCATTATGATAGCAATGTTTTTCATTTTATACATTTAAATCGGTTATCGCTTAACCGATTGACCGATTAAACGTTTTCTAAACAAAATTAGAATTTTTTTTGGAACGAAATAGCTTTATCTTTGCGACTTATAAAAATATATTTATGAGTTTACGTAATTATCTTACCAGTCGCGTATTTTTTGGACAAGTATTTGTTGCCCTTGTCATTCTTGCCGTTTTAAGCTATTTATTCATGCATTGGCTGACTTTTACCACAGACCATGGTCACGAAATAACGGTACCCAATTTGGCCAAGTTGACCGAGGAACAAGTGGAGGACAAACTAGACGAGCTAGACTTGGATTATGTGCTTTTGGACAGTGTGGACTTTAATAGCGATTATCCAAAATACAGTGTGGTGGAACAAGATCCTTTGCCGGGTGCCAAAGTAAAAGAAGGCAGAAAAATATACATCAAGATAAATGCGTCTGGATTTTCGTCTGTGCGAATTCCGGATTTAATAGAAAAAACCTATCGTGAAGCTGTTCCAACATTGAAGGCTTTGGGACTTGAAGAAGGAACCATTACCTATATTCCGAATCTTGGAAAAGACATGGTGCTGGAAATGCGTTACAAAGGAAGAAACATCAAAGCAGGCGACCGAGTTTTGAAATCCTCCAAAATTGATTTGGTATTGGGCGACGGAAAGGAAAGTTATGTAGAAGAAGTGGACACTACGGCCACGCCAACAATAGAGGAATTACCAAATGAACAATAATAGTGACACTACGGAAGATTTAGAAGACGAATTATTTGAACATTATCGATTTGACGTTCCTAAAGGACAAGAGTTTTTGAGGATCGACAAGTATTTGATGAACATGATTCCAAATGCCACCCGCAACAAAATACAAAATGCGGCCACTTCAGGCGATATTTATGTGAATGATATTCCCGTAAAATCCAATTACAAGGTAAAACCTTTTGACGTGATACGCATTATGCTGTCGCATCCTCCATTTGAAAACAGGGTTGACCCCGAAGATATTCCGTTGAACATTGTTTATGAAGACGAAGCACTTTTGCTGGTCAATAAACCTCCAGGATTTGTGGTGCATCCCGGTCACGGCAATTATACGGGAACTTTGGTGAATGCCTTGGCTTTTCACTTCGAGAATTTGCCCATGAACAGCAGTGAACGTCCGGGATTGGTGCATCGAATTGACAAAGACACTTCGGGACTTTTAGTGATTGCCAAAACGGAAGCCGCAATGACGCATCTGGCCAAGCAATTTGAAGCCAAAACCACCGAAAGAGAATACATCGCAATGGTTTGGGGAAATGTAATTGCCGATGAAGGAACGATTGAAGGAAATATTGCCCGACACGTAAAAGACCGCATGCAAATGGCTGTTTTTGCCGATCCTGAAATAGGAAAACCTGCCGTGACACATTATAAAGTGTTGGAACGTTTTGGTTACGTGACTTTGGTTTCCTGCATTCTGGAAACAGGAAGAACACACCAGATTCGAGTACACATGAAACACATTGGTCATCCCCTTTTTAACGATGCCCGATATGGCGGCGATTTAATTTTGAAAGGAACCACGTTTACCAAATACAAACAATTCATCGAAAACTGTTTCAAGGCTTTGCCAAGGCAAGCTTTGCACGCCAAAACACTTGGTTTTATGCATCCAAAAACAGGAGAAATGATGCGTTTTGACACGGAATTACCTCAGGATTTCCAGGATTGCATCGAAAAATGGAGAGGCTATTCGAAAACACATTCTAGCGAGGAGGAAGAATAGTAGTTGAGATTTAATGATAAAAGCAATTCCTGATTTTTGATTAACGATTGCTGGTTTCAGATGTCGCGTCGGGGGAAATAATTTACATTATTCGAATCTCTAATCCGGAAACACAAACTCATTCAGGGTAAAATCCAAAACATCTGATTTTACGGCGGTGCGAATGATTTCGTCGATGCCTTTTTCGAGCAATAATGGCGTGGTGTATTTTCGGCTGGTGGCAATTACGGTTTCTTCGAGCATCATCTTGAAAAAATATTTCCCGTTGGCTGCCTTGGCTTTTACGTAAGTGTATTTTTCGATGTTGGTTTTTATGGCTTCTATGCTTTCTTCGCACTCCATCTTGAGTTCCAGGGAAGGACTGGTGAAAATAGTTTTCCCTTTTCGGGACGTGAATACAAATTTATAACGATCATCAAATCGTTTGCTGATAACGAATGTTCCCATAATTTACTGTTGATTGAATAGCACGCGGATATTGCGGACAATACGGATTTCTGCTTTTTTTGTTTTGGAAAGTGAAAAATAATCTACTCGTTCATTTCGTCGTAACGCACTGGAACTTGAGGGTCATAAAGCGGGCATTTGAATTCTTCCAAAGTGTCGGCGAGCAAATTCATCGTTTTTCCTTCGGTGCCGTAACAATCAATTTGGATGCTTTGTGGCGTGGTTTTAACGTGAAAAGCGCCTTTTCCTTTAGTGTTTTTCCAACTGTTTTCATCCACTTTTTCCCAAGTTGAAAACACGGAATTAATACGATTCAAAATGACTTGCACTGGAAGTATTTCGAGTCCTTCGACTTCTTGTTGTTCGACCAAGGCTTCGTAAACCAAATGATGGTTGAGATAGATTCCGTCTTGATATTGCCAAAAAAGTAGTTCGTACATAATTATTTTTTTTGCCACAGATTACACAGATTTTCACAGATTAAAAAAAATATAGATTTATTAGAATCCGTTTTTATCCGTGTCTTTGCCTTTGCAAATCCGTTTTCATCTGTGTTCCATAAATCTAATACTCGAAAGTACCGTATTCGCTGGTAATAGTCAGTTTTTTGGTATCGGCTGCCTCTACTCTACCCACGATTTGCGCGTTGACATTGAATGATTTTGAAATCGCGATAATGTCTTGGGCAACGGCTTCGGGAACGTAAATTTCCATTCGATGACCGCAATTGAAAACTTGGTACATTTCTTTCCAATCGGTTTTGGATTGCTCTTGAATCAATTGGAACAAAGGTGGAACCGGAAATAAATTGTCTTTGATAATATGCAAATTGTTCACGAAATGTAAAATCTTGGTTTGCGCTCCTCCACTGCAATGCACCATTCCGTGAATTTCATTGGACGAATATTTATCCAAGATTTTCTTGATAATTGGTGCGTAAGTTCTTGTTGGTGAAAGCACTAATTGTCCCGCATCGATTGGGGAATTTTCGACAGCATCGGTCAATTTTACCTTACCGGAATAAATCAATTCCTCGGGAACGGCGGCATCGTAACTTTCTGGATATTTGGTGGCCAAATATTTTCCAAAAACATCGTGACGCGCCGAGGTCAATCCGTTGCTTCCCATTCCTCCATTATAGCTTTTCTCGTAAGTCGCCTGACCGAAAGATTCCAATCCCACGATTACGTCGCCAGCTTTGATGTTGGCATTATCAATCACTTTGGAACGTTTCATTCGAGCGGTAACCGTTGAATCTACGATGATGGTGCGAACGATATCGCCCACATCAGCGGTTTCTCCACCTGTTGAATGTATCGTCACTCCGAAAGAATCCAATTCTTTGATTAACTCTTCGGTTCCGTTGATGATGGCTGAAATGACTTCGGCAGGAATCAGGTTTTTGTTTCTTCCAATGGTGGATGAAAGCAAAATATTGTCGGTGGCACCCACACACAACAAATCATCGATATTCATGATCAAGGCATCTTGTGCAATGCCTTTCCAAACGGAAATATCACCAGTTTCTTTCCAATACATATACGCCAAAGACGATTTGGTTCCTGCGCCATCGGCATGCATGATGAGGCAATAATCTGCATCATTGGTCAAATAATCAGGGACAATTTTGCAAAATGCTTGAGGAAATAATCCTTTGTCAATATTTTTTATGGCGTTGTGCACATCTTCTTTAGATGCTGAAACGCCTCTTTGTGCGTAACGTTTGCTGGAATCTGGACTCATTTTATTGTTGTGTGGTTGTGCGGCAAATATAAATATTTTTTTGGGTTCCACCTATTGGGTTTTGCATGGGTTTCAGGAATTTTATGTTGAATCCCCAAAGGGAAAAATTATTTTATTATATTTGATGTATCCATCTGAAATAAAGACGATTACAATAATCCGAAATACCCAATAATCTTTAGTCATTATGATAGTGGAAACCAGCCACCACTTTAAAAAACGGGGCACAACCGAAAAGCCACAGGAGTAGGAAAATAAAAACCATAAAAGATGCCTAAGTACGTAATTGAAAGAGAGATTCCAGACGCAGGAAAACTTAGTCCGGAACAATTGAAAGCCATTTCACAAACTTCTTGTGGAGTATTAAACAAAATGGGTTCTGAAATCCAGTGGGTTCACAGCTATGTGACAAATGACAAAATCTATTGCATTTACAATGCACCAAATGAAGACATGATTCGCGAACATGCTAAACAAGGTGGCTTTCCGGCCAATTCAATTAACCAAATTTCCACAATCATTGACCCTGTAACCGCTGAATGATTTGGTCAGACCATAAAAAAAAGCCTATCCAAAACTGGACAGGCATTTTTAATGAATAGTAGCTTATTTTTTTTATTTTGTTAGCAGTAATTCTCTGTATTTGGTCAAAGTCCAGTACTCATTATCTACCAATAACTCTAATTTATCACAGTGATTTCTGATTTCTTCGAAAAATGGTTTTACTTTATTGCAATAAGCTTCAGCCATTTCTTGCGCATCAGTCAATACATTGGCTTTCTTTCTTGCGTCAGTCATTTGATACACTTTAGAATTGATTCCTTCGATATGACCGGAGATTTCTTTGATAAGATTAATTTGCTCATTGGCCAGCGTTTTGAAATCGTCTCCAAAAATATCTTTCAATCCTTTTACGTTTTCAATCAAGGTATTTTGGTAACGAATGGCAGTAGGAATTACGTGATTTTTTGAAATATCACCTAGAACTCTACCTTCGATTTGGATTTTCTTGGTATACTCTTCCAATTCAATTTCGTAACGTGCTTCCACTTCAATGTGGTTCATGATTCCCAATTCAGAAAACAAATCCAAAGCTTGTTTAGATGCTCTTGCTTTTAAAGCTTCAGGAGTAGTTTTGAAGTTACTCAAACCTCTTTTTGCTGCCTCGATTTCCCATGCTTCGCTATAACCGTCTCCTTCGAAAAGGATTTTTTTGGATTGTTTGATATACTCTCTCAATACATTGAAGATGGCATCGTCTTTCTTCATGTCTTTGGTTTCGATCAAGGCATCCACTTCAATTTTGAAATTTCTTAATTGTTTTGCAACAATGGCATTCAAAGTAGTCATTGCATTGGAACAGTTTGCAGATGATCCTACGGCTCTGAACTCAAATTTATTTCCTGTAAAAGCAAATGGAGAAGTTCTGTTTCTGTCAGTGTTGTCTAAAAGTACGTCTGGAATTTTACCAACTACGTTTAATTTTAAATCTGTTTTTTCTTCAGGAGATAATTTTCCAGCTGGAACACCTTCTAATTCTGCCAAAACTTTGGTCAATTGTTCCCCAATAAATACGGAAATAATGGCTGGTGGCGCTTCGTTGGCTCCAAGTCTATGGTCATTACTTGCAGTTGCAATGGAAGCTCTCAATAAAGATTCATTATCGTTAACCGCTTTGATGGTATTGATGAAGAAAGTCAAAAATTGTAAATTGCTCATTGGCGTTTTACTTGGACTCAACAAGTTAACCCCAGTATCTGTGGCTAATGACCAGTTGTTGTGCTTTCCAGAACCATTTACGCCTTTGAAAGGTTTTTCATGGAACAATACTTTAAGGTCGTGACGTTCAGCCACTTTTTCCATTACATCCATCAACAAACAGTTGTGATCTACTGCCAAGTTTGTTTCTTCGAAAATAGGAGCCAACTCAAATTGGTTTGGTGCTACTTCGTTGTGGCGTGTTTTTACCGGTATTCCCAACAACATGCATTCTTGCTCTAAATCTCTCATGTAAGTTAAAGCACGAGTTGGAATTGAACCAAAATAATGGTCGTCTAATTGTTGTCCTTTTGCAGAAGTGTGTCCTAATAAAGTTCTTCCTGTCATGACAAGGTCAGGACGAGAATTAGCCAACGATCTGTCTATCAAAAAGTATTCTTGTTCCCATCCTAAAGTGGCCGTTACTTTTTTAACATTTTTGTCAAAGTATTTGCAAACTTCGGTAGCGGCATCATCCATTACGGACAAAGCTCTTAACAAAGGAATTTTATTGTCCAATGCTTCTCCTGTGTACGAAATAAAAACGGTTGGAATACACAATGTGGTTCCGTATATAAATGCTGGAGATGTTGGATCCCAAGCGGTATACCCTCTAGCTTCAAATGTATTTCTAATTCCTCCATTAGGAAAACTGGAAGCATCTGGCTCTTGTTGAACCAATTGTGCTCCACCAAATTTTTCTACTGGATCGCTACCGTCATATGACGTTTCGAAGAAAGCATCATGTTTCTCGGCAGTTGTTCCTGTCAATGGTTGAAACCAGTGTGTATAATGGGTTACACCTTTGGACAAAGCCCACTCTTTCATCCCCATTGCAATATAATCGGCTAATTTTCTGTCTATTTTAGTTCCATGCTGAACAGCACCTTGCACTCCTTTAAAAGCGTCTGAAGTCAAATATTGCTTCATTGCTTTTTCATTAAACACATTTGAGCCAAAAATCGTTGATTTTCTATCTGATTCTTCAAATTTAACTGGCTTTCTAGTCGATGCTTCTCTCAAAGCTTGAAAACGTAATGTTGACATAAAAATTTATTTTTTTAAATTAAACCCCTGCTATTTTTGATGCAAAGATAAATTAATTTATTGTTTCACTATAAATTACCCATTAAATTTACGGGTAAAGTATGCAAAATTATGAAATTGTCAATATTCACTTTGAAATATTAATAACATAGTAATTTTTTATCGTTTTTTTTTTAAACTGATATTTTAAGAAAATAATTAAATTGAAAATCAAGGAGATTGGATAACTTTATTAAAAAAAACCTAAGAATTATAACATCAAAAACTATATTTGCATCTCTTTAAACAATACGATTTATGATTGTCTGGATATCATTTTTAGTGGCAATATTGATTTTTCTTGCTCTCGATTTGGGTGTTTTCAATAAAACGCCACACATTATTAGTTCTAAAGAAGCAGGAAAATGGACTGGCATATTTGTAACAATATCTTTTCTGTTTTCAGGAGTTATTTATTGGCTGTATGGCAATAATTACATTGCAAATCCAGATGCATTGAAACCCGTTGATGCATCTATAAAATTCATTACCGGTTATTTGATAGAATTATCGCTCAGCGTCGATAACATATTTGTCATCGCCATCATTTTTTCTTCCTTTAGAATTCCGCAAAAATACCAACATCGTGTTTTGTTTTGGGGAATTTTGGGCGCTATAGTCTTTAGGGGTTTAATGATTTATTTCGGCGTTCTGCTCATCAATAAATTTAGCTGGACGACTTATATTTTTGGACTTTTCTTGATTTTTACCGCTTTAAAAATGTTGTTTACCGGAGACGACGACAAATTCGAACCTAGAAAATCTTTTGTTTATAAATCATTACGAAAAATAATCCCTGTTACAAGTCACATCGAAGGAGAACATTTCTTTGTCAAAAAAAGACATATAACAGCTGCAACCCCACTATTTGTTGCATTAGTGGTCATCGAAGTAATGGATGTCGTATTTGCCATTGACAGTGTTCCTGCAATTTTGGCCATAACGAGCGATCCATTTTTAGTTTTCAGTTCCAATATTTTTGCCATTTTGGGATTGCGTTCCATGTATTTCTTTTTAGCCCACATGCTAAACAGATTTGCCCATCTAGAATACAGCCTTATCGCTATTTTAACTTTTGTCGGTCTTAAAATGCTCCTGCATGATTACATCAAATTACCGGAATGGGTATCATTGACTTTCATTGCCGTTTCGCTTTTGGTTGGCATTCTGGTGTCTTTAAAAATGAGCAAAGACGAAGTTTCAGTGGAGAATTAACGCTGTAACTTTTATTCATAAAAAAAGGAAATCTAGCGATTTCCTTTTTTTATGAATAAACTTCTTCTTTTTTTAGAAATTAATCTTCTGGATTTGACTTTCGTTTATGTTTAAAGCGGAAATGACCGCTGCATAATTACTGGTATCAAACGAAGCGGAAAAACTTCCAGGAACAATCACTATTCTAAAAGTTTGGTTGTTTAAATACTGTGGTGTCAATGACAAATCATAATTGCCGCCAGCATAAATGGTAAAATCTTCTTTGCTAAAATCAAAGTCGTAATCAAGTTCTCCTTGATTTAAAAAGAGTGTTCTAGGGATAAGTTGCCAAACTGGAGTATTGGAATCAATAGTTCCCGACAATCTATAAATTAAAACTACATCCGATGCATAAATATTGGGTGTAAACTTTTGATAAATGGTATAACCATCAGTTGCATTGTAAGCAAAATTGATGTTTTTAAGTTCAAAAACTTCTGCTATTGTATCATTATCCACATAATTTGTATCTGTTGTAGTGGTACAACTTTGCACACTAAACATTCCTACTACGGCCAAAAGTGTAATTATTTTTTTCATAATTTATTGTTTTTTATGGTTCATTATGCTCTGTTCCAAAAACCAAACCAAAATAATATTTTTTGGTAAATTTATAGAAAAATAAATTGAATAAGACGTACAACCTAGAAAAACAAACTTGAATTATACTTGATAATGCTGGGCTGAAAGCCCTAAAACTGGTTTACGAAAAAACATTTTATTTTTAATAAAAAAACTCGAAAGAATCAATTTCGAAAATGAAAGACTCCCAAAGTTGATAAATTACACTTGGAAATATTGAATGGACGACAAATCAACTTAAAATACTTTAAAGAAATCTTTTATAATTTGCCTTTTGGCAAAAATCAAGTGACCAAATCGAATCCGCCTTCTAAATTTTTCTGGTTTACCAAAAAAATAAAAATAAAAAAACAAGATAAAACCCATATTATCTGTTACTTACAATCAAAATTTCAATTCGTCAAAACAACCAAAAAGCTATTTTAGGACATAGATTCTGTACATCTTTTCGGAATAATTATATCTTTTTTGTGTATTTCATCGATTTTTTTATGTATTTTATCGATAAAACAAAAACGACTTCATAAATTTGACAAAAAATTAATCACTTGACTTTTAAATACTTATGAAAAAAATAATAACAGCTGCCCTATTGGTAATCTGTACTGTTTCATCTTCTCAAAATGTAAATTCTTTCTGGAAATCATCCTCCAAAAGCAGTAATTCTAAAAGCATAAACAAGACCAATCTACCATTAAAACATTTGCTTGATTTAGATTTAAACTCCTTAAAAATCAAGTTAGCCTCCTCTCCAAAAAGGAATGCTTCCAATATCATTTCAAACACTGTAATTTCTATCCCTGACAGCAATGGACACTTGGAGAATTTCAGGGTTTACGAAAACTCCGTAATGACACCTGAATTGGCTGAAAAGTATCCCGAAATTAAATCTTATGTAGCCATTGGCATTGATAATCCGGGCGCCAGGGCTTATTTGAGCAGCTCCCCGTTGGGTTTCAAATCAATGACGTTGTATCCAGATCAATCGGCTGTGTTCATCGAACCCGTAACTTCTGATTTGAACACGTATACCATTTATAAAAAATCGGACAAAGAAGAATCCTTGGACAAATTTGAATGCAGTGTTATCGACATTGCGGTTAACAACATCCATAAAACAAAGAAAAACAGCACACTTGCCAGAGGCGCAGATGACGCCAAGTTAAGAACATTCCGACTGGCTATATCTTGTACGGCAGAATATGCTGCCTTATTTGGAGGAACTAAAGCTTTGGCTTTGGCCGGCATAAACAACACTATTACCAGAATCAACGGAGTTTTCGAAAAAGACTTTGGTGTACGACTCATACTTGTCGCTAATAATGATGCTGTAATCTATACGGACCCTTTAACCGATCCTTATTCAGATTCTGCCAGTAAATCCAATTGGAGAACTGAAGTTAAATCAAATCTAAACACCGTAATAGGCTTGGCCAACTATGATATCGGACATTTATTCGGGGCTAATTCATTGAATGTCAATAGCGGTGATGCAGGTTGCATCGGTTGTATTTGCAGCGATTTCAATAAAGGAGCCGGTTACACCTGTGCCTCCCCAAAAAATTTTAGCGGAGATACTTTTGACATAGACTTTGTAGCCCACGAAATAGGACACCAATTAGGTGCTAATCATACCTATTCATATGTTACCGAAAGTGCATCAGGAGCACAAATGGAACCTGGAAGCGGCTCTACCATCATGAGTTATGCTGGCTCAACTTCCAAAGATGTTCAAAATTTTAGTGACGCCTATTTTCACGCTATTAGCATCCAACAAGTTACGGACAATGTTAAAAGTAAAACCTGTGCCACTCTTGTTGCCACAGGTAATGCAACTCCTGTTGTCAATGCAGGATTGGATTACACAATTCCAAAAGGAACCCCTTTTATGTTGACTGGATCTGCTGTAGATTACAATACAGATGATTTGCTGACTTATACTTGGGAAGAAATGGATCTAGGAAATGCCACCACTACTGTACCAAGTGCTTTAGCGACCGCTGGACCTCTTTTTAGGTCTTATTCCCCCAGCACTTCTCCTGTCAGATATTTTCCAAACATGACAACTGTATTGACAGGCTCAGTGACGACATCAGGCACGGAAATCCCTGTTGAAGTATTACCCAACGTTGCCAGAATTTTGAACTTCAGATTAACCGTTCGTGACAATAGAGCGGGTGGTTCAGCCAATAATACTGACGACATGGCCATAACCGTGGATGGCAACTCCGGGCCATTTACCGTTGATTCCCAAAACAGCGCTATTTCCTATGCTGCTGGAACAACTCAAACCATCAACTGGACAGTAGCCGGGACTAACGCCAATGGAGTGAACTGCGCTACTGTGGACATTTTATTGTCTACAGATGGAGGAAAAACTTTTCCAATCAGCTTGCTCTCTGGAACGCCAAATAATGGCTCTGCCAATGTTGTAATTCCAAATAAAACAGGAACTACGAACAGAATTATGGTTAAGGGAACCAATCAAATTTTCTTTGATGTAAACAACCTGAACTTTACCATTACAGGTCTTGTTGCCACGGATTCCATAATCCCAACAACTCCAACTCTTTCTACTTCAGGAACAACCTCTTCCAATACTAATTTGTCTTGGACATCGGCTACTGACAATGTAGGAGTTACGGGCTACAACGTGTACCAAAATGGAATATTGAAAACAACTACTACCGCTACTTCGTTGACCACATCAGGTTTATCGAGTGCAACGGCTTACAGCTTTTATGTAGTGGCTAAAGATGCTGCAGGAAATTTGTCTGCCAAAAGCAACACGATGAATATAACTACGCTTGCTGCATCAGATACTACAGCGCCAATAGCTTCAACGCTATCCGCTTCAAACACAACTATTTCAAGCACTAACTTATCTTGGACATCGG
>NZ_PNNA01000065.1 GCF_013823965.1 Flavobacterium sp.
TGTAAAAATTATTACTGATAAATTTACTGGAAGAAGTAAAGGATTCGGTTTTGTTGAAATGCCAAATGATGACGAAGCTCAAAAAGCAATTGATGAGTTAAACGGAGCGACAGTTCAAGGTCGTGCTATCGTAGTAAATAAATCGGAACCAAAACCAGAAGGCGAAAGAAGAAGTTTTAACAACAACCGTGGTGGAGATTCACGCGGAGGTTACGGAAACAGCCGTGGTGGAGATAACCGTGGTGGTGGAGATAGAGGAAGATATTAATATTTTCTTTTAAAAACATAAAAAAAGGTGTCAATGAAAATTGACACCTTTTTTGTTTGCTCTCACTCCAAACCCTCTCTGAAGAGAGGGAACTGAAAGTGAATTTTATTTTTAGATATTGGCTGCTAACCAATCTCCAACTTCTTTTGTTCCATAAGCTTTACCACCATCTGCTAAATCTTCTGTAACAATTCCTGCTTCTAAAGCTTTGTTAACTGCATCTCTCATTGCTTTTCCTTCTTCCATTAAACCAAAGTTTTCAAACATCATGGCAGCAGACAAAACAGTAGCCATTGGGTTAGCGATATTTAAACCAGTTGCTTGTGGATACGAACCGTGAATTGGCTCAAACAAAGAAACCTCAGCTCCCATAGATGCAGATGGCATTAATCCCATAGATCCAGAAATTACAGAAGCCTCATCAGTTAAAATATCTCCGAACAAGTTCTCTGTAATCAATACATCATAAGAGTTTGGCCATTGAACCAAACGCATGGCAACCGCATCAACAAATTCGTAAGAAACGGTTACTTCTGGATACTCTTTTTCCATAGCTTGTACCGTTTCTCTCCACAAACGGGATGTTTCCAATACATTCGCTTTGTCAACACAACATAATCTTTTGCTGCGTGTCATGGCTAATTCAAAGCCTTTTTTTGCTAAACGTTGTACCTCATGTCTTGTGTATACACAGTTGTCAAAAGCAGTATCTCCGTTGTCTCTTCTTCCTTTTTCACCAAAATAAATTCCTCCAGTCAATTCTCTTAAGAAAACTAAATCTGTTCCTTCGATTCTTTCTCTTTTTAATGGTGATTTATCCAATAAAGATGGGAATGTAAAAGTAGGTCTTACGTTTGCAAACAAACCTAAGGCTTTACGCATTTTTAACAAACCTTGCTCTGGACGTACTGGCGCAGAAGGATCGTTATCATATTTTGGGTGACCAATAGCACCAAATAAAACAGCATCAGCGTTTTTACAAATTTCATGTGTTGAATCTGGATAAGGCTCACCTACTGCATCAATAGCAGCAGCGCCAGTTAAAGCTGGTTTCCAAGTAATTTCATGTCCAAATTTTTGTGCAATTGCATCTGATACTTTTACTGCTTGATCAATTACTTCTGGTCCGATTCCGTCTCCGGCTAAAAGGGCGATGTTAAATTTCATTATTTTTAGATTGGATTATTATTTTTTTAAATTTCATTTTTTAATTAGAAACCACATTCAGCATCTTCTGCGTTGCCTTAATGGCTGCTACCGTTTGGTCTGAATCCAGACCACGGGTTTTAAATTCTTTGCCGTTGTTGGTCCAAGTGATAATGGTTTCGCACAACGCATCTGAACTACTGCCAGGCGGAATTCGAACTGCATAATCAATTAGTTTCGGCAATGTGAGTTTCTTGCTTTTATATATTTTAGTCAAGGCGTTCATAAAAGCGTCAAACTGACCATCGCCTTGTGCGTGTTCTTCAATAATTTCGCCATCTATTTTCAATTGCAATGATGTCGATGGCTGAAATCCTTTGGAGTGAACCAAAACATAGGATTGAATGACGATTTTGTCTTCGTAAGTCTGGCTGTCCAATACGTCTGAAATGATGTAGGGCAAGTCTTCTTTGGTAACCGTTTCTTTTTTGTCACCCAATTCGATGATGCGTTGGGTTACCAATTTCAAATCTTCATTATTTAGATGTAAACCTAATTCCTGTAGATTTTTCTCGATATTGGCTTTGCCCGAAGTTTTTCCTAAAGCATATTTTCGTTTTCTTCCAAAACGCTCTGGAAGCAAATTATTGAAATACAAATTGTTCTTGTTGTCACCATCGGCGTGGATTCCTGCCGTTTGTGTAAAAACATTGTCGCCAACGATGGGTTTGTTGGCCGGAATTCGATAACCCGTGAAGGTTTCCACCAACTTGCTCACCGAATACAAAGACGATTCCTTGATGTTGATTTTTACCTCTGGCAAAAAGTCATTGATTACTGCAACAACACTCTCCAATGGAGCATTTCCAGCGCGTTCTCCCATTCCATTTACCGTAACATGCAATCCGCTGATGCCGGCTTTTACGGCTTCCATCACATTGGCAACACTTAAATCGTAGTCGTTGTGTGCGTGGAAATCAAAATGTATGTTGGGATATTTAGCCGTAATCTCGGAAATAAACCTAAAAGTATCCGAAGGAATAAGCACTCCCAAAGTATCTGGCAACAAAATTCTTTTTACGGGTTGGGTTACCAAAAAATCCAAATATTGGAACACGTATTCCGGAGAATTGCGCATTCCATTACTCCAATCTTCCAAATAAACATTGGTTGCAATTCCGTTTTCGCCAGCCAAAGCAATGGTTTGCGCTATTTCGGAAAAATGTTGTTCGGGTGTTTTTTTCAATTGGTGGGTCAAATGGTTCAAGGAACCTTTGGTCAACAAGTTTTGAACTTTGGCTCCCGCTTTTTTCATCCATTCGATGGAAAGTCCGCCATCGACAAAGGTCAAGACTTCAACGCGATTGTTGTATCCTTTTTCCTCGGCCCAAGCCATAATTCCTTTTACGCCTTCGAATTCGCCTTCGCTTACACGAGCCGAGGCAATTTCGATGCGGTCAATGTTTAATTCTTCTAGCAATAATTGCGCAATGGTTAGTTTTTCTGCGGCAGAAAATGATACTCCCGAGGTTTGTTCACCATCACGGAGCGTCGTGTCCATTATTTCAATTTTTCTTTTTTTCATTTTAACTGGATGCTAGTGTAATTTCACTAATTTGAAATCAGAATATTGTATTTTTATAAAACACTAAAAGCAGTTACTTCGGCAAAACCCCATAAGGATCGCTTCCGTAACTGCATTTTTTTCAGGTTTTTTATTAGTAAGGAAGCTTGTCGGCGAAGCCCACAATTTCTTCTTTCATGCTTTGCAAGTAATCAATGTCATCAAAACCATTGATCATGTTGTTCTTTTTGTATCCGTTGATATCGAAAGATTCTTTTTGTCCGGTAGCCAATAAAGTAATGGTTTGTTCCGGCAAATTGATTTCCAATTGCGTGTTTGGATCTGCTTCGATAGCCTTGAAAATAGTTTCTGAAAATTCAGGACTCACTTGTACTGGCAAAACACCAATGTTCAAGCAGTTTCCTTTGAAGATGTCGGCAAAGAAAGAAGAAACCACAGCGCGGAATCCGTAATCGTAAACTGCCCAAGCAGCGTGTTCACGAGAAGAACCTGAACCGAAGTTTTTTCCTCCAACAAGGATTTTTCCGCTGTAAGTTTTGTCGTTTAACACGAAATCTGCTTTTGGAGTATCGTCTCCATTGTATCTCCAGTCACGGAAAAGGTTGTCTCCAAAACCTTCACGTTTTGTCGCTTTCAAGAAACGAGCCGGGATGATTTGATCAGTGTCCACGTTTTCTATTGGTAACGGCACTGCGCTACTCGTAAGGATATTAAATTTATCGTATGCCATTGTAATTTTAGATTTTAGATTTTAGATTTTAGATTTTCCTCCGAAAGACGAAATCTTAAAGCTAAAATGTTTTTGTATTAAATAATGTAAATGATTTTTTATCTGAAGTTTTAGATTTAAAGTATTACGCTATTCGCAGTAATCTAAAATCTAAAATTTTCAATCTAAAATAAATCTCTAGGATCCGTCAATTTTCCTGTAACCGCTGCTGCTGCTGCCATAATTGGAGAAGCCAGCAATGTTCTTGAACCAGGACCTTGACGACCTTCGAAGTTTCTGTTGGATGTACTTACCGCATATTTACCGGCAGGAACTTTATCGTCGTTCATTGCCAAACAAGCGGAACAACCCGGTTGACGCAATACAAAACCAGCTTCGGTAAGAATGTCCAAAATTCCTTCTTCCTTGATTTGTGCTTCCACGACGTGTGAACCTGGAACCAACCAAGCAGTAACATTGTCTGCTTTTTTTCTTCCTTTCACAATTTCGGCGAAAGCTCTAAAATCTTCGATACGACCATTGGTACAACTTCCCAAGAATACATAATCAATTGGTTTTCCAATCATCACGTCATCTTCGTGGAAGCCCATGTAGGCCAAAGATTTTTTATAAGTTTCCTCGCCACCTTCCACTTGGTCGGCACTTGGAATATGTTTGGAGATGCCAATTCCCATTCCAGGATTGGTTCCGTAAGTAATCATTGGTTCGATGTCGGCCGCGTCGATGTTTAATTCTGCGTCAAAAACGGCATCGGCATCGGTTTTCAAAGTTTTCCAGTATTCAACGGCTTTTGTCCAAGCTTCTCCTTTTGGAGCATACAAACGTCCTTCCAAGAAGTCGAAAGTTTTTTGGTCAGGAGCAATCATACCTCCACGAGCACCCATTTCGATAGAAAGGTTACACACAGTCATACGACCTTCCATGGACATTTCTTCAAAAACATTTCCGGCATATTCCACGAAATATCCTGTTCCTCCAGAAGTGGTCAATTTTGAAATGATGTACAAAGCCACGTCTTTTGGCCCAACACCTTTGCTCAATTTACCATTTACGTTGATACGCATTTTCTTTGGTTTGGGCTGCATGATGCATTGAGTTGACAAAACCATTTCCACCTCGGAAGTTCCGATACCAAAAGCAATGGCTCCAAAAGCACCGTGGGTAGAAGTATGTGAATCTCCACAAACGATGGTGGCACCCGGCAAAGTAATTCCGTTTTCAGGACCTACCACGTGTACAATTCCATTTTTTTGGTGACCCAATCCCCAGTGAGAAATACCATATTCTGTTGCGTTGTCTTCCAATGCTTTCAATTGATTGGCAGATAATGCATCAGCAACAGGCAAATGCTGGTTTATGGTTGGAGTGTTGTGATCGGCAGTGGCAAAAGTACGCTCAGGGTACAAAACCTTGATGCCTCTTGCTTTTAAACCTAGAAAAGCAACAGGACTTGTAACTTCGTGAATGAAATGACGGTCAATAAAAAACACGTCTGGTCCATCTTCAATTTTACGTACTACGTGCGCATCCCATACTTTGTCAAATAATGTCTTACTCATTTTAAATATTTTTTTAGTGTATTTCTCTTTTTACAATTTTGGAAATGAACCAAAATCATAACAATGGCAGCAAATTTATAAAAAGAATTAAAAGTGTCAATCATGGTATTTACTTATATACGATACCCAACGCAGTTTTTACGACGACGAACTGCTTTCGATATTTGGAACCAGTTTGGTTATCGTCTTTTAATTTGACTTTAATTCTCTTTTTGATATTGTTTCCAATGCGACAATTTTGTTTTTAAATTTTTGCAAATTTATGGCTGTTTTGCCGTAAATAAGTGATTTTGTGTCTATAAATTGTAACAAAACGGATAAAAATAGTAATAATTTGCAAAGTTTTCGACTTCTGTTTATTGACCAAAAAAACATCAATTCTGTTCTTTCGGTCTTCAAACCCGAATTGTTTTGGCTCCCGAAAACGATATTTTTTTGCTAAAATACTACGACATCCAAGAAATAGATATTTGGTTTTTTTTGTGAATTTTGGAATGAATTTTTACGTAAAAACGATTAAAAACCGGATTTCGGATTTCGAGTTCAAGAACAGTTTTTTGTTGATAACTTGCACTCCGTTTTCATTTAAAAAATTCTAAATTTGGAAACTGCTAAATGCAATTTCAGGAAATTGCAAAGCATTAAAATCCAACTATGTACTTAATATTCGATACCGAAACCACAGGATTACCCAAGCGTTGGGGCGCACCCATTTCCGACACGGACAACTGGCCAAGATGTATTCAAATAGCTTGGCAGCTCCACGACGAGATGGGAAAAGTCATCGAGCACCAAGATTATTTGGTCAAGCCCGAAGGCTTCAACATTCCCTATGATGCCGAGCGTATTCACGGTATTTCGACCGAATTGGCGCAAGCCGAAGGAATTTCTTTGACTGAAGTTTTGGAGAAATTCAACCTCGCTTTAAGCAAAGCCAAATTCATTGTGGGTCAAAACCTGGGTTTTGACGTCAATATCATGGGTTGCGAATTTTACAGAATGGGAGTCGAAAGTCCGATGGCTTCGATGCCGATTCTCGACACCTGTACCGAAGTTACCGCTTCCTTGTTGAAATTGCCCGGCGGTCGTGGTGGAAAATTCAAATTGCCCACCTTGACGGAATTGCACCAATACCTGTTCAACCAGCCATTTGCGGAAGCGCACAACGCCACTGCCGACGTCGAGGCGACCACGCGTTGCTTTTTCGAATTGATTCGTACCGAAGTTTTCACCAAACAAGAATTGGAAGTCGAGCAGGAATATTTCGAGGATTTCCAATTGAAAAATCCAAGAGAAATACAACTCATCGGATTAAAACACATCAATTTAAAGGAAGCTTCGGATAAAATTCGCCAGCAATTGGGCGGGCAGCAACAAGCCTCCATATCCAAACAGGAACTTTCAGACAACAAGCAAATATTGGTCGATACCAATTTTGCGCATCTTCATAATCATACTCAGTTTTCGGTTCTGCAATCGACCATTGCCATTGGAGGTTTGGTTTCGGCAACGGCCAAAAACAAATTTCCCGCCGTGGCGATGACCGACACCGGAAACATGATGGGTGCTTTCCACTTTGTGAGCGCGGTGATGAACCACAACAAAGCGGCTTCCGGTAAAAACAAAGCCTTGGTCGAAAGCGGTGAAGAACCCACGGAAACCGAGATTAAACCAATTGTGGGTTGCGAATTCAACATTTGCGACAACCATTTGGACAAAACCAAAAAAGACAATGGTTATCAGGTGGTTTTGTTGGCCAAAAACAAAAACGGTTACCACAATTTGGCCAAAATGGCTTCCATTGCCTACACCGAAGGTTTTTATTATGTACCCAGAATTGACCGAAACATTGTCGAAAAATACAAGGAAGACATTATGGTTTTATCCGGGAATTTATACGGGGAAATTCCGAGTAAAATCCTGAACATTGGCGAAAACCAAGCCGAAGAAGCCTTGCTTTGGTGGAAATCACAATTTGGTTCCGATTTGTATCTCGAAATTATGCGCCACAATCAAGAGGATGAAAATCGTGTCAATACGACTTTGATTGCCTTTTCGAAAAAGCACGATGTAAAGTTAATCGCCACCAACAATACCTATTATCTCAACAAGGAAGACGCCAATGCACACGACATTTTATTGTGCGTGAAAGACGGCGAAAAACAGGCTACGCCAATTGGTCGTGGTCGTGGCTACCGTTATGGTTTGCCCAATCAGGAATACTATTACAAGTCGGAAGAGGAGATGAAAAAACTCTTTGCCGATTTGCCCGAAGCCATTACCAACATTCAGGAAATCGTGGACAAGGTCGAAATTTACTCGCTTTACCGCGACGTATTGCTTCCCAAATACGACATTCCCGAGGAATTCAAGGTTCCCGAAGACGAAGCTGATGGCGGCGTTCGAGGCGAAAATGCCTATTTGAGACACCTCACGATGATGGGTGCCCAAAAAAGATACGGCGATATTACGCCCGACATCCAGGAACGACTGGATTTTGAATTATTGACGATTTCCAATTCGGGTTATCCGGGGTACTTTTTGATTGTACAGGATTTCATCGCCGAAGCCCGAAAAATGGATGTTTCCGTTGGTCCGGGTCGTGGTTCGGCTGCGGGTTCTGCGGTGGCGTATTGTTTGGGAATCACCAATATTGACCCCATAAAATACGATTTGCTTTTTGAGCGTTTCCTGAATCCGGATCGTGTGTCGATGCCCGATATTGATATCGATTTTGATGATGAAGGTCGAGGTCGCGTAATGGATTATGTAATCAAAAAATATGGTGCCAATCAGGTGGCGCAGATTATCACTTATGGTAAAATGGCCACCAAATCGGCGATTCGTGACACGGCTCGTGTATTGGATTTACCCCTTTTTGAAGCCGACAGAATTGCTAAATTAATTCCGGGAATGATGCCGTCCAAATGGAATTTGGCGCGTTTTATTTCGGAAAAAGAAGAAGATGTTAAAAAAGCATTGCGTTCGGACGAATTCGAAAGCGTGAAAGAATTGATTTCAATTGCCAACGAAGAAAATTTGGCTGGAGAAACCATCCAACAGGCGAAAATTCTGGAAGGTTCGATGCGAAATACGGGAATTCACGCCTGTGGGGTTATCATCACGCCATCGGACATTACCAATTTCGTTCCTGTAACTACTGCCAAAGATTCGGATTTATATGTTACACAATTTGATAACTCGGTTGCCGAAAGTGCTGGATTGTTGAAAATGGACTTTTTGGGTCTGAAGACCCTGACCTTGATAAAAGATACCGTAAAACTGGTCAAATATAGAACGGGAATCCAACTCGATCCCGACACTTTTCCTATAGACGACGTCAAAACCTACGAGCTCTTCCAAAGAGGAGAAACGGTGGGGATTTTCCAGTACGAGTCACCCGGAATGCAAAAGTACATGAAGGACTTGAAGCCCACGGTTTTTGGCGACTTGATTGCGATGAATGCGCTCTATCGTCCAGGACCGTTGGAATACATTCCGTCTTTCGTTCGAAGAAAAAACGGCGAAGAACCCATCGTGTATGATTTGGATGCTTGCGAAGAATATTTGGCAGAAACCTACGGAATCACGGTGTATCAGGAGCAGGTAATGCTTTTGTCCCAATCTTTGGCCGGATTTACCAAAGGTGAAGCCGACGTTTTGCGTAAAGCCATGGGTAAAAAACTGATAGATGTCCTAGCTAAAATGAAACCCAAGTTTGTGGAACAAGCTTCGGCAAAAGGACACGATGCCAAAGTTTTGGAAAAAATCTGGAAAGATTGGGAAGCTTTTGCGAGTTACGCCTTCAACAAATCGCACTCCACTTGCTATGCTTGGATTGCCTATCAAACGGCTTATCTCAAAGCACATTATCCCGCCGAATATATGGCAGCGGTTCTTTCGAACAATATGAACGACATCAAACAGGTTTCGTTTTTTATGGAAGAATGCAAGCGAATGGGATTGCAGGTTTTGGGTCCAGACGTGAATGAGTCGTTTTATAAATTTACCGTAAATGATGAATATGCCGTTCGTTTCGGAATGGGAGCCGTAAAAGGGGTTGGTTCTGGAGCCGTGGCAACCATTGTCGAAAATAGAAAAGACGGCAAATACAAATCGATTTTTGATTTGGCCAAGCGTATCGATTTGCGCGCCGCCAACAAAAAAGCGTTTGAAAATCTGGCCTTGGCCGGCGGTTTCGATTCCTTCGTTGGAACCACGAGAGCACAATATTTTCACGACGATGGCGACGGAATTACTTTTTATGAAAAGGCGATTCGTTATGGAGCGAAGTTTCAGGAAAACGAAAATTCATCGCAAGTAAGCTTGTTTGGCGAAAGCAGTAATGTGCAAATCGCCGAACCTATTGTACCTCCATGTGAAGATTGGAGCACGATGGAAAAATTGGCCAAAGAAAAAGAAGTTGTGGGGATTTACATTTCAGGACATCCATTGGACGATTTTAAATTCGAGATGAAATATTTTTGTAATTCTAAGCTAGAATCACTGAAAGATTTGCATCAACACGTGAATAAAAACCTGACTTTTGGGGGGATAATTAGCAATGTCCAACATCGAATTGCAAAAAACGGGAAAGGTTGGGCATTATTTAATCTCGAAGGATATGATGAAAGCTATGAGTTCAAAATTTTTGGGGAAGAGTATTTGAAAAACCGACATTACCTGATTCCAAACAGCTTTACCTACATAAAAATATTGGTAAAAGAAGGTTGGGTAGACAGAGATACCGGTAAAAAAGGCGATCCAAGATTAACCTTTTCAGAATTTAAAATGTTGCAAGACGTGTTTGAAAATTTTGCCAAAAAATTAAATATTTTATTGGACATAAAAGATTTGAATCCTGATTTTATCTCGAAATTAAATGCCGTTTTCCAAGCCAACAAAGGAGACAACACAGTTACTTTCGATATTTTGGAATTGGAAAAAATTAGAAAACAAGTAGAAATACTACCTGAAATCAGTAAAGTGGATAAAAAAACGGAACTCGCATTATTTGAAGACGAGACATCAAGTGAATCCGCAATTTTTACTGATGAACTTTCAGAAGATGAAGAACCTGTTTTAGTTGAAACCATCTCAGAAGTAGAGGAAATAAAGGTCATCACACGAATATCAATGCCAAGCAGAAAATTAAAAATCAAGATTTCTAACGAATTATTGGTGGAATTGGAAAAGCTCCAGGTTAATTTTAAACTGAATTGATAACTAATAACAATTTATAAATAGTTAAATGTAATACAAGTTACACTTCTTAACTCAAATGTTTATTTATCTTTGTGATTCGAAAAAATAAATTAAAAAAACAAAAAATATGGCATTAGCAATAACAGACGCTACTTTTGAAGAAGTAGTTTTGAAATCAGACAAACCGGTAATGGTAGATTTTTGGGCAGCATGGTGTGGTCCTTGTAGAATGGTAGGTCCAATCATTGACCAACTTGGAGAAGAATACGCCGGAAAAGTAGTTGTAGGAAAAGTAGATGTTGATGCAAACCAAGAGTTTGCAGCAAAATATGGAGTGAGAAATATTCCAACAGTTTTAGTATTCCACAACGGAGAAGTTGTAGGAAAACAAGTGGGAGTCGCTCCTAAACAAACCTATGCAGATAGTTTAGACGCTTTGTTGTAATCTTTAGATTATAATTTATATAGAAAGGTTTGACGAAAGTCAAGCCTTTTTTTTATTAATTCCAAAAAGGAAACCTAAACAATCCACATCCTATTAATTCAAATAAAAAAAGTGATTCACCACAGCTTTGCCAATTTCTTAAAGCCGTTAAAAAACAAGTGATAATCTGCTCTATCATAAGAATTAAAAAAAAACCACGAATCTGAGGCAAAAAAATAAATGCTAAAAAAAATCATAGTACTTTTGAATAGCTATTTTTAAATTAAATCAAATGCAAATTCAAGGACAAATTGTCGATATTCAAAATAAACGCATTTATGCTGGCGAAATCACCGTCGAAAACGGAAAAATCACTTCCATAATCGAGAAAAACCACGAAGTACAACAGTACATTATGCCCGGTTTTATCGATGCCCACATTCATATCGAAAGTTCGATGCTCGTTCCTTCCGAATTCGCAAAAATTGCCGTGCTCCACGGAACAGTGGCCACGATTTCCGATCCTCACGAAATTGCCAATGTTCTAGGTACAGCCGGTGTTTATTATATGATTGAAAATAGTAAAAAAGTGCCGTTGAAATTCCATTTTGGTGCGCCATCTTGCGTTCCTGCCACGACTTTTGAAACTGCCGGAGCGACAATCGATTCGGAAGGAATCAAGGAATTGATGGCTTCACCCGACATTTATTATTTGGCCGAAATGATGAATTATCCCGGTGTATTATTTGACGATGCCGAAGTTTTGAAAAAAATCGAATGGGCGAAACATTTCAACAAACCCGTTGATGGTCACGCTCCGGGATTGAGGGGCGAACCTATAAAAAAATACATTTCGGCAGGCATTTCTACCGACCACGAATGTTTTACTTTCGAAGAAGCCGAAGAAAAATTGTCACTCGGAATGAAAGTCCTTATTCGCGAAGGAAGTGCTGCCAAAAACTTCGAAGCACTCATCGATTTGCTGCCAGAAAATTACGAAAACATAATGTTTTGTTCCGATGACAAACATCCCGACGACTTGATTGTGGGACACATCAATTTGCTTTGTGCCCGTGCGGTTGCCAAGGGAATCGACGTTTTCAAAATCCTGCAAGCCGCTTGCGTGAATCCCGTGAATCATTACAAAATGAAGGTTGGATTATTGCAAAAAAACGATCCAGCCGATTTTATTGTGGTCGAAGATTTAGTCGATTTCAAAGTAAAACAAACCTATATCAACGGTGAATTGGTGGCTGAAAATAACGAATCTTTTGTCAAACATATTCCATTTGAAACGCCCAATAATTTCAATATTTCTCCCAAAAAAATCAGTGATTTCGAAATCTTGGGAAAAGGTTCTAAAATTAGAGTTATCGAAGCTTTGGAAGGACAATTGATTACCAATGAAATTCATCACGAATCATTAATCATTGATGGAAAAATCGTTTCAGACACGGAAAACGACATCTTGAAAATGGCGGTTGTCAATCGGTATCAAGATACTGCGCCCGCCATTGCTTTCATCAAGAATTTTGGCTTGAAAAAAGGAGCGATTGCCAGTTCAGTAGCGCACGATTGCCATAATATCGTGGTCGTGGGCACTTCCGACGAAGAAATTTGCCAAGCCGTCAACTTGATTATCGAAAACAAGGGTGGCGTTTGCGCCGTAAATGGTTCCGAAAACAAGATGTTGCCTTTGCCCGTTGCCGGAATTATGAGCGACAAAAACGGTTGGGAAACTGGAAAATTATATCAGGAAATTGATGCTATGGCGAAGGAATTAGGAAGCAATTTGAAAGCGCCTTTTATGACGCTTTCGTTTATGGCTTTGCTCGTGATTCCCGATTTGAAATTATCCGACAAGGGATTGTTTAGCGGGAATAGTTTTTCTTTTGTGGACTTGGAAATTTCTTAACCATATAAGGCATATAAGGTCATTTAAGGGAATTTTATTTAACCACAAAGTTCACAAAGAAGGCACGAAGGACACAAGAAATAATCCGTGAAAATCCGTTCAATCCGTGTTATCCGTGGCCCAAAAACATTAAGCCTTCGAAGTCAAAGCTTCTCCTTGAAATTGGATTCCGTTCCATCCTAATTTTATGAAATTACGGATATTTTGGTGATTGGTTCCTTCCGGATCGCCCAAAACTTCTTCAAAATAGTAGGCTCCAAAACAAGCCAATGTTTCTTCTTGGGACAAGTTTTGCAATTTCGCAAAAGCAAATAATTTACAGGAACCCGAGTTTTGTCCTGCTTCATTGTGTTGTGTTCCATTGTCAAAAGTTGTTGGCGTAAAATCGTAATTTTCTTCAATCACGGCAATGGTTTCTGGAAATGTAATTGCGTTTGGAGTTTGTTTTAATTTTTCTAAAAAAGTGGTAATGCTCATTATGTATTAAATTTTGTTTGTGTTATTCTTTACCCTTATCATTAATGTTTTTATAGTTCGTCACATTCTGTTTTAATACTACTAAATATTTTATTAAATTCTTTTTCCATTGTGCCGTCATCATTCAATCTATTTATTGTACTGTTGCCACAATTCCACCAACCATAGGTCATCAATTCAATTTTTGCATACATTAGCCTTTCTTTAGAGTTGTATTTTTTATAATACTTTTCCATAAATTTTTCAGGAGCTCCATTCTTGCTTTTTTGTTTTTCAACTAAATTCTTCCAAGCATTCAAAAGCACTATCGAGTCATTAGATGATAAGACTTGGGCATATTCGTTACAATATTTTGAAAATCTATTATTTAACAAAACTGAAGGTTTGGTGTATGCTTCAATTGTGATTTTTTTCAATTCATATTCATCTTCTAAATCTTGCAATCTCAATTGTTTAATTTTATTCCAAAAAGGGCTTGAAATTATTTCTCTATTATAATATTCCTTTTTGGCAACATATTCAGATGTCAATTTAGACACACTTAATTCATTTATATCTTCTATAAAATGAGCATTAGAATTAGTTTCTAAGGCAATACCAGAAAAAGTAAACCACAAATCATAAGTGTTTTTCAATTGTTCATTTGAATATTTTTTTGGGTTATAAGTCCCTGTATTTTCACATAATTCTGTTGTCCAAATAAAAACCGCTGTTGTATCACTAATAGCTTTATAAGAATTTAATTTGCTATTTGCTTTATTTTTGTCAGAGCAAGACATAATCAAAAATGAAGATATGATGATGGATACAATCTTTTTTATCATTGTTTTGTTTTTACAGAAATTTTCCCTGCAACCACCACCACGATTTCTCCTTTTGGCGGTTTGTTTTCGAAATGGGTTAGCACCTCACGAGCCGTTCCGCGTACATTTTCTTCGTGCAGTTTTGACAATTCCCTCGAAACACAAATTTGTCGGTCTTCGCCAAAATAAGTGATGAATTCGGCTAATGTTTTTACCAATTTATGAGGCGAAACATACAAAATCATGGTACGGGTTTCTTCGGCTAATGCCAAATATCGGGTTTGTCTTCCTTTTTTTTCCGGCAGGAAACCTTCAAAAACAAATTTGTCGTTTGGCAAACCGCTATTGACCAAAGCAGGTACAAAAGCCGTGGCACCAGGTAAACATTCTACCTCAATTTTGTTTTCGACACAAGCTCGCGTGAGCAAAAATCCGGGATCGGAAATCGCCGGCGTTCCCGCATCCGAAATCAAGGCGATGGTTTCCCCGGCTTTCAATCTTGAAATTAAATTCTCGACCGTTTTGTGCTCGTTGTGCATGTGATGGCTGTGCATGTGCGTGCCAATCTCGAAATGTTTCAGCAATTTTCCGCTGGTTCGGGTATCTTCGGCGAGAATCAAATCGACTTCTTTCAAGATTCGAATGGCCCGAAAAGTCATGTCTTCGAGGTTGCCAATGGGCGTTGGGACAATGTATAATTTACCCATTTAAGCGAATTTTTTTTCGATGATTTCTATAAAACGTTGTTCATAATCTTCTTTTCCTTCCCAATCGCCATAATCGGGTTTTACCATGTCTTCAATAAAATTGCGGGCTTCCTCAAAATTATCGTAAGTAATCAATTGGTTTAAAACACGGTTGTAATCTTCGTCACTATTACCAAAAAGATTTTTCACAAAACCGATTCTGTCATTCAAGTCGATGCTAATTCCGTGTGCCAATTTATCATTGAGCGGAACTGGTTTAGGTTCAATATCTTTCGGTTTTACTTCCATTTCAGCCAAAAGCTTTTCTCTTTCATTTTGAATATTGGTTTCTTTTGGAATATCAAAATCCAATGGATTTACTTTTTCTTCATTATCATCGACTTTTACAAACAAGGTTTCCGTGTAATCTCCGCCCAATAAATCCATGAAAGAAATTTGGACTTCTTCGGGTTTGATGTGAATTTGTTCGTCTGAAATTTTTTCTTCCTCCTCTACTTCTACTTCATCTAATTCAAAAGCTGGCGAAAAGTCAACTCCACTTAATGTTTCCTCCGAAGATGCCGGAACTATTTCTTCTTCCAGTTCAAAGACCACTGGTTCTTCCTCTAAAATTTCCTTGCTCCCATCAACTACAACTTCATCAATAATGGATTCCTCTTCAATCTCATTGGCTTCAATTTCATCCACGACAACTTTCTCTTGAACCTTCATTGGTTTGCTATCCGACAAATGGTTTTCTTCAAAAAATTGTTTCATTTTTGCTACAATTTCGGCTTGTCCAATGGTTGGTTTTACTCCCTCAAAATGTTCTTCAACAAATTGTAAAATCGCCAATTTTTCATACAATTTTCTTGTTTCAATACACAATTGATTGATATCAGATTTGTTTTTAATTTGCAATACCCTGTGCGCTATGCTCATTAAGTCGGCTTCCAATTTTTTCTTCATAACTTTTGAAATTATAGTGAGTAAGATGTGTCTTTTTTAATAAATTTGTTTTCGTTACAAAGTAATAAAAATTATTCATTTCTAAAGTCCGAAAAATACAAAATGTTTCTCGAAAATACAGTAAATCATAAAGAACAATTTGGTTGGATCGAAGTTATTTGCGGTTCCATGTTCTCGGGCAAAACCGAGGAA
>NZ_PNNA01000006.1 GCF_013823965.1 Flavobacterium sp.
AACATTGCGATGAAAACCAAGTACATTAGGTTTATCATCTTCTGTCTAGGGGTTAATTTTCCTCCTGCCATATTTTCTAATAATTAGTGTATTGTTTTTTTTATGAAGTCGGAACTAATTATCCTTTATTACTCATTGCAGAAAGCATTCCTCCATAAACATTGTTCAATGATGACAAATTAGAAGTCAATGATTGCATTTGCTCTTTTAATTTTATGTTGTTTTCTGCCACTTCTTCATTGATTTGTGCATTTCTTGAAGCACTTTGCAATTGAATTTTGTACAAGCTGTTCAAAGATTCCATTTGAGCCGCAGCCAATGTCAACTCTTCGCTATATTTTTTAGTGGAAGCAATCGAATCAACTGTTGGCGAAATTGCTTTGGCCGCTCCTTCAAAATTTTTGATGCTATTGCCTAAACTGGCCATTAATTCTCCGTCAATTTTTGCGTCTTTAAGCATTGCATCCAATTTTTTTGACAACATTCCTTCTGCATCTGAAAAAGAAGTCTCTGCTTTTGCTTGTTTTGGCAAAGCTTTACCATTGGCAAGTTCCGGGTAAACCAACGTCCAATCCAATTCATCATCTACTGGTTCGAATGCAGAAAGTGCAAAAATTCCAGCTTCAACCACAAGACCAATTGTAAGCATTAAATTTCCAGTAATGAACCCAAATTCAAGGTGGGTAATTTTGAATAAAGCTCCAATAATTACCACAGCTGCTCCCATTCCGTAAGCAAAATTCATTTGTTTTTTATTGAGTAATGACATAGTTTTTTGTTTTAGGTTTAATTAATTATAATTTGGTACGTTTATCTTTTTTTCTTTAATTTTTCTGTTGATTGTGTTCCCATATAATCTTGAACAGTTCTAAATCCAATGAAACTTCTTGCGGAATCAGCGTATTCAAATGTTCTGGTACTTACTTGAAGGAAGTAAGCCACATCTTTCCATGAACCTCCACGAACCACTTTACGTTTGTTTGAATTGTCCATATTATTTGGATTCATTGATGATACGTATTCGTATGCATTGGGATCATAAGCTGAGTCAGTCCACTCGGCAACATTACCTGCCATATTGTAAAGATTGTAACCATTAGGCTCATACGATTTTGCTTCCACAGTATACAAAGCTTCATCTGCCGCATAATCTCCTCTGTTGGGTTTGAAATTCGCAAGGAAACAACCTCTGTCATTTTTGGTATAAGGACCTCCCCAAGGATATGTTGCAGATTGCAAACCTCCTCTAGCCGAATATTCCCATTCTGCTTCTGAAGGCAGCCTAAAATTATTTATCTGGTCACGACCTTTCTTTTTAGATTTTATGTAGCTGTTTTTATTTAATGTTCTCCATGCGCAAAAAGCTTTTGCTTGTTGCCAGTTAACACCTACCACAGGATAATCGCCATATGCTTGGTGCCAAAAATAGTCATTGTGCATTGGTTCATTGTATGAATAAGAGAAATCCTTAATCCAAGTTGTGGTATCAGGATATACTTTTACTTGCTCTGTTCTGATGAAATCTTTTCTTTTTCCCACTTTTGCTTTGGCCGCAGCTTGAATATCCATCCAAGAGTAACGGAATTTCAATTTATCAACATCAATGGTTCTTAATCCGTTGTAAGATGCTTCCAATGGCAAGTACATTGAATCCATGACTTCAGTGTAATACTCGTCTGGATACGCTTTAGTGTCTTTAATCAGCTTAACTTTTTTATTTAATTTTCTGCCTGCATAAGGATCATCAGCAGTACCAATACTGTAATAGTTGTCGTACATGTATTTGTCGTAAGCGGTCATTTTTTCAGGATCTTGATCATTAAAAGCAAAATCACCAATGCTTCCTGCATTTTTACCTTTTCCTTTGCCATCACCAGGTTTCACACCTTGTTCGTCAGCAAGAATTGCCAATCTAACTCTCATTGTGGAATCTTTTACCCATTCTACAAATTGACGATATTCTCTATTGGTAATTTCCGTTTCATCCATGTAAAAAGAACGAACAGTAACCGTTTTTGTAGATGCGTCTCCAACATTGGCAATATCCTCATCAGATTTTCCCATAATAAAAGAACCTCCAGGAACTAAAGTCATTCCATAAGGTTTTTCAGGATGCCATTTTGCTCCTTTAACACCAACTAATTCCCCTTTGTCGCTTGTTTTACCACAGCCTATTAGTAGGGTTAAAATTGCCGTAAATGCAATGAACTTCTTCATATAAATCAGGGTTATTTATTTATTATTATTGATTGCGTAAACCTATTTATTATTATTTAATAAAACAATTATTTGCTGTACTATTTATTTCATTAACCAAAACTAAAATTAAATCCGGAAAGAAAAAAATATTTTATCGTTTAAATGCAAAAAAAGCCGATTAAATGTAAAAAATTGATGTTTTTTGTAAGTTTTAACGTATTAAGTATATAATTTTTATTCCAGTCTAAAATTCGTTCTTTTTTACAAAACGTATTTCTATTTTATTTTACAAAATATTCTTTCGTTGCGCTTTCCACCATCTTTCAGGAATTTCTTGATTACATGCCGCCAAATATTCATCATACGAGCATGGTAATAACGTGCTTTTCTTTAACTTATTATTGCTATTTGAAATAAATGGTATTTCAATCCACCATCTATCAGTTTTGTTGCTTTTATAAAATACTAATTCTTCTTCCAATGGAATAATGTACTTTATGTAATGCTCTCTGCTTCCAAAAGGATATTCGTTCGAGCGGTAATGAAATCCTTCAATAAAGTACCAAATAATTTGAGCAATTAAAACAGATTCCTGTTGGGAACTATTATGGTTAAAAATACCTAAAAGAGACACTTTATCACTAATTCCGGAATATCTGGACAAGGCACAAATCTCTTTTCCGCTGAATCCATTGGGCGTGAATGGATTATTGTTTCCAGAATCGGATGATTTCACGGAAGTCAAATCAATACTCACAATATCAGCATCCCTAAATACAGGTTCAGAAATGGCAATGTTATTAGAAATATCTCCCAATCGATACGCATCAAAAAATAATTTATCAATCAAATCAATTTCTTCCTGCGAATTATAATAAGTTTGAAAACCAACATTACTGAAATTAAAAAGATTATTGGGTTCGTCTATTATGATTTTTGTCAAATAGGACGAAGCCGAAACGACAGCGTCTTCTTTTCCAAAATCAAATTTATTGTCAATGGAAACCAAATTGACCATTTGCTCCAAATCATCAAACCCTCTGTAAAGTGCATAAGTCAAATCTTGCGAACCGCCAATGACTATCGGAATGATTTTCTTTTTGATCAAATTTGAAACTACTATTTTCAACGCAAAATATGTATCCGTCACAGAATTTCCAGCCAGAATATTACCCAAATCAGCAATTGAAGCATCCCAATTTCCGGGAAACAAGCCATACAATTCTTTTCGAATAGGCGACAAATCTACTTCCTCAGTTTGATTTTTATTGCCTCTGTTGTCTAAAACACCAATGACGGCAATTTTAATTTTATCTAAATCTGGAAAATCCTCAGCGGAATGAAATACAACTTTGCTTCCCAATTGCTGGGAAGAAAAACCCTTGAAAAACTGAAGGATTTCATTGTCTAAAGGCTTTAGAAAATCAAATTCCATATTTTATTTCTTTTTTACAACAGTTTTTTTGGCAACTGCTTTTTTAGTGGCTGGCTTTTTAGTGGCCGTAGTTTTTTTGGCTGCCACTTTTTTGGCTGGGGTTTTCTTGGCAATCATTTCTTGAACTTCTTCCAATGTCAATTTGGTGGCATCGACATCTTTGCTCAATTCAATTTTGATTTTTCCTTTAGTAATTACCGATCTTCCCCAACGGGCTTTTTCGACCAGAATCCCTTCTTCCGTCCAATTGTGCAAGACCTTGTCGATATTTTTCTGGATTTTATCTTCAATCAATTCCACGATGTCTGATTGGGACAAATTATCAAAATTGTATTTTTTGCTCACATTGATAAAAATACCATCCCATTTGATAAACGGACCAAAACGCCCCGTTCCTTTTTGTACCGGCTGTCCTTTATAGGTAGCGATTGGCGCATCGGCTTTTGCCTTGTCGTCAATCAATTCTTGCGCTCTCAACATCGTCACATCCAATGGGTTTTCGCCTTTTGGCAAAGAAACGAAAACACTTCCGTGACGCACATAAGGTCCAAAACGACCATTGCTTACTTCCACTTCTTCCCCTTGATACGTCCCCAAGTTTTTAGGCAACAAAAACAAATCCAAGACTTCTTCCAAAGTAATGTTTCCAATATTTTGGTCATTCATCAAACTGGCAAATTTCTTGTCTTCATCGTCGGCTGCTCCAATCTGCGCCATTGGCCCAAATTTACCCAAACGAACCGAAACCGGTTTGCCCGTTTTAGGATCCGTACCCAGAATTCTTTCGCCACTTTCCCTGTCGGCATTGGCCTCCACGTCTTTCACCGTTGGATGAAATTGATCATAGAACTCCTGCATCATTTTGGCCCATTCGATATTTCCTTCGGCAATTTCATCAAAATCATGCTCTACTTTGGCCGTAAAATTGTAATCCAAAATATTCCCGAAATTTTTCACCAAAAAATCGGTAACAATGGTTCCAATATCGGTAGGAACCAATTTTCCTTTGTCGGAACCCGTGTTTTCTTTCAGCAACTTCTCGCCAACTTTCCCGGATTGCAACGTCAATTGGGTGTAATTGCGTTCCTGCCCGTCCAAATTTCCTTTCTCCACATAATTTCTGTTGATGATGGTGGAAATGGTTGGCGCATAAGTCGATGGACGACCAATACCCAATTCTTCCAACTTTTTCACCAAAGAAGCTTCGGTGTATCTGGCCGCTGGACGAGAATATCTTTCGGTGGCAGTAATATAATTGTTGTGTAAATTTTCGTTTACTTTCAAGGCCGGCAACATTCCTTCTTGCTCTTCTTCGTCATCGTCATGTCCTTCCAAATAAACTTTCAAGAACCCTTCGAAAAGCAAAACTTCACCGGAAGCCGTAAACAATTCTCCGTGATTGTTGGCTGCAATTTTCACGTTGGTTCTCTCCAATTCAGCATCACTCATTTGCGACGCCAAAGTTCTTTTCCAAATCAAGTCGTACAAACGTGCTTGATCTCGGTCTATATTTACGGTATGAAGTGACATATCCGTTGGACGAATCGCCTCGTGGGCTTCTTGCGCCCCTTTACTTTTATTGACAAAAGTTCTCGGTTTCGAAAATTCCTTTCCGTAGGATTTGATGATTTCGGCTTGGGCAGCATCCATCGCTTCTTTCGACAAGTTCACGCTGTCCGTTCTCATATAAGTGATGAGTCCCGCTTCGTACAAACGTTGCGCCAATTGCATCGTGATTCCTACAGGCAAATACAATTTACGCGCCGCTTCTTGTTGCAAAGTCGAAGTCGTGAAAGGTGCCGTTGGCGATTTTTTGGTAGGTTTGGTTTCTAAATCCGAAACCTTGTATGTAGAACCGATATTCTTGTTCAAGAAATCTTCGGCTTCTTTTTTAGTGTTGAAATTCTTGGGCAGTTTTGCCTTGAATGTTTTTCCGGCTTCGTTGGTAAATTCTGCCACTACGGAATAAGTTGCAACGGCATTGAAATTCTGGATTTCTCTTTCTCGTTCCACAATCAAACGAACCGAAACCGACTGCACACGACCTGCCGAAAGTCCGCCTTTTATTTTTCTCCAAAGCACGGGCGACAATTCATAACCCACCAATCTGTCCAAAACACGACGGGCTTGTTGGGCATTGACCAAATTATAGTCAATTTCACGTGGATTTTCGATGGCTTTTAAAATGGCAGATTTCGTGATTTCGTGAAAAACAATTCGCTTGGTTTTCTTTTTGTCCAATTTCAATTCTTCGGCCAAATGCCAAGAAATGGCTTCCCCCTCGCGATCCTCATCACTCGCCAACCAAACCATTTCAGCATTCTTGGACAAGGATTTTAGTTTAGTGACCAAGGCTTTTTTATCAGCAGAAACTTCGTATTTTGGTTTGAAACCATTTTCCACATCCACTCCAATTTCCTTGGAAGGCAAGTCGGCGATATGCCCGTAACTTGACTCGACTTGATAGTCGCTTCCCAGAAATTTTTCGATTGTTTTTGCCTTTGCCGGTGACTCTACTATAACTAAATTCTTTGCCATAACCCTATTGTTTGTGGCAACAAAAGTATATGATTTTTTTAAATTTTGGGTTTTTTAAAATTTAAAAGTGAATTTTATCGATTAACTATTGGCTTTAACAGAATTAAAAACACTCGATTTTGACAAAACAAAAAAAACTAAATCCAAATCCTTTTTTAACTTTTTGAACAATCATATCCTTTTCAAATTACAACCAAGACTCCCAATACCTTATTATGATGTCATTCGAAACTACTTAAAACATTGTTAAATCTTAATCTGACATCTTGTCATATTCACCTAAATAATTGTAACTTTGCCTCCTTATTAAAAACACTTTCAAAGTGACTATGGAAAAGATTATTGACGAGAACAAGCAAGGAGAAAGCCTTGTCTTGGAATACAAACCCGAGAATACCAAAAAACTCTTTATAGAAAGCTACGGCTGTGCGATGAATTTTTCGGACAGCGAAATCGTGGCTTCCATCCTATCCTCAAACGGATACAACACCACCCAGACTTTGGAAGAAGCCGATTTGGTTTTGGTCAACACCTGCTCCATTCGTGACAAGGCGGAACAAACCGTTCGGAAACGTCTGGAAAAATACAATGCCGTAAAACGCGTTAACCCAAAAATGAAAGTGGGCGTTTTGGGTTGTATGGCAGAACGCTTGAAAAGCCAATTTCTTGAGGAAGAAAAAATTGTTGACCTCGTTGTGGGACCGGATGCCTACAAAGATTTGCCGAATTTATTGGCCGAAGTGGAAGACGGTCGCGATGCCATCAACGTAATTTTGTCGAAAGAAGAAACCTATGGCGACATTTCGCCCGTTCGCTTGAATTCGAATGGCGTTTCCGCTTTTGTTTCCATCACTCGCGGTTGCGACAACATGTGCACTTTTTGCGTAGTTCCTTTCACTCGTGGAAGAGAGCGAAGCCGTGAACCGCAAAGCATTATGAAAGAAATCCAGGATTTGCACGACAGGGGTTTCAAAGAAATCACCCTTTTGGGACAAAACGTGGACAGTTATTTATGGTATGGCGGCGGACTGAAAAAAGATTTTGTCAACGCTTCGGAAATGCAAAAAGCAACTTCGGTTGACTTTGACCAATTGCTGGAAATGGTAGCTGTTGGCTTTCCAAAAATGCGCATTCGTTTTTCGACTTCCAATCCGCAAGACATGCACGAAAGCGTGTTGCACGTGATTGCCAAGCACAACAATATATGTAAACACATTCATTTGCCGGTACAATCGGGCAGTGACAAAGTCCTCAAAGCAATGAATCGTTTGCACACAAGGGAAGAATATATGACCTTGGTGGACAAAATCAGGACCATCATCCCGAATTGTTCGATTACCCAAGACATGATTTCAGGCTTTCCGACAGAAACCGAACAAGACCATCAAGACACCTTGAGTTTGATGAAACACGTTAAATATAGTTTTGGTTATATGTACGCTTACTCGGAACGTCCGGGAACATTGGCCGAACGAAAAATGGACGATGACGTTCCTGAACCGGACAAAATGCGTCGTTTACAGGAAATCGTGGATTTGCAAAGAGAACACAGCGCCATCAGAACCCAGGAATTTGTTGGGCAAATCGTGGAAGTTTTGGTCGAAAAAGATTCCAAAAGATCCGAAAACGATTGGTCTGGAAGAAATTCACAAAACATCGTGGTGGTTTTCCCAAAGGAAAATTATAAAATTGGGGATTTCGTAAACGTAAAAATAACGGATTGCACCAGCGGAACTTTAAAAGGAGAAGCGGTTGGGTATTCTGAAATGAATTAAGTTATTTCACCACAAATTACACAAATTTTCACAAATTAATAATTTATGACTGACGCAAACGAATATTACTATAAGAAAGATGAAAATTACACTATTGTAGGCATATGCATGGAAGTTCATAGATTATTAGGAGCTGGCTTACTTGAAATTGTTTATAAAGATGCGTTAGAAATAGAATTCAGGAACAATAATATTCCTTTTGAACGAGAAAAAGAATTTTCTGTCGAATACAAAGGAATTATTTTACCTCATAAATTTTATACCGATTTTATCGTTTATGACGACATAATACTAGAAGTGAAATCTGTAAAAGAAATCAGTAATGATCATCTTGCCCAAACATTAAATTATATGAAACTAGCAAATACACCTGTTGGAATAATTGCAAACTTTCAAAACAAATCACTAGTACACAAACGATTAATAAACTCATAAATGAATTTGTGAAAATTTGCGTAATTTGTGGTTAATCAAAATAATAAAAAATGACCAAAAAAAACATAATTATCGCCATACTTACTTTCATCATTGGATTTAGTTCTACATTCTATATTATTAGAACCTATTTTCCAAAGCACAAAGTTGAAAAAACAGTACCTTTAAAAGATACTTTGACAAATACCAAAAATTAAAAAAGTTTAAATAATTTAAAACAGTTAAAGATTGTTTACAGGACTCAACCCAAACAATTTTAAACCTTTAAAACAATTAAACCTTTAAACAAAATAAAATGGAAACAGTTCAATCAATAAAACAACGATTCGAGATTATCGGAAATGATCCGAAACTCAATCGCGCGATAGAAAAAGCTATTCAGGTGGCGCCAACCGACATTTCGGTATTGGTCGTGGGAGAAAGTGGCGTTGGAAAAGAAAGTATTCCAAAAATTATTCATTCGCTTTCGCATCGAAAACACGGAAAATACATCGCCGTAAACTGTGGCGCCATCCCGGAAGGAACCATCGACAGTGAACTTTTCGGTCACGAAAAAGGTGCTTTTACCGGAGCTACCTCAACCCGTGAAGGTTATTTTGAAGTAGCCAGCGGAGGAACCATTTTCTTGGACGAAGTAGGTGAATTGCCTTTGACAACCCAAGTTCGTTTGCTGCGAATCCTGGAAAACGGCGAGTTCCTGAAAGTAGGTTCGTCGCAAGTGCAAAAAACCGACGTGAGAATTGTGGCGGCCACCAACGTGAATTTGTTCGACGCCATCGAAAAAGGAAAATTCCGTGAAGACCTCTATTACAGATTGAGTACAGTCGATATCACTTTGCCGCCTTTGCGAGACAGAAAAGACGACATTCATTTGTTGTTCAGAAAATTTGCAGCTGATTTTGCCCATAAATACAAAATGCCTCCCATCAAACTGGATGATTACGCCATTCAGTTGTTGCAAAAATTTCGCTGGAGCGGAAACATTCGACAGTTGCGAAACGTGGCCGAACAAATCTCGGTTTTAGAAACCAATCGTGACATAACCGCCGCAACATTTCAATCGTATTTACCAACAACGGAAGGGAGTAATTTGCCTTCGGTGATCAAAGACAGAAAAAGCGAGAGCGACTTCAACACCGAAAGAGAAATCTTGTACAAAGTGCTTTTTGACATGAAAAGCGACTTGCACGATTTGAAAAAACTCACCTTGGAATTGATGCAAAATGGAGGTGCAAAAGTTCAGGAAGCCAATTCGCATCTCATCAAAAAAATATATGGAACAAAAGAGGAAGACAGCGAAATAGACTTTGAAGAAGAACCAAGAACGGCCGTGATCACCACTCCAGCCAATGTAACCAATTACCAAGTACAGGTTCCGGAAGACAACTATCAATTTGCAGAAAGCATCGAGGAAGAAGAAGTGCTGAGATTGGAACAAAAAGAGATTGAAATGATCAAAAAATCTTTGGAGAAAAACAAAGGAAAACGAAAAATGGCCGCCGATGAATTGGGAATTTCAGAGAGAACACTCTATCGAAAAATAAAACAATTTGATCTTTAAAAATTGAATATCTTTGACCTTTTCAAATATAAAATGAAGCATTTACACTACCTCGTTGCCCTAATATTACTTTTAAACCTAAGCAGTTGTTCGGTTTATAATTTCACTGGAACTGGCAAAATAGACGCCAAAACGTTTCAGGTGAATTTTTTTCCAAACAATGCAGATTTAATTGAACCCGGAATTGACAGGACTTTTACCTTGACGCTGCAAGATCTTATCCAAAATCAAACGAATTTGAACTTGGTTAAAACTGGTGCTGATTTAACCTACGAAGGAGAAATTACAGATTACAGGATAAGTCCAATGACCGCCACTGCCGATCAGCAAGCTTCACAAAATAGACTGACCATTAGAATAAATGTCCGGTTTACCAATAAAAAGACAGAAGCCGACAATTTTGAAAAGCAATTTGATTTCTATTATGACTATCCCGCCGCCAAACAGCTCACCGGAGCGACTAAAGATGCAGCAATTAAAGAGATTTTCGAAAGAATAACTCAGGATATATTTAATGCTTCATTGGCAAAATGGTAATTTATAAGGTTAATTGTTTAAATCGATTAAACAATTCCACTATTAAACACTAAAAATGAACGTAACCGATTATACTTATTTGATTAACAAACCAGATGCCATCAACGAGAAGCAAACGGATGCCTTGGGGAAAGTACTGGATGAATTTCCCTATTTTCAAAGTGCAAGAGCCTTGAGATTGAAAGGACTCTACAATCAAAATAGTTTCAAATACAATTACGCCTTAAAAGTTACTGCTGCACACACCACCGATAGAACTGTTTTATTCGATTTCATCACTTCGGATACTTTTGTTGCCATTCAAAAAGGATTATACGACAAAAAAATATTAGAACTTCTTGACATCAGCGTGGTTGATTGCGAAATAATAAAGCCTGAGACAAGACTTGAGCCAAAGAAGAATACCTTGGAACAATCCATTCTCACTTCTATAAAAGAAGCTTCGGAAGCAGAAGAAAACACAAAAATAGCGGTCGAAAAACTAGACATTGGCAAACCTTTGGATTTTTCGGCAAATGAAAAACATTCCTTCCAAGAATGGCTGCAACTCTCTAGAATAAAGCCAATTATCAGAGAAAAAGAAAGTTTTGACAATTTAGAAAACACATCATTGGAGGACGAGAAAAAGAAAAAAGCGGAATTGATTGATAAATTTATCGAGGCAAGTCCAAAGATTTCTCCAGCAAAACCAGGCAGTGTTTCCACAACCTATTTAGAACCAAACAAGTCTGACACTTCTTACTTAATGACCGAAACTTTGGCCAGAGTATATTTGGAACAAAAAAAATATCAAAAAGCGATTCAAGCTTATGAAATATTAATTTTGAAATATCCAGAAAAAAGTAGTTTCTTTGCAGACCGTATTTCGGATATAGAGATTTTACAACAAAATAATAAATAAACAATGAGCACATTTTCGATTTTTTTAGTTTTAATAACAATAGTTTGCTTTCTATTGATTGTAGTAATAATGGTTCAAAACCCTAAAGGTGGTGGATTGTCTTCTTCAATAGGTGGTTCACAAATGTTGGGTGGTGTACAAAAAACAACAGACTTTTTAGACAAAAGCACTTGGACATTGGCCACAATTTTAATTGTACTTATCTTGCTTTCCAGCTTAAGTTTCGGAGGTTCATTAAGCGACACCGATTCTAAAATCATTGAAAAATCAGAAACTGCTGCGCCAAGTAATACAACTCCGGCAGCTCCAGTTCAAAACACACCAGCTGTACCAGCACAGAAATAATTTTATTTCAAAATACAATAAATGCCAGCCTGTCAAAGCTGGCATTTTTTTTAAGAAAAAATGTCAGTTTTCAGCCCTTGGCATAATTTCTGAAATCTCATTCCCATCAAATAAATAACATCAAAATATCATATCATTATGGCTTTAAATATTAAACCGCTTTCAGACCGTGTTCTTATTGAACCCGTTGCTGCCGAAACTCAAACTGCATCAGGAATTTTCATTCCAGACACTGCAAAAGAAAAACCACAAAAAGGAACTGTAGTTGCTGTTGGAAATGGCAAGAAAGACGAACCTCTAACTGTAAAAGTTGGAGATACCGTCCTTTACGGAAAATATGCAGGAACCGAATTGAAATTAGAAGGAAAAGATTATTTGATGATGCGTGAAGACGATATCTTGGCAATCATCTAAAATCCCCTCCCGACCTCCCCAAAGGGGAGGAGATTGAAATAAATTAACTATTTACAAACTATATCCTTCGCGACTCCCTCCCTTTCGGGGAGGGTTGGGGTGGGGAAAAATAAACAAAGAAAATGGCAAAAGACATAAAATTTGATATTGAAGCACGTGACGGATTAAAACGCGGTGTAGACGCATTGGCAAATGCAGTAAAAGTAACTCTTGGACCAAAAGGTCGTAACGTAATTATTGGAAAATCTTTTGGTGGACCAAACGTTACCAAAGACGGTGTTACCGTTGCAAAAGAAATCGAATTGAAAGACCCTTTGGAAAATATGGGAGCTCAAATGGTAAAAGAAGTAGCTTCTAAAACCAATGATTTAGCAGGTGACGGAACCACGACTGCAACTGTTTTGGCACAAGCCATCGTAAAAGAAGGTCTGAAAAACGTGGCAGCCGGTGCCAATCCAATGGACTTGAAACGCGGAATCGACAAAGCCGTTGAATCAATCGTTTCTGACTTGGCAAAACAAGCCAAAGTAGTAGGAAGCGATTCTGAAAAAATCAAACAAATTGCCTCTATTTCTGCCAACAACGACGAAATTATTGGAGAATTGATTGCCAACGCTTTCGCAAAAGTGGGAAAAGAAGGAGTTATCACCGTGGAAGAAGCCAAAGGAACCGATACTTATGTTGACGTTGTCGAAGGAATGCAATTTGACAGAGGTTATCTTTCTCCTTATTTTGTGACCAATCCAGAAAAAATGGAAGCAGAATTGGACAGCCCTTACATTCTTTTGTACGACAAAAAAGTTTCTTCATTAAAAGAATTATTGCCAGTTTTAGAGCCAGTGGCCCAATCCGGAAAACCTTTATTGATTATTGCTGAAGACGTTGACGGAGAAGCTTTATCGACATTGGTAGTAAACAAATTACGTGGTGCCTTGAAAATTGCTGCCGTAAAAGCTCCAGGTTTTGGTGACAGAAGAAAAGCAATGTTGGAAGACATCGCCATCTTGACTGGTGGAACTGTAATTTCTGAAGAAAGAGGTTATACTTTAGAAAACACAACCATCGAAATGTTGGGAACTGCGAAAAGAGTAACCATTGACAAAGACAATACTACCGTGGTAAGTGGCGCTGGCGATGCTGATACCATCAAAAACAGGGTAAACCAAATCAAAGGTCAAATGGAAACTACGACTTCTGATTACGACAAAGAAAAATTGCAGGAACGTTTGGCTAAATTGGCTGGTGGAGTTGCCGTACTTTATGTTGGCGCTGCTTCTGAAGTAGAAATGAAAGAGAAAAAAGACAGAGTTGACGACGCATTACACGCTACTCGTGCCGCTGTCGAAGAAGGAATTGTTGCTGGTGGAGGCGTTGCTTTGTTAAGAGCTAAAAACGCACTTGCTGACTTAAAAGCCGACAACGCTGACGAAGCAACTGGAATCAAAATTATTTCTCGCGCCGTGGAAGCTCCTTTGAGAACCATTGTAGAAAACGCAGGTCTTGAAGGCTCTGTAGTTGTGGCAAAAGTTGCTGAAGGCTCAGGTGATTTTGGTTACAATGCTAAAACTGACGAATATGTAGACATGCTAAAAGCAGGAATCATTGACCCTAAAAAAGTAACTCGTGTAGCATTAGAAAACGCAGCTTCGGTTGCCGGAATGATCTTGACTACCGAATGTGCTTTGGTAGAAATCAAAGAAGAAAACGCTGGTGGCGGAATGCCAATGGGCGGTGGAATGCCGGGAATGATGTAATATTTTTGAAATTCCAATTGGAAATAAAAAATCCGAAGTTTATCGCTTCGGATTTTTTTGTTTCTAATATAAAAGTTGCAGAAATTATGCTCTAGATTTTGAATATCCCATTATAGGACCAAATGTTTTTCGAAGCAAAATTTCCGTAAATCCTTCTTTGACAAAATTTTTCAACTCACCTATAATTTCAAAACCAAAAGCACGATAAAGTTGAAGCGCTTTAGTATTGAATGAAGAAACACAAATAAAAATATTGGGCGAAATTTTCAAAATACGTTCTTCACAAAAATTCAGCACTTTTTTTCCAAGTCCTTTTCCTCTAAAATCCTTGCCAATGCAAATGGTTTGAATATATCCTTTAAAAGTTCCATTGATTTGAAGAATAACAAATCCAGCAATTTCAGTATTATATTTGACAACATAAACTTCTTTTGACACGCCTTCAAAGGCTTTAGTGCAAGAATCAAAATCCATTTCTAGAGTAATCCAAGGATCCGATTCAGCCATCATCAAGGCGCAATAATCAAAATCTGCTTGCTTTGTAGTCCTTTCTATCGTTGTTTTAATAACAGCTTCCATAAGTCAATGAAATAAATTTCATTCAAATATAATCATTTTTTGTAGCTTTGAATTCACAAAAATTCCTCTCATGAAAAATCAAGTGTTTCCAAGTATTTTAGCTTTTATCATTTCGCTTTCCATCTATTCACAAGACAAAGACGAAACAATTTTTATTAAAAAGAATAAAATAGATTTAACAGCCACTCCATCGGAAAGCATTCTCAAAATTGCCAAAAGTTTTCTAGAAACACCCTATGTTGCTTCGACATTAGAAATAAACGAAAAAGAAGAATTAGTATGCAATTTACAAGTATTGGACTGCTTTACTTTTGATGAAAACGTATTGGCTTTATATCTTACCAAAAAGAAAAACTCCAATTCTTATAGCGATTTTCAAGAGATTTTAACTCAATTGCGCTATAGAAATAACAAAATAGACGGTTACGGCTCACGTTTGCATTATTTTACGGAATGGACTAGACAAGCCGAAAAAAACGGATGGATTAAAGACATTACTTTGGATATCGGTGGAGAAATTACAAATAAAGAAGTTCATTTTATGAGCGAGAATCAAAAACTGTATCCAAAAATAACAGATGAAAAAACCTTGGAAACAATTCGTGGAACAGAAAAACAAATCAACAAAAAACCACTTTCACAAATAGAAAAATCGAAAGTAGCCGCCATAGAAAACAAAATAATGGAAGGCGACCTTATAGCTATGACCTCAACAATTGAAGGCCTAGACTGCAACCACGTAGGAATTGCAATTCTTGTTAACGGCCGAATTCATTTGCTTCACGCTTCCTCTTCACTAAAAAAAGTGGTAATCTCGGAAAAACCATTAGCCGACTATTTACAAGGCATTAAAAAAGATGCCGGAATAATGATTTTGCGGGTTTTGTAAAGAATAACAATAAAAAACAACGATAATCCGTAGGTTGTAAAGTAATTTGAAACAAAAAATCCGTTTGCTTAGGCAAACGGATTTTTTGTTTTTATCAAGTTCTTGTTTTTATATATGAACTCTTTTTTTAAGTAATTTCCATAAAACAGGAACAGTGGTAATCAACACAATTATTATGACGATATATTCGATGTGGCTTTTTAAGTCAATGCCGAATTTTTCCAAGAATAAAGCTGACAAATAGTGTCCCGATAAAATCATGCTGAATGACCAAAGAATGGAACCCAATATATTATTGAACATAAACTTCTTTTTATCCATGGAAGCAATTCCTGCAACTATAGGAGCAAATGTTCTGAAAATAGGCAAGAATCGAGCAAAAATTATTGCTTTTCCTCCATATTTATCGAAGAAATCCCTGGATTGCAAAAGGTATTTTTCCTTAAACCAAAAAGTATCTTCCTTATTATAAAGATAAGTACCACCTTTAACTCCAAACCAATACCCCACCATATT
>NZ_PNNA01000056.1 GCF_013823965.1 Flavobacterium sp.
TGTAAAAGTATAGGTTGTTGTTGCCGTGTTGTTTGTGGCAGGCGACCAAGTTCCCGTCACGCCATTATCAGAAGTCGTTGGCAAAGGAGCCAAAGCATCACCAGAACAAATCGGAGCAATTGGAGTGAAAGTTGCCGCAATCGGGTTCACGACAATAGTCATAGTTACAGGTGTCACAGTACATTGACCGGCAGTTGGTGTAAAAGTGTAGGTTGTCGTTGCCGTATTGTTTATGGCCGGCGACCAAGTTCCCGTAACTCCGTTGGTGGAAGTTGTAGGCAAATCATTCAGCACTTCTCCCGAACAAATAGGAGGAATTGCTGGAGTAAAAACTGCAAACAATGGATTTACATTTATTTGTACAGTTACAGGCAAAGCACATTGTAATGAACTTGGTGTAAAAGTATAAGTGCCAGAAGAAGTGTTGCTCACTGTTGCTGGACTCCAAGTTCCTACAATTCCATTATTTGAAATATTATTCAGGACTGGAGGAGTGGCTCCAAAGCAAATAGATGTTGGCAAGGTAAATGCAGGAGAGACATTATTTACTACAAAAACGGTAAAGGACAACGAATTAGCGCATTGACCAGGATCAGGAGTAAAAACATAGGTCGCCGTTGCAGTATTACTGACAATTGGCGGATTCCAACTTCCCGTGATTCCATTTGTAGATGTAGTTGACAAAAGAGGAGCTATTCCATTTTTACAAATTGCGGGTAAAGTGGCATCAAATTCAGGATCTATTTTTGCATTTACAACTACTGCTGCAGTACTCTTGCTATTCGAAAAGGAACCACAGGCATCGGTTACAATTAAAGAATAAGCACCGGCATTTGATAGGGAAATATTGTTAATTATTGGATTTTCATCGGTCGAAGTAAACCCATTCGGACCAGTCCAGCTAAAAGTGTATGGAGAAACACCACCCGAAGGATTTGCAATTAAAGTTAAGCTTTCGCCTTCACAAACGGATGTTGAAGATGCCGTTGGATCTGTTATTGGGTTTGACACGGTAAAAGATGCCTTATAGTTTAGTCCTGAATTATTAATGTATTTGATGGTTTCACAAGTTGAAGCATTTACATCAGAACCCGTTAAAGTATAATAAATTTCGAGAATGTAATTTCCAGTAGTTAAGGAATTTACAAAATCGATGTTGATGGAATAATCTTTCCATTTTTGGTCATTATTTGAACAGGGTCCAAAACCGTCATAAAAAGCATTCGTGCTTAAATCACATTCAGAAATAGTTGTCAACGGCACCGAATTAAAGCTTCCAGATGGTGAAGCACTGGCAGGATACACACGCCAGTTTAACGTAGTGCCACACACATTTCCTGAAGCAGTTTTCCAAGTTTTAATTTCGCCACCAGTAATTTTTGCACAACTAGAATTTTGCCCAAACGTGCCTAAATTTGACCCGTCAAAATTTTGTGCGTCAGGTGCTGGATTAATTTGTTGAATAGGAGCACTTGACGTTACATTATAAACCGTGCTATTAATTTTTACGCCACTTGCAAATGAATCGAAATTTTGACTATAAGAAAAGATGCTTAAAAATAGAGCGACTAACAAGTAAATTTTTTTCATTGACCTTAGGGTATTAGTTAATGTGGAACTGTAAAGAAAGAACTTAAATAATTATTTTACAATTATTTAAATAAAAATATCCGATGAAATGCACACTTCTTTAACAAAATTACAATTAAATTTACTCAAGACTACAATGAGTTTGCCAAAATATAACCACTTGTCCAAGCATTTTGAAAGTTAAATCCACCAGTTACGGCATCAATATTGATTATTTCTCCTGCAAAAAAGAGATTCTCGTGCAGTTTGCTTTCCATGGTTTTGAAGTTGATTTCCTTTAAATCTATTCCGCCAGCAGTCACAAATTCTTCCTTGAAAGTGCTCTTTCCGTTGACTTGAAAACTGGAATTTGTCAATTGATGGATCAAGTTTTGTAGTTGTATTTTCGACAAATCGGCCCATTTGGTTTCTTCAGAAATGGAGGAAGCCAAAACCAAACTTTCCCATAATCGGTTCGGGAAATCAAAAGGCGATTTTTTGGAAACCCCTTTTTTGGCGTGTTCTTGTTTTAAATTTTTGAGAATTTTCTCGGCATCACCAGCTTCAATATCATTCAGCCAATTAACGAAAATGGTAAACTGGTAATTTTTTTCAGCCAAAATTCGGGCGCCCCAAGCTGACAATTTCAAGATGGCCGGACCGCTCATTCCCCAATGCGTGATTAACAATGGGCCGGTTGAGGCCAGTTTGGTGTCTTTTACTTTTACTGAAACCATCGCTGAAACTCCTGGTAATTCTTTTATTCTCGCATCTTTGATGTTGAAAGTAAACAGGGAAGGAACGGGATTCACGATGGCGTGACCAAAAGTTTGCAGCATTTCCCAAATTTTTGGGTTGCTTCCCGTGGCGAGAATTAGTTTTTCGGCGATGTAATTTTTATTTTGAGTTTCAATTTTCCAAAAATTATCTTTCTTGAAAATCGATTGCACGCTTTGTCCTGTAAAAACGGTGATTCCCAATTTTTGTGTCGCTTGAAGAAAACAATCAATAATGGTTTGCGACGAATTCGAAACCGGGAACATCCTTCCGTCATCTTCAATTTTGAGTTCCACGCCGTGATTGCTGAACCATTCCACAGTATCTCCCGAACAAAATTGATGAAATGGACCGCGCAATTCTTTCTCGCCACGGGGATAAAATTTTACCAATTCGTTGGGTTCAAAACAAGCGTGTGTCACGTTGCATCTTCCGCCGCCAGAAATTCTGACTTTAGACAAAACTTCGTTTCCGCGTTCGAGAATGGCGACTTTCAGTTTCGGGTTTTTTTCCACAATGTTGATGGCCGTAAAAAATCCCGCCGCGCCACCGCCTACAATTATTATGTCAAAATTCTGGTTCATATTCTATCTGGAAAATCGGAAATGATTCCGTTTACGTTGAATGATTTTATTTTTTGGATGTCTTCTGTTGAATTGACCGTCCAAGGATAAACTTCCAATCCATTTTCCTGCATCAAAGCTACATTTTCTTTCGACAATAACGCATAATCGGGATGAATGGAAAAAGCATTTATTTTTTTGGCAAAAGCCAAAGCTCCTTCAATAGACGATTCTGTTAAAACGCCAATTCGGATTTTTGGATTCAAATGTTGAACTTCTTCGAGCATTTTCCAATCGAAACTGGAAACCAAAAAATTATCGTAAGTCCAATTTTTTTTCAAAATATAAAGTTCCATTACAGCAACAACGGGTTTGGCGGTTCCACCTCCTTTGAGTTCGATGTTGACAAAGCATTTTTGGTTTGCCAAATCTAAAACGTCGATAAGTTTTGGGACGCCAAATTTTTTTAAATCCAATGCAGTAAATTGATGAACAAAGCCAGTTCCAGATGTTGTGCGGTCAATGGTTTCATCGTGAATGACCATAATTTTATTGTCTAAACTCAAATGCACATCGAGTTCGATGCCATCCACTTTTAAACCAATCGCTTTTTCGAAAGAAACTAAAGTGTTCTCTGGTTCATAGCCTTTTGCTCCTCGATGTCCTATTTTGAGAATGGGATTCATTTGCATCAATTTTGAACAAAGGTAATTAAGAAAAAACGCAAAGTTCCCAAATGGAATGAATCCTTTGAGAACTTTGCGAATAATTTTGTAAATCCAGTGTTAGGATTATTTTTTTTCGATTAATAAAATTGTATTTGGTGTATCTATTTCAATAAAACCATTTGTGACAGTTACAATTTGATTTGAAGTAAATTCTCTTACTTTTGTTCCGTCTTTAAAAATACTTCCCACCGAAATTCTCTTTTGTCCTTTTGGTAAATCCAAACCAATAACAACTTTGTCTGTATAATTATCTTTGGTAAAAGTTCGGCTAAAAACATAAGGACTTGCCGAAATTTGTCTATGAACACCAGCACCAATCGATGGGTGATTTTTTCTGAAATTACCTAGTTTTTGCCAATGCAAAAACACTTTTTGAGTTTCGGAATTGGTTTTTATCTCGTCCCAATTCATCGTCGAACGCAAGGTTGCATCACCTGTAGTTCCAGGAATGTCTAACGGTCTAGCACTTTCGTCGCCATAATAAACTTGCGAAATTCCTGGTGCAAGAAGTAGTTTTGTGCCGGCTTCTATCACTTTTTCTCTTTTCTTGTCAAAAGGATAACCGTCATCGTGCGATGAAACATAGTTCATAACCGTGTTTCCTTTTAAGTCATTTTGAAGAATTGTGTTGTATTTTGAAAACAAATCTTCGTAGTTCATTTTGGCTTCGTTTCTAAAATCAAAATTGATTAAACCGGTAAAACCATTTGCGAAATAATCCACTTTTTTATCTCCAAAATCAAACCATTTTTTGGCTCCAATATTATATCCATACACTTCGCCAACGGTGAAAAATGCATTGTTGTCCAATACTTTTGTTGGATTATTTTTTTTGAAATCGGCAAAAGCTTGGTCGCAAACTTTCTTGAAATCGGCCCAAACATCTTCATAAGTATGCTTGGCGGTATCCACTCGGTAGCCATCAATTCCATAATCCGTGATGTAATCCGATAGCCATTTCATGATGTAATATTTTGGCGCACGAGGATAACCTGTTTTAGCAAAAAACACATCCAATTCGGCTACTTCTTGTTCGTAGCGACCTTCTTTTTTCCATTTTTCAACTAAAAATGGAGGCAAAGCCACAGCTTCGTTGCTTTCGGTTTTTACGTCTGGAAGGTTTTCGACTAATGTACAATTAATATAAGTGTCATACGAATTGTAGGTGCACTTTGGAGACGTTCTCACCCAGTCATTTGGATAAGCAGAATCTTCGGCAGTAACTGGTCCCGTGTGATTGATAACGGCATCAAGCATAATTCGAATTCCTTTTGCGTGCGCTTTTTGAACTAATTCGGCCAAGTCTTTTTTGGTTCCAAAACTTGGATCCAATGCTGACCAGTCTCTAGTCCAATAACCGTGAAATCCATAAGTAAAACCAGTTCCTTCGTCAACTCCATCGTGAATTTGTTCTACGACTGGCGTCATCCAAATGGCAGTTATTCCGAGTTTTTCGAAGTATCCTTCGTCTAATTTTTGAATGACGCCTCGAATATCGCCACCTTCAAAACCGCGCAATTTTCCGGTTGGTTTATTTCTGTTGAAAGTATGGTCGTTCGTTTTGTCCCCGTTGTTGAATCGGTCGATTAAAAGAAAATACACATTGGCATTTTCCCAAACGAAAGGCGTTTTTGAGGTTGTTTTTACCGATTTGGTTGAAGAACAACTTGAAAAAAGAAGACTGAGGAATGCTATCGAAAATAGGATGTTTTTTTTCATTTTTAGAATTGAATTTTGATGTCAACTCCTGTTCCTTTTTTCCAGGAAACGGGAATTTCTATATTGTTTTTTACGGTTTTGAAAGGAGTAGATTTTCCGTTAACGATTACTGATTTTGCTTTTACATTATGGATAATTAATGCCACATTTTTATCGGAAGATTGAAAGTTTTTCCCAATTTCCGAATTCAATTTGATGGCTAGCATTTTGGCATTGGCATTGGCATTGAAATTCAAAACTTCAAATGCTCCTTTTTCGAAAGCATTGGCCGTTGTTCCATCGTCATTGTATAATTTTCCGGAAGTTTGGGTAGTTTTTGCATCAAAATAATAATGCAAATCGAAGTTGTCCAAAGTATATTTCGATGTGTTTTGAATGGTTTTTATCATTGGAATAAAAGCGCCGCCACGAACATAAACTGGAATATGATCTTCAACAACCGCAACGGTCGAAGTGGTTCCTGCCAATTGTTCTTCATCGGAATAGAAATCAAACCAATTGTTGTTTTTTGGAAAATAAATCGAAGTTGTAGTCACTCCAGATTTCGTTATTGGAGTCACCAAAAAGTCATTTCCCCAAAGATAAGTTTCACAAACGGTCGACAATTTGGCATTGTTGGGTTCTTCAAAAAACAACGGACGCATTAACGGCGTTCCTTTTTGGTTGTTTTCAAAAGCCAAAGTATAATTGTAAGGCATTAATTGGTAACGCAATTCCACTTGTTTCTTGGCTTTTGCTTTGGTCACAATATCTTTGTAAACCGGTTCTGCTGCAACTTCTTCGTGAGCGTGCGGACGGAAAATTGGATTAAAAACACCGTATTGCAACCAACGAATGTATAATTCATTGTCGAAATAATCACCTGCAAAACCTCCTAAATCCGAGTGCATATAACTCATGCCTTGCATTCCCATTTGCAAAGAAATTTCCATTTGCGATTGCAATCCGCCCCAAGAACGGCTCACATCACCACTCCAAGACATCATGCCAAAACGCTGTGAACCAGAATATCCGGCGCGCATCAGAATAAACGGACGTTGATTCGAAAAGTCTTTTTTGTAACCATCGGCAATTAATTTTGCCCAATTGTGTCCGTAAACATTGTGGATTTCATCGGCTGTTCCTCCAGCAGTGATGGCTTCTGAAGGGAATACTTCGGGTTCGCCCAAATCGCCCCAAAGTCCGCCAACACCTTGATTGATCAATCGTTTGTACACATTCCAAAACCAATCTTTTCCGTCAGGTTTGAAAATATCGATGATTCCGGTGTTTCCAAAGTAGAAATCATAAGTAAAAGGTTTTCCGTCTTTATCTGTTGCCAATACTTTTTTGTCCACGGCTTCCTGCCATTTCTTGGAAGTTGTCAGTACAAAAGGTTCAGTAATGAGAACTGTTTTTATGCCTTTCGCATTCAAATCGGCAATCATTTTATCTGGATTTGAAAAGGTTTCTTTTTCCCAATCCAAATTTCCCATTGTGTTTTTCATTTCTTTGCCAAACCAATACAAATCGAGAATTATGGCATCGACAGGAATGTTGTTGTCTTCAAATTTTTTGATGGTTTTCTCTACTTCTTCTTGCGAATGATAGCCAAAACGGCTGGAAAAATTTCCCAAAGTCCATCGAGCCGGCAAGGGTTGTTTTCCGGTCAAATCGGTGTAATTGGAAATCAAATCAGTCCAAGAATCGCCCACGATTACTTGATAGGTTTTTCGACCTGAAATAGTTTCATAAGCTAAAGTATTGTCTTTTTTGCTGTCTAAATCCAAGTAGCCAATGGCGGAATTGTCAAAATGAACGGCATACATTTTTGACGACAAGACCATCGGAATGGTAAAATTCATTAATTCCGAATGGGTTTCGTAGCCATAATGCGCTCTGTTGTACAAAGCCAATTTGTTGCCACGACGATTCATTCCCAAAGCACGTGCGCCGCCACCATAAAGCATTTCGTCAGGCGAAATGTTGAATTGGATTACCTCGGTTGAATCGGTTTTTATGTTGCCTTTTACATTTTCTAACGGAATATGTTTTTGTTTTAAATAACCTGATTTTTCGGAAAATAATGGTTTGGTTTTATAGAAATATGATATTTGAAAAGGTGATTTTTGTACAGAAACTTCGATACCATAAGCTGTAGAGACTATTGAGTTTGGGGTTTCATAAACTTTCGTAATATTCGCTTTTGGAACTAAAACTACTGCTTCTGAATTTGGATTAAAAATTTCTCCTTTTGGAATAAAAGTAGTTTCGACAATTTTATCAGAATAAGCCTTGATGATATATAAACCATCGGAAGTTTTTATTTCTAAAGCGTTGTTGACTTCTTTGAAGCTTTCGAATTTCCTGTTTGCGTTTTGTGCAAAGGAAAGTGAAGTTATAAATAATAAGAAAAATAATTTTTTCATAGTTTGTATTTTTTCGAACATATAAGGCATTTAAGGCCATTTAAGTTTTCTTATATGACTTTAAATGCCTTGCATGGTTCAATTTTTTTATTTCAATTCCAATATCAAAACTGATTTGGGTTCCAAAGTTATTTCTTTTGTGACGTCAATATTTTGTTCGGTGATTGCGTCTTTTCCGCTTTTATGATTACCAATGTTTTCTGCGAAACGAGTTGTGTTTATCACTTTGGTTTCATTGCTGTTGTTGATTAAAACCATCACGTTTTCGGATGAATTGTACCTGAAATAGACGTAGACATTGTTTTCCGGAATGTAATGCGTCATTTTTCCGAAGTGAACTGCTGATTGGTTTTTTCTCCAATTGAACAACTTGGAAGTGAAATCAAAATATTCGTTTTGCCCTGGCGTTCTTCCTTCTTTGATAAAAGCATTGATGGCATCGCCTTCCCAACCGCCGGGAAAATCTTGACGGATATCGGCATCGCCATTGTCTTTGTTTCCTGACATCCCAATTTCGGAACCGTAATAAATTTGTGGAATTCCTCGGACTGTGGCCAAAACTGCCATTGCCATTTTGTATTTTCGGATGTCGTTGTTGTAAACGTGATTTATGCGTTGTGTGTCGTGATTTTCGGCAAAAATCAGCATGTTATTGATGTTTGGATACAGAAAATCATTGGCAAAATTATCATATATTTTCACCATTCCTTTGTCCCAACTGCCGTCATCTTCGTTGAAAACACTTCCCAATGCACCAAGTAATGTAAAATCCATCACGCTTGGCAAGTGGGAATTGTAATTTTGGATAGCGGCAATTTTACTGTCTTTTTGCCAATACGCAATTTGTGCTTGATTTTGCATCCAAACTTCTCCAACGATGTTGAAATTAGGATACTCATTTGTTATGGCTTTTGTCCATTTTGCAATTCCTTCAGGATCTGAATAGTTGTAAGTGTCTACTCTAAAACCATCTAAATCAGCATATTCAATCCACCAAATTGCATTTTGAATAAGATAGTTTAACATCAAAGGATTAGACTGGTTCAGGTCAGGCATTGTTGGCGCAAACCATCCATCCATACAAATTTTGGTGTCAATTTTCGATGCATTTATGTCGTTAATTGTTGTTCGTTTGTGATTGGTTTGGGTAAAGTTTTCAAATTGATGAATCCAATCGTGAGTGGGTAAATCTTTCATCATCCAATGTGCCGCTCCCCAATGATTCGTAACGTAATCCATTACTAATTTCATTTTTCTTTTGTGCAATTCCGAAGCCAATCGAGCATAATCTTCATTGGTTCCATAACGAGGATCAATTTTGTAAACATCAGATTGTGCGTAAGTATGATAGGAATATTTTTCTTCATTATCCTCGCAAAGTGGTGTGTTCCAAATGGTGGTAACGCCCAATTCCTGCAAATAATCCAAATGGTTGATGATACCTTCAATGTCGCCGCCGTGTCTTCCTCCAGGCAAATTTCGGTTGAATTTTTCGTGGGTTAAATCATTGGAGTCGTTGTTTTTTTTGCCATTTGAAAATCGATCCGGCATTATCAAATACATCAAGTCCGATGCATCGTAACTTTTGCGTTGGGCTGAATTTTCTCTTCGCTTTTTTAAGGAATAGTTTTGAGTAAACGCCACTGAATTATTGTTTTTGAATGTAAAAACAAAGTCAGTTGCCTTAATGTTTTTTGTGTTTATGGTAACAAAAAGGTAATTGGGATTTTCAGTTCTTTTTACGTTTGTAATTTTAATCGAATTGGAAACGGAAACTTGTAATTGCGCAATGTTTTTTCCGTAAAACATGACCTGTAATTCGGGATTGTGCATTCCGGCGTACCAAAAAGGAGGTTCTGTTTTTTCGATTTGTGCAAACATTGTTGAAGAAATTAGGAAAAATAAAAGTAGTTTTTTCATTTGACAAACGATTAAATATATTTCAACTTTATTTTTTAACCATGTAAGGCACATAAGTTCATTTAAGTTTTCTTATATGCCTTATATGGTTGGGATTTTTATACAGTAACCAAACTATTTGGTTCAACCAAAACTGCCTTGCCATTTACAAAAACAGTCAACTGTTTTGAACCTTCGAGTGTAAGTTGTGTGTCGTCGTGATTAACGGCAACTTTCAAAATCTGGTTTCGGAAGTTAATTTTAAAGGAATAACCTGACCATTCTTTCGGGATTTTTGGAGAAAAATGAAGCGAATCATCTTTAACCCTCATTCCGCCAAAACCTTCCACGATACTCATCCAAGTTCCCGCCATCGAAGTGATGTGACAGCCTTCTTCAACCTCTTTGTTGTAATCGTCCAAATCCAGTCTTGAAGTTCTTAAATAGAAAGTATACGCCATATCCATTTTGTCCAATTTTGCCGCTTGAATCGAATGGACGCAAGGAGAAAGTGAACTTTCGTGAACAGTGAATGCTTCGTAAAACTCGAAATTGCGTTTTAATTCTTCTGTCGAAAAATGGTCTTCAAAGAAGTAAAATCCTTGCAATACGTCGGCTTGTTTGATATATGGAGAACGTAAAATTCTGTCCCAAGACCATTTTTGGTTTATAGGTCTTTGGCTTTTGTCCAAATCTTTTACCAAGACCAATTCTTTGTCCAGGAATCCGTCTTGTTGCAAATAAATGCCCAGTTCTTCCGATTTTGGAAAGTACATGTTGCCGGAAACTTTTTTCCAATCCTGCAATTCGGTGTCGGATAATTTTACTTTTTCGATGATTCGTTTATGGTCTGAAGGATATTCCAGCGAGACTTTTTGAATTTGCTCATAGGCATAATCAATACACCATTTGGCAATATAATTCGTGTAGAAATTATTGTTTACGTTATTTTCATATTCGTTAGGGCCGGTAACTCCCAGAATGACAAATTGGTTTTTGTCTTTCGAAAAGTTGGCTCTTTGATGCCAAAAACGGGCAATTCCAATCAAAACTTCCAATCCTTTTTCTGGGATGTAGCTGTAATCGCCAGTGAAGCGGTAATAGTTGAAAATGGCAAAAGCAATCGCTCCATTCCTGTGGATTTCCTCGTGGGTAATTTCCCATTCGTTATGGCATTCTTCGCCGTTCATGGTTACCATTGGATACAAAGCCGCACCGTTTTTGAAACCTAGATTGTCTTTGGCATTTTCAATCGCTTTGTCCAATTGGTTGTAGCGATAGGTCAATAAATTTCTCGCCACTTGCTGGTCTTTGGTCGCCATGTAAAACGGAATGCAATACGCTTCTGTGTCCCAATAGGTGGAGCCGCCGTATTTTTCGCCAGTGAATCCTTTTGGACCAATGTTCAAACGGGAATCTTTTCCTAAATACGTTTGGTTCAGTTGAAAAATATTGAAACGAATGCCTTGCTGTGCTTTCACGTCGCCGTCAATGGTGATATCCGACATTTCCCAAATTTTGGCCCAAGCCGTGATTTGCTCTTCCAATAATTTGTCATATCCTTTTGCCAAGGCAGTTTTTATGACTCCTTCAGCTGCAGAAATGGTGTTGTCATGGTTTAAGGAAACGGTATAACCACCTATTTTTTGGATAGAGGAGCTTTGCCCTTTTGCAATGATGACATCGTATGAAAATTGAATTTTATCAGCGCCGGTTTTAATATTCGAAGGGGAAATGTTGCCGTTTTTACCGTTTACCAAAATGCTGTTTTGCATAAAAGTGGTCACCTTAAAGTGTGTTTTGAACGTTTGAGCCGTTACAAAAGCTTCATTTCCGGTTCTTTTTACATCGAGTATTTCCCAGAATTTTTCATCCCAGTTGGCATCTTCATTTGTTACACCTGCATCAATGTAGGGTTTGTAAACTATTTTTGCATCTTTGTTTAAAGGCGTGATTTCATAATTGATGATACCAGTTTCATCTAAATCCAAAGATAGAAAACGACGCACGTTTACGGCAATTTCGGTACCGTTTTTCAATGTTGCCTCAAAAGAACGGTTGTACCAACCTTCTTTCATATTCAATTCGCGACGAAAATTTTTGACTTCCTTACACGCATTCAAATCCAGGTTTTCATCATTGATTTCGATGTCGATTCCAATCCAGTTTGGAGCATTCAATACTTTGGCGAAATATTTTGGATAACCGTTTTTCCACCAGCCCACTTTGGTTTTGTCTGGATAATAAATTCCTGCGATATAACTTCCTTGAAAGGTTTCTCCTGTGTAATTTTCTTCAAAATTGGCGCGTTGTCCCATGGCACCGTTACCAATGCTGAAAAGGCTTTCGGAAGATTTTACGCTTTCCGGATCAAATCCTTCTTCAATGATGGACCAACTGTCTGCTTTTATATAATCTTGGTTCATTTCTTCTTTTGTTTAAGGTTTCAAGTTTGTGTTTTTTATTAAAAACTTGAAACAAAATTTATTTTATCAAAGCGTCGATAAAGCTTTTATCCATAAGGGTAAAATCTTTGAATAGATGTTTTGCTTCGTGCAATGTTTGGGCATCTCCTATCCCCACGCTGGTCATTCCTCCAATGTTTGCTGCCTGTATTCCTGCTACCGAATCTTCGAAAACTATCGAATCTTCTGGTTTTTTGCCTAATAATTTGGCTGCAATCAGGAAAACTTCAGGGTCGGGTTTTGCATTCGAAACATCATTTCCGTCCACAATCGCATCAAAAAAATGTAGTGTTCCCGTTTTTTCGAGAATGGGTCTGGCATTTTTACTTGCTGAACCTAATGCGATTAATTGGTTGCGTTCTTTCAAATATTTTAAAATAGGCATCACTCCCGGAAGGATTTCGCTTTCGTCCATATCGACTAAATAGGACAAATAGTCTTCATTTTTCTGGACGAGCCATTTATTTTTGTCTTCCTGGGAAGCTTTCACTTTTCCTAATTCTAAAATGATGTCCAAAGAACGATCGCGACTCACGCCTTTCAACAATTCGTTGTGTTCGTGCGTGAATTCAATTCCCAATTGATTGGCGATTTTTAACCAAGCCAAATAATGGTATTTTGCGGTATCGACAATGACTCCATCAAGGTCGAATATAAATGCTTTTGTATTCATTAATAATTGTAATAATTTATTTAACTGTTGAGTTATTTTCCTTAACGAAAAATACTGCCAGGCCTGCAATCAACATTGAAACTCCCGCTATTACAATAATTGCCATTGGAAAACCTCCAAACAATGCAATGATTGTACTGCCTAATAACCCAGCAGCGATTTGTGGAATCGTGATGGTTGCATTAAACAATCCCATATACACGCCCATTTTGTCTGCTGGCAAAGAACCGGATAACATGGCGTAAGGCATTGCCAATATGGCTGCCCAAGCTAAACCAACTCCTGAAATGGATAGTAAAAGAATGTTTTTGTCGTGAATAAAATACATCGAAGCCAACCCAATTCCGCCCAATAAAAGAGAAAAACTATAGGTTTTTTTTCTGCCAATTGATTTTGCAATTGTTGGAATAAGCAAAGAAAATAATGCAGCAACGGCGCTGTAAAAAGCAAATAGCACTCCAGTCCAATCTCCGGCTTCGTTGAAACCAATAGATTTTGGATCCAAGGCTTCGGCTCCCCAAACTTGATTTGCGATGGCTCTGGTAGTGTATACCCACATTAAAAATAACGCAAACCAAGAAAAGAATTGAACGATTCCCAACTGCCAAAAAATCTTTGGAGCATTGGAAATCAATTTCAAGATACTTGTTTTTTCGGTCACGGTTTCGGTTTCTAGATCGATGTCATTGTATTGTGCGTGTTCTTTGGGTGCATATTCTTTAGTCCTAAAAACAGTCCACAGAACGGTGGCCAATAAAATTGCTCCTCCAATATAGAAAGACCATATAACGGACGCAGCCACTTTTTCGCCGGCTGCAGGAACATTTGCAACACCGGCTTTGGCCAGAATCCAAGGCAACAAGGAACCAAAAACGGCTCCAAAATTGATTAAGGCACTTTGCAAAGAATAACCCAGATTTTTTTGTTCGTCATTCACCATATCGCCAACAAGGGCTCTAAAAGGCTGCATCGTCACATTAAATGAAGTGTCCATTAAAAGAAGCATGACGGCACCAAAAATTAAAGGCGGTAACAAATAGGTGAAGTATTCCGCATTAGGCATAAAAAACATGGCCAATGCAGAAACAATTGCTCCAAAAAAGATAAACGGGATTCTACGTCCTAGTCGTGTCCAGGTTTTGTCACTGGAAAGACCAATGATGGGTTGAACAATTAGACCGGCCAGCGGTGCTGCCAACCAAAAATATCCTATGCTGTGAACATCGGCGCCCAGGGCTTCCAATATTCTGCTGGTATTACCATTTTGTAGTGAATATCCAATTTGTACTCCCAGGAATCCAAAGCTTAGATTCCAGATTTGCCAAAAACTTAATTTGGGTTTTTTCATTATCGTATATT
>NZ_PNNA01000007.1 GCF_013823965.1 Flavobacterium sp.
CTCATTCGCAGACTAAAGAGAGCGCAATTTGCCAAACAAAAAGTAGAAATTTTCAAACCGGAAATCGACACCCGTTATCACGACGAAATGGTGGTATCGCACGATGCCAATGAAATCCGTTCCACGCCGGTTCCGGCAGCAGCCAATATTGCCATTTTAGCGCAAGGTTGTGACGTGGTGGGAATTGACGAAGCCCAATTTTTTGACGACGAAATCGTGAAAATTTGTAACGATTTGGCCAACCAGGGCATTCGTGTCATTGTAGCTGGATTAGACATGGATTTCAAGGGCAATCCTTTTGGTCCAATGCCTGCCTTGATGGCGACTGCCGAATATGTTACCAAAGTACACGCCGTTTGCACTCGAACCGGAAATTTGGCCAATTACAGCTTTAGAAAAACTGACAACGACAAACTCGTCATGCTCGGCGAAACCGAAGAATACGAACCCTTGAGTCGCGCCGCTTATTTCTATGCGATGAAGAAGGATGAGGAAAAATAGTTTGTTTAAATCCCCCAATAATTTAGAATTCTGTAATCATTTTTTTTGATAGAAAAAAGTTAATTATTTTTTCTTGTCCGTTTTATTCTGTACATTTATACATACAAAAAATCATTATGGACAACCGTTTTTTTATTTCTAAAATTCTAAAATTCCAGTAATGAAAACCGCATAATTTTTAATTTCAATACAAAAAGTTAGACCCTTGACTTTATCTATCCCAAACATCGAAAAAATCCTCCACGCCAAAAGGTTTGGAGACAGTAACGGCACAATTGACAATGTTTCCATCGATAGCCGTTCTTTGCAAAACAATGAAAAAACATTATTTTTTGCACTAGTTGGCCCCAATAATGATGCCCACATTTACATTTCAAACTTAATCAAAAAAGGAGTCCAGCACTTTGTCGTGACTTACATTCCAGAAGGATTATCAAACAAAGCTGTTTTTCTGGAGGTCGAAAACACCTTGGATGCCTTGCAACAATTTGCGTCCTATCATCGAAGACTTTTTAAATTTCCTGTTATTGGGTTGACGGGAAGCAACGGAAAAACTATAGTCAAAGAATGGTTGAATTTTCTTTTGAATCCTGATTTCAACATCATCCGAAGTCCCAAAAGCTACAATTCGCAAGTTGGTGTTCCATTATCGGTGATTTCGATTAACGACAAACACAATTTGGGTATTTTTGAAGCAGGAATCTCGAAAATGAACGAGATGGAAAAATTAGAAGTCATCATCCGGCCAACCATCGGAATTATAACCAATATTGGCACGGCGCACGACGAAGGTTTTGTTGATTTGGAAAAAAAAATCAAGGAAAAACTTAAACTTTTCAGACATTCAAGAATAATAATTTACCAAAAAAACAAGGTCGTAGACGCGCTTCTTGATCCAAGAATACAACCCTTTTCTTGGAGTTGCGATGATGAAACTGCCGATGTTTTTATCACAAAAAAAGCAATCGAAGACAAAACATCACTTCAAGTTCGATACGCCAAAGTTAATTTTGAAGTCCAAATTCCTTTTCAAGATGAAGCCTCAATAGAAAATGCCATTACTTGCTTGATGGTTTTGTTGAGTTTTAAATACGGCAAAACAACGATTCAAAACCGTATGCAATGGTTGTATCCCGTTGAAATGCGTTTGAAAGTCAAAAACGGAATCAACAACACGACACTGATTGACGACAGCTACAGTTCGGATTTTCAGTCGTTGAAAATCGCCTTGGATTTTCTCGAAAGCCAAAAACAATTCAAGAACAAAACGGTAATCCTCTCGGATATTTTCCAAAGCGGCTTGTCGAACGAAGAATTGTATTCTAAGGTTTCCCAACTCATTACATCCAATAAAATCAATCGCGTTATTGGCATCGGCGAAACCATTTCGGCATTTAAACACAAGTTTACCAACTGCATCACTTTTAAAAACACGGCCGACTTCTTTTTAAATTTCAACTATTTGAATTTTGTCAATGAAACCATCCTGATAAAAGGAGCGAGACATTTTCAATTTGAAGAAATAGTTGCCGCATTAGAAGAGAAAACGCACGAAACAATTTTAGAAATTAACCTCAACTCCATCAGCCACAACCTGAGTTTCTATAAATCAAAACTAAAACCAACCACCAAAATGATGGTCATGGTAAAAGCATTTGGTTATGGAAGCGGTGGATTTGAAATTGCCAAATTGCTCGAACATCATAAAGTAGATTATTTGGGCGTAGCTTTTGCCGATGAAGGAATCGCGTTGAAAAATGCCGGAATTATGTTGCCAATAATGGTGCTAAATCCAGAAACCACCAGTTTTTCAGCAATAATCCAATACAAATTGGAACCCGAAATTTACAGTTTGAAAGGGCTGAATGCATTCCTGAAAATTGCCGAAAATCGAAAACTGAAACACTTCCCCATTCATATTAAACTCGACACCGGAATGCACCGTTTGGGTTTCGAAGAAGAAGATTTAGATGAATTGATTGCAACTTTAAAAGGAAACAAATTCGTGACCGTAAAAAGTATTTTGTCGCACATGGCCACGAGTGATGCCATAGAACATCAAGATTTTGCACATTCACAAATTGATTTATTCGAAAAATTGTCCTCCAAATTGATTACGGAATTACAAATAAAACCCATTCGTCATATCTTGAATACATCGGGAATTAGTAATTTTCCCGAAGCGCAATACGATATGGTTCGCCTTGGCATTGGACTTTATGGCGTTTCGAATGCCGTTGAAGAACAGAAATACTTGGAAAACGTTGGTACTTTAAAATCTATAATCTCACAAATCAGAACGGTTCAAGCTGGCGAAAGCGTGGGTTACGGAAGACGATTTATAGCAGAAAAACCTTCTAAAATAGCCACGATTCCCATTGGTTATGCCGATGGAATTTCAAGACATTGGGGAAACGGCCTTGGTTTTGTGACCATTAATAATCAAAAGGCAACAATAATTGGCAGCATTTGCATGGACATGTTAATGGTTGATATTACCGAAATCAATTGTAAAGAAGGAGATTCCGTGATTATTTTTGGCGAAAGCCCCACGGTTACTTTTATGGCAGATCAATTGCAAACCATTCCTTATGAAATACTTACAAGTATTTCGCAAAGAGTGAAACGGGTATTTTATCGAGAATAAACGTTTTAATTAAAATAAAATATTTATATTCGTTAGTAGTTTTCAATTAAAAACAACCTAAAAACAAACAAATTATGGGATTTTTCAAAGATTTTAAGGCTTCCTTGATGAAAGGAGACGTATTAAGTTTAGCTACTGCTGTTGTCATTGGTGGTGCTTTTGGTAAAATTGTTGGTTCTGCCGTAGATGATGTTATTATGCCTATCGTGGGGTTGATCACAGGAGGAATCGATTTTACCCAAAAATTTGTCACTCTTGACGGAAACACATACGAAAACTTGGCTGCCGCAAAAACTGCCGGTGCTGCCGTTATCACATACGGAAACTTGGTACAAGCCGTCATCAATTTTGTGATTATCTCGTTCTTTATTTTTGTAGTATTGAGAGCTGCCGAAAAAGCCAAAAAGAAAGAAGAAGTTGCCCCTGCCGCACCAGCTGGTCCAACTCAAGAAGAATTGCTTACGCAAATCCGCGATTTGTTGAAAAAATAAATTTCCGCTACATTATATATTCTAATTAAACCACGCCGAACAGCGTGGTTCTTTTTTTGTTACAAATACAACAATTTGTTATTTTTTGTGAACACGCTTGTTTTAATTTGCATATTACTTACTTTTGTAATTCGAAAATAATATTAAAAATAAAACATATACAATATGAAACTTGCTGTAGTAGGAGCCACTGGAATGGTTGGCGAAATAATGTTAAAAGTATTGGAAGAAAGAAACTTCCCTTACACAGAATTAATTCTAGTAGCCTCTGAAAAATCAGTGGGTAAAGTAATCGAATTCAAAGGCCAAAAACACACCGTTGTTGGATTACAAACTGCCGTTGACATGAAACCTGAAATTGCCGTTTTTTCGGCAGGTGGACAAACTTCATTAGATTGGTCTCCAAAATTTGCAGCAGCGGGAACAACTGTAATCGACAACTCATCGGCTTGGAGAATGGATCCGACCAAAAAATTAATCGTTCCCGAGATTAATGCAAATGAATTAACAAAAGAAGACAAAATCATAGCAAATCCAAACTGTTCCACCATACAAATGGTTTTAGCATTGGCTCCATTGCACAAAAAATACAACATCAAACGCGTAGTTGTTTCCACTTATCAATCCATCACTGGAACTGGCGTGAAAGCAGTGCAACAATTCGAAAATGAAGTGGCTGGAATAGAAGGCGACATGGTTTATAAATATAAAATCAACCGCAACTGTATTCCACAATGCGATAGTTTTGAAGCCAATGGTTATACCAAAGAAGAAATGAAATTATCCAATGAAACCAAAAAAATATTGGGCGACAACAGCATTGCAGTTACTGCAACAGCGGTTCGTGTACCAGTTGTTGGTGGACATAGCGAAGCCGTAAATGTGGAGTTTAGCAATGATTTTGATGTTGCCGAAGTAAGAACCATTTTAAGTCAAACTGATGGCGTTGTCGTACAAGATAATTTGGACACGTTTACCTATCCAATGCCAAGATATGCCGAAGGTAAAAATGAAGTTTTTGTAGGAAGAATTCGTCGCGACGAAAGCCAGGCAAACACATTGAATATGTGGATTGTAGCTGATAATTTAAGAAAAGGTGCCGCAACAAACACGATTCAAATTGCAGAATATTTAGTGGCGAATAACTTGGTGTAAAACCAATTTGATACTTTATAAAATCCGGCATAACTTTAAATAATGTTAAAGTTAGCCGGATTTTTTATTTGCTATTTCTATATTTGCAACGAATGAAAAAAGGGTTTGCCATATTAAATTTGTTCCTGATGTTTGCAGTATTGTCTTCAATGCTGTTTCAATATGTGCATAGTTATGAGCATTTAGCCAAACAACTTTCTGAAAAAAAATGTGTTCATAAATACAATTCCAGCCAAGAAATTACCCATCAACACCACAATTATGACAATTGTTTTGTTTGTAATTTCACGGTAAGCACTTATATTTCTTCAGATATTTCTCATTTTGAATTCAAAAAAATAAATATTCTTTCTGGATATTCTTTATTCAAATCCAGGGAAATTACCCAATTCTTCAAAGGAAGCCTTTTTGCGCTTCGAGCTCCGCCAAGTTTTATTGTTTAAATGAATTTGCCAAAAGGCACCAAGACACAAAGTTTTTTGTGTTTCCAGTTTAACAATAAAATCATTTCAAATGAAAAAAATTCTAATTGCCCTAATCCTGGGGTTTTCTGCTATGCTTCAGGCACAAAATACCATTTCAGGAACTGTAAACAATATCAAAAAAGAACCTCTAATTGGCGTTTCTGTTTATGCTCCCGAATTGCACAAAGGAACTTCGACAGACGAAAACGGAAACTATTCCTTGTCAAATCTTCCCACCGGAAAAATCAAACTGACGTTTGCCTATATAGGATTTGCAACGCAGAACAAAACCACAAATCTTCAAAACAAAGAAACCACTTTAGACATCGTTCTTGACGAAACTGAATTTCAAATTGACGAAGTGATTGTTTCAACGGCATTCAATAAAATCCAGTCGCAAAACGTGATGAAAGTGGAACATTCGAGCATCAAAGAATTACAACAAAAAGGAACCGCAACCTTGATCGAAGGCTTGGCAACCATTCCCGGAGTTTCCCAGGTTTCGACCGGAACTTCCATCGGAAAACCCGTCATTCGCGGTTTGAGCGGCAATCGTGTTTTGGTTTATTCGCAAGGCGTTCGAATCGAAAATCAGCAGTTTGGCGACGAACACGGATTGGGATTAAACGACGCTGGTGTCGAAAGTGTAGAAGTGATAAAAGGGCCGGCTTCCTTGCTTTATGGCTCAGATGCTTTGGGCGGAGTTTTGTATTTAAACCCTGAAAAATTTGCAAACACAAATACTTTTAAAGGCGATTTTAGCCAACGACTATTTTCGAATACTTTGGGCAGCAATACTTCATTAGGAATAAAAACCTCCGGTAAAAACTGGAAATTTTTGGCAAGAGGAACTCATAACACCCATTCCGATTATAAAATTGCAGCTGGTGAAAGAGTTACCAATACTCGCTATAACGAAACGGATTTCAAAACCGGAATTGGATACAGTAACTCCAAATTTTCAAGCGTTTTTAGATACAATTACAACAAACTGGATTTAGGAGTCCCAGAAAATGGCGTTGCTGAACAAACCACAAGCAAGAAAACAGCATTTCCAAGCCAAGCGATTGACAATAATTTATTGAGTTTGAACAACATCTTTTTCTTCAAAAATTCAAAACTAGACGTTGACTTGGGCTACATTGACAATAATCGCAGCGAATTGGAAGACGGAAACATTGCAATTTTACATATGAAATTGAAAACCTTCAATTATGACGCAAAATATCATTTGCCAAAACTGGGACAAATAGAAACCATTGTTGGAATCCAGGGAATGAGTCAAACCAATGCCAATTCAGGCGAAGAATTCCTGATTCCTGATGCAACAACGAATGATATCGGTTTTTTTGGAACTGGAAATTACGAATGGAAATCGAATGTATTGCAAGCGGGATTGCGTTTTGACAACAGAAAAATAAACAGCGATGCACGAGGAATTCCTGGTTCAGCAGGTTCTTTTGAAGCTCTCGATAAATCGTTCAATAGTTTTAATGCATCGTTGGGATACAAAACAAATTTGGCGAAGGAATTGACTTTGCGATTGAATGTGGCTTCTGGATTTAGGGCGCCCAATTTAGCCGAATTAACTTCAAACGGCGTACATGAAGGAACCAATCGTTATGAAGTGGGAAACCCTGATTTGAAAACGGAGCAAAACGTGCAAACTGACTTGAATTTAGAATACAAAAGCAGCCATGTCGAATTTTTTGCCAATGGATTTTACAACCACATCAACCATTATATTTATACTTCGCCAACGGGTGAAGTGATTAACGACAATGCAGTTTTCGATTATGTTCAAAATGACGCCAAATTATTTGGTGGTGAAATCGGATTGCATTTTCATCCCCATCCATTGGATTGGTTGCATTATGAAACCAGTTTTGAATCTGTTACCGGCAAAAAAGAAAATGGCGATTATTTGCCTTTAATTCCCGCAAACAACTGGAACAATACCATTAGAACCGAGTTCAAAATCAAAAACTGGCTGGAAGATGGTTTTGCCACTTTGAATGTTTCGACAACTTTCAATCAAGAAAATGTAAGTGGTTTTGAAACAAAATCAAATGGATACACTCTGGTAAATCTTGGTTTTGGAGGAAAAGTGAAATTAGAAAAAACAGCTTTCGACATCAACTTGAATGCCAATAATTTGTTGAACAAAGAGTACACGGCACATCTTTCTAGATTAAAAACGGATGGCATTCAAAATATTGGAAGAAATATTATTCTAGGATTGAATTTTAATCTTTAGAATAAAAAATTATTTTACCGCAAATTCACGAATTAATTTTTTAGTATTCGCCTGCAATTTGTGAATTTGCGGTTACTTTTTAATATTTAATTTTGCCAATGTGTCTCATGATGCTTACAATTTTGGCTTTTCTTTTATTGATGTAAGTAGAGGAACTCGTGGCTGAATATTTCCTTGGATTGGGTAAAATGGCCGCAATTCCGGCAGCTTGCATTTTTGTGAGACTCTTGGCATCTTTCCTGTACCAATGCTGGGTTGCCGCCTGCGCTCCATAAACACCATTCCCCATTTCGATACTGTTGAGATAGACTTCCATAATTCTTTCTTTTCCCCAAATTATTTCAATCAAAACCGTGAAATAAGCTTCCAGTCCTTTTCGCAAATAACTTCTTCCTTGCCAAAGAAAAACGTTTTTGGCCGTTTGTTGTGAGATTGTGCTCCCTCCTTTTATTCTTCGACCTCTTTCGTTGTTTTTGTAGGCTTTTTGCATCGCTGTAAAATCGAAACCATTATGTGCCAAAAAAGTTCCGTCTTCACTGGCAATCACTGCTTTTTGTAAATTAACCGAAATATTTTCAATGGGTTCCCAATCATGACTGAAGTAAATTTCCTTTCCGGCCAATTTGTTTTCTATAACGCGAATTACCATCAAAGGCGTGAATGGAACGGGCACAAACTTGAAAAGCACCACAGAAAAAATAGACAATCCAAGAAACCACAAAAATGTCTTGAATAAAAAACGACTTAGTTTGTTTTTAAAACTTCCCGAATTGTTTTTTGTGGGTTGCTTTGTTTTTTGGGATGATATTCGTTTTGCCATTATAATATGTCTGCTAACAATTTTAAATTAATTTTTACATTACTGCGAATATAATACAAAACCAATGATGAAAAATTTTCAAAATATATGATGCTGTCATAAAAATAATATTTTTTGTTGTACTCGTGGTTAATTATCATGCTTTTTTATGCATCTTTACAGATGTAAATAAAATCGTAATAATTAAAATAATATTATTTTACTTACATTTTTTAGTTTTTATGGCTTTTTATCGTATAAATGTGCTTTTAAACGATTTTTTTCTTTGTCATTTTAAAAATTTAATCTAGATTTGAAAATCCTAAATTAAATTAATATGAAAAAAATTACCTATTTAGTTTTGTTTTTATTGGCATTTAGCCCCCTAACAATTGCACAAAACAAAACAGCATTTTATAAAGCCCAAAAATATCTGGAAGAAAAGGGCGAAGTGGTTTTTACCTTCAAAGCCACTGACCCTATTCAATTTGAAGAAATAAATAAAATTGTCTCCATCAGCCATAAAAAAGTTGATGCACAAGATTTGCAAGCAGAAGCTTACGCCACCAAAGAACAATTCGAAAAATTTCTTGCATTTGGTTTGCCATATTCCGTAAATGCATCTGACAATGAAATTCCGCAAGAAAACAAATCTTCACCAAGAGGCAAAATAGCGGCTTCTGCTTGGGATACCACTTGGGATGTTTATCCAAAATATTCTGAATACGTGGCCAAAATGCAATATTGGGCAGCAACTTATCCAAGTTTGTGTACTTTACAAAACATTGGTTCCACCCCAAATGGAAGGGCTTTATATGTTTTGAAAATTTCTGACAACGCCCCAACTGACGAAACAGAACCGGAATTTCTATACACTTCGTCCATGCATGGCGACGAAATCACTGGTTTTCCCAACATGTTGCGATTGATAGATTATCTTTTGACCAATTATGGCTCATTAGCTGAAGTCACCGATATTGTAAATGGAACCGAAATTTTTATTTGTCCGCTTGCAAATCCTGACGGGTCATTCAAGACAGCCGGAAACGACATCCTGAATTCAACAGGAAACACTGCCACAAGAGCCAACAAAAACGGTTATGATTTGAACAGAAATTATCCTGATCCCAAAAACGGTTTACATCCAGACAGCGGCTTGCAAACCAATGCGGTTTATCAGCCGGAAACCCTTGCTTTTCTGGCTTTCGAAAGAACTAGAAATTTTGTTTTGTCAGCCAATTATCACGGTGGTGCCGAAGTTGTAAACTATCCTTGGGATACTTATCCCATTACGGGAGGAGCCAATATTCATCCTCATGACAATTACTTCAAACAAATTTGCATAGAATATGCCACCTTGTGCCAAACGGCAGATGGGAATCTAAATTATATGGATGATGTTTTAAGTACAGGTGCATTTCCAGGAACTACAAATGGTTCGGCTTGGTATACAGTAGCTGGAGGAAGACAAGATTACAACAATTACTTTAATCATAACAAGGAAGTTACCATTGAAATTTCTGCAACTAAATTTCCGTTGGCATCCGCTTTACCAACTTTTTGGAACAACAACAGACAAGCTTTCTTAAATTATATTAAGCAAGCTTCTTATGGTTTGCACGGTGTTGTAACTGATGCATCAGGAAATCCAATTCATGCCAAAGTATATATTAGTGGCACAACAGATGGTTTTGGTGCTTGGGTCGAAACATCACCAACAAAAGGGGATTATCATAAAGTGCAAATTGGGGGAACTTATAATGTGATTTTTGAAGCTCCGGGATATGTCTCTCAAACTATTTCTGCGACAATTACAAATGGAGCGACAACTACTTTAAACGTAACAATGGTTCCAACAACAAGTTTGCCCCTAGCAAGTAACGATGTTACAATTTGCGAAGGTCAAACAGCTTCTTTATCAGCTTCGGGAACTGGAATTATAAAATGGTATAATTCGGCAACAGCAACTGCTTCTGTAGGAACTGGCTCAACTTTTACCACACCAGCATTAAATGCAACCACATCTTATTTTGCTGAAAGCGAAGTTACTCTTGCCAATGTTGGACCTATAACTGCATCTGGAACATCATCAACCAACACTGCCGTGGCCAATAGATATTTAATCTTTAATTGTACAACACCTACAAAATTAAAATCTGTTTTGGTAAATGCTTCGGCTGTTGGACAAATTCTGGTAGAATTACAAGACAGCACAGGTAGAATGCTGGAATCAAAAGTGGTCATACTTACCGCTGCCGGAAGCCAAGACATAGAATTAGATTTCTTTTTGCCAGCACAAAATGGTCTGAGATTGGTCTCTAGACAAATAACCTACACAAACTTAACCGTAGCAACATCTGGAATTACTTATCCGTTAACAAACGGAACAGTTTCGATAACGGCCAATAGTGGAACAGGAATTTTCTTGCCATTCTTCAATTGGAAATTTGCTCCAATAAAAGGATTAAGAGATGAAGTAGTCGTTACCGTAAACCCAATTGCTACATTGTCCACTATTTCTCCAACTACAATAGCATCAGGCGGAAATGATTTTACATTAACCGTAAACGGTTCTAATTTTGCAAATGGCGATGTTGTTAGATGGAATGGAACAAACAGACCAACAACATTCGTTAGTGCCACTGAACTTACTGCTGCCATTTCTGCTGCTGATATTGCTTCTGGAGGAACAGCGTCTGTTACTGTGTTGAATTCTTGTGGCACAACAAGTGGACAAACTATTACTATTGAATCCGTTTGTGCGCCTATTCCTGATTTAGCGGTTTTACCAACAATTACTGGAGAATGTTCAGCTACTGCAACAGCTCCAACTGCCACAAGCAGTTGCACTGGATCCATAACTGGAACTACTACTACAGTATTCCCAATAACAACTCAAGGGACGACAATCGTGACTTGGACGTACAACGATGGAAACGGAAACATTTCTACTCAAAATCAAACCATACAACTTGATGACACACTTGCACCAATTGCAGATGTAACTACTTTAGCAGATGCTATTGGACAATCAACGGTTACTGTTACTGCTCCAACAGCCACCGATGCTTGTGCCGGAACAATATCAGGAACTACAACTAGTCCTTTGACTTATTCGACTCAAGGAACTTTTACCATAGTTTGGACATACAATGATGGAAACGGGAACACTGCCACCCAAAATCAAACAGTGGTTGTTGCCGACACTATGAACCCAACTAATCCAACAAGTTTGACAGCTGCTGGAACTACGGCCACAACTACAAATTTATCTTGGACGGCATCGACAGATAATGTTGCAGTAACTGGATATGATGTTTATAGAGGAACGACATTGATAGGAACAACTTCAGGAACGACTTATGCCGTGACTGGTTTGACTGCCTCTACAGCTTATACTTTTTCTGTAATAGCAAAAGATGCCGTCGGAAATAGCTCAGCTCCAAGTAATGCAGTAAATGTTACAACACTTGCAAATGCTGTAATCTATTGTACTTCGCAAGGAAATAGTGTGGTGAGTGAAAAAATTGGCAAAGTGGTTTTTGGAACCATCAACAACACTACAACTGGTGGAACGGGTTATGAGAACTTTACGGCAATTTCGACAAATGTAACTAAAGGAACCACTTACACCATTACAATAACTCCATCTTGGACAAGTACCAAAAGAAAGGAAGGATACGCTGTCTGGATTGATTACAATAAAGACGGGGATTTTGCCGATGCTGGAGAACAAGTTTGGTCAAAAGCCGCTTCAACTACAACGGCAGTTTCTGGAACATTCACCATTCCTGCCACTGCAACAATTGGCACAACAAGAATGAGGGTTTCTATGAAATACAATGCTATCCCGACTTCTTGCGAAACATTCGCGTCTGGACAAGTAGAGGATTACACCGTAAATATCGTTTCTACTACCGCTAAAATGGCCAGTGCTTCAGGAAAAGGGATTACCGAAATTAAATTATATCCTAACCCGACAAAAGCAATTTTGAATGTGTCTTCAGTAACTGAAAACGCTACATTCAAAGTATATAATTTGTTAGGTCAAACCGTGTTGAATGGTAAATTATCAAACAATTCAATTGATGTTTCCAATTTCAGTGCCGGAATATACATCTTGGAACTTACAGATAAGGATACAACAACAACAAACCGTTTTATCAAGCAATAACTTTATTAAATTAGAAACTAAAAGCTATCTCAATCGAGATGGCTTTTTTTTTGGAATAAAATCATTACTTTTAAATCACAAAAAAAACATTTTTTACGATGAAAAAAATATTGTTTATAACCTTGACAATGATGAGTTTAAATGCAACTGCACAAAACATAATGTCTCCAGAGCTGCTCTGGAAACTAGGAAGAGTAACTCCTTTAGGCTTTTCTAAAGACGGAAAAAATATTGTCTACAAAGTCACCACGCCTTCCATTGAGGAAAACAAATCGGATTCCAAGTTTTATACTTTACCCGTAAATGGCGGAAATCCAACCGAAGTTTCAGCCACAACAGACCTGTTGAAAGACAAAAACATTTCCCCGGACGGAAAATATATTGTTTACAGTGAAGAAGTGAAAATCGACAAAGTGCATGGAAAAGATTTTTATCCTGAACTGGACAAATCAAATGTTCAAATCTACAACGGATTGGATTATCGCCATTGGGACAAATGGAATGAAGGGAAATTCAATCACGTTTTTTATAAAGAAAACAAAGAAGGTTCCGTTGGGATTGACATTTTGAAAGACGAAACTTTCGACAGTCCACAAAAACCTTTTGGCGGAGACGAAGATTATATTTGGTCTCCAGACAGCAAAAGTATTTTATATGTATGCAAGAAAAAAGCGGGAACAGCTTATGCAATCAGCACGAATACTGATATTTACGAATACAATTTAGAAACCAAGAAAACCATCAATAGAACTGAAGGCAACTTGGGATACGATACAAATCCCACTTTTTCACCAACAGGAAATTTGACTTGGTTACAAATGAAACGTGACGGTTATGAAGCCGATAAAAACGACATCATTGTAAGTTTCAAAGG
>NZ_PNNA01000082.1 GCF_013823965.1 Flavobacterium sp.
CCTGAATTTCGCTTTCGGTTAAAACGTCCATTCTACTCATTGGCGCCCGCATCATGGTTGCGGCAAGTGGAGTGGGAATTCCTTTTTCGTTCAAGGCCGTGACCAAGGCTTCTCCAATTCCAAGACTGGTCAATACTTCATCTGTTTTATAATAATCGGATGTTGGATAATTGTCGGCAGTTTGCTTGATGGCTTGTCTGTCATTGGCTGTGAAAGCTCTCAAAGCGTGCTGAATTTTCAATCCTAATTGTGCCAAAACGCCGCTTGGAACATCCATTGGATTTTGGGTTATGAAGTAAACGCCGATTCCTTTGGAACGAATCAGTTTCACGATAGTTTCTATTTGTTCCAACAATGTTTTGCTGGCTTCTTTGAAAATCAAGTGCGCTTCGTCAATAAAAATAACCAATTCGGGTTGGTCAGAATCTCCTTTTTCTGGCATTTGATTGTATATTTCTGCCAACAGACTCAACATAAAAGTGGAAAATAACTTGGGTTTGTCTTGTATGTCCGTCAAACGAATGATGTTGACGTAACCTTTTCCATTTTCGTCAAAACGCATTAAATCATTGATGTCAAAAGACATTTCTCCAAAAAACAAATCAGCACCCTGTTGTTCGAGTTCGATTATTTTTCTAAGAATGGTTCCGGTTGTCGAGGTGGAAATCTTGCCATAACTTTCTTCAATTTCGGCTTTTCCTTCTTCGGTAATGTAATTGATTACTTTTTTGATGTCTTTTAAATCCAAAAGAGGCATTTTGTTGTCGTCACAAAATTTGAAAATTACCGAAATTACTCCGGCCTGGGTATCATTCAGGTCAAGAATTCTTGAAAATAATACAGGTCCAAATTCCGAAACTGTGGAACGAAGCCGAACGCCGCTTTGTTCGGATAAAGACAATAATTCTACGGGGAAACCAGCTGTTTTATATGGAATGTTGATTTTTGAATGACGCTCAGTTATGAAAGACTTCTCTTCTCCTTCTTTGGCAATTCCACTGAAATCGCCTTTGATGTCCATCATTAAAACAGGAATTCCAAACGATGATAACTGTTCAGAAAGTACCTGAATGGTTTTGGTTTTTCCGGTTCCTGTCGCGCCGGCAATTAATCCGTGACGATTCAGCGTTTTCAAAGGAACTTTTATGTGTGCATCGGGCAAAGCTTCACCATCAAGGATGGCTCCTCCAAGAATTATGCTTTCACCTTTTGAAAGATAACCATCATTAATTAGTCTTGTAAAATCTTCTTTTCTGCTCATTTTTATTTTTGGATTAAATGTATTTGCTAGCTATTATTTTTTTACATGTGTAAATGTAACATTTAAGGTAAAATTTACGTTGAAATATAACTTTTTTGGATGCGATTTGTCAAAATATTTAATTGTAATTATTTTTTAAAAAGTGTTGAAACATTATTCCAATAAGTCTTAAAACAATGTGTTTTTTTTCTAAAAAGCTAGATTTAACGGAAGTTTTTAGTTTTAATGCAAAACAAAAAAAGCAACTTTTTTTTTGTAAAGTTAAAATAATAAGAATAAAAGTAAAAAAAGTTTTTTTATTTAAACTAAAAATATAAATTTGCTCCTCAACAAAGTTTATTATAACAAAAAATAAATTATTAAAACTATTAAAAATTAAGAAAATGGCAAACGTTAAAAAAGAAAGTGGTTCAGGTTTAGGAGGTATGATTACAGGAATCATAATTGCATTATGTATTTTTGCAGGATGGGTTATCTGGACATTTATTATGGGTGATGGAGCAAATTTTGAAGGAGGAGTTAATACTGGACATCCACTTCCAGGAAATTATTTAGCAATGGTATACAAAGGAGGTCCTATTGTACCGGTATTGATGGGATTATTATTAATGGTAATTGTTTTTTCATTCGAGCGTTTTGCAGTAATCTCAAAAGCAGCTGGTAAAGGAAATCTTGATAAATTTATGGCTGAAGTTCAAAAAAGTATCAAAACAGGTGATATTGACGGAGCAATTGTTGCTTGTGACAAACAAAAAGGTTCAGTTGCAAATGCAATTAGATCAGCCTTGGTTAAATATCAAGATGTTAAAAAAGAAGGTGTGGATAGTGAAACTGCAGCAGAAACTATTCATAAAGAAATTGAAGAAGCTACTTCACTTGAAATGCCAATGTTAGAAAAACACATGACTATTCTTTCTACATTAGTTTCTCTAGGAACTCTTGCAGGATTGTTAGGAACGGTAACGGGTATGATTAAAGCGTTTGGTGCGTTAGCAAGTTCTGGAACTCCGGATCAAGCGATGTTGGCAAGTGGTATTTCTGAAGCACTTATCAATACGGCTACAGGGATTTTTACATCTATGTTGGCAATTATTGCTTATAACTTGTTTACTTCAAAAATTGATACTTTGACTTACTCTATCGATGAGGCTGGTAATACAATTGTGAATACATACAGACACTTCAGAGGTACACAAAAATAATTAACAATAATTTTTAAGGATTTAGAGTTGTATATAAATTCAAGAACTATTTCCTTTATAATTTAAAAATAAAATTATGGCTGTAAAAATGTCTAAAAAAGCATCGTCTATTGATATGACGGCTATGTGTGACGTATCTTTTCTTCTGCTTACTTTTTTTATTTTGACCTCTACGGCCAAAGTACCGGAAGCAATGCCTGTAGATATGCCATCGTCAACTGTACAATCTAAATTGCCTGAATCAAATTTGGCTACTTTAACCATAGGTAAAGGAAAAGTATTTTTTGATTTGAAGGGGAGAGAAGTTCGTATTCAGACTCTTGAAAAAATGGCTGAAAAATACGGGGTAGAATTCACAGATGAAGATAAAAAAGAATTTTCATTGATGGAAGGTATTGGGGTTGATATAGCAAGCCTCAAAAGCATCATCGAAATGAAAAGTTCTGAAAGGCTTAAAGCCAATCAGCCTGGTGTACCAAAAGATTCTCTTAACAATCAATTAGCGGAGTGGATTCAATTTGCTCGTCAAGCTAACATTGATATTAATGACAAGGATTTGGAAATTGCCATAAAAGGAGATGCTAAAGAGGAATATCCTTCTATTCGTAAAGTGATGGATATTTTGCAAGACCAAGGAGTAAACAGCTTTAGTTTGGTTACCGGTCTAAGAGGAAAAGATTTTTAATTAAAAAAAACACACACTAAAATGGCTGAATTAAATACGGGCGACAGTGGCGGTGGTAAGGATAAAAAAGTAAGAAGTAAAAAACAAAACTCCAAAGTAGATTTAACTGCAATGGTGGATTTGGCCTTCTTGTTGATTACATTCTTTATGTTAACAACCACTTTGTCTAAACCTAAAGCAATGGAATTGGGATTGCCAGATAAAGAAGATCCTAATGAAAAAAACCAAGACATAAAAGTAGATGAAAATCGTACAATGACAATATTATTGGGTGACAATAACAAGTTAGTGCGTTATGTGGGTTTATTGGCAACACCGGTTGCTGGAGGTACTCCAAAAGAGTTTGCCTATGGAAAAGATGGAATTCGTGCAGAATTATTATCTAGAAAAAAATCGGTTTTGGCTTATTCTACCGCAAAAGGGAAACCTAAAAATGGGATGATCGTCATTATCAAACCAAGCAAGAAATCAAATTATAGAAATTTGATTGATATCTTAGACGAGATGGGAATTGTTGAAGTGCCAACTTATGCCATTGTTAATGATTTTTCACCTGAAGAAACAAAATTGTTAGAAGGAAAATAAGAAACATTCTTATGACCCAATAACCTAATAATTAAGAAATATGAAATTAGATTTATTAAAAAACCAATGGCTTGAAATTGTTTTCGAAGGACGTAACAAAAGTTACGGTGCTTATGATTTAAGAAAGTCAATTACCAAGAATACCGTTAGAGCCTTTGTTATTGGTACAATTCTGTTTGGTTTTTTAGTTAGCATCCCTACAATTATGCGAATGATTCCAGATACTAGCGAAGAAACAACCATAGACACGAAGATTACAGCTGTAAAGCTACCTCCAAAAGAGAAAAAACCGAAAGAAAATCTTCCACCACCACCACCTCCTCCTCCAAAAGTGGATCAAGTAAAATTCGTTAAGCCGGTTGTGGCCAAAGCGGAAGATGTTGTTGAAGAGATTGCTGTAGTGAAAGAACTTAAAGATAAAAATATCGGTAAGGAAACTATTAAAGGAGATCCAGACGCAGAATTGACTATTGAGCCTGTAGGAACTGGGGTTGCTGCTGTAGTAGAAGAAGATAATACTGTTTACAACACTGCAGGTATCGAAGTGAAACCTGATTTTCCAGGAGGAATGGATAAATTTAACGCTTTTATAGCTAAAAATTACCAAGCCCCAGAAGAAGAAGGTCTTAAAGGTAAAGTTTACGTTACATTTGTGGTAGAGAAAGATGGTTCACTAACTGATATCAAAGTACTTAGAGATATTGGTTACGGTACTGGAAAAGAAGCTATCCGTGTTTTGAATAAATGCCCAAAATGGTCTCCTGGAGAACAAAACGGTAAAAAAGTAAGATGTACTTTCAGTTTGCCAATTAGCATTCAATCAGCGGAATAATGTTACAAAAAATGCTATACAATTACAAAAAGAAATCGCCTAAACAGCGATTTCTTTTCATTATAGGAATTCTGTTTTTTTTCTTATATTTGTGTTTGGGTCTTAGTGTAATTTTTTGGGATGTCATTTTTCCTAAAAATTTTCCAATACCAATGCCGTCAAATTATAGAATGACTTTTGGAGTCCTACTAATCGTTTATTCCTTCTTAAGATTTTATAGATTTTTTAATTCAAATAATGATTAACCATGCGTAAAATTAATAGCGTTTTTGTTCTTTTTTTTATTGGTGTTTTATTTGTAATGTGTAATCAAAAAGAAAAGGTAAACACAAATAAAGAATCCATATTGAAAGGCTCTGCAACCATTTATGTGGATGAAACCTTGACCCCAATTATCGAAGATCAAGTTGCTGTTTTTGAAAGTAATTATGATGCTAAAATTAATATTGTTTCAAAGTCAGAAACAGAAGTCATCATCTCTCTGTTTAAAGAAAAGTCAGGTATTGCCGTTTTGACCAGAAATTTGACAGTTGAGGAAAATAAAATCTTTGAACAAAAAAAAATTACCCCAAAAATCACTAAATTTGCCACAGACGCAATAGCTCTTATAGCCAATAAAAGCAGCAATGACACTTTAATCGATTTGAGAAATGTAATCGATTTCTTGAAGGGCAAACAAAATTCTTCGATAAAAGGACTTGTTTTTGATAATCCAAATTCAAGTACGGTACGTTTTATGAATAACCTTGCCGGTTTAAAGTACATTCCTGAAAAAGGAGTGTATTCCTTTAAAACAAACCAAGATGTGATTAAGTTTGTTGCCCAAAATGAAGGCATGATAGGTGTTTTAGGCGTAAATTGGTTATCTCAACCGATGCCGGAAATGCAGGAATATGTAGATAAAGTGAATGTGCTAGGTGTTAAAAGTCTTACAGGTGGAAGTTATTATATGCCAAGTCAAAATAATATTGCTGAAGGCAAATACCCTTTGGCACGTGATTTGTTTATAGTAAATGGTCAAGGATATACTGGATTAGGAATGGGATTTGCTTCATTTGTTGCTGGAGACATAGGACAAAGAATCGTTCTTAAATCAGGACTGTTGCCTGAAAGAATTCCGGGTAGGAAAATTAACGTTAGAAAATAATGAGTGATGAATAAAAATAATATAATATCGATGAATAAATTTAAAATTTTTAGTGTGGCTTTTTTAGTTTCAGCTGCATTTAGTTATGGACAAGATTTAACCCAAGCGAGAAAAGCAATTGATGCCGAGCAATATGAAAATGCAAAATCAATGTTGAAATCGATTCTTAAAACTAGCCCATTAGACGCAAGAGCCAATTTTCTACTAGGGAATGTTTATCTTATACAAACCGTTACAGATTCTGCAAAAATCGCTTATCAAAAAGGTTTGGAAGGCCCAGATGGAGCAAAACTAAATTATGTTGGTTTAGGTGTGATTGATTTAGATAATGGTAACACGGTTGCCGCCGAGGCTAATTTTGCTTCAGCCATTAAAGACATAAAAAAGAAAGATGTTGAAGGACTGACTGCTATTGGAAGAGCTTATACTTATTCTACAAAGCCTAATTATAAAAAAGCAATTGAGTTTTTGAACAGAGCCAAGACCGTAAATCCTAATGATGCTTTAGTTCAATTGGCCCTTGGAGATGCTTATTATGGTGATAAAAACCAAAATGAGGCCTATGCTGCATATAGAAATGCCTTTCAAATTGACCCTTCACTTTTAAGAGCCAAAGTTCAATTAGGTGTTTTGTTGAAAGGAGCAAAATCCTATGACGAGGCTATTAAATCATTTAATGAAGTTATCGCTTTAAATCCAAATTACGGACCTGTTTATAGAGAACTTGCCGAAACTTATTATAAATGGGGAAGAAACAAGCCTTCTAAATCAAAAGAATACATGCAAACTGCTATAGGATATTATGAAAAATATCTTAGCTTGACAGATTATTCTTTGCATTCCAGAATGCGTCACGCTGACTTTCTTGTTCTTGTGAAAGATTACAAAGCTCTTGAAGTTGAAGCCAATAAAATGATTGAAATGGATAAGGTAAATCCTAGAATCTTTCGTTATTTAGGATATTCTGCTTATGAAAACGGTAACGTGGATGTTGCCATTAAATCATTGGAAAGTTTCATAGCCAATCCAGATAATAAAATTATTGCAAAAGACTATTTGTATTTGGGAACTTCTAAATTCAAAAAAGGATTGTCTGCAGATGGCCTGTCAATAGAACCTACACTTTATAATTCAGGTTTGGCTGATATTAAAAAAGCAATTGAAATGGAGGCTTTGGCTGTGGAAGATTTAAACGAAATTGGTGTAAAAATGTTCAACCAAAAACTGTATAAAGAAGCTGCTTCTGTTTTTGAAATTGGAACAGTTAACACTGAAAATAAAAATTATATCGAGGATAACATCTATTACGGATTGTCAATTTATTACAGCAACAACAAAAAAGGGGTAACCCCAGATTTAATTGCTTTGCAAAAAGCCGATACCGCTTTTGGAAATGTGACTGTAGCTTCGCCAAGCTATCAGGATGCCTATCTATACAGAGGTAGAACCAATAGTTTAATGAGCAATGATGCAATGACAATTAAGTATTATGAAGAGTTTGTTGCTAAAGCTACTGAAAAAGGCCCAGAAGAATTGGCCAAGCCAACTACAGTAAAAAAAATCATTGAAGCTTATAATACAATTGCAGCAAGTTATGCCAATAACGATGTGGCAAAAGCAAAAGAATACTTTGCTAAAACGCTTGCCTTGGATCCTGTAAATAACTATGCAACTGAATCTTTGAAGTTGCTTAAATAATTAGAATTTAAGTTTATAAAAAACCGATAGTTTCCAAAAAGCTATCGGTTTTTTATTTCTTGCAACATTCGATATTATGGGCAATCTTATTCTAGAATCACAATTCCCAAATTTCAAAATCACTATCTTTGCCCTTTAAATTAAAGAAATGTTATCAAAAGAAATACAATTAGAAGTTAACAAAGGCGCAATGCTTCCTTTGATGGAAGAATTTTACACCATTCAAGGTGAAGGATTTCATACGGGAACAGCCGCTTATTTTATAAGAATCGGTGGTTGCGACGTAGGTTGTCATTGGTGTGATGTCAAGGAAAGTTGGAATGCAGAATTACATCCGCCAACAAGTACAGACTCAATTGTTGACAATGCCAGCAAATATGCCGATACTGTTGTGGTTACTGGAGGTGAACCCTTGACTTGGGATATGACTTTTTTAACACAAAAGTTAAAAGATAAAAACCTGAAAGTACATATTGAAACTTCAGGAGCATATGAACTTTCAGGAAAATGGGATTGGATTTGTCTTTCACCAAAAAAAAATAAATTGCCCACTCAAACCGTTTATGACAAAGCTCATGAATTAAAAGTGATTATTCACAACAAGCACGATTTTATCTTTGCCGAAGAACAAGCCGAAAAAGTAAACAAAAATGCTATTTTATTTCTCCAACCCGAATGGAGCAAAAAAGAAGAAATGACGCCACTTATAGTTGATTATGTAATGAATAATCCAAAATGGCGCGTATCTTTACAAACACACAAATACTTGAATATTCCTTAAATATGAAGCACTTCCTATTGTTGGTAATCGTCTTTTTTTCTTTCCAATTTACCAATGCGCAAGAATTATTGATGGAAACTGAACTCGTTTCAAGTCCAGACGTTACCAATCCAAAATTCAATGGAGGAGAATTCAATAAATTTTATGAATTTATAAATCAAAACTTTGATTATTCTACTGTAAAGAAAGAAGGAGATATTGTTGTTGCCTTTACTGTCAATGAATTGGGTGAAGTAAAAAAAATAAAAGTTTTGAAGTTTCCTAACATCGAAGCAGCTACTGAAATCATAAGGGTCTTAAATAAATCTCCAAAATGGGAACCAGCTAAACGAGCTGGAAGACCTTTCAGTGTAGAGATAAAAATGCCTATTAATTTTCAAGCAAAAGTTAATTCTCAAGCAGCTTCTAATTCAGAAGTTAAAAACGAAAGTCAAAATTTATCAAAAGATTCTAACGGTGATATTATAAAGAAAAAAGAATTTTCAGGTGGTTTAAATAAGTTTTATGAATTTATTAATGCAAACTATAGATTGCCAAACGTGCCAGGTTTAAGAGGGGAAGTAAGAGTGAATTTTGTTATCAATGAAGATGGAAGTATTGGTGATTTTAAGATTATTGAAGATTTAGGATATGGGACAGCAGAAGAATTGATTAGGGTTTTGAAAACAACAGGTAATAAATGGTCTCCTGCAGTAAAGGATGGAAAACCAGTGAAAAGTAGTTTTGTTTTGCCATTAAAGATTAATGTGCCAAATGAATAAATATTTTAAATCCAAATTTTAAATTTTATGAAGAAAGTTTTATTTTCAATAATTGCAATGTTTGCATTTCAAATCGTTTTAGCACAAGATACGGTAAATGTTTCGACAGACATTCTATATGATACGGTAGCAATTGAAGTGAAGCCTGAATTTCCGGGGGGAATTGGGGAGTTTTATAAATATTTTGCAAAAAATTATAGAACTCCAAATGTAAAAAAATTAAATGGGAAGGTTTATGTGTCTTTTATAATTGAAAAAGATGGAAGCATTAATGAAATAAAAGTATTGCGAGACATTGGATATGGAACAGGAGAAGAGGCGATTAGAGTTTTGAAACTTTCGCCAAATTGGAAACCAGGCGAGCAAAACGGAAGAAAAGTAAGATGTAGTTATAACTTGCCAATAGCAATAGACACTCGATGATAATTATCCCAAACATTGTTTGGGATTTTTTATATTTACAAAAAATCAAAAAATGAAATCACAATTCCTTTTAGATAAAAATATCACTTTTCTGAATCACGGTTCTTTTGGCGCTTGTCCAAAACCTATTTTTGAAGAATACCAGCGGTTGCAGTTGGAATTGGAAAACGAACCTGTTTATTTCATTCAAAAAAAGTCAGCAGAATATTTGAAAATTGCCAAAGAAAGATTGTCAAAATACATTGGTTGCGATGCCAATGATTTCTTTTTTACGCCAAATCCTACTTTTGCTATTAATACCATAATGCGCAGTTTGGATTTGAAGGAAGGAGATGAAATTCTCTCGACCAATCACGAATATGGTGCAATGGACAGAACCTGGAATTTTTATTGCAAAAAATCGGGAGCCAAATACATTCGCCAAAACATTTCTCTTCCGGTAGTTTCGAAAGAACAAATCTTGGAAGAATTTTGGAGCGGATATACTTCAAAAACCAAAATTGTTTTCCTGAACCAAATCTCAAGTGCCACGGCGCTGATTTTTCCCGTAAAAGAAATTTGCGACAAAGCCCGTGAATTGGGACTAATTACCATTATTGACGGAGCGCACGTTACAGGTCAAATGGATTTGGATATTACGGAATTGAATCCTGATTTTTATACTGGAACCTTGCACAAATGGATGCTCGCTCCAAAAGGAAGTTCTTTTTTGTATGTAAAAAAGGATTTTCAACAAATGTTGGATCCTTTGGTAGTAGGCTGGGGCTATGAAAGTGTTGCTCCGGGCGAAAGCCAATTTTTGGATTATCAGGAATTTCAAGGCACAAGAGAAATTTCGGCATTTCTATGCGCGCCAAAAGTGATTGATTTTCTCGAAGAAAACGATTGGAAGACAAAAGCAAAGGAATGCAGAAGTATCGTTTTGAGCAATTACCAACGTTTTTGCGATTTGCTGAACACGAAACCTATTTGCCCAATCACGGAAGAATTTCTGGTGCAAATGGCAAGCGTTCCCGTAAACACCACAAATCCTGTGGTATTGAAAGAATTACTTTTCAATAAATACAAAATCGAAATTCCTGTTATGTCTTTAAACGGAAATTATTTTATTCGTTATTCCATAAATGCCTATAATTCCCAAGAAGATTTGGATATTTTGTATAAAGCTTTGGAAGATATAATTGCCACGACGGATTTGATAGAAGTTTAGTCTTTACTCTTTTGTCTATATTCTTTTCTCTATATACTATTTTCTAAATCGAAAGTCTCGCCAAATAATCAAAATGTTCTCCTTCCAAAATCAATTCGCATTGCAAGCCATTGGCGAAAGCCGCATTTTGTAAAGTGTTATAATCAAGATAAAGCCAAGGAAAAGTATCTTCGGTCTCATTTTTATAGGAAACGGTAAATGTTAATTCGCCGTAATAACCATTAGCTGGGATTTCGTATGCGCCGTCTTCATCTTGATCAAACATATAAATGATGTCTGAGGAATCAATAAGAATCTGCCCATTTGGATAAAGCAGACTTTTTAGCTTTTGTAAATAGTTGGGCGTTTCTTTTAACGTTCCAAAAATTCCCGTGCCGTTCATCAACAATAAAATGGTGTCGAATTTTTCGTTTTCCAAAGTCATTATGTCTTGCACTTTGCCGTTTTTCAAACCACGAAGTTCACAGGCTTGGATGGCATTTGGTGAAATATCTATCGAAATTACCTCAAGATTACGGTCGTTTTGTAAAGTCAAACTGTGGCTTCCGGCTCCACAACCCACATCGAGAACTTTCCCTTTGGCCAATTGAAGTGCTTTTTGTTCCAATTTTGGCATTTCGTCATAGCTTCGAAAAAGATAAGCAACATTCATTTCATCGGCTTCGGAAATGGAAGTTTCGGTAATTAAATCCTCGGGAGAATTATTGGTTTGAAAATCGAGTATGGCTTTTCCGAAAAGGTCTTTCATTTTAGTTGCTATGTTAATTTGAGGATTTGTTGATTTGATTTGAGTAAATTTGCAATCTGATTTTTCGAATAACCGAATAACCAAATCCTCAAATGGACAAAATTCTAAACAATCTTCCTAAAGAAGCCAAAGATAAGCATATCGAAAACAAAAAGTATTTCGACAAGCTGAAAAAAAAGCAACCCAAGAATTTGGATTACATTATGCAAGAATTGCACGATGCCGAATTCAAGAAAACCGATTGTTTGCAATGTGCCAATTGTTGCAAAACCACGGGGCCGTTATTTACTTCTGCCGACATTGAGCGTATTTCAAAACACTTGCGTCAAAAACCACAACAGTTTATCGATCAATATTTGCGCATAGACGAAGACAAGGATTATGTGTTGCAAAGCGTGCCTTGTACTTTTTTGGACAGTGAAAATGCCTGTTTCATTTATGACGTCCGTCCAAAAGCCTGTCGTGAATTTCCACATACCGACAGAAAAAAGTTTCAACAGATTTCAGATTTGACTTTGAAAAACGTTGCAATTTGTCCAGCAGCTTTCAATATCGTAGAAGAAATGAAAAAGAAAATGCCTTTGTAAAATATTTGAAGAATCAAATTTTGTTAATTTTCATCAATTGATAATTATCAATTAGTCTTTAAACAGTACTTTTGGCATAAGAGAAGCAAATCCATACCAAATTGAATTTAGAATATTTCATAGCCAAACGACTCATTACTGCCAAACATTTCAAGAGCAGCATATCCGCACCCATCATAAAAATTGCCATTTCCGCCATTGCCATCGGAATGATTATGATGATTGTGTCGGTAGCAACCGGAATTGGACTGCAACAAAAAATCAGGGACAAGGTTTCCGCCTTCAACGGGCATGTCATTATTTCCAATTACGACAACAATCAATCCGAAGTAACTTTGGTTCCTATTTCCAAAAAACAGAATTTTTATCCAAAATTCAATTCTGTTCCCGAGGTTACCCATATTCAGGCCATCGCCAGCAAGGCAGGAATCATCAGAACCGAAACAGCTTTCGAGGGAATAATCCTCAAAGGAGTCGGAACCGATTACCAATGGAATGATATAAAGGAGTACATCGTTTCCGGCAGATTACCCGATTTTTCAAAAGGCCTCAATAACGAAGTCGTGATTTCCCAGTTTTTGGCAAACCGATTAAACTTAAAAGTGGGTGACTCCTTCAATACCTTTTTTATCAAGGAAGACCAAAATCAATTGCCCAACATCCGAAGATTTAAAATCTCGGGAATTTTCAACTCCGGATTCCAGGAATTTGATGCTACTTATATAATAGGAGACATTCGACACATACAACGCATGAATAAATGGAATCCAGATCAAGTGGGAGCTTTCGAGCTTTTTGTAAAAGATTTCAACACTATCAAAGCCACGGGTGAACTAGTTTATCAGCAAACAGCCTCTACACTCGACAGTAAAACCATAATCGAAAAATACACCTATATATTCGAATGGCTAAAACTCTTTGATCTCAACATCATAATAATATTGGCGGTGATGATTCTAGTTGCCACCATAAACATGGTCGTGGCGCTATTAGTGCTAATTCTTGAGCGCACCCAAATGATAGGAATACTAAAAGCTTTAGGAGCCAACAATTGGTCAATAAGAAAAATATTCCTCTACAATGCCTTTTATCTTATCGTAAGAGGGTTGTTCTGGGGAAATTTGATTGGAATATCATTATTGCTTATTCAGCAATATTTTGGGATAATCACGCTCAACCCCGAAAATTATTACGTCAACCAAGCGCCAGTATATCTTAACTGGGGATATGTAGTACTCTTAAATCTACTTACGGTAACCGTTTGTTTCTTGGTACTATTAATTCCATCCTATATAATAACAAAAATTTCTCCAGTAAAAGCAATTCGTTTCGATTAGTTTTTTCTTGGAGCTATTTCCCGCTATTCGTTGTAATCTTGCGTGCCGAACACCGGCACGCAAGGATTTTC
>NZ_PNNA01000070.1 GCF_013823965.1 Flavobacterium sp.
ATAGTCCATAATAATGTCGAAAGTGCTTCGAATGAAAAATATAACGATTCCCAAAGCAATTGGAATATCAATATTCAACATCCCTGATTTGATGCTTTTGTAGGCCGAAACATAATAACCGCTGGCAGAATACAAGAAAGACGGCAAGGACAAGGCAAAAATCAACCAACGGAAAAATGGGCGATAATTGTCTAACCAATATTCCTTGACCTCAAAATATTCGGGAAAGGAAAGCAACATGATATTGCCAAAACAGAAGAAAGCCAACCCAAGTTTATATGTCAAACTCCTGTCGACATTGTTCTTTCCGGTTTCGTAATTTTCTAGACTGATGTAGGGTTCATAACCAATGGAACTCAATAAATGAACAATGGATTTAAGGGAAACCTCTTCGGGATTATACGTAATTCGGACTTTCTTTTCGGGAAAATTAACCTGTGACGTACTGATTCCTTTTTGGAGACGTTGCAAATTTTCGAGAATCCAAATACAGGAACTGCAATGAATATGGGGAATACTCAGTGAAACAATGGCCGTTTTATCTTCCTGGAATTCCAAAAGTTTTGAAACAATTCCTTCGTTGTCCAAGAAATCATATTTGCCTTTAATATCAAGAGGTGTTGCTCCTGGAGATTTTTCGAAATCATAATAACAAGACATGTCATTGAGACTAAAAATTTCGTAAACGGTCTTGCAACCATTGCAACAAAATTTTTTTTCATCAAAAATAATTTCTTCTTCCTTTACAATATCCAATCCGCAATGGAAACAGTTTTGCACTTCCATAAATTTTTCTAATTTTACAGGCCACAAATGTACTAAGAGACCAAATTAAAAATATGATAATTATCATATAATTTTGTAGATTTGCCGGAACTCGATTAATCTTTTTGTTTTATGGGTAAATGTGAACAATGTATTGTTAGAGAGCTTAGCTCCTTAAAAGCGCTCAACAAAGGTGAACTGTTAAGACTTGCCGAATGCAAAACCTCTTCTGTGATAAAAAAAGGTGACCCCATCTTTGAAGAAGGTGATACCGTAAATGGCATCTATTGCGTAACTGTGGGCGTTTGCAAACTATCTAAATTAAGTGCAAACGGAAAAGATCAAATTGTAAAATTAGTCAAAGCCGGAGAATTACTTGGACAACGTTCCATGATAAGTGATGAACCCGCTAATTTAAGTGCTGTTGCCCTTGAAGACATGGAAGTTTGCTTTATTCCAAAAAGTGAAGTCTTGAACTTTTTTGACACGAACAACCAGTTTTCAATGAATCTCATGAAAACCATTTGTGGTGATTTGAAGGAAACCAGCGATCATCTAGTTTCAGTTTCTCAAAAAACGGTTAAAGAACGATTGGCCGAAACACTAATTTATCTTCAAGAAACTTTTGGCAAAAATGAAGATGGCTCGTTACGCATTCAACTTTCCCGTGAAGAAATGGCTGGAATGATTGGAACAGCGACCGAAAGTTGCATTCGACTTTTATCCGATTTCAATAAATTAGGATTGATCGAACTGAATGGTAAAAAAATTATTTTAAAAGACATTGGCAAACTCAAAAGAATTGCCGACTAAGATTTAAATTTCAAATCTTAAACTTCTCTACAGTTTCTTTGCTTCGTTCCAAAAAACGTCCATTTCGGCCAAAGTCATGTCCATCAAAGGCTTGCCCAATCCCCCTGCTTTGCTTTCCAGGTATTGAAATCTTTTGATGAATTTTTTATTGGTACGTTCCAAAGCATCTTCGGGATTGATGTTTAAAAATCGGGCGTAGTTTATCATCGAAAACAATACGTCTCCAAATTCGGATTCCATTTTGTCTTGATTTCCAGCTTCTACCTCAACTTGTAGTTCCTGCAATTCTTCTTGAACTTTGTCCCAAACTTGATGTGGTTCTTCCCAATCGAAACCCACGCCTTTTACTTTGTCTTGAATTCGGCTGGCTTTGACCAATGCAGGCAAACTTTTTGGCACACCTTCAAGAACTGATTTTTTGCCTTCTTTGAGTTTTAATTTTTCCCAGTTTTGCTTGACTTCTTCCTCGTCTTTTACCAAGACGTCGCCATAAATATGTGGATGACGGTGAATAAGTTTTTCGCAGATTTCATTGCAAACATCGGCTATGTCAAAATCGTTGGTTTCGCTGCCAATTTTGGAATAAAAAACGATGTGCAACAACAAATCACCCAATTCTTTCTTGACTTCGTTCAAATCATTGTCCAAAATGGCATCGCCCAATTCGTATGTTTCTTCAATGGTCAAATGGCGTAAACTTTGCATGGTTTGTTTCTTGTCCCAAGGACATTTTTCACGCAAATCGTCCATTATGTTCAATAATCGTTCGAAGGCCTTGAGTTGGGTTAGTTTGGAGTTCATTGTGTTTTGGTTTTTTGTAAAAATAAGAAATCCTGTCAGGAAAACATCGTGACAGGATTAAAATATAGTATTAGAAAATTTAAATTATTCTTTCTTGGCTTTTGCTTTTTTGGCTGGAGCTTTTGCTTTTTCGGCAACTACTTCTTCAACTACGCTTTCTTTTATTTCTTCAGCGTTCTCAATTTTAGGCTCTTCTTTAGAAACCAATCCTTTTGATTGCAATAAGTTATACCAATTCAACACTTTCTTGATATCGGAAGGATACACTCTTTCTGAATCGTATTCTGGAAGAATTTCCGTAAAATAAGCAACCAGTTTAGCATTGTCTTCTTTATGGGAAATAGCCGGTCCTTCATTTTCTTTGATGGCAATGTTTCGCATCACTTCAGACAAAGGCTTTTCCTCGTTAACAGTGTAAATTGAAATTTCCGACAATAAACTTACGTTTACTTTCAATCCAACAGTGCTTTTTTTACCGTCAAGTAATGATTCGGCTACAAATCCTGTACGGGTTTGAACTTTTAAAGCATACAAACCTGGTTTTCCGGAAATTGATAATATTTTATCTAAATTCATTTTTAAGTCTTTATATTTTTTAATTTATTTTTTTTAATTGACAATGTTATTGAACGTTTATCTTCCTTTTTTATTACAAAACTTCATTCTATAATCAGGTCTGGATTTGCCCTCCATGATGTTTTGCAATTTTTTCTTGATCAATTGTTTCTTTAAAGAGGAAATCAAATCCGTAAACAAAATTCCTTCAATATGATCGTATTCGTGCTGAATGACTCTGGCTACCAAGCCATCAAAGACTTCGGTTTTCAGGTTAAAATCTTCATCACAATATTGAATGGTGATTTTTTCGTGTCTATAAACGTCTTCACGCACATCGGGAATACTAAGACAACCTTCGTTAAAACCCCAAATCTCACCTTCCTCTTTCAATATTTTGGCATTGATAAAAGTGCGTTTGAATCCTTTTAATTGATTTTGTTCTTCGATTGGCAAATCTTCATCATCGCCAAAAGGTGTGGTATCCATTACAAATAGACGAATGCTCAATCCTACTTGTGGCGCTGCAAGTCCCACTCCATAAGCATTATACATCGTTTCATACATATTGGCAATAATCTCCTTCAAGTTAGGATGTTCTGGAGTAATCTCCTCGCCTACCTTTCTTAAAACGGGATCGCCATATCCTACAATTGGTAAAATCATTAGTGTTGTATTAAGTATTATCTACTGAAAATTGAGAATTCCTTTTTCCTTAATTTCAGTTTGCAAAAATAGTAAAAAAATATGCATACAATTATCCTAAGATTAATAATTAAATTTAGTTTGAAAATCAAGGTCATTTATTCTAGAAATAGTATGGCACATTTCTTACCTTTGTATATAAAGCGTAATTTATGATAGAACAGATTCAAAAATTTACAGACAGCGCTTATTTTACCAATGCTTTAAAGGTAACCATAGCTGCCGTTATTCCTGTTTTATTGTTTACCTTTTGGGGAAATTTTGAGATAGGATTTACCATTGCCGTAGGTGCTTTTCTTACCTACCCCAGTGATATTCCCAGTAGCCTTAAAGACAAGATTCAGGGCGTCTTTGTTGCGGTGCTCCTTATTTCTGGCGCAAATTTGTTGGTCAACCTTACTTATCCTTATTCTTGGATTTTTTATCCTTTTTTGGCAATATTGATATTTTTCGTGTCAATGTTGTCCGTTTTTGGAAGAAGAGCCACGGTGGTTTCTTTTTCTGTCCTGCTTTCGGTTTCATTGGCATTTGCCCATCTGGGAACGGGCTGGGAACTGGTTCAACATGTACTGCTCCTGTTTGCCGGAGGCATGTTTTACTTACTGATTTCACTTCTTTTTAATTACATCTGGCCATACCGCTACCTCGAATTACAAATTTCAGAATGCATCAAACTGACTGCAAAATATTTAAAATTAAGAGGAGATCTTTGGAACCCTTATGCCGATAAAAAGGCAATTATTGAAAAACAGCTGCATCTTCAGGTAGAATTAAATGAAATTCATCAAAATATTAGAGAAGTGCTGATTAGCAATTATTCCGGCTCTTCAAACCAAAACCGAAAGCTTCTCATCGTTTTTATTTCGTTGTTGGAAATTCTTGAACTTGCATTATCCACATCTTTTGACCACAACAGACTGCATAAAAAATTTGAAAAACATCCAAAGGTATTGCTCACCTATCAAACTTTGGCATACAATCTTGCCTCAAGTTTAAAAAGACTTTCCAAGGGTGTAAAAAACAAAAATAAATTTGTGCCAAAGAACAACTTAATCAAAGATTTGAACGCATTGGAACTTGCCATTGCTGATTACAGTGCCAATCTAGCTGAAATTGAAGCTTCTGAAGGTGTTTTTATGTTAACCACCATGTTGCAATATGCCGAGAAACAGGTCGAAAAAATCAAAATTGTACAACGGGCGTTCTCCTCTAAAATTAGCTCCCACGATTTTAATGGAAAAGATAACGATTTAGAAAAATTCCTGATTCCGCAAAATTATCTTTGGAGCAACTTAATTGAAAATTTAAGCTTTTCCTCCACCATCTTCAGGCATTCATTGCGATTGACCGTGACCATTTTAGTGGGACTCGTCATTAGTAAAATACTCTATTTTCATAACGAATATTGGATTTTGCTAACCATAGTCGTTATCATGCGTCCCGGATATGGTTTGACAAAAAAAAGGTCATTCGAAAGGATTTTCGGAACAATTGCTGGCGGATTAATTGCTTTTGGAATTCTATATTTCGTCCACAACAACATTATAATTAGTTCACTTACAATCCTCTGCATTCTCTTAGGCTTTTCGTTTGCACAAACTAATTACAAAATTAGCGCAACCTTTGTCACCATGTATATTGTTTTTATATTCGGAATATTAACGCCAAATATTACCGAAGTGTTACAATATCGAGTCGTCGACACTCTTGTTGGAAGTCTATTGGCATTTCTTGCCAACCACTTTTTATGGCCTTCTTGGGAATTTTTAAAAATACCGGTATATTTGGAAGAATCCATTAAAGCAAATAAAAAATACTTGAAAGAAATCTCCCTGTTTTACAACAAAAAAGGCGAAGTTTCCACATCATATCGATTAGCCAGAAAAAATGCTTTTATCGAAATTGGAAATCTTATGGCTTCTTTTCAAAGAATGGCCCAAGAACCCAAATCAAAACAAAAACAATTGCCCCAAGTGTATAAACTAGCCGTTCTCAATCACACTTTACTTTCATCGTCAGCTTCATTGGGAACTTACATACAATCCCATAAAACGTCATCAGCATCGAAGGCATTTAATGTTGTGGTAAATACAGTTACAAAAAATCTTGACCACGCCATCATGCTTTTGAACGAAGACATTATAGATGAAGCTGAAAAAACGGATCAAGTTGATTTAGCACTTCGATTCACGGAATTAAAAAACATCCGAGCGAGAGAATTAAAAGAGGGAATTCCCTTGGATGAAGAGGCTTTTCAACTAAAAATGCAAGAAGCACAGTTGGTAATCGAACAATTAATTTGGCTCACCAATTTATCTGAAAACATTCTGAAAACAACAAAACTACTAATGGAACCTGAAAGCCAAAACTAAAATATAGTTCTTTAGAACATTTTTCGGGTTAAATAATCTTGCAACATTATAGTTGCCGAAATTTCGTCGATCAAGGCTTTGTTTTGGCGTTGTTTTTTGCTCATTCCACTATCAATCATCGACTGAAAAGCCATTTTCGAAGTAAAACGTTCGTCCACTCGAATGACTTTCATATCCGGAAAATGGTTTGTAAAATGCGTGACGAATCCCTTGATGATGGAAGCACTTTCAGAAGGTTGGCCGTTCATTTGCTTGGGTTCGCCAATGAGGACTGCTTCGACCTTTTCTTTGGTAAAATAAGCTTTCAGAAATTCGATGGCTGTGGATGATGGAATGGTCGTCAAACCCGAAGCGATAATTTGCAATTCATCGGTAACGGCTATTCCGGTGCGTTTTTGTCCGTAATCTATGGCGAGTATTCTTGGCATTATTCTTTGATTATTTCGCAAAGATACACAAGAAACAACACAATGTAAGACTAATAAAAATTTTCGAATTTTAAACAAAAAGAAGAAAAATGTTAGTATTTCAAAAACAAAGTAGTTTTCAAAAAAATCCAATTATCTTTGCCAATAAATTAGAAAAAAATGAACGAATTACAATCCATTATAGAACAAGCTTGGGAAAACCGCGCTTTGTTGCAAGAAACAAAAACAACTGATGCCATTAGATCAGTTATCGAATTATTAGATTCAGGAAAATTGCGTGTTGCTGAGCCAGTTGGCGAAGGTTGGCAAGTAAACGAATGGGTAAAAAAAGCCGTTGTTTTGTATTTTCCAATCCAAAAAATGGAAACTTGGGAAGCCGGAATCTTCAAATACAACGACAAAATGTTGTTAAAAAGAGATTATGCCGAAAAAGGAGTTCGCGTGGTTCCTGGAGCTTCTGCCCGTTATGGTGCTTTTTTGGCTAGTGGTGTGATTATGATGCCAAGTTATGTAAACATTGGTGCTTATGTTGATGCCGGAACAATGGTCGATACTTGGGCAACTGTGGGTAGTTGTGCACAAATTGGTAAAGACGTTCATCTTTCTGGTGGAGTTGGAATTGGTGGTGTTTTAGAACCTTTGCAAGCTGCACCAGTTATCATTGAAGACGGTGCTTTTATTGGTTCACGTTGTATTATTGTTGAAGGTGTTCACGTAGGAAAAGAAGCTGTTCTTGGTGCAAATGTATGCTTGACCGCTTCCACCAAAATTATTGATGTAACCGGCGAAACTCCTGTTGAAAGAAAAGGATTTGTTCCGGCTCGTTCCGTGGTGATTCCTGGAAGTTATACCAAAAAGTTTGCCGCAGGAGATTTCCAAGTGCCTTGCGCTTTGATCATCGGTACTCGTAAACCTTCAACCGATTTGAAAACTTCGTTGAACAATGCCTTGCGCGAATATGACGTGGCTGTTTAATTCTATTTCATAAAAAAATTGTACATTCCTCCCTCAAAAAGGGAGGTTTTTTTATACTATGAAAATACTGGTTATACAACAAAAAATGATTGGCGACGTGCTGGTAAGCAGCGTCATTTGCAACAATTTGCGCAAAGCCTATCCCGATGCCCAAATCGATTATTTGGTTTATGAATCAACTATTCCCGTATTGGAAGGCAATCCCAATATTGACAATGTGCTCTTGTTTCAGGAAAAACATCGCAAAAGCAAAAGAGAATTCCTGAATTTGGCTCTCGAAATTCGGAGAATCAAATACGATTTAATTATTGATGCCTATTCGAAATTGGAAAGCTGGCTGATTGTATTATTAAGTGGAGCCAAAAGAAAAATTTCCTATAAAAAACCAGGACGCACCTTTTTGTATACCGATAATGTTCCCTTTGCCGAGTTTCCTGAAACCAATTTGGGTTTGGCCATCGAAAGACGACTTTCGTTGTTGCAACCGCTTGACTTGAAAATCGAAATCGATCCTTTTCCAAAATTATTTGTAACCGAAAAAGAAAATAAACAAGCACTTGCACTTTTCGAACATCATCAAGTACGAAAAGACAGAAAAACAGTAATGATTAGCCTTTTGGGAAGCGAAAACTTAAAAACGTATCCATTGGAATATATGGCGAAAGTGGTCGATTTCATTGCCGATAGCCAAGATGTGAACATTCTTTTTAATTATTTTCCAAAGCAAATCAAGGACGCCAAAATCATTTTCGATGCTTGTAAACCTTCCACGCAAGAAAAAATTTATTTTGATTTGTTGGGCGGCGAATTAAGAGGATTTATAGCTCTTATGAACAATTGCGATTTGATTATTGGCAACGATGGTGGTGCTATCAATATGGCAAAAGCTTTAGAAAAACCCTCATTTATCATTTTTTCGCCTTGGATTGAAAAGAAAATTTGGGCCACTCTTGAAGATGGTTTAAAACATATTTCTGTACATTTGAATGACTTCAAACCCGAATTATTGGCTTCGAAAACAGAAAAAGAACTCAAAAAAAATGCGCTTTCGTTGTATCAAGAATTCGAACCCGAATTGTTCAAGGACAAAATGGAATTGTTTTTGAAACAGAATCTTTAAATCAAGACTTCCAGAATTTCAATTTCTTTTTCAGAAGTCTTTTTCTGGCAAAACGTTCTTGAAAATCATTGGTGCAAAACCACATTTTTTCGAAAATTTGAGCTTCAGTTTGAGCTGGATATAATTTAGCATATTCGTTGCTCATAAGGGCAATCATTTCCTTTTTGGGAGTCAAATGACTGAGGTTTTTCATTCTTGAATCAAAATCCATACTGTCGTGAAAATTCATTCGATTCAAATCGACCAAGAAAAAATCATAATTTCCTTCATCAGTTTTTTTTATTAAAGTATTGCCTGGAGAATGATCAAGAAACTCGATTCCTTTTTCGTGCAAATCGAATGAAAAACGGGTAAATTGTCTTAAAATGTTTTCGTGATCCGGAAAATCAGGAATTTCGACTAATTCCCTATAAGTCAAATCACATTGAAGGTGTTCACTTACATAATAACTGTCCTTGAGTCCAACAGCATCGTAATTTTCAAAATAAGCAATGGGCTGTGGTGTTCCAATTCCTTTTTCCAATAAGGTTGTGGCATATTCAAAGGAACGTCTAGCTTTGGATTTCCTGAAATATTTGTAGGCTATTTTATTTATTAGGTGTGGAATTTTGAAGGATTTGATGTTTATCGTTTTTCCTTCCTGTTCAAATAATTTGATTTTATTTCGTTGGCCATCGCCAAAGAGAATTCCTTTTGAATCAAAATTATTTATGCAATAAATAATTTGGTCCTTGTTAAATTTGGAGTCCTTGTTAAAAGTGTTAAGCATTATTTTTGACTATTTTACAGTAGCAACAGTGGCATATTGCACGTTTCTTATGTCCATTTGCGTAAACAAAAAAGGAATATTAAAAAGAATAGGTTTTATTGATTTGGTCACATTTATTCCTTCATGTTTTAGAATAGTATATCCTAATTCATTATACATGCGTTTGATGCTTTTACCGGTAAAAAAACGCAAATGCGTTTTATCCATTACGCCATGGTCCTCGTATTTCCAATCTTTCGAAAATAAAACTTTCGAAAAAGTCCTGAAAAATCTAACGTTTGGAATGGAACTAATAACAACTCCATTCTGGGTCAATTTAGATTTTAAAGTCTCCAAAACAGAATAAGGATCTACCAAATGCTCTAAAACATCATTTAAGTAAATCACCTCAAAATAACCGTCAGGAAGTTCGTTCAAGTGATTTTCGCAGGCACCAATCAATACTTTGTCCAAAACGTTCAAAGCAACTTTTGCTTCTTCTTCCATTAATTCAATTCCCCAAACTTCGGCATTATTTTTTTCTTTAACCAAAGTAGCAAAAGCTCCGTTTCCGCAACCAATATCCAGAACTTTTTGGGCCTTTTCAGGAAGATAGTTCAGCATTTCCTTTCGAACTTTATAATAGTACCCTTGTGGTTTGTCTTCGTAGTATTTCATATTGGTTTGTTTTTAATTTAAAATAACTTTAAGAAAAGTTGCGCATTTTTTACAAATATAAAAAAATAGCCCAACAAGACTCCATCCTTCTAATATTTAGCCAAAATTGGTTTCCAAAAATCGATAACCTTGGGCTTATTGATTCCGTGGCATCCAAATGGCATTTGATTATTGTTTAAAGCTAGCGCAATTTTCGGCTTTCGGTCTATTGCAAATTTTACGGCTTCTTTATAATCCGGAATTTTAAAATTAACGTCAAACTCTGGTGCTTTTAAAGACCAAAAAACATCTTCAATAGCATAAATTTTTTTCTCATTTGCATTTAAAACCTCTTGGATAAATTTTTCTTTTTGTTGCGCAATTGCAAAGTGTGAAGCAACTTTTCGCAATGAGAAACCTCCATTTCCGACTTTGAAAAAAGTTTGTTCGCGCTCATTTTTCTTTTTGGATCTAAATTTTCTGGCAATCCAATTAAAAAACCTTGACCCAATAGAATTTTTCTCACTTGCTATCCAAGGAGCACCTATGTAATCATAACCTTTTTTACACCATTCCGTTAATTCATCCTTGAAAACGAAGGCATCCAATTGATAAATCAATATATATTCGGCATCCATAAATCGCTCGTAAAATGAAGCCGAAAGCAACAACTCGTTGTACCCTTCTATACTCGCAAAATAGTTCTTGGAAAAAGTCACCACCTTTATATTTTTATGGTCATTGGTGATGTAAGAACTATCCAGTTCCTCGGGCTGAACCAGAATAATTTCATGATTTTTAAGTACTTTAACACATTGCAAAAATGACTTTTCTTCCAATTCTCCAAAATGTTTTTTGTATATCGGAATTATTATTTTGACTAAATCCTTCATAGATAGATTATCTTTTTTTTAAATGCAAACCGGAAACAATAAAAACTAGGATTAACCAGTCTAAACTTGGCCAATTTTATATCGATTGAACAAAAATAATCTTATAATCACAAGAATCAAGATTATTCTAAATTAAATTTAAGTTTAAAAACTTTTAGAATCCCTATTTTTGCAAAAATAATACTTACACAAGTAATGAATATCAACGAAGAAGTCCACAAAGCATTCGAAATAATAAAAGAAGGCGGAATTATCCTTTATCCAACGGACACCGTTTGGGGAATAGGTTGCGATGCCACAAACTCTGAAGCAGTCGCCAAAATATACAAACTCAAAAGACGAGCCGAGACCCAAAGCATGATTGTTTTGATGAACGGCGAAAAAATGATGTACAATGTCTTCAAGGACATTCCTGAAGTAGCTTGGCAAATTATGGATTTATCCGAAAAACCAACCACACTAATCCTGGACAAACCTCGAAATGTGGCATCCAATTTAATTGCTACCGACAATACTTTGGGCATCAGAATCGTGAAAGAACCTTTCTGTTTCAAATTAATGGAAAAGATGCGAAAACCATTGGTTTCCACATCGGCAAATATTTCGGGGCAACCGACTCCCATTGCCTTCAAAGATATTAGTCCAGAAATTGTAAAAGGAGTGGACTATGTTGTAAATTTGCACCACGATAAAATTGCAGGAAAACCTTCCACAATCATAAAATTGACAAGTGATTCCCAAGTAAAAGTTATAAGAAAGTAATAAATTTACCGCAGATTCGCAGATTTTAATTTTTATTATATGGAAGAGTATCTATCAGCAGATGAAACTTATAAAATAATTGGAATTCTATTTGAAGTTCATAAAATTCTTGGAAAAGGTTTCTCTGAAATTGTATATTAAAGATGCTTTAGAATTTGAATTCAATGAAAATAACATCCCATATGAGCGAGAAAAAGAATATTTTGTTAACTATAAAAACACAATTTTGAAGCATCAATTTTATGCCGATTTTGTACTTTATAATTCAATTATTTTAGAAATTAAAACTGTAGATTGCTTTAATAACAACCATTATAATCAATGCTTAAATTATCTAAAAGTATCTGATAATGAATTAGCACTATTAGTGAATTTCAATTCTGTTTCATTAGAATACAAACGAATTGTTCACACAAAAAAATAAAAAAATCTGCGAATCTGCGGTAGATCCTTATGAATTACAAATCAGCCTTAAATAATAAAATATTCGAAGTCATTTCTCAAGCTTCCCAGGAACTTCATGTTGAAAGCTACGTGATTGGCGGTTTCGTGAGAGATTTACTCCTTGAAAGAGATTTCAAAAAAGACATCGATGTGGTTGCCGTGGGAAGCGGAATAGAATTAGCCCTTAAAGTTTCGGAATTACTGCCCAACAAACCAAAAGTACAGGTTTTTAAAACTTATGGAACGGCAATGTTGCGTTTTGAAGACACCGAAATCGAATTTGTGGGTGCTCGAAAAGAATCCTATCATTTTGAAAGCCGAAATCCTGT
>NZ_PNNA01000002.1 GCF_013823965.1 Flavobacterium sp.
CCAATCCTTATAATAGTATTTACAATTTTTTCTATCGAAATAAATAAAAACAGTGTTTTTTACTGGAAAATTGTTGCTAAAAAACGGGCTTTACTGGAAAATTATTCATATTCAATCATTAAAATACCCTTTTAGTGGAAAATACAAAAAGACCTTAATGGCTTTATAATGGAAAATATTTGCGACAAATAGAGTTTTAATGGAAATTAATAGCTATTTTTGAGGTATAAAAGCATTTCTAATGGAAAATAACATCCCAGTTCACCTTCAGGAAGTAATTTTTGCTTCAAGCGATACGGCAATAAGCAGACAATTAGGAAAACTGGAAGAAACGGGGCAAATAAAAAAAATTGCTCCTCGTATTTATACTTCAAATTTCAATGAGTCAGAAGAAATAATTATTAGAAGAAATATTTTTACCATTCTGGGAAAACTATATCCAGGTGCAGTATTAAGTCATCGTTCCGCTTTAGAATTCAAACCAACATCGGCAAATCAAATATTTGTTACCTATACCTATACCAAAAAAATTGAGATTCCCGGTATAACCATTCGTTTCATGGAAGGAATGCCAGCAATCGAAGGAGATAACCCATTTTCTGGAGAATTATTTGTATCACAACAAGAAAGAGCTTTTTTAGAGAATTTGCAATCCTCACGCCAAGTAGGACCAACTTCTAAAACACTTACTTTACCAGAAATTGAAAACAAATTAGAACAAATAGTACAAGTAAAAGGAGAAGTAGGACTAAATCAATTCAGAGACAAGGCAAGAGAAATAGCAGAAAAATTAGGAATGCAATCGGAGTTTGAAAAACTAAACAAACTAATAAGTGCTTTACTAACAACAAAACCTTCAAAGATACTTACATCACCAATTGCGGTAGCAAGAGCTTTAGGAAATCCCTATGACAAACATCGTTTAGAATTATTTGAAAAACTGTTTGTAGAATTGCAACAACAACCTTATAAAGAAAGTCAAGATAAGAATAAGGAAAACAATGCCTTTCGAAATTTCGCCTTCTTTGAAGCCTATTTTTCCAACTACATCGAAGGAACTATTTTCGAAATAGAAGAAGCCAAAAGCATCATTCAAACCGAAACACCAATACCCAATAGGGACGAAGATTCACACGACATATTAGGAACATACAGATTAGTTAGCAATCAAACGGAAATGAGTACAACACCTTCAAATCCTGATGAACTGTTGAACATACTACAATACAGACATCGAATACTTTTGGGAGCTAGAACCTCAAAAAAACCAGGTCAATTCAAAGACAAAAACAACCGCGCAGGCGAAACACACTTTGTCGATCATACCTTGGTTAGAGGGACAATAATAAAAGGATTTGATTACTACCAAGCACTGCAAGAACCATTCGCAAAAGCTGCGTACATTATGTTTATGATAAGCGAAATACACCCATTCTTGGATGGAAATGGCAGAATTGCAAGAGTAATGATGAATGCTGAATTAGTAAAGGCAACCCAAACTCGAATCATAATTCCTACTGTGTATCGTGATGATTATTTGGGAGCATTAAGAAGGTTAACAAGAAACGATGATCCGGCGGTATATATCAGAATGTTGCAAAGAGCACAAGAATTTAGTGCTTCACTCCTAGCAACTGATATGCAAGAATTAGAAAATCATTTAACTTTAAGTAATGCCTTCAAAGAACACGACGAAGCTAAACTGAAAATAATTCCATAACAGTAAAAACAAAATAATAAAAACGGACGTTTTACATTCTAATTGCTCCCCTGATCAACTCTCCCAAAAAAAATGCTGGCGCAGTTTTTAGAAAAAATACGTACGCTTCGCAACTTGCACTAGTAATTTTTTTTTCCAAAGTTGTTTTTACATAATTGAGTATAAAAATTCATTTTTCACTTCAAATCGCATTGATTTTTCTTTATATTTGAAAATAAAATAGGAATGATTATTGGGCAAATTATTAATGCTATTTGTTTTCAAAGAATTTGCTAATTTTTGTAAGTTTTCAAAATCTAAATATTCCCATACTGTACCTCACAAGCTCTAAAGCATTATAAAATAAGGACTATTAATTTCTGCATCGGAAAGTAAATTGCATTGAATTGCCTCTTATTTACATTGCCATTTTTGATGCTGTTAATTGAATTTTATCTTCACAATTTCTTGTGCTTTTTTGATTTTATTCACTTAATATGGAGTTTATTAATATTAATTCCTCATTTGTAAAATGGGTGTTTTTTAAGGCTTGAATCGAGTCTGAAATTTGTTCTGGTTTACTTGCTCCAATCAATACCGAAGTGACACGAATGTCACGCAGTAACCAAGCCAATGCCATGTGTGCCAATTTTTGTCCGCGTTGTTTGGACAAATCATTTAATTTGGAAATCTTGACTATTTTTTCGGGGGTAACATGATTCTCGTTCAGGAATATGCCGCTTGTAGCCACTCTTGAATCCTTGGGTATCCCGTTTAAATATTTATCGGAAAGCAATCCTTGCGCCAAAGGTGAAAAGGGAATACAACCAATTCCTTCTTTTTCCAATACCTCCAACAATCCATTTTCAGGGTCACGAACAAACATCGAATATTTGGGTTGGTGTATCAGGCAGGGTGTTCCCAATTGTTTCAATATAGCGATAGCTTTCTCGGTATCTTCCGCATTATAATTAGAGATTCCCACATACAATGCTTTGCCTTGACGCACGATAAGATCCAAGGTTGACATCGTTTCTTCCAAAGGTGTACCCGGATCTGGCCTATGGTGATAGAAGATATCCACATAGTCCAATTTCATTCTTTTAAGGCTTTGGTCCAAACTGGAAACCAGGTATTTCTTGGATCCCCAATCACCATAAGGCCCTTCCCACATTCCATAACCCGCTTTTGAAGAAATAATCATTTCGTCTCTGTATTTCTTGAAATCTTTTTTCAGTATCCTTCCAAAGTTTTCTTCAGCCGAACCCGGTGGCGGTCCATAATTATTTGCCAAATCAAAATGGGTAATCCCATTATCAAAAGCAGTCCTGACAAGATTTCGACTGTTTTCAAAATTATTTACATCACCGAAATTGTGCCATAACCCTAATGAAAAAGCCGACAATTTAAGGCCGGAATTACCACAGCGACGGTATTCCATGGTTTGATAACGATCTGAAGAAGGTAGGTATGTCATTTAAAAATATATAATTCGTTGTTAGATAAATGCTTTTTAATATGCCTGCAAACATATATAGTTTAGCAAAGGCAACAATTTTAAAATACAAGCTAAAATACAATTTTGGGAGCAATTGACAATTTATTGGCAAACAATTTGAAAACTATTAAGCCGGAGGTTGATTGTAAACATGGCTTTTCTAATCATTTCGAAATTTTCTAACTGAGGTTTGCCAAAAATCGGTTTTGATTTTCTAAAAATGGTTGGATAAAATAGAAATCCAGCAATAGGTTTTTTATATCTGATATTTTTTACATAATTTGCCCTTTTAATCTCAACACAAAAAGAAATGGACGAATCGATTACCATTACTGACGAAGCTATAGCCCAAATCATTCAAGTTCTGGAAGAGGCGAATATGCCGGACGGTAAATTCAGGATTTTCATTACGTTGGATAACCGTTCAGGCTTTCAATATGGTTTTGCGATCGATGATGAAGTCAATGAAGATGACATTGTCATCATCAAACAATTTCAAGCCAAGAATCTTTCTATTTTGATAGATACTATCAGTATTCAATATCTTGAAGGAGCCACAATTGATTACCGACAAAAGGAAAACACACAACAATTTGTCATAACCAATCCTAATGCTGGAAAGTAGTGTCAATTTTTTAATAAACTTAGGAAGCAGTAGCTAGTCTAATTTATCTATTTTTGTGTAGTGTACACAAGAAAAATTTCGTTTTGAATACAATGAATAACCATTTTGCCTCAATATATTTATGAAGAAATACTTCTTACACACCAACAATGAAACCATTGGTCCTTTTGATATAGAAGAATTAAAAGCCCTGAAAATCACCAAAGCAACACCTGTTTGGTTCGAAGGCATGCAACACTGGAAAACCGCCGGGGAAATTCCTGAATTGACTCGACTTTTCATTGCAATTCCGCCACCTATTTCCTCCTTTTCTTCAGCTCTGCCAACACCAAAAGAGGAAAAAATAGCGGATGAACGCAAAATTTTGGGCTTATCCAAAAATACTTTTTTAATAGTTTTCGGAATCTTGGCATTGACAGCGGCTACCCTTGTTTTCAATAACATCCAAGAAAACAGAAGCCGTGAATTGAAACTCAAAAATCATAAAACCGAAGTCGAAAATTATCAATTGGAATTGAAACAAAAAGAATTGGAGGAACAAAAAATCGAAGCTGCAATTCAAGAGAAAATTGATGCCGATAGAAGGGAAAGGAAAAAAAAACAAAGCTCCAGCAACAGGCTTTTGGAAATAGAAAACCTATTGGTAAACTACCAAAATAATTTGGACGAAAACGAGAAAAAACTAAACAATACCTCGGGTTTTAAGCTATTGCGAACTGCTGCTGAGAAAAAAGAGCAAATGGATTTGTTGCAAAAAAACATTGATTCCATCAAAAATGAAATGGTAAAATTGAAAAACGAATCCGACCAATTGAAACTGGAATTGGAGAAAATACCCCAATAATTCCAATAAAGAAAAATATAGATTCTTTAAATATAACTGTAATTGAATCCTTTTTATTTCTGGGAGAACACGATTAAAACAATCGCCATCAAAGCCAAAAACAGCCCGACATAATTCATTTTGGACAGTTTTTCTTTAAAAATAAAGACACCTGTCAAGCTTCCAACAAGGATTACGCCCATATTCATTCCTGCAAAAACAGTGGAAGGATTTTCGGCAAAAGACTGATGCGCTTTGAGATAAAACAGGATGTTTCCAAAGTTGAAAATCCCGACCAAACCTCCAAACAACAGATTTTTGAAATTGAATTTAGCTTTTTTGAAGACTATTTCATAACCTACAACAACAATCATAAGTATCAAAGCCAATCCGAAAACAACGAACAACGAAGTGGTATAAGGCAAATGGGTAAACAATGCGATTTGCTTGAAAAGAATGTCTATCAAACCAAAACCCATCAAGACGATGGCAGGATACATCCAGTTATTTTTGGTATTTTCCGAGGGTTTGTTCAAAATGAGAAGCAAAGCCGGAAAAGCAATCCCGAAAGCGGTAATTTTCAGTCCATTGAAATTTTCTCCAAAAAGCAACCAGGCCGCCAAAATAGGGATGAATAACGAAAGGCGTTGCGCCGCATCGGTTTTCACGATTCCAACTTCCTTTATGGACAAGGCCAAAAACAGAAAAATAGTCGGCAACAAAATACCGAGAGAAACATAAATTTTCCAAGGTGCTCCTATCCCGACATCGGCAAGATTTGGACTGAAAAAAAAGTAGCAAAGTACAAGCGCAAAAATGTAATTGGCAGCAACAATTTGAGAAATGGCAATCGAATAGCGACGCGCCAATTTGAAAATTGCGCCAACACTCACACTGCAAATTATGCTTAAAATCAGGAATACCATGGATTTCTATTTTTATCCGTAAAAGTACAGTTTATATGTTTACGCCTTACTCCGAAAAGGCAAAAGCTGGAACTTGCGTTTGGACTTTCTTTGCATAAACGAAATACTGCATTTTTGGTGTTGCCCTTTTCAGGCTTATCATAAATAAAACTTAAAACGATTAATTTTTGTTTAAAAAATATTTTAAATAATTGAAAATCAATACCTTTATATGAATGTTTTATTGATTATCCAAACTAATTCGTATTGTGTACAACGAGATTCTTCAAGACAGAAAAGAAGCTGGCATATTACTTTCAGGGCAATTGGAAAAATACAAAGAGAGTGACGCTATCATCCTTGCCGTTCCAAGGGGTGGAGTCCCTATTGGGTACGAAATTTCAAAAAAATTACATCTTCCATTGGATATTATTCTTTCCAAAAAAATTGGGCATCCTCTCAACAAAGAATTTGCCATAGGAGCCCTGTCATTGGATTCCTGCTTTATTGATGAACATCCCGAAATTCCAAAAGAATATATCGAAAGTGAAATAAAAAAACTCCGGGAAGCATTACGAAACAAATACAAACTCTATAGAGGCAATCGCAAGCCCGCTAATGTTGGCGGAAAAACAGTGATTCTGGTAGATGATGGCATTGCCACTGGAAACACACTTTTAGCTTGCATGGCCATGTTGAGGAAAAGCAAACCACAAAAAATTGTTGTAGCCGTTTCCGTGGTACCTTTTGACACAGTACCCGTTTTTAAACAAAAAGCAGATGAATTTGTGTATTTGATAGCTTCCAAAAACTTTAGGGGCGTGGGAGGTTTTTATGAAGATTTCGAACAAGTAAACGATGACGAAGTGATTCGCATGCTACACGCTAGCAATTTGATAGAATAACCAATAGTAAATTTAAAAAAATGTCAATTATGAAAAGAGAAGAAATAAACATCCCCTTGTCTTCCGTGACCTTAAAGGGTGAATTAGCACTTCCTGAAAACGCCCTTGGGATAGTTGTTTTTTCGCACGGAAGCGGCAGCAGTCGGTTTAGTCCCAGAAATAAAATGGTGGGAGAATTGATGCAGCAACACGGAATAGGGACATTATTGTTTGATTTGTTAACAGAAGAAGAAGACCGCGCTTACGAAAACAGGTTCGATATTGATTTGCTCGTGAGCCGTTTGATAGAAGCCACGGAATGGTTGATGCAATATAAAATGACCAAAAAAATTCCCGTGGCCTATTTTGGGGCAAGCACCGGAGCGGCATCGGCATTGCGGGCTGCGGCTTATTTTGGCAAAAATATCAGGGCGGTGGTTTCCCGTGGTGGTCGCCCGGATTTAGCATTGAATGCTTTACCCATGGTAACTGCACCCACTTTGCTGATTGTGGGACAAATGGACATGCCGGTAATTAAAATAAATAAACTGGCTTTTGACCAATTGAAATCTATAAAAGAGATGAAAATTATTCCTGGTGCCACTCATTTATTTGAAGAACCCGGCAAATTAATGGAAGTTGCAGAAATGGCCATAGAATGGTTTAAAAAATACTTGGTCCAAAAAGAAACTAATTATAACTTTTGACGAAAAAGCCAATAATTCAATCCTTCAACCAAAACGTTACATTTAAAATTACTTAAACTTTCCGTCCACATAAAACCAACTGCCGTTTTGTTGCACAAAAGTGGAAAATTCGTGATGAATTTGATTGATTTTATTTTCATCCAAAAAATAGGCTTTGAACTCCACCGTGTTTTCAGTCGAAGCAATGATTTCTAGTTTCTGCCATTGATTGACTGTGGCCCAATGCAAAATATCGGCTTTGGAATAGTATTTTCGTTGGGAACCGTGGGTGGTGTTCCATAAATAATCCGCTTGATGGCTGCCATAAGCGGAATATCGAGATTTCATCAAGGCCAAGGCCGTTGGGGCTTTTTCAGTTCCATTGATGTATTTTTGGCAACATTCCGGGAAAGGAATTGCCGAACCGCAAAAACAAAGTGCAGCATTACTCACCTTCTCCTTCGGGATTGATTTTTTGAAACAATTGATTGATCAACACTTGGTATTTGCTGATTTCGATCAAATCTTCGTCTTCGTCTGTATGATCCAAAAAATCATCCAGCTTTTCGCTGATTTCCAATAGTTTGTTGTTGGCTGATTTGTTGTCTTTGGCGGCAATAAAATCAATGATTTCCTGAACGCCGCTTCTTAATTCTTCAAATTGACTCTTATCCATAATTTAATTGTTTTCTGAAGACTTGTCTTCATTGAATTTTTTCACGATTTGTTTCAACTTTTCTTTGCGCAATTCTTTGGCAGCCTTCACTTTTTGCTGTTCTTTGTGCAATTTATCGTTGTGTTTTTTGATGTTTCTTTCGTTATTTCTTCCCATTAGAGTGCTCTTTTTATTTCTTCCAATGACTTGTTGGTAAAAATCAATTGGTCGATGATTTCTTTTCGCAATTCGTCCAAATCGTCATATTCAAAATATTTTGCCCAAGAAGTCAAATTAAACAAATTTCGGATTTGCTTGATTTTTTTGGTGGTTTCAAAACTCGTTCGAAGAATGGCTTTCTGGTCGTATTTCGGATTATTTTTATGTTGATAGTTGACCGTTTTCTTGACATAATTGGCTTCCAGATAATACAATTCTTCCTCGGCATTGTCAGGATAAAATTCGTTCCAAGCGGCAAAACCAATTTTATATTTAGATTCCGATTCAGGTTCCATAGGTTCCAATCGCCATTTGCTGTTGGCCAATCTGCCCCAATGATTCGACAATCGATACATTCCTTCCTTGGCATAAAAATATTTGCTGCCTGATTTGCTGTCGTATTGCACTTCCAAATTTTCTATCTTGTCCGAAAGTACTTCTTGGAAAACACAAAAGGTATTTTTGAAAGAATTGGGACTCGGACGAAATGCTTTTTCCATTGGACAAAGATAACCAGAAAGTCAAGAATATTCCAAGGCAAACAATAATTGATTAACTTTGCACTTTATCATTTTATTAAAACACATCGATTATGACCAAGTCTTCACAAGAAAAAATGCTGCAAAAAGGAGTTTACACCGGAATAATGGAACAAGACGAAAACAACAACTTTTTTTGTGGCGAATATTTATTGGATTACAAGATGGCTCAAAAATTCACTTTAGGCGACTGGATTACCATCAAATCGGTCATCGAAAATCCAAGCGACATCAACTACAACCAATATCCCAAAAAGTCGAAAAACTTCGACAAAGCCAACAACAAGCCGCAGCAATAGGGGCTTTTGATTTAATTTGATTTTTTTTCAGTCGAAAATTGAAAACTTAAAAAAAAGTGTACCTTTGCAAAAAATTGTCGATTTTGAAGCCAAATTGAATTGGTTTTCTATTAAAAGACAAGTAGTTATCTTAATTTATGAAAAAAATAGTTGAATACCGCAAGTTATTGAATGTTGACAAAACTGTAGAATTGAAAGATTTGAAAACCATTTATCGCAATGCGATGAAGGATGCCCATCCCGATAAATTTCAAGGAGATGAAGACGGTTTGAAAGCTGCTGAAGAAAACAGTAAAAAAATTATTGAAGCCTACCATTTTTTGGTGAGCATCAATCCCGAGACCATTAAAGCAAACTTGCCGGAATATACAGAAACCATTTCGACCTCGACAATCACCGATTACAAATTTGTTGAAGGACGATTAATCATCAATTTTTCCAACGGTAGCGTTTATGAATACATCAGTGTTCCCAAAGCCACTTACGTAAAAATGGTAAATGCCGATTCACCGGGAAGATTTGCCAAAAGACATATATTAAACTCTTTTACTTGGAGAAAAACAACCAACCAAGACTAGATTTTCTTGTTCCTTAAATCAAAAACACTCCTTTCGGGAGTGTTTTTTTGTTTCTTGTCGAAAAAACCAAGAGAAAGAATCATAGAACATTTATTTTAAGTAAGTTAGCAGCCCATTACTAAAAAACTAACTTAATTTCGATGAAAGCCCCCTGCAATCTTTACAAAGCCCAATATAGAAAGGCAAAAGAAACCCTTGAGATTCTCTTAATCCAAAAAGCGGAAATCAATCTAAAACTAGAGTCTAATTTTTCAAGTGCTTCCTTGCACAAAGAATTAAGAACGGTAAACATGGATATCAAGATTACGGAAAATGAAATCGAACACGCCGAATACCGCATCCATGAATGCGAATCGAAATACAATTCCTCAGCAGTTTTGTAAAACAACTAGTCAAAAGCGACAAAAATTTGGCTCCATTTTATTACTAAACTTTGGTTCCAATTCCGAAACATTTTTTTAGAAAAGTATCCAAAATTAGTCCTTTTCATTTTCTGACTTCACCCCTAAAAAAATAAAGAAAATATAACAAAAATTTAAGTCATAAAATTATTGCTATTTTTATAAATTTAGATACTTTTGCAGACTTAAATCATTTAACAAATTTATAATGAAAAAAATAATTTTATTACTTTCTGCTACTGTTGTTTTAATTTCTTGTAGCAAAGTTGGCAAAGATGAATACATTATTACAGGTACTGCAACAGGTGTCGAGAATGGTAAAACCATCATACTGGAAACACAAGATGCCGCTGGAATGGGGTTAATTGCGGTAGACACAGTAAAAGTGGAAAATGGTAAATTTGAAATAAAAGGAAAAGTTACTGAACCGGCTTTTCACATGTTACAACTAGAATCTGCCAATGGAAAAATTCCATTTATATTGGAAAACGGTGAAATTAACATTGTAATCAACAAAGACAGCATCAATAAATCCAAGATTTCCGGAACATACAACAATGACGAATTTGTGGTGTTCAACGAAGAACTCATTAAAATTCAAAAGAGTTTGGTTGATTTTCAAACCAAAAACACTCCGATGATGAATACTGCACAACAAAATAAAGACACTGCGGTAATCAATAAATTGATGAAGGAATTTGGTAAACTTCAACAAACTGTTGGTGAAAACACTAAAAAGAAATACACAAGCTACGCAGAAACACATCCTAAATCGTTCATAACTGCCTTAATCATTCAAGGAATGATGAATGATCCAGCCATTGACATCCAAAAAGTGGAAAAATTATATGCCAGCCTAGACGAGTCCCTAAAAACGACAAAACCTGGAAAGGCCATTGAGTTGAAAATCAAGGAATCAAAAATGACTCCTGCCGCTCCACAGCCTGGTGCATCTCCTGCTCCCGCTGCTGCGAACTGAAGGTCAGATTTTTCAGCCCCAAACCCTCAAGGAAAAGTAATTTCCCTAAAGGAAAGTTTAGGAAAAGTAACAATAGTTGACTTTTGGGCTTCATGGTGTGGCCCTTGTAGAGCCGAAAACCCAAACGTGGTAGCCATCTACAATGAGTTTCACTCCAAAGGTTTGAATATTGTTGGCGTTTCTTTAGACAAAGATGCTGCAAAATGGAAAGAAGCCATTGCCAAAGACAAATTGACTTGGATTCAGGTTTCCCATTTAAAGTTTTGGGATGAACCCATAGCTGCCCAATATGAAGTACAATCCATTCCAGCCACATTTATACTGGATGCTTCGGGTAAAGTGGTGGCAAAAGATTTAAGAGGCGAAGAACTTAGGGCTAAAATCAAGGAACTTTTGTCTAAATAAAGACATTTTGATGGAACCGATAAAAAATCTCCCCAGTGGAGATTTTTTTATTTTATTCAATACCAAGACATTGCAACTATTCCAAAAATTAAGTGCCATTTTAGTTTGGAAACCTGAAAACTGTTTATATATTTGCAACCGCTTAGCACAAATAATGCAAGGCAAACATGGTAGCGGGGAGATACTCAAGCGGCCAACGAGGGCAGACTGTAAATCTGCTGTGTGAACTTCGCAGGTTCGAATCCTGCTCTCCCCACGATTAAAAAAACAAGAATTCTCAAAACCCAGTAAATCTTATGATTTACTGGGTTTTTGTTTTTCTGATACCTTCAAATTATTCATTCAATCTTAAAACTTAAGGGGCAAAAGCGAGACCCTAAAAAAATTCAAATCTAGGGTCTCGCTAAATCTTCTTAAGGCTTGCAAACACAGTACTTCTAGCCTGTTCATTATACAGTTCAAAAGATGTACATCTTGTTTGTTATTA
>NZ_PNNA01000097.1 GCF_013823965.1 Flavobacterium sp.
CCAGGAAGAAAATTGGAGTTGTTTTGTTGTTTTTAGTGGCTTCGGGGTTATTTGGTCTTTTATGTTTCATCGTTTTGTTGAACACTCCCTATTTTGAAACTCCAAAAAACAAGAAACAAGCTCGTGAAATCGAGAATTTAAAATTGCGTTATGCCATTTTGAACAAAAAAATGGATGAAGTGGAGGATGTAATTGATATTATAGAAGAAAGAGACAATAATTTATACAGAGTTTATTTTAACGCATCACCCATTCCTGAGGAAGAACGGAAAGCTGGTTTTAAAGATGTGAATCGCTACAAGGATTTAGAAGGATATGACAATTCGCAATTAGTAACCAATACGACAAAAAGAATTGACATACTCCGAAAAGAACTAGCCATTCAATCAAAATCATTGGATGACATTTTGAAAATGGCCAAATCAAAAGACAAATTATTGGCAGCAATTCCAGCCATTCAGCCTGTGAGAAACGAGAATTTAAAAACTATGGTTTCGGGATTTGGATATCGAACGGATCCTTTTACAAAAGCGAGGAAAATGCATGAAGGAATGGATTTTACAGCTAAAACGGGAACTCCTATTTATGCCACTGGCGACGGCGTTGTGGCAAGAGCAGACAATACGGCTTCGGGATACGGCAATCATATTGTTATCCGACACGGTTTTGGCTATGAAACATTATATGGTCATCTTAGCCGATACAAATGCAAGGCTGGCCAACGCATCAAACGTGGAGACGTAATAGGTTATGTGGGAAGCACTGGAAGATCCGAGGGGCCACATTTGCATTATGAAGTGCATAAAAATGGCAAAGTCGTGAATCCGCTGAATTTTTATTACGGCAATATTTCGGCGGTGGAATATGTGGCTATTGCGCAATTGGCGAATCAGGAAAATCAATCGTTTGATTAACGATTTCAGATTGCTGACTTTAGATTTCAAAAAGTGGCATTATAAAAAACATAAAATATGCATATTGAACTTTCAAAAGACAAAAGATATTACAGCATTGGCGAAGTGGCCAAGGCTTTTGACGTGAATGCATCGCTTATACGATTTTGGGATAGTGAATTTGACATTCTCAAACCCAAAAAAAATGCCAAAGGAAACCGAATGTTTACGCCCGAAGACGTAAAAAACCTGCAATTAATTTATCATTTGGTAAAAGAAAGAGGTTTTACACTGGAAGGCGCGAGAACACATTTGAAGGAAAGCCAAAAGAAAACTTTGGATAAATTTGATATTATCAGCAAACTGGAAGCCATAAAAGTGCAGTTGACCAATATCAAGAATGAACTTTAAAAAAATTAAATCAAAAACTAAATATTAAACTTTAAATTAAACAAAAATGGATTTTAAAAAATTTTTACCTTGGATTATTGTAGCAGTGTTTGTGATTGGAATTTACAGTTGGGTTAAAGGAATTAACAATACTGCGGTAACTTTGAGTCAAACTGTGGAGCAAAGTTGGGGTGATGTGCAAACGGCCTATCAAAGAAGAAATGACCTCATCGGAAACTTGGTAAATACCGTAAAAGGTGCTGCCGATTTCGAAAAAAGCACTTTGACAGCCGTTATTGAAGCACGTTCCAAAGCTACTTCAGTAAAGATTGACCCAGCAAATATCACTCCAGAACAATTAGCACAATTCAACCAAGCACAAAGTGGCGTGAGCAGTTCACTGTCAAGATTATTGGTAACAGTTGAAGCCTACCCTGAATTGAAAGCCAACGCCAATTTCTTGAAATTACAGGATGAATTAGCCAGTACGGAAAACCAAATTTTAACAGCCAGAACTCGATTTAACGAAGCGGTTAAACCATACAACACCCACATCAAAACGTTCCCAAATTCATTGTTTGCAGGCATGTTTGGATTTAAGGAAAAAGCTTATTTTCAATCTGTTGAAGGCGCAGACAAACCTGTTGAAGTAAAATTCTAAAAAAAATCAGATTTTCGATTAACGATTTTTGATTGCAGAAGGACTGCTTGTGAAATGCTTCGCCAATTCGCTAAAGTTCGGGTCAAAAATCGTTAATCTTCATTCAAAAATTTATCTTATGTCAAAAGTCGAAGATTTTTTAACCACTGAAGAAGAACAAGCAATTGTTGAAGCTATTCGTATGGCTGAAAAAGAAACTTCTGGCGAGATTAGAGTCCACATAGAAAAAACAACTTCCAAAGTTCATTTTGACAGGGCTTTGGAAGTTTTTCATGAATTGGGAATGCATGCCACCGAACTCAAAAACGGGGTACTAATCTATCTGGCTGTCGACGACCATAAATTCGTGATTTGTGGAGACAAAGGCATTAATGATGTAGTCCCGGAAGATTTCTGGGATATTACAAAAAATGTTATGGCAGCTCAATTTAAAAGCGGAAATTTCAAACAAGGATTGATTGACGGCATTACTAAAGCCGGCGAACAATTGCAACAGCATTTCCCTTATAAAGCTGGCGACTTAAATGAACTCTCAAACGAAATATCGAAAGGATAATGACTTTAAACATAAAAAACATATCAATTTTTCTGAGACTACTCTTTTGTTTATTCATTACACAAATCAGTTTTGCCCAATTTGACATTCCCGAAAAACCAAGCTTTCAGACTTCGGTTTATGATTATGCCAATGTATTAAGTGCAGAAGAAAAAGCACAACTGGAAGAAAAACTTATTCGCTATTCTGACTCAACCACAACCCAAATCGTGGTCATCACCATCGAAAGTTTGAAAGGCGAAGACATCGGGATTTTAACCCCAAAATGGGGACACACTTGGGGAATTGGCGGAACAGAAAAAAACGATAATGGTGTCATTATTTTATTGGCAAAAGCCGAAAGAAAAATATGGATTTCAGCAGGTTATGGACTTGAAGACCGATTAACAGCTGGAATTGGTGGAGAAATAACCAGAAATATTATCATTCCAGAATTTAAAGCTGGAAGTTATTACAAAGGCTTGGACAAAGGTACCGATGCGCTTTTTGACGTTTTTAAAGGCAAATACAAAGGCGAAAGAAAACAAACCAAAGATAAAAAGATACCAATTTTACCAATTATAATTCTCGTATTTATCATTCTTGCCATTATATCAAGAAATAAAAAAGACGGCGGAAATTCTGGAAATTCTGGAGGCGGACCAAGTCTATTGGATGTAATTCTTCTAAGTAGTTTAGGCCGAAATAGTGGCGGTGGTGGTTTTGGAGGCGGCTCTTCTGGAGGTGGATTTGGAGGCGGAGGCTTTGGTGGTGGTTTTGGTGGTGGAGGATTCTCTGGCGGTGGAAGCGGCGGAAGTTGGTAGTTTTCTAAAAAATCTATACTGTTTTGCCGGTTCGATTTCGCTCCAGGCAAAAATCAATATTAAAAAATTAAGATTAAAAAACCTATATGCTCTCACAAAAAACCAAATACGCCCTTAAAGCCTTGCTCTATTTAGCCCAGCAAGAGGAAGGTTACATTGCCAAAACTATCGAAATTGCCGAAGGTGCCAATATTCCAAAAAAATTCTTGGAACAAATATTATTAGAGTTAAAAAGAGGACATTTTGTGAGCAGCAAACAAGGCAAAATGGGTGGATATTACCTCATCAAATCCAAAAACACTATAACATTAGCTGACATTCATCGCTTATTTGATGGTGCAATTGCCTTACTTCCTTGTGCTTCCTTAAATTTTTATGAACCTTGTCTGGATTGCAAAACAGAATCGGAATGTTTATTAAGACTGGGATTGATAGCCGTTAGAGAAAAAACTTTGGCTGCCATGGAAAGCATTACTATTGATTCATTGGCCAAAAAATAAAAAAATATTTTATTAACTCTACTAATTTTATAGAATTAATTATATATTTGCCCCAGATTTAACACATTACAACAATTCTAAATTAAAACGTATGAAAACGCATCAAAACAAATTCACTTTTCTGGAAGAACAATCCTCAAAAAAGGTACAAATAGTTATCGAAAAAAAGAATTATCAAATGATGTGTAGATGTTGTTTTTAAAAAATTTGATTTAAATACTACTATTTACATATAATTTATATAATAATGAAAACCATTTATACAAAAACAATATCTAGCTTAATTTTATTATTGCTATTCTCAACCTCTTACGCTCAAACCGCTCTTGAAGGAGTACTTAAAAATAACCAAAACAGCCCATTAGAAGGAGCTAATATTGTTTTAAAGGGCACTACATACAATTCAACTTCAGATGCTTTTGGCAAATTTGTCATTGAAGCCAAAGAACTTCCATTTTTAATAATCATACAATTAGAAGGATACAAAACCAAAGAAATCACGATTACCCAACTTCAGGCGAGTCCATTAGAAATAATTCTTACTGATGAAGCTGAAACTGTTTTAACCGAAGTGGTCGTTTCCTCCAGACGACGGATCGAAAAAGCACAAGATGTTCCAATTGCGGTATCGGTTTTAACTGGAAAGCAGGCTGAACAAGCAGGTGCTTTTAACGTGAATCGCATCAAAGAATTAGTTCCTTCAGTTCAACTTTATTCGTCAAATCCAAGAAATACAGGAATCAACATTCGTGGTACAGGCTCTCCCTTTGGGCTTACCAATGACGGTATCGATCCCGGTGTTGGTTTCTATGTCGATGGTGTTTATTATGCGCGACCAGCAGCTACTACACTAGATTTTATTGATGTAGAACAAATTGAGGTATTGCGCGGGCCACAAGGATCCTTGTTTGGAAAAAACACGACTTCGGGAGCATTCAACATAACCACTCGCAAGCCGAGTTTTACATCTGGTGCGAACTTTGAGATTAGCTACGGTAATTATCAATATCTACAAGCCAAGGCCTCTATTACAGGTGCTTTAAGTTCAAAAATTGCCGGTAGATTGTCCTTCTCTGGCACTCAACGCGATGGTCTGATTGAAAACATTGCCACCGGAAAATCAGTAAACACGCTCAACAATCAAGGAATTAGGGGACAATTACTTTATACACCAACAGAGAATATCAATATTACATTGGCGGCAGATTTGACAACGCAACGCCCAGATGGGTATGCTCAAGTTGTTGCCGGTGTTGCGCCTACCCAAAGAGCTGCTTATCGCCAATTTAATGCCATTATTGCTGATTTGAATTACCAACTTCCAAGTTTGAATGCCTTTGACCGCAAGATTGACCACGATACACCGTGGCGTTCCGGACAAGATTTAGGTGGTGTATCCCTAAATTTTGATGCAAAAATTGGAAAAGGAACGCTTACCTCAACTACTGCATGGCGCATTTGGAATTGGGATCCATCAAATGACAGGGATTTTACCGGGTTGCAAGCTTTGGCAAAATCACAAGCCACATCAACCCATCAACAATGGACGCAAGAGGTTCGCTACGCTGGAGAGTTTAGTTCTAAATTAAGCGGAGTTGCCGGTGTATTCCTCATAGGACAAGAACTTTTGACCGATCCGTATCACATTGAAGAATCAGGAAATGCACAGTGGAGATTCTCACAAAGTACTACCAGTAATTTATGGAAAACGCCGGGGCTTTTTGATGGATACGGAATTAAAACAAAATCAAACCTGAATACATTTAGCGCAGCGGTTTTTGGACAACTAGATTGGAAAATAACAGATCGTTTGCATGTATTACCGGGTTTAAGATACAATTACGACAAGAAAAAAGTAGATTATGATCGTCAAACTTACGGAGGACTTCAAACCACAGATTCTGCATTAATCGCCTTAAAAAAATTAGTTTATACCGATCAGGCTTTCCAAGCGGATGTAGACGATACCAATTTTTCAGGAAACATAACTTTGTCATACAAAACTTCCGACAAGATTAATGTGTATGCCACTTTTGCAAAAGGCTACAAACCCGTTGGGATTAATTTAGGAGGCCTTCCCTCTCTTGCCGGCCAACCCATTCTTGAACTGGCAGTAATTAAACCTGAAGAAGTAAACCATTATGAAATAGGCGTAAAAACTTCACCATTTGAAAGCTCGGTACTAAACTTTACACTCTTCAACACAGACACCAAGGACTTTCAAACAGCAGTTCAAGCAGCGGAATTAGGCGTAAATCGCGGATATCTTGCCAATGCCGATAAAGTTCGGGTGCGAGGTGCAGAAATAGATGCCAGTATTGTAGCCAATAAAAATCTTACTTTCAACGGAGCGCTTTCTTACACTGAAGGCACTTATGTGCAATTTAAAAATGCGCCACTACCTTTGGAAGAAACTGGATCTGCCGTAGCCTTTAAAGATGTTTCAGGAACTGATTTACCTGGTGTATCAAAATGGGCAGCAACTTTAGGAGGTGAATATTCTGAAACTGCAAAATTCTTCGGAAATAGAGGAAAATTTTTTATGGCGCTTGATTCGTATTCGCGTTCTTCATTCTCATCGAGTGCTTCTGCTTCGAAATATTTAGTGGTTGATGGTTATTCCATATTTAACGGCCGTATCGGTTTCCGTGCATCCGAAGGATTGTCTGTTCACATTTGGGGACGCAACCTTTTAAACAAGGATTACTATGAGCAATTATTGCCTGCCGGTGGAAATTCAGGACAATATGCCGCCGTGTTGGGAGATCAAAGAACTTATGGCATAACATTCAAATATTCGTTGTAAATATGGATTTCTAAAGATTAAAATACAACAATTATTGCATTAAAAACCATCAAATTACGTTTTGATGGTTTTTTTGGTTTCTTTTTGATTGGCGCTGTAATTCCTTCGGAAATATAAAATATAACCTATAGTTTTAGTAGCGTTTGTTTAAATTTGTCAAAATTTGAATTGAACGGAATGAAAATTAACAGTATACTTCTTTTGTTTCTAGGATGTGCTTTTTCGTATGCCCAGACCGAAAAAAATGTAGATCACCAGAGTTTACTTTGGACACGATATTACAACCTATTGACCATAAACCAAAAATGGTCTGTACATTCTGAATTTGACAATCGAATTTTTATCAATCCTGTTAAAGAAAATCTTTATGAGTTTCGAATTCAGGGACGTTATAAAATCAATGACAAGTTAGATTTGGGAGCCGGATTTGCCCATTTCTCAGTTGCAACTCAAGATCCTGAAATCACTTATGATTTTAATGTACCCGAATACAGGGGACAGCAAGACATAATATGGAAACAAGATATTGGCAAAATTACAATCATGCAACGCTTTCAGGTAGAGGAACGCTTTTTTCACAATGCTAATAAAGAAGGACTGCTTCCCGGAACAACCTTTTATTGGCGATTCAGGTATCGATTTCAAGGCGAACATACCTTTTGGAAAAAAGAAAACCAGTTTTTAAAAGCCGTTTTATCTGATGAAATAATGATTAATGCTGGAGAAAATAGTGTTAAAAACACTTTTGACCAAAACAGGATTTACGCTGCCTTGCACTTTGGTGTCAATAAAAACATGGCATTGGAACTGGGGTATTTAAACAGTTTTCAACAACGCGCGAGTGGCGTGGATTATTTTGACAGAGACATTATCCGGTTTACTTTTTTCCATAAAATAAAAATAAAGACTAAGAAATAGTATTACTGAAAATCCCAATTGAAGAAATATCGAATTGGGAATATATTTTTTTAAAAAAAAGTGGGTCTATTTTCTCTTGATGGTTTTTCTTTTCCTGAAAAACTACCCAATTTATAAGCGATGGAAAACATCGCGTAGCGTTTTAAAACCGTATTTTCCTCGTCGCGAATTGTGGTTGGCGATATTGTTCTGGCAGCACTTTGGTTCTGGTTCAAAATATCATAGACTTTTACTTTTAATGCCATTTTTTTATTAAAAAAAACATAAGACAAACTCGTGTTCCACATATAAAAATCTTTTTTGAAATTGTTCGAAAGTTTCGAATTGTAGGTATATCCAAAATCATTGCCGAAAACCCAATTTTTAGGCCAATAATTAGTGGTTTGTATATTAATTCTATGCACCACATTCGAGCTGGCTTTCAATGAAGAGTTGGCATATTTAGATTCATTGTAGGACAACTTGTAGGATGGCGCAACAGTAAGCAACTCGCCATAATCGTATGAAAAGTAAACTTGTGGTGTAACTCCCAATGATTTTGCATCATACAAAACCGCATTTGTAAATCCTTTATCCAAAGAATAACTGCCATTTAAACCTAAACCATACTTTAGAACATGAGCCTCTTTTTTAATGGTTTGGTTCCAATTTCCACCAATGGAAGTTGTGTACGTGCCTGTTACGTTTCTATAAGTTGTGGTTTTTTTGCCGCTGGCATCATAAATCGAAGTCGAGACCACTTCGCTGTTGAAAAAATCTCCTCTTATATACAAACTATAACCGGAACGAGTTCGCATGTCAAAATTCCTGAAATTGATATTGGCACTGTTTTTTTCGTTGGGATTCAAATTTGGATTTCCGATAATTGTATTCAGGGGATTAGCCAAATTTTCTACCGGCAATAACTGATTTGATCCGGGAAGACTATTAGAATAATCATACCTAAAAGTGACAAATTTTGAGCGATCCAACTTATACCTGATTTGGGCGCGACCATATGGCAAAACATATTTTTGAGTTAAATCAGTGGTTTTATTCAAGTAAAGGGAGTGATTGTCATAATCGATAATGGAAGTACTGGAATTGAAATTAAAAGTAAAATTGTTCTTTTCAAAAATAATTCCCACTTTTGGTGTAATGGAATTTTGTCTCGAAGTAGTATAATTGGACAACGAATTGTTTAGAACAGAATGCGTTTTGGTAATGCCATCATAATCGAATGTCTTGACATCATTTATTTGATTATCCCATTCAAAATCGAAGCCCAACAGAACTCGCAATGAATCGGTTATAGGTTCCGTGTATTCTATATCTGTCGAATATGAATCGTGGGTATTGCCATTATTGCTGTTTTGATTTCGTTCATCATTTGGTTTACTGCTCTGATAAAAAATAGTTTGTGACACATTCAAGGCCTCCGAATTGCTGTTTGCATTGTTATTACTGAAGACAAAACTTAAATTACGGGATTTTTTTTCGAAGCTTTTGTTAAAATTTATCGCATTGGAAAAATTGGCAGCCGTGCTTTCTCTATTCGATTTTGAGGTACTTTCGTTTAATGATGCTCCGCTTTCATCACTGGAAAAACTGGAAGATTCTGAAAATCTATTGGAGCGAGATTGATCAACTTTTGGCGTAAAAACGATTCGTGTGGTTGGGTTGATTTTATATTCAAATTCAAAATTTGCTTTGTTTCCGGTATTTTCATTTCTGGCCTTCGAATTCGATTCGGTAAAAATAGTTCCTGTTGGCAAAAAATCGGCTTGATTAGACTTGCTTTGATTTTTATTAACCGTATTCGAAAAATCAAAACTTCCCATAGCTTCCATATCTTTGGTCCATTCATCAGAATAATTAAAGCCTACCAAATTAGATTCTGTAATCCCTTTCCCGCTTCCAGCCGTTTTTGTTCCAGCATTTCTTCCTCCTCCCATATTGTCAAACACTTCGTCCATGGAAAATCCGGATGAATTGATGTTATTGGCAGAAGCCAGCAAACTTATTTTCTGTTTGTTATTAAAATAATTCAAAATAAAACTGCTTTCATAGCGATCATCGGTTCCATAACCGCCCAAGAATTTTCCAAAATAACCTTTGTTTTTCTTTTCGTCAATGGTCAAATTGATGCTGGAATAATCCGAAGTAGATTCTTGTTTGGACAGCTCTTCTTTTTTGGTTTTAAAATCCGATACTTGAACCTTGCTTATCAAGTCTGCCGGCAGATTTTTTAAAGCTATGGCACCGTCTTTATCAAAAAAAGTTTTTCCATTTACTAAAAACCGGGTAACCTCTTTCCCGTTTACGGTAATTTTTCCATCACTATCGACTTCAAATCCGGGCAATTGTTTCAACATGATTTCCACATTGGCATCTGGACGCAACTTGTAAGAAGCCGCATTAAACTCTAAAGTATCTTTTTTGATACGGATTGGCGGTGCTTCAGTCTTGATAACGACCTCGTCCAATATGTTTGCATTTTGCAATAAATATAGCTTACCAAAATCTTTATTTTCCAAAAGCCCATTTTGTACTTCAAAATAAGGTTGATAACCCATATAATTGACCTTTAAAAAAACTGGTTTTTCGTATTTTTTAGTATTAATTTTAAAAAAACCGTTTTTATCAGTAGTCGCATATTCTATGACCGTGGAATCTTTGACATTAGAAAAATAAACCGTGGCCAACTCTAATGGCAACTGCGTATTACTATCAAATACGGTTCCTTTTATGACAATATTTTGGGCATTGGCAAGAGAAAAGAAAAACAGGAGAAAAAGAAAAGTATAAATTTTAGACATAAAGACTGTATCGTAAATAAGATAAGACATAAAAATGCACAAAAGGTTTAGTGTCGTATTCTGGTTTTTAAATTATAACCAACTTTATGGCGGCAGACAATTTTAAAAACGAAAGGGTCTAAAATAAAAAAATCCCGATTGCTCGGGATTTTCGTTTTATTTTTCTCTGATGTAAATATCGATGGGCACTCCTGAGAAGTCCCAGTTTTCCCTAATCTTGTTTTCGAGGTAACGTTTGTAAGGTTCTTTCACATATTGCGGCATATTGGCAAAAAACACGAATTGAGGTGTTGGTGTTGGCAACTGCATGCAATATTTAATTTTTACATATTTTCCTTTGGTTGCTGGCGGCGGATACGCTTCAATCACTTTCAACATGTATTCGTTGAATTTTGAAGTCGCAATACGTTGTTGTCTGTTTTCATACACTTGAACGGTAGCTTCCAAGGCTTTCAACAAACGTTGCTTGGTCAATGCCGAAACAAAAAGAATAGGCACATCGGTAAATGGCATCAATTCTTTGCGGATTTTTTCTTCGTAATCGCGGGTTGACATTGTGTCTTTTTCGACCAAATCCCATTTGTTGACCAAAATCACGACACCTTTCCTGTTTTTCTCGGCCAACCAGAAAATACTTTGATCCTGACCTTCAAATCCACGAGTGGCATCGATTACCAAAATACAAATATCGGCGTGTTCGATGGCACGAACAGAACGCATCACGGAGTAAAACTCCAAATCTTCCTTCACTTTCGCTTTACGACGAATTCCAGCGGTATCGACCAAGTTGAATTCAAATCCAAAACGGTCAAATTTCGTATCGATTGCATCACGGGTTGTTCCTGCAATGTCAGTAACCATAAATCGGTCTTTACCAATCAATGCGTTTATGAAACTAGATTTTCCGGCATTCGGACGACCTACTACCGCAAAACGAGGCAATACCACTTCTTCGTGAACTGGTTCTGGTTTTTCTGGAAACGCCTCGATCAAAGCATCCAATAAATCTCCTGTTCCACTTCCTGAAATACTGGCAAAGGTGAAATAATCACCCAATCCCAAATTATAAAATTCGACGGCGTCTTTCTCGCGCATCGCATTATCTACTTTATTTACGGCCAATAAAACGGGTTTTGTAATCTTGCGCAACAATTTGGCAACCGTTTCGTCCATTGGCGTAATGCCTTCTTCGACATCTACCACAAAAATAATTACGTCAGCTTCGTCAATGGCCAATTCTACTTGTTTGCGGATTTCGCCTTCAAATACGTCATCACTTCCGCGAACATATCCTCCCGTATCAATCACG
>NZ_PNNA01000058.1 GCF_013823965.1 Flavobacterium sp.
TTGGAAGCAATTCCCGCTATGACAATTTCTTCTTCATCTACAAATGTTTCATAGATTTGGTAAGCAATTCTCTTGATTTTATGCTCTATTTCTTGATTTGATAGGATGATGTTCTTGTTCATTCGGATTTTTTTTTCAAAGATAAAAAGAGTTCTTTCTATTTTATTGGTTTAACAAAATTAAATTATGCTATTCAAATTCTTCGATGTTGGATTTAATTTCATTGCCAAATTCATCGATGTCGCGTCTGTCTTTTTTGGTAGGTCTTCCGGTGCCATTTTTTCGATAATGTTCCTTTGATAATTTCAGTAGTTCCAGGTGTTCGTAGACTTCAGCAGGCGTTTCGTTTTTTCGATACATATCAACTAATTTGGCGCTCACGCGGTTGTCCGGAATATCTAGCACGATTATGATTTGCGTGATTTGGTCTTTCCTGAAAGTGATTTTATCAGTCGGAAAAACTTCCTTCGAAGGCTTGGCAACTTGACCATTTACAGTGACATGATTTTTTTTGCACGCCTCCGTAACCATATTCCGTGTCTTGTAATAGCGCACGCACCATAAATATTTATCTATTCTCATAAATTTTCCAAAATCGAAGTTAAATAGTTTACAAAAATAAATCAAAATTGTATCTTGCGCACTTAAAAATCAGCTATAATGAACAAATTTAAGTTTTATTTTATTCTATCAATTGCAACAGTCTCTTTATTCTCATGTTCAAAGGACGAAACCGTTTCATATGAGCCACCTAGGGAATATTCGGTTCAATATGATACAGATATAAAAGTTATAGAAGATTATTTGAATACTCATTATTTGAATATGGATTTAACGGATCCAAATTTTGCCGACAAAGACGTAGTAATGACACAAATTCCTGTTGGAGGCACGCAACCGTCACTGATGTCTTATTTAAATGCAACAACTTATCCTAAACTTTTAAGTAAAACCGTGAGCCTTCACGATATTTCATATAAATTGTATTATCTAGTTTTACGCGAAGGTGTTGGAATAGCGCCGTGTAATGTTGATGGCGTTTTAGCATCTTACAAAGGAGATTATCTCGAGAGCGTCGCAGCGACCACTACAACTGCCGCATCAATTAATGCTGTTAAATTTGAAGAAATGAAATTTCCACAGTCCTTTTTTGATTTACCCAATACAATACAAGGATGGGGAGAAACTTTTCCGGAATTTAAAACGGGAACTTACACCTCAAATCCGGATGGTACTATTACTTATAAAGATTTTGGAGCCGGAGCTATGTTTATTCCATCTGGATTAGGCTATTACAATACCGGATCAGGTTCTATCCCTTCTTATTCGCCGCTAATATTTAGTTTTAAATTATACGAAATCCGAAGATTAGATCAAGATGCCGACGGTATTCCATCTTATCTAGAGGATTTAGACGGAGATGGTTATGTGCGTTACTTGGGAACAGGAATTGAAAATATTGACGATACCGATAAAGACGGAGTTCCAAATTTCTTGGATGTCGATGATGATGGCGACAAGTATTCCACAAAATTAGAAATCACAAATGCCGCGACGGGATTAGTTTATCCATTTGCATCGATTCCAGATTGTAGCGGAAACTCTACTGATCCAGCCAGAATCAAAAAACATTTAGACAAGACTTGTCATTAATAAAAAAATATAGACAGTAAATAAAAAAATCCCGACTTATACGAGTCGGGATTTTTTTATTAAAGTTAACTTCGAAAAGTTGTTTTATTTTCTCTTGATTACTCTTTCCACAGCTTCAACAATGGCTTGATTGTTCAATTTGTATTTTTCCATTAATTGTTCTGGAGTTCCACTTTCGCCAAAACTGTCTTGAACAGCAACAAACTCTTGTGGAGTTGGAGTATTCAAAGCTATAACTCTTGCGATGCTTTCGCCAAGACCACCAAGAATGTTATGTTCTTCGGCAGTAACGATACATCTTGTTTTTTCCAATGATTTCAAAATCGCTTCTTCATCCAATGGTTTGATGGTGTGAATGTTGATTACTTCGGCAGAAATTCCTTTTGCTTCCAAAGCTTCGGCAGCGACTAATGCTTCCCAAACTAAATGTCCGGTAGCTACAATCGTAACATCAGTTCCTTCATTTAGCATAATGGCTTTTCCAATCACGAAAGGTTCGTCAGCTGGCATAAAGTTAGGCACGACAGGACGACCAAAACGCAAATAAGCTGGTCCGTGATGATCAGCCAGGGCCAATGTGGCCGCTTTGGTTTGATTGTAATCGCAAGTGTTGATTACCGTCATTCCAGGCAACATTTTCATTAATCCAATGTCTTCCAATATTTGGTGAGTTGCACCATCTTCGCCCAAAGTCAATCCGGCGTGTGAAGCACAAATTTTCACGTTTTTCTCTGAATACGCCACTGATTGACGAATCTGGTCGTAAACTCTTCCCGTAGAAAAGTTGGCGAAAGTTCCCGTAAAAGGAATTTTTCCGCCAATGGTTAATCCGGCTGCAATTCCAATCATGTTGGCTTCAGCAATCCCAATTTGGAAAAAGCGCTCTGGATGATTTTTCTTGAAATCGTCAAATTTCAACGACCCGATTAAATCCGCACAAAGTGCCACGACATTTTCATTTTTTTGACCGAGTTCCGTCATTCCTGCTCCAAAACCGGAACGTGTATCTTTACTCCCTGTATTTATATATTTTTTCATTTTTTCATTTAGATTTTAGCAGCATTCCACTGAACACTGATTACTGAACACTTTCTAGTAGTCGCTTTGTCCTCCAGTATTGTAGTTTTGGGCCAAGGCATTTTCAAGTTGGGCATCATTAGGCGCTTTTCCGTGCCAAGCGTGACTGTACATCATGTAATCCACTCCGTTGCCCATTTCAGTGTGCAATAAAACACAAACTGGTTTTCCTTTTCCAGTTCTAGATTTGGCATCCGTCATTCCAGCGATAATCGCTTCGATGTTGTTTCCTTCCTTGATTTCAAGAACGTCCCAATCAAATGCTTCAAATTTGGCACGAATATTTCCCATTGCCAAAACTTCGTCGGTTGTTCCGTCAATTTGTTTTCCGTTCAAATCAATAGTGGCAATTAAATTGTCTACCTTTTTGGCGGAAGCATACATAATGGCTTCCCAGTTTTGACCTTCCTGCAATTCGCCATCGCCATGCAAGGTGTAAACAAGGTGGTTGTCACCGTTTAACTTTTTTGCCTGTGCGGCACCAATTCCCACAGATAATCCTTGACCAAGCGAACCCGAAGCAATTCGCACTCCCGGTAAACCGTCATGGGTTGTTGGGTGGCCTTGCAATCTGGAATTGATAAGTCGGAAAGAGGCTAGTTCCGAAATGGGGAAATAACCGCTTCTTGCCAATACGCTGTAGAAAAGTGGAGAAATATGACCGTTTGAAAGGAAGAAAAGATCTTCATCTTTTCCGTCCATGTCAAAACCTTCTTTTCTATCCATAAGGTTTTGGTACAATGCGACCATAAATTCGGTACAACCAAGTGAACCTCCAGGATGACCTGAATTGACAGCGTGTACCATACGAAGAATGTCTCTTCTGACTTGGATAGTTAAATCGTTTAATTGTTGTGTGTTAGGCTTCATTTTATGTGTAAAAGTTAAACTGTTGCAAATGTAATTTTTATTTTGGCGTAAGACAAATGATTTCCAGAATAGTTATTAGGGTTTTCTGGGCTGCTCAATGTTCATAAAAATTTGGCTGTTTCTTTTTTTTAATTGTTGCGAATCTTTGTTTTGGACTTCTATTATTTTATGGTGAAGTTTGTATGAAATTCATAAAAAAAGCCTGCAAAAAAACAGGCTCCTTATTGAATAGTTATCAGTAATTTTTTTATGGATATTCTTAAATTACCAGTTGTCATCTACATCAGCTGCATCTACATTGATGTCGGATGTGGCGATTTTAGTCAAAACAACGTCTATTTTTTTCTCTTCTTCCAAGTTTAGGGCTAACAATTCTTCGGCTTCTTCTTCTCCCAATGTCACTGCATAAGAATGCAAAGTGCCGTAGGTGGCAATTTCATAATGTTCCATTTTTTGTGCAACAGCAATGATTCCTGCGTCACGTACCACTCCTAATTCGGTGTCTTTCATGATGATTTCGGATTCTTTTATTAGCCCTTCCATCGCATTACATTTTCTTTCGGCAACTTTAGAACCAATGGTTTCATAAACCTTTTTGATACGTGTTATGTGTTCTTGGGTCTCAGTCAAATGTTTTTTTAAAGCACGGATTAGTTCTGGTGAGGAGGCGTTTTTGACCATTTTTTGTAATGCGCCCACGAGTGCTTTCTCTGCCCAATGGATGTCCTTTAATTCCACTTCAAATAAATCTCTTAAACCCTGTGCAGCATGTGATTTTGCTTTCACGACACCTTGTCTTCTAATAATCGTTTCCATAACAGCTTAATTTTAAGATTAATAATTTATTAAATTTTGCAAAATGAGGTGTTATTTCGAACAAGTATTTCCCCTCTTTGAGCATTACAAAAATAAATAAATAAAAAATGTAAATAGCTGTTAATTAACTAATTATAAGCAGGAATTATATGGTGTTATTTGATTTCTTCGAATTTTATTTCTTCGGTTTTATCTGAATTACCTTTTATTGTTGGCACGACACAACCATTTGAACCACAGCAACCGGTATTTGTAACTGCTTGAAAAATAAAAAATGCGGCGACTACCCCCGAAAAGAGGCTGAGGGTTTCAACGGCTTGAACTGCGATATAAATACCCAAGCCTAAGCGCAGCAAACGCATAAAATTCCAATTTTGGAAAAGGATTTCTTTATCCATTATAGCTTGTTTTGTAAACTGCTCCAGCCACCGCCATTGTAAACTTTGGTATAGCCATTGGACTGCAAGATGCTTTTTGCCGAGGCACTTCGCATTCCTGAAGCGCAACAAGTGATGATGGGTTTGTCCTTGTCTTTTAGTTTTGTCAAGTTGTTTCTTAGTGTGTCAACCGAAATATTTATGGCTCCTTTAATGTGTCCGCCAGCAAATTCCCCTTTGGAACGTACATCTAGAATTATGGCGCCTTCTTTAACCAATTCTGCATAGTTTACTCCAGGTCCTATTCCGAATAATTTTTTGAGTGTGTTGATCATTTTTTCTCTAATTGCTTTTTGATTTGTAATAGTTTACGTTGAGCCATGAACCGCCATTATAGCATTCTAGTCCGTGTTGCGAAAGGAAATGTTGCGCTTGACCGCTTCGGTTTCCAGATGCACAGCATAGAATTAACGGTGCTTTGAGTTTTTTTAATTCTTCAATTCTTTCCGGAATTTCATTCAATGGAATATTGATGGAACCGGCCACGTTGCCTCCTAAAAATTCACCGTAAGAACGCACATCCACGATGGTGCCTTGATTTTCTGTAATGATTTTTTCTATGTCCATTTTTTTTTGATTGTAAACCCATCCTGATTTAGTTCCAGCAAGGGTGTTTGGTTATTATGATGCAAAAGTAAGGCAGCAACAAAGTACACACAGTAACTTTAGTTACACAGAGCAGTTTTTATTGTATTTTGTTTATTTTCGGCTAATGGACAAAATCGATATTTCAGGTTTGAAATATTGTTCTTGTTCCGGATGAAGTTTTTGAATTTTTTTAACCACATCCATTCCTTCAATCACTTTTCCAAAAGCGGCAAAACCTTGTCCGTCCTTGTTTCTTTTGCCTCCAAAATCCAATGAAGGTTGGTCGTTGATGCAAATAAAAAAACTGCAAGTAGCCGAATCGGGAGTGTCTCTCGCCATTGAAATACTTCCGTTTTTATGAAGTACGCCTGTTTTTGATGTTCTTTCGAGTGGAATGGCCGCAAAAACCTTTGTCGAATCGACTTCGCCGCCTTGAATCACTTCAATTTTTACGGAATCTTTCGGTTGATTGGTTAAACTTACAGCACGAAAAAAGCTGGTATTGTCATACAAATGCGCATCGACATATTTCAAAAAATTGGCTACCGTAATTGGCGCCTTTTTTGGATATAATTCGATGGTAATAGCGCCTAACGAAGTTTTAATAATGCAAACTTCCTTTTTTTGGGCAGAAGCATTCGTGATTGTAAAAACTAAAATTAGTACAGTTAGGAAAAAATTTTTCATTTTTTTATTGCTTATGTTTGTGGACACGATCCAAATGTTATTAAGATGAGGTTTTTTTGTCATTTCGACCAAAGGGAGAAATCACATTAGTTGCTCGCGTTATGAGATTTCTTCCTTTGGTCGAAATGACAAAATCATTAATTTTTTTTATCGATTGCTTCGCTTTTATATACTTTGTCCAAAAGTCAGTAAGTTGTTGTCTGGGTCAAGAACAGAAAAATCCTTTGTTACTTTTTTGTCTCGCATGGGTAACTTTGGATGAATGGCTATGAGCATAGTTTTTCTATTTCTGTTACATTTAAGTTAAGAATTGAGGTGGGCACGGATTTCAAATCCGCGCTATCGGGTTATTAATAATTGAAGAAATTATTATACTAATCGTAAAAATAATTGAAAAACTTAATGCACTATAATTTTCATTGTAATCATATTTATCCTTACCGAATATAATAAAAATTGTTATTAACATTAATGTTATTGCAATACCTGAAAGGGAAAGTCTATTTTCTTTACTAAGATTTTTTAAAACAGTTTTATGAATTAAAGTAATTATTAAAAATGTAGGTAGCGAATAGCAAATACTGTATAAAAACATAAAAATTGCAAATCCACCAAAGTCAGAATCAACTTCTTTGGATGTAATTATTGTAGCAATAATAAATATAATAATTGCTACAATAATTGTAGTTAACCATAATTTTAGAGTATAGTATTTCATCAGTATTTTTTCATATCCATTATCAAATTGATAAAAACAAATCTTTAATTTGTAACATATAGAAAATTTAGTTTTATGTTGTCAGTTTATTATTGAAACATAATTAAGCCTTCTCCTTCACAAACCCATTAATCACTTTTTGGTAATAATCATAGGTAGTTTTGGCAATAGATTCCCAACTGAAAATTTTCAAAACGCGTTCTCTTCCCGCTTTTCCCATTTGGATTGCCAAGGCTTCGTTTTCTAACAAGATATTAATTTTTGCAGCAAAAGTTTTCTGGAAAGATTCTGGATTGGCAGGATTAAAATCGGTTCTGGAAACACTTTCGAGCGGCACTAGATAACCCGATTCTCCTTCGACAATAATTTCTGGAATGCCGCCTACGTGGCTTCCCACAACTGGCGTTTCGCAAGCCATCGCTTCAAGGTTGATGATACCAAAGGGTTCGTACAAAGAAGGACAGGCAAAAACTCGCGCGTGACTGTACAACACTTTTATTTTTTCGCGGGGCAACATTTCCGAGATGAGGATTACGCCTTCTCTTTCTTTGCACAAATCGGCAATCAGGGCTTCGGTTTCTTCGGCAATTTCCTTGGTGTCCGGTGCTCCGGCACAAAGTACGATTTGGCAATTTTTATTAAAAAATTTGGCAGCAGAAATTAACTGTGATATTCCTTTTTGACGTGTAATGCGACCCACAAAAAGCACAAAAGGAATGTTGGGATTAATTCCTAATTCTAAAAGCAAGTCATTGTCAAATGTAGGTTTGTAAAATTCCGGATCAATTCCGTTATGAATTACGGTCACTTTTTCTGGATTTACGCCATAGGCTTCGATGACATCTTCTTTCATTTGTTGGCTCACGGCGATAATTCCGTCGGCGGTATTGTAAGCACTATTTTCGATCCAACGCGAAAGAAAATAGCCGTTGCCCAGTTGTTCTACTTTCCATGGACGATGCGTTTCCAGACTGTGCGTTGTTAAAATCAAAGGTGATTGCAGAAATTCACGCGTCATAATTCCGGCGAGATGCGTGTACCAAGTGTGGCAATGAATGACATCGGCTTGTGGCGTGGCTTGCGACATTTCGACATTTCGACTCATATTGTGAAACATTTTGATGTGTGGATTGTTTTCATCAACCATTTTGGTGAGCGAAGAATTGATTCCTTCTACGTGCATACTTTCTGTACTCACGGATTGGTCGCCAAAACAGCGCACTTCAACCTGGCCTAACTTGGCTAATTCTTGACTTAAAAAATCAATGTGTACGCCTGCGCCACCGTAAATGTTGGGTGGAAATTCATTGGTAAAAAGTGCTATTCTCATTTTTGTATTTATTTTATGTGGAAAAATGTTGTTTTTATCTGTTGTTTTTTTTGTTTAGATGAATTGTTACATCAATAATCCAAATATAATAAATTTACTCCAGCTATTGCATTCGCCGAAATGGAAACCATGAATTGTGTCAAAAAAAACCGGAAATCACTTTCCGGTTTGTCGATTGCATCGTTATTTTTTCAATCTCGCTTTAAAAATCTTTTCAAATTTTTCAATTTTCGGTTGGATTACCATCTGGCAATACGGTTGGTTTTTGTTGTTTTCGTAGTAATTTTGATGATAATCTTCCGCTTTATAAAATTTGGTGAGTGGTTCTAATGTGGTTACTATTGGACTGTTGTATACTTTTTCGGTATTCAATTGGTCAATAATGGATTGGGCAGCTTGCTTTTGTTCTTCATTTGCATAAAAAACCACGGAACGATATTGGGTTCCCACGTCAGCACCTTGACGGTTTAGCGTTGTTGGGTCGTGAACGGTAAAAAATACCTGAAAAATCTCGTCGAGACTAGTCTTGGATTTGTCATAGGTAATTTGCACTACTTCGGCGTGTCCCGTTCTTCCGGTACAAACCTCTTCATAAGTGGGATTTGCATTTTTTCCTCCAGCGAATCCTGAAACCACAGATTTTACACCGTCCAATTTTTCGTAAACTGCTTCAACACACCAATAACAGCCGCCTCCGAGGATTATGGTTTCTAAGTTGTTTTTGATACTGTTTTCTGTTCTGGCGGTGTCAGGTACAAAATCCAACGCAATGGAATTCATGCAATATCTTTTGCCCGTTGGCTTTGGTCCATCGTCGAAAAGATGTCCTAAATGTCCGTCACATCTACCGCAAAGTGCTTCGATTCTTCTCATTCCATAGGAATTGTCTTCCTTGTATACCACGCTATTTTTGTTTTCTTGTTCAAAAAAGCTGGGCCAACCGCAACTGCTTGCAAATTTCTGGTCTGATCTAAATAATTTGTTGCCACAAGCCGCACAATAATAAGTTCCTTTGGCATCCAAATCCCAAAGTTTTCCAGTGAAAGCTCTTTCTGTGTCGGCATTTCTGGAAACGGCATACAAATCGGGCGGCAGCACTTTTTTCCATTCAGCATCAGACACGTTCAGTTTTGTCGTATCGGTATTTGAATAATAAGGATTTCCGGGTTTGTTGATTGTGTTTTCCATAGATGATGATTTTGGATTTAATTCTGTTGATTTAGTCGATTGTCCGCAGGTATTTAATGTTAATAAAGGTAATATCATCAAATAATTAAGGATATTTTTCATAGCAATCTTGATTTGATTATGGTGTAAATTTACAACAGATATACGTATGTAATTGTCGTGTAGATTGCAAATGAGTTTCATTTAAGGAAAGTTTAACGATTGTTGATAATCCAAAAATCAGAGTTCCCAATTCTTTTTTCGTATTTTTGACAAGCTAAAATAAATTATGAAAGAAGAGAATGTAATATTGGTCAACCAAAATGATGAGCAAATTGGGTTGATGCCCAAATTAGAAGCACACGAAAAAGCGGTTTTGCATCGGGCGTTTTCTGTTTTCGTGTTAAACGACAAAAATGAGATTATGCTCCAGCAAAGGGCGCAACACAAGTATCATTCTCCTTTATTGTGGACCAATACATGTTGCAGTCACCAGCGCGATGGTGAAAGTAATATTCAGGCCGGAAGTCGCAGATTATATGAAGAAATGGGTTTTAAAACCGAGTTGAAGGAATTGTTTCATTTCATCTACAAAGCGCCATTCGACAATGGGTTGACCGAGCACGAACTGGATCATGTCATGATAGGCTATTATAATGATGCGCCAAAAATAAATCCAGATGAAGTAGAAAATTGGAAATGGATGGGGATTGAAGAGGTGCAAAAAGACATACAATTGCATCCCGAAATTTACACGGTTTGGTTCAAGATTATTTTTGATGAATTTTATCACTTTTTAGAAGAGTATAAATCATAAATTAGAAAATGAGAGTAACCATATCCAGAAAAGCACATTTCAACGCAGCCCATCGATTGTATCGAAAAGATTGGACTTTCGAACAAAACGACGCTGTTTTCGGCAAATGCAATAATCCCAATTTTCACGGTCACAACTATGAATTAATTGTAAGCGTAACGGGGAAAATCAATCCAGAAACCGGATACGTAATGGATGTCAAGGATTTGAGTGATTTGATTTTTGAAGAGGTAGAAAGACCTTTTGACCACAAAAACTTGAATCTTGATGTTCCTGAATTTGAAAATCTAAATCCAACTGCCGAAAATATAGTGGTTGTCATTTGGAATAAAATCAGAAAAAGAATAAAACCTGAATTTGATTTAGAAATTGTACTTTATGAAACGCCACGAAATTTTGTAACTTATAAAGGGGAATAATGGCACTAGAAGTAGGGGATAAAGTTCCCGATTTTTTAGCAAAAGACAGCAAAGGAAACGATTTTGACAGCACGTCAATTGTGGGTAAAAAAACTGTTGTTTTTTATTTTTATCCCAAAGACAATACTCCGGGTTGCACCGCGCAAGCCTGTAGTTTTAGAGACCAGTATGAAGATTTCAAGGATTTGGGAGCTGAAGTCGTTGGAATAAGCAGCGACAGTATTGTTTCGCACGAAAAATTTTCCCAAAAATATCAATTGCCTTTCATGTTGCTTTCCGATGATGATAAAAAACTTCGTAATCTTTTTGGCGTAAAGCCCAGTTTATTTGGTTTAATCCCGGGAAGAGTGACTTATGTGGTGGACAAAAAAGGAATAATTCGTTTGGTTTTTGACAGTTTAGTTGCCACCAACCATATTCCAAGGGCTTTGGAAACCGTTCAAAAAATGGTGTTTGAAAACACATAATAGCATCTCAGTTTTTTTATTTGATGAGTGAATTTGTTTCATTTCAAAATTCCAGACTGTTTTAATTTCAATTGCTTTGATGGCTTTCTTTCTAAATAGAAAAGCTTCAATTTTAGAAATTTATATTTCATAGTGGGTAATAGAAAGATTATGTGTATTTTTGCAATCGCAAATTAAAATTAAAAAAAAATGGCAAACGTTAAGAATTTAAAAAAAGACATCAACTACGTTTTAGGAGATATTATTGAAGCAGTTTACTTGTTTGAAATTACAACTACAGGAAAACCAACTACAGAAACTAATGCTTTGATTGATGAAGCTATCGCGGCTTTTGATGCTTTGATTACAAAAGTAAACGCTAAAAATGTTGAAAATAAAAAAGCTCATTTCAAACAAATCAATGTTGAATTGGAACAAACTGCAAATCAATTGATTGCCAAAATCAACGAATTACAATAAAAAAAAGCAGTAAAAAAGG
>NZ_PNNA01000091.1 GCF_013823965.1 Flavobacterium sp.
TTTAGTGAAACTTTCTAGCCAAATTTTGGTACAAGAGAATGACTTTGTAAGAGCTGGTGTGCCATTGTCAGATGGTGCCATCACTCCGGAAGATATTTTGAGAATTCAAGGTCCAGCTGCTGTTCAACAGTATTTGGTAAACGAAATTCAAGAAGTATACCGTTTGCAAGGGGTAAAAATCAACGACAAACACTTTGAGGTGGTTATACGTCAAATGATGCGTAAAGTAAGAGTACAAGATCCAGGTGATACTTTGTTCTTGGAAGAACAATTGATTCATACCAAAGATTTTATTGTTGAAAACGATAAACTATACGGAATGAAAGTGGTTGAAGACGCCGGAGATTCAAGCAACTTGAAACCAGGACAGATTGTTTCTCCTCGTGAATTGCGTGATGAAAACTCATTGTTGAAACGTACGGATAAAAATCTTGTTGTCGCTCGTGACGTTATCACGGCAACCGCAACTCCGGTATTGCAAGGTATCACGAGAGCATCGCTTCAAACGAAATCGTTCATCTCTGCTGCATCCTTCCAGGAAACGACCAAAGTATTGAACGAAGCTGCCGTGGCAGGTAAAATTGATTACTTGGAAGGCTTGAAAGAAAATGTAATCGTGGGTCACAGAATTCCTGCCGGAACCGGTATGAGAGAATACGACAACACGATTGTAGGTTCGAATGAAGATTACCATGAAATGATGGCCAATAAAGAAGAATACATTTATTAAGACATGAGTACTGTAAATCAACAACAAGGACAAATCGACATTGAGTTGGACGAGAAAACGGCAGAAGGGGTTTACTCGAATCTAGCCATAATTAACCATTCATCGTCTGAATTTGTGCTGGATTTTGTAAGCATCATGCCAGGTATTCCAAAGGCCAAAGTGAAATCAAGAATTGTCTTGACTCCGCAACACGCCAAAAGATTATTGAAGGCCATTGGAGAAAATATTCACCGTTTTGAAGTCGCCCACGGCGAAATAAAAGACAGCGAACAACCTCCAATACCACTTAATTTTGGTCCAACAGGACAAGCATAATAGAGAAGGCTCCAGAAATGGAGCCTTTTTTTTGATATATCCTGAAGTGTCACCAAACTCGCTTTGAATTACTGTCAAAAACCTTTTTTGTGTTTTAAACGAGTTTTGCGGTCCTTCATCGAAAATATTTTTTAGTGGAATAGTATTCGTTTAGTTTTGACCCCAGATAAGAGATACAATAATACTTCTCTATAAAAAACAACGATGATGAATAAAATTTCTACAAAGAACGCTAACAAAAAAAACACCGTCATTTTTATGATGTTCGTTTGTATGTTGTTATCAAACGTTGCGGTTTTTGGTCAAACTGCAGTAGAAAACAATAATGGTCAAAGCGCATCAATGGAAAACAACGAGATAGTAAATACAACTGTTGAAATTAGTCCAATGAAACAAGAAGCTGTATCAAATGCTTCCAATATGAATTTCGTGCTTTGGTTCATGGGTTCAAAACAAAGTCCAAATGCAAACATTGTGCCTGCTGGTACAACTGCAAAAAAACAATTCATGACTTCGGGTACTGCACCAAATCGTTTGTTGATTAAAGCTTTTTTGAAAAAAGCCGTAAACTTCGAAAGTGCCGTGGCTTAAGATACAATTTCATACAATATACAAAAAACGCCAATTCTTCTGAATTGGCGTTTTGTTTTAAAGATTGTTTTAAAAATCGGGATAAGGCTTATTGTTGCCCCCATTATTCAAATTCCGAAGTGAAGAACAATTTTACGTTCGGGTATTTATTTTGCGTCATTTGTATCGTAAAATCGGAATCGGCAAGGAATACTAATTGGCCGTATTTGTCGTGCGCCAAGAATTTTTGCTTGATTCTCCTGAATTCCTTGAATTCCTCACTTTTTGGGTCATTGGGTTTTACCCAACACGCTTTGTGAACGGGGAAGTTTTCATAGGTACATTTGGCACCGTATTCATGTTCCAATCGGTATTGGATGACCTCATATTGAAGCGCTCCAACGGTTCCAATGATTTTTCGGTTATTCATTTCAAGGGTAAACAACTGTGCAACCCCTTCGTCCATCAATTGGTCGATTCCTTTGTCCAGCTGTTTGGCTTTCATTGGATCGGCATTGTTGATGTATCTAAAATGTTCTGGAGAGAAACTCGGAATTCCTTTGAAACTCATCACTTCGCCTTCGGTCAAGGTGTCTCCAATCTTGAAGTTTCCGGTGTCGTGCAAGCCCACGATGTCTCCGGGATAAGAGATGTCGACGATTTCTTTTTTCTCGGCAAAGAAAGCATTCGGACTCGAGAATTTCAAGTTCTTTTTTTGACGCACGTGAAGGTAGGGTTTGTTTCTTTCGAAAGTTCCCGACACAATTTTGATGAAAGCCAAACGGTCTCGATGTTTGGGATCCATATTGGCGTGGATTTTAAAGACAAATCCAGTCATTTTTTCTTCAGTAGGGTCAACTAATCTCGTTTCGGAATCTTTGGGTCTTGGCGAGGGCGCAATTTCGACAAAGCAATCCAAGAGTTCGCGAACACCGAAATTGTTCAATGCCGAACCAAAGAATACAGGCTGTAATTTCCCGTTCAAGTAATCTTGACGGTCAAATTTGGGATAGACTTCATCAATCAATTCCAATTCTTCCCTTAATTTATAAGCGGGCTTTTCGCCAATAATTTTTTCCAGTTCCGGGTTTTTCACGTCCGAAAAAGCGATGGTTTCTTCTATATTTTTACGGCTGTCTCCGCTAAACAGGTTGATGTTTTCTTCCCACAAGTTGTAGATTCCCTGGAAATCGTAACCCATTCCTATTGGAAAACTCAATGGTGTAACTGTCAAACCCAGTTTTTGTTCCACTTCGTCCATCAGGTCGAAAGCGTCTTTTCCTTCGCGGTCCAGTTTGTTGATGAAAACAATGATGGGGATATTTCTCAATCGGCAAACGGCAACTAATTTTTCCGTTTGTTCCTCGACCCCTTTGGCTACGTCGATTACTACAATTACACTGTCTACCGCAGTCAGGGTCCTGAAAGTGTCTTCGGCAAAATCCTTGTGTCCGGGCGTGTCGAGAATGTTTATTTTCTTGTCTTGGTAGTTGAAGGCTAAAACTGAGGTGGAAACCGAAATCCCCCTTTGGCGTTCAATTTCCATAAAGTCGCTCGTGGCGCCTTTCTTGATTTTATTATTCTTTACCGCTCCCGCTTCCTGAATCGCGCCTCCAAAAAGGAGCAGCTTTTCCGTCAAGGTGGTTTTACCGGCATCGGGATGCGAAATAATCCCAAAAGTTCTTCTTCGCTGTATTTCTTCTAAAAAGCCCATATTTTTATAAATAGGCTGCAAAAGTAGTGTTTATAAATGCCAATTAAAAAAAAATGTGCTTTCTGTCAGGGTATTCCCTTTTTGAATTTATCCAAAAATGACACAAATTGCCACCAATTTTATGAGTTGTCACAGTTGAATTATCCTTTTTTTTAAGAATTAGAACAATTAAAAATAGTTGTTTTTTCGTGTCAATTCGTAAAATTCGTGTGCCTTTTTTATTTTTCGAAAGTGGTTTATTCTTGTCCAGAATGCCGGAATTATGCGAGTGCAGTTTGCTGGGATTAAATTGCGGGAAGGTTTGGGGTATGGGGTAAAAACGGTTCTCGATAAGGTTATTTCGAGTGTGAAACATATTGATGTGTTTTGCTTCATTCCATTACGCAAAAAACATTCGAACTGGCTTTTTGGGTATTTCACTTCACGGGTTGAATTACTGATTCTGGATCTGGCGCCGAGGATATATAAACCGTGTTCTTTTAGGACTTTTTTTGCCAAATACGGAAAATAGGGAATGGATTTCATAGGAATTGTATTTTTAACAGCCTAATGGTTTTATTTTTAATAAATTACAACGTTTTCGTTAATAACATTACTCTTTTTTATTAAATCGTTATTATAGGATATAATATCTTTGTATGACAAAAAAAAATATTTCAAAATTTAAAATTAAAAGCAATGAGTATTATTATCAAAATTCACGCAAGACAAATTTTCGATTCAAGAGGAAATCCTACGATAGAGGTAGATGTGGTTACTGAAAACGGAGTTTTAGGAAGAGCAGCCGTTCCTTCAGGAGCTTCAACAGGTAAATTCGAAGCAGTTGAATTACGTGACGGAGGGAAAGCTTTCTTGGGAAAAGGTGTTTTAAAAGCGGTTGAAAATGTAAATACCAAAATTGCTGAAGAATTAATAGGAATTTCCGTTTTTGAACAAAACGTGATTGACCAAACCATGATTGATTTAGATGGAACACACAATAAATCAGTTCTTGGTGCCAATGCAATTCTTGGTGTTTCCCTTGCTGTTGCCAAAGCGGCTGCCAATGAACTAGGATTGCCTTTGTATCGTTACGTGGGAGGTGTTTCTGCTAATACATTGCCAGTTCCAATGATGAACATCATCAACGGAGGATCGCACTCGGATGCGCCAATCGCATTCCAGGAATTCATGATTTTCCCGGTAAAAGCGACTTCATTCACGCATTCTTTGCAAATGGGTACCGAGATTTTCCACAATCTTAAAAAAGTGTTGCACGACAGAGGTTTGAGTACAGCTGTGGGTGACGAAGGAGGATTTGCTCCCAACTTGGCCGGAGGAACTGAAGATGCATTGGATACGATCAAATTGGCGGTTGAAAAAGCAGGTTATACTTTCGGAGACGAAATTATGGTAGCTTTGGACTGTGCTTCGTCTGAATTCTATGAAAATGGAAAATACGATTATACAAAATTTGAAGGTGCTACTGGAAAAATCAGAACTTCTGCAGAGCAAGTGGAATATTTGGCTGAATTAGCTGCTAAATATCCAATTATCTCCATTGAAGACGGTATGGACGAAAACGACTGGGAAGGTTGGAAATTGTTGACCGAAAAAATTGGAGACAAAGTGCAATTGGTGGGAGATGATTTGTTCGTGACTAACGTTGAACGTTTGTCAACCGGAATCGAAAAAGGAATTGCCAATTCCATTCTTGTAAAAGTAAACCAAATTGGTACTTTGACTGAAACTATTGCCGCTGTAAATATGGCGAAAAATGCTGGATACACTTCCGTAATGTCTCACCGTTCAGGAGAAACTGAAGACAACACGATTGCGGATTTGGCAGTAGCCTTAAACTGTGGACAAATCAAAACAGGTTCGGCTTCACGTTCCGATCGTATGGCTAAATACAATCAATTGATCAGAATTGAAGAAGAATTGGGAAATGTTGCTTATTTTCCCGGAAAAAATGCATTTAAAGTAAAATAAATACACGAATTTTATGAAAAAGCCATTTGCGTAAAGTAAATGGCTTTTTTTGTGACTTTTAACAATTTCCTTGCGAAATTCATTTTTTAATTCATTTGAAATTGATTAGATTTGAGGAATTATTTACTTAAAGTTTTTTTACAAATTATATTATGTCAAAAGTAGCAACATTAGAATTTGATGGCAAAAAATATGAGTTTCCAATAATCGTTGGAACCGAAAATGAAGTTGGTATCGATATTAGCAAATTACGTGATGTATCAGGAGCTATAACATTAGATTCGGGATACAAAAACACGGGTGCTTGTGTGAGCGAAATCACTTTTTTGGACGGTGAAGAAGGGATTTTGCGTTACAGAGGATACTCCATAGAAGAATTAGCGGATAAAGCTGATTTTCTTGAAGTATGTTATTTGTTGATTTTTGGAGAATTGCCCACTGCAGCACAATTGACGGATTTCGAAACCCATATCAGGAGATACACCTTGGTTAACGAGGAAATGAAAAGCATTATAGACGGCTTTCCAAAAACGGCACATCCGATGGGAATTTTGTCGGCTTTGACCAGTGCTTTGATTGCTTTTAATCCTTCGGCCGTAAATCCGGAACACGAAGACGAATTGTATGAAGCGGTGTGTAAATTGATGGGAAAATTCCTTGTAATCGCCACTTGGACGTACAGAAAAACGATGGGTTATCCTTTGAATTATTATGACAATACAATAGGCTACGTTGAAAACTTCATGCAATTGATGTTTAAATTGCCAACAGAGCCGTATAAAGCCAATCCAGTGATTGTTGAAGCCTTGGACAAATTGTTTATCCTGCATGCGGACCACGAACAAAACTGTTCCACTTCGACTGTGCGAATGGTAGGTTCCTCCCATGCTGGTTTGTTTGCCTCCATTTCTGCGGGAGTTTCTGCGCTTTGGGGTCCACTTCACGGTGGTGCCAACCAAGCTGTTCTTGAAATGTTGGAAGAGATTCACGCCAATGGTGGTGATGCCGAAAAATATATGGCCAAAGCCAAAGACAAAAACGATCCTTTTAGATTAATGGGATTTGGTCACAGAGTTTACAAAAACTTTGATCCACGAGCCAAAATCATTAAAAAAGCAGCCGACGAGGTTTTGAAAACATTGGGTGTTGACGATCCTATTTTGGCCATTGCCAAAAAACTGGAAGCAGCGGCATTGGAAGACGAATATTTTGTAACCCGAAAATTATATCCAAACGTAGATTTCTATTCTGGAATCATTTACCGAGCATTGGGAATTCCAACCGACATGTTTACCGTAATGTTCGCCATAGGAAGATTGCCGGGCTGGATTGCGCAATGGAAAGAAATGAGATTGAACAAAGAGCCTATCGGAAGACCAAGACAAATTTATACAGGTTCTCCTTTGCGATCTTTTGTGGAAACGGAAAAAAGATAGTACTCGTTGCCTTATTATAATGAACCGCCTCAATACCGAGGCGGTTTTTTGTTTTAAGGCATAAATGTTTTGAGCTGGATAGGTTTTTGCCACAGATTACACAGATTAACCAGATTTTTTTGAATAGTGAAAATAGGAAAGAGTGCTGGACAGGTTTTTGCCACAGATTACACAGATTAACACAGATTTTTTTGAATAGTAAAAATAGGAAAGGGTGCTGGAGAGATTTTTAACGCAAGCTTTAATGTCTTGAATTAAATTCATTTGCCATTGGTTGTGGATGATGGTAAAGATGAATTGCAGTCAAGGTTAAAAATAGATGTGAACAAAGTTTCTCTTAGTCGAGAAGCTTTTTTATCTTTGGCAAAAGCCAAACCTTAAAATGCTGAAATTAAACATCAATAATGAAACTTCGAGACTTCGAACAGTTGTTCTGGGTTCTGCCATCAGCAACGGGCCAACACCGACTGTTGCCGAAGCATACGACCCCAAATCATTAGAGCATATCTTGGCGGGAACCTACCCGAAAGAGGAAGACATGGTACTCGAAATGGACGCATTCAACCAAGTTTTGTGCAATTATGGCGTGACAGTTTTTCGTCCTGACCTAATTGAAAATTACAACCAGATATTTGTGCGGGACATTGGTTTTGTGATTGGGGATGTTTTTATTAAATCTAATATTTTGCCGGATCGGGAACGTGAATTGGATGCCATCCAATACCTATTGGACAAAATCAATCCCCAAAAAATAGTTCGTCCTCCCGAGGAAGTCCATATCGAAGGCGGTGATGTCATGTTGTGGAACGATTATATTTTTATTGGAACCTACAATGGCAGCGATTACAAAGACTATATCACGGCAAGAACAAATAGGGAAGGGGTTCAATACATCAAGGCGTTATTTCCCCATAAAAAAGTCAAGGAATTTGATTTGATCAAATCAAAAATGGAAGCGCGTGACAATGCTTTGCACCTGGATTGTTGTTTTCAGCCCGTAGGCAAAAATAAGGGCATCATTTACAAAAGAGGTTTCCGTGAAGAGGCCGATTACTTGTTTCTGGTGAACCTTTTTGGCAAAGAAAACCTGTTTCACCTTACCAGGGAAGAAATGTATGAAATGAATTCCAATGTTTTTTCCATTGATTCCAATGTAGTGGTTTCAGAAAAGAATTTCACCCGACTCAATAATTGGTTAAGAGCAAATGGTTTTGTGGTGGAAGAAATTCCTTATGCCGAAATCGCCAAACAAGAAGGGTTGTTGCGCTGTTCTACCCTGCCTTTGATTAGAGAATAAGAAAGGTTATAGGTTTTTGGCTAGTTCTTTTGGGAGATTCTAATCTAAATATTTACTTTTTGAAATAAATGCAACAAAATCGATTTGACGAACAACTTCTATCTATAAACAATACATATTCGGCGTTTTGATGGTTTTTTAAAATTAATGTCGTCAGCTTCAGCTTTTGTAATATCTAACGAATAAAAAACCCATTTGGGCCAAATTGTGATAGCTTTTTTGCTTTTCGTGAACAAAAGCATTTGGTGCTTTGTCTTTTTTAGGATTTATCGAAAAGGTTCCCGAAAATATTGAACTCACAGCCAACAATAGGTTTAATCTCAATCCCCGTTTGTTTTTTTGCAGAAGCCTCTTGATGTGATTCATTGCCTATTCACAAAATGGAAAGCCTCTCCATATTTTATGTATCGGTCATCGCGACTGCCGGAAATTTAAGTGGCAACCTAAGTTTCGATTCCCATAGTGGATTTCAAAACAGAAAACAGGGTATGATTGTGTAAATTCACAAACCTGGCTACTGAAAATATTTTTTATTTGCCTCCGAATGGTAGTTTGCGTACTTTCCTGTGCCAACACTTGGAGCTACTTATGGATTCTAACCGAAGCCGTTTTTAAGTTGACATTTTAATTCGATGAGTTGAATTTCTCTCGGATTTCTAACCTGGAAATCCTGAAAAACAACTAGCGGGAACATCAAGATTTTATTTGGTGAAATCTTCTTTTCTAATTATTCAATGAACAACTAGTCGTAGCTTCAAAGCCATCAGTGGCCTTGTATGCTTTCGAAAAAGTTAGTTGAAAAGGGAAGTCATCAACAAAAAAGGTCTTGATTATGAGTCAAGACCTGTTGCATAATTTTAAAACATAGGCTGTTTATAAATTAAAATTCCATTCCAAAGTGACACCAAATGCCACGGGTCGATTTTTTGCGTCCTTATCCGTGCTATACAATCCATTAGCTTTTCTAACCGCAACAGAGGTTGGGTTATAACCTATATAGGATTCGTCTGTTTTTTGGTCGATAATGGAGCTATAGCCATTTTCAAGAAACATTGCTGCGTATAATGAATTTTTCGCTCCCATATCAAATGTAAAACCTAATTCAAACATGCTCATCACGGTTCCCTTGGTGCCATATTCACCAGAAGCGGAATAATTACTTTGACCACCAAAACCATATTCTGGCAAATCATCAATATTCAAATTAACATCCGGATAATAAGCAGTTCCTTTTACATAACTTGCCGTTACATTTATTTTATAATTTACAGGCAAAAAGTATTTGGCTCCTGCCCTAAAATTAAAATCAATTCCTTTATTGATATTTCTTTTATACTGCAAGAAAAGCGGAATTTGAATTGCATGAAGTGTTTGTTTTTCATTATAGTTAGTTGTCGTAACATTGTAAACAAATGCAGAGCTGGAAAGGTCAACTTCATAATTGCTAAGAGTTCCCGAAAAATTATTCAAAGAAACTTCTTGCTTGTATTGAGAAACTTCCAAACCTGTTCCAATTCCGACATGATTTGTTAAAGAATAGACATAACCGAATTTCATGGCTCCACCAAGTCTATTACCTTCTATTGCTTCTTTAACATTACTTTGAATATTTCCTACTCCTGATTGTATCCCAACATAAAACTGGGCAACCATTGCTTGAGAAATTAGACAAACTGTAATTCCTATTAAGCTTTTTATATTAAATTTCATACTCGTGTGTGTTTTTTGCATTAGAATAATCCATCCTCATTTGGTATAAATGAGGATTTCATACTCTTAAATTATTTAGTTTTTAACTAGAAGATTTTTTGTGAAATATTTACCATTTGCCAAGGTCATTTTAACAATGTAAATACCTTCAGCCATTGGTGCTTTTAAAATTACCCTGTTTTCACTAGTGGTTTTACTCTCAATCAACAATCCACCTACGCTGTATACTTCCACTCGCGCATTTTGTAATCTCAATGAAGACACATTAGTGACAAGTTCATAACTTGCACTTGGAGTTGTTGGATTGGGTACAATTTTAATATGTTCTTCTTCAACTGTTGGGGCCAAAACCAATGGACAAGTAGTGATTAATGTTCCGTCTAATTTTGTTGCAACTGCATAATAAGTCCCATTTAAAGCTCCACTTTCTTTAAAATATTGGGTAGTTTGACTTGGGAGCAAAACGCCATTTTTATACCAACTGTAAGATTTAAAACTTCTGGAACTATTGTCAAAGAAGATCACATCATCAAACTGTTTTCTAATTAAGTTTGGTTGGCTGTTAACAAGTGGCAAAGCTACTGCAACAGCTGGATTGTAATTATTGTTTCCCGCTTGGGAAGCGCTAATGGTTGCCGAGCCATAATTCAATAAATTCAATGAATTCCCTGAAACAGAAACAAGATTACTATTGGAGGAAGTATAGCTTACCGGTAAACCACTATTTGAAACGGCAGTTAAAACAACGGTAGTTTCTCCTTCACAACCATATCTTAAAGATTGATTCCAAGTAATTGTTTGGTTTGCTTTAACAATAGTTAAATCAGCACCCACATAAATTAAAGTGTAATTTGC
>NZ_PNNA01000073.1 GCF_013823965.1 Flavobacterium sp.
ACCTTATCTAGCTGAAAATGAGGTGTCTTTAATGTCTTATGAAGTGCCAAAAATGATCAATAATCAAGGAGGGCAAATAAGAATTTTTATGCCTCGTTATGGGAATATAAACGAGAGAAGGCATCAATTGCACGAAGTAATTCGTCTTTCGGGAATGAATTTGGTCGTAAATGACCTGGATATGCCCTTGATAATAAAAGTTGCTTCGATACCAAAAGAAAGAATTCAAGTCTATTTTATTGACAATGACGAATATTTTAAAAGGAAAGCCACATTTACGGACGAAGAAGGTGTAATGTTTCCGGATAACGACGAGCGAGCCATATTCTTTGCAAAAGGAGTTGTTGAAACCGTAAAAAAACTCAATTGGGTTCCAGATATTATTCATGTTCATGGGTGGATGGCAGCAATGTTGCCTATTTACATGAAACATTATTATAAAAATGAAGCCTTGTTTTCGGAAACAAAAATTGTAACTTCCATATACAGTCAGTCTTTTGAAGGCGCTTTAGACAAAGAGATGATTCATAAGGTTGCCTTTGACGGTGTGCCAAACGAAGCTATTCAAGCCTTGGAAAATCCTGATTACGAAAGTATCATGAAAGTCACCATCAGCCATTCAGATGGGGTTATCGTTGCCTCGGATAACCTGTCTCCAAGTTTAACAAAATTTATAGAATCTTCAGGAAAACCTTTTTTACCTTTCGCCCCGAAAGATAAATTCGCAGATGCGTATTCAAATTTTTATAAAACCTTTGTTCTATAAATTAAACATTTTCTAGTAAACATGCACAAAAATTCTTTTTTTAAGCCCTTTTTATTTCTTGTAAGTATCCTTCTTTTCGTTTCTTGTGACAAAGATTATAATGAAATTGGAGATACTTTAATTGGCGAAAATCATTTTGATTTAGGTAAATACACTTCAAGTGTAGTGGCTTATAATGAAAAAATAGCTCCCATTCAATCGGAAAATCTTCCTGTAAATGCTCTTGGGATTTATGATGATCCAGCTTTTGGAAAAACCACGGCTAATTTTGCAACTCAATTAGTATTGGCGAATGAGAATCCAGAAATAGGAGCCAATGCCGTAATCGACAGCGTGTATATTGAGGTGCCTTATTTTGTGGATGCCACAAAAACAACACCAAAAACAACCGGTGGAAACACGTATGAGTTAGATTCCATTTATGGTGCACCTTTGGCGAAAATCAAGCTGAGCATTTTTGAATCAGGTTTATATATGAGGGATGCGGATCCAGTTGGGGGATTTCAGGAAGCACAGAAATATTTTACAAATCAAAACACGGATTTTGACAACCTTAAAGTTGGCACTCGTTTGAATGATGATGCCGATAAGGCTCAAAATGATAAATTTTTTTATAATCCAGCACAACGCAACCTTACCACTACAGATGCTGCCGGGAAAAAAACCAATGTTTATTCCGCTCCGGCAATGCGTTTGAAATTGAATTCAACTTTTTTCGATTCCAAAATCATTCATGCTCCATCGGGTAAATTGGCAACAAACGATGTTTTTAAAGAATATTTTAGAGGATTGTATTTTAAAGTGGAGCAATCAGACACAGACCCCGGAAGTTTAGCAATGATGAATTTTGCAAAAGGTACAATTACCATTAATTATAAAGAAGATTTATCTACAACAGTAGGAACGGTGGTTACCGTAACAAGAGTGGAGAGATCAATAGTTCTTAATTTGACAGGAAGCACAACAAGTAAAGTCAATACGGTAAGTTTATTGGAAAAAAGCAATCCTAATTCCGTTTATGAAACTGCCATAAATTCACCAGACAGAAATCTTGGCGATGATAAATTGTATTTAAAAGGAGGCGAAGGTTCATTGGCCGTAATAAAACTTTTTGGGCCGGATTTATTTGGTGCAGACGGAGTAACGGGCAGCCCAAATGGAGTGGCTGACGAATTGGACATTATTCGAAAAAACGGCTGGTTAGTAAACGAAGCCAATCTTGTTTTTAATATTGATGCCAGTACAATGGCCAATAGTTATGAACCACAAAGAATTTATTTGTATGATTTTAATAACAGTCGTCCAATTATGGATTATTATCTTGATGCAACAACTAGTTCAACTGTCAAAAAATCAAAGTTGTTGTTTGATGGAAACATAAATAAAGATGCTACATCAAAAAGAGGACTGACTTATAAAATAAGGGTTACAAATCACATTAGAAACTTAATCAAACACGCCGATTCAACAAATATTAAGTTGGGACTTGTGGTTACTGAAGATATTACTGTTTCAAATTCCAGTAAATTGAGAACATCAAATGCGTTTCTTTCGCAGGCTCCAAAAGCAAGCGTCATGAACCCGCTAGGAACGGTACTTTACGGAGGGAAATCTACATCGTCAAATCCTCTTGAAGACAAAAGATTGAAACTTGAAATTTATTATACAAAACCTAATTAACCTAAAAATATGTGTGGAATAGTTGGATATATCGGTTACAGAGAAGCGTACCCTATAGTAATTAAAGGATTAAAAAGACTTGAATACAGGGGATATGACAGTGCAGGGGTTATGTTATTTGATGGAACTGACATAAAACTTTCCAAAACAAAAGGCAAGGTTTCAGATCTTGAAGAGAAAGCTTCAAAAGAAATTTCTACCAATGGAACTATTGGTATTGGGCACACCCGTTGGGCAACTCATGGTATTCCAAACGATGTGAATTCCCATCCACATCTTTCTAATTCAGGTGATTTGGCAATAATTCATAACGGAATTATCGAAAATTATGCACCACTAAAAGAAGAATTAATAAAAAGAGGCTATCTTTTCAAATCGGATACGGATACGGAAGTCCTTGTAAATCTTATCGAAGAAGTACAAAAAAAAGAAAAACTAAAATTAGGAAAAGCAGTTCAAGTGGCACTTAACCAAGTTGTTGGAGCTTACGCAATTGCTGTTTTTGATAAAAAAAATCCCGATGAAATCGTGGTGGCCCGTTTGGGAAGTCCATTGGCAATAGGAATTGGAGAAGGCGAATATTTTATAGCATCAGATGCGTCCCCATTTATAGAATACACTTCAAATGCCGTTTATTTAGAAGACGGTGAAATGGCCAATATCAGGTTGCATAAAGAAATGAAAGTGCGAAAAATTAAAGATGATTCTTTAGTAGATCCTTATATTCAAGAACTCCAAATGAACTTGGAGCAAATCGAAAAAGGCGGTTACGACCACTTTATGTTGAAAGAAATATACGAACAGCCTAGCGTTATAAAAGACACATACAGAGGAAGACTGCATGCAAATGAAGGAATTGTTCAAATGGCCGGTGTTGAGGATAATTTAGAAAAATTCCTGAATGCAGAAAGAATCATCATCGTGGCTTGCGGCACTTCATGGCACGCAGGATTGGTTGCGGAATATGTATTTGAAGAGTTTACCCGAATTCCGGTAGAAGTTGAATATGCCTCGGAGTTTAGATACAGGAATCCAATAATAAACTCACGTGACGTTGTAATTGCCATATCTCAATCCGGAGAAACTGCCGATACAATGGCCGCCATAAAACTGGCTAAAGAAAAAGGAGCATTTGTTTTTGGAGTTTGCAACGTGGTAGGATCTTCCATTTCGAGAGAAACACACGCAGGCGCTTACACACACGCAGGTCCAGAAATTGGAGTGGCATCTACAAAAGCATTCACCACACAAATAACGGTATTGACCATGATAGCCTTGCGTTTGGCAAAAGCAAAAGGAACCTTGTCTACCCCAGATTTTCATAGGTATTTGCAAGAATTGGAAATCATGCCTGAAAAAGTTAAAGAGGCATTGGAAACCAATGATAGAGCCAAAGAGATTGCCACCGTTTTTAAAGATTCCCATAACTGCTTATATTTAGGTAGAGGGTATAATTTCCCGGTTGCTCTGGAAGGTGCTTTAAAACTCAAAGAGATTTCTTATATCCATGCCGAAGGTTATCCTGCTGCCGAAATGAAGCATGGTCCTATCGCATTGATTGATGAACATATGCCGGTTATTATCATTGCTCCCAAACAAGGACATTATGACAAAATTGTGAGTAACATTCAAGAAATCAAATCCAGAAGCGGCATCATTATAGCCGTAGTGACCAAAGGAGACAAACAAGTGCGCGAGTTAGCTGATTATATTATCGAAATTCCAGAAACATCCGATGCATTGTCGCCACTAATTACAACCATACCTTTGCAATTATTGTCTTATCATATTGCTGTTATGAGAGGATGTAACGTTGATCAACCCCGAAATTTGGCAAAGTCAGTTACTGTTGAGTAAATGATTTTCATATATTCCTAATATAAAACGAGACTTTTAAGTCTCGTTTTATATTAGGAATGCATAATTATGCGGCCCTATTTTATATGCAAGCATAGTAAATCGTAAATTTTTAACTAAATCATTACCATTAATTTAAGATAATGAGCTATATATGATTATTAAGGAATTATTGAATATTAAAATAATAATATGTTTTTTTATTAATATCAAAAATATTTGTACTTTGGCGGCATTAACTAACAAAATTTAACCCAAATGAGAAGCTATTTACTTATTTTGTCATTGTTTTTTTGCGGCATTTCTTTTGCTCAAAATACAATCACAGGTTCCGTTACGGAAAGTAACAACCAACCTATCCCCGGTGCAAACATCAAAGTGATTGGTGATAAAGCTGGAACAGTCACAGATGCTGATGGAAAATTTACTTTGATTTCATCAAAAAGCCTCCCTTTTACAATTGAAGTAACCAGTTTAGGGCATGAAACTAAAAAAGTTAACATTGCTTCAAACAATCAAAATGTAAGCATAAAACTTAATGACGCACAAACTGCATTAAGTGAAGTGGTGGTTTCTGCATCAAGAACTCCTGAGCGAGTTTTGGAATCTCCAGTTACCATTGAAAGAATGGGTATCAAGGAGGTGAAAAGAACGGCTTCTCCTTCCTTTTATGATGGATTAGAAAACCTGAAAGAAGTACAAATGAACACCAGTAGTTTGACTTTTAAATCCATAAACACCCGTGGTTTTGCAACAGTTGCCAACACCCGTTTTATGCAATTGGTTGATGGAATGGATAATTCATCTCCATTGTTGAATTTCGTGTTGGGGAATATGATTGGTGTTTCTGAAATAGATGTTCAAAGCGTGGAATTATTGCCTGGTGCTTCTTCTGCATTGTATGGTGCAAATGCTTTCAACGGAATTATGTTTATGAACAGCAAAAGCCCGTTTACTTATCCGGGGATTTCAACTTATTTGAAATATGGCGCAACCAGCCAAGAAGCAGCCGGAACAAACAGTTTTTATGATTTTGGGATAAGAATGGCTCATGCTTTCAATAAATATTTTGCTGCAAAAGCCAATTTTACTTATATGGATGGAACCGATTGGTTTGCTACCAATTATAACGACAAATACCGTCAAGGACAAGGAATAACAAGAAGCGACGTGAATTATGATGGGATAAATGTTTACGGAGATGAAGCTTCCACAAATTTAAAAGGGGTTGGACAATCTCTTGCTGACTTGGGTTTAATTCCGGCTTCAGCGGTTAACTTGCTTCCAAATTATAATGTCAGCAGAACAGGATACAATGAAGTAGATTTGACAGATAACAAAGCCAGTAATACAAAAATGGATTTTTCATTTCATTTCAGACCATTGGGAGACGAAAGATTGGAAGTGATCTGGCAAAGCAAGTTTGGTTATGGAAATGCGGTTTACCAAGGTGCCAACCGATATTATCTGAACAACTTTTTTATGCAACAACATAAATTAGAATTAAAAGGAAAAAACTTTTTCTTGAGAGGTTATACAACTACTGAAGATGGAGGCCAATCCTATGACATGCTTTTTACGGGACTTAACATAAACAGGGTTTGGAAAGATGATAAAACATGGTTTGGGCAATATGCAGGAGCCTATGTTCAATCAACATTGGCGGGACAAACACCAGAAAACTCACATTTGATTGCAAGAGGTGTTGCCGATACTGGCAGATTAATCCCTGGAACACCTGGTTTTCAAAATGCTTTTAACCAAGTAATTGCTAATCCAGATGTGTTGTCAGGTTCGAAATTGGTAGATAATTCCAAAATATACCATTCAGATGCCAATTATAATTTTAAAGACCTTATTAAATTTGGAGAAATTCAAGTAGGTGGTTCTTACAGACAATACCAATTGAATTCTCACGGTAGAATCTACACGGATGATAATGGGCCAATAAATTATAATGAATACGGTGTTTACACACAGTTACAGAAAAAATTTATGGAAGACAGATTTAAATTTACAGGATCTGTTCGTTATGATAAATCTAAAAACTTTGACGGAAGTTTTTCTCCAAGAATATCGTTAGTGTATTCTGGTGGAGAGAAAAAACAACATAATTTCAGGGGTTCTTACCAAACAGGTTTTAGAAATCCAAGCACCCAAGACCAATACATAGGTTTCAATGTTGGAAACGCAGTATTAATAGGTTCTGCTCCTGACAACTTGCTAAGATATTCTGAAACAAGACCAGTGGCAAATGGAACTCCGGCAATCGGACAAGTTTATGCAGGAGGTTCTTCAGTAGTCATGACGGGTGTTAATGCTTACCAAAATTCATACACATCGGCATCAGTTGCTGCATTTGCTGCATTTGCTGCCGCTAATCCTGGAAATACGCCTGGAGCAGCTGCATTGTTGAAAAAAACGAATGTTGGTTATGTGAAACCAGAAGAAGTACAAGCATTTGAACTTGGTTATCGTTCGCAAATTAATGATGTTAATATTGATATCAATGGATACTATAATATTTACAATAACTTCATCGGGAACTTGACTGTTGTGGCTCCATTGTATGGAACGGCTAGCGACACATTCAATTTTGCACAAGGCGCTCCAACTTATGTTACCAATCCTGCTGTTCAAACTTTACACGCATTGGCAAACGGAAATTATAGAGCTTATCAATTATACACGAATACTTCTTTGGAAATTCAATCATTGGGTGTTGGAATAGGACTTTCTAAAAGAATGTTTGGCACTTATGATTTTGGGGTTAGTTATAATTATGCTGACTTTCAATTTGACCAAGCAAAAGAACCAGGTTTTGAAGCGGGTTTCAACACGCCAAAACATAGAGTTAAAGCTTCTGTTGGCAATGACAAATTGTTCGAAAACTTTGGATTTAATGCCAGCGTAAGATGGAATAGCGAATATTTATGGGAATCAACAATGGTTGATGGAATGATAGATTCTGCTACGGTTATTGATGCTCAAATTAATTACGGAATTCCAAAACTAAAATCTGTAATTAAAATTGGTGCAGCAAACATTGGAGGTAAAGACTATACTCAAGTATTGGGAGCTGGAGCAATAGGGCAACAGTATTTTGCTTCTTGGACATTGAATCCGTAATTAAATCAGTCAACAAAATCAAAAATATAAGAAAATGATAAAAAATTTCAAATGGTTACTATTGGTTTCTTTAACCTTTGTAGCATGTAATAATAATGACGGTGAAGCAATAGTTTATGATTCATCAGACGGGTTGCCGTTAACGGCTGGAACGGCAAATTTCTCTAAATTTGTAGCCTTGGGAAACTCATTGACTGCGGGTTATTCAGACAATGCCTTGTTTGTAGATGGTCAAAAAGCTTCTTATACCAACATAATGGCCCAACAATTTAAATTAGTAGGTGGTGGAGAATTTAAAATTCCATACATGGCTGATAATATTGGTGGATTTAAAATCAATGGGACACAATTTTCAGGACCAAGATTGTATTTTAATGGTACGGCTCCTGTGCCGGTTACGGGAATTCCAACAACGGAAATTCTTAACCCGGCAATAGTTACGGCCGGTCCTTACAACAACTGTGGTGTTCCGGGTGCCAAAAGTTACCATTTGTTATCGCCAAGCTATGGTAGTGCAGCTGGAATTTCTTTAGGGACTGCAAATCCATATTATGTTCGTTTTGCAACAAATGCTTCCACGTCTGTTTTGGCTTATGCTATGGCTCAAACACCAACTTTCTTTTCACTTTGGATTGGGAACAACGATGTTTTGGGTTATGCCACAACTGGTGGTGATGGCTCAAATCCTATAACGCCTTCTGCGGGAGTTGCAGGAGTTGGATTTGATGCGACCTACGATGCATTAGTTAACTCATTAACCTCAGCAGGTGCAAAAGGAGTAGTCGCAAATATTCCTTATGTAAACACGGTTCCTTTTTTTACGACAGTACCTACTAATCCAGTGCCTTTAAATGCTGCGCAAGTAGGGCAATTAAACCCTTTGTTTGGGGCGATGAACAGTATGCTTGCGGCAGCAGGACAACCGGCTCGTTTCGCCACATTAACAGCGAGTGCAACGAATCCTCTTTTAATAGCAGATGAAATGTTGGCTTATGATGCAACGGCATTATTTACGGCTGCATTTCAAGGAGCTCCATTCAATTATCCATTGGCAACAGCCGGATTTTTAGGGGCATTATACGGGAAAGCACGTCACGCAAGCAACGCAACAGCTTCAAAAGATTATATATTGCTAACGGCTTCGAGTTTAATTGGGGCTACCCAACCAGGATATCCTGCTACTAATAATACTATTGGAGTAACTTTCCCAATGCAAGACAACACGACATTGACAGCTAGTGAAACAGCATTGGTAAAGGTTGCAACAGACGCTTATAATGCAAAAATTAAAAGTGTGGCAACTGCCAAAGGTCTCGCTTTTGTTGATGCTAATGCCTTGATGACCCAAATTGCAAATGGTGGAATTTCAGCTAACGGATTTACGGTAACAAGTGCATTTGTGACAGGTGGCGGTTTTTCAACTGATGGAGTTCATCCATCTCCAAGAGGATATGCATTGATTGCCAATAAATTTATTGAAGCCATAAATACTAAATACGGCTCAAATCTTAAAGGAGTAAGCCTTGAAAATTATAGAATTTTATTTCCAAAGGCACTTTAAAATTTTTAAAACTATTTATTTATAAAACCATCACGGCAACGTGGTGGTTTTTTTTGGTTTAAGAAATTTTCTTTATTGATTCATTCATTAATGAGCCGTCCATCTCAATTTTTCCTATTTTTTTATAAAAAAAGTATTGATTTTTATATTTTAAAAAATTACCTTTGCGCACTGAAAAAGCATACAGTCGATTAGTTTCGATTAGCTGAACTTCATAAACCTAAATAGCTATTTAATAAATACATAAGCAATGTCAAAAGTAATAGGAAAAGTTGCCCAAATCATCGGACCAGTTGTCGATGTAGTTTTCAACGGTAAAGATGTTGAACTTCCAAAAATTTATGATTCATTAGAAATCACAAAAAAAGACGGAACTTTATTGGTTCTTGAAGTACAATCTCACATTGGTGAAAACACTGTACGTACCATCTCTATGGACTCTACAGACGGTTTGAGCAGAGGTTATGAAGTAGTTGGAACAGGAGCTCCAATTCAAATGCCAATCGGTGCAGATGTTTACGGACGTTTGTTTAACGTTATTGGAGATGCCATTGATGGTTTAGGAAACTTGCCAAAAGCGGGTGAAAACGGAATGTCTATTCACAGAGCGGCGCCAAAATTCGAAGATTTATCAACTTCATCTGAAGTTTTATTCACGGGTATCAAAGTAATCGATTTGATTGAGCCTTATGCAAAAGGAGGTAAAATTGGATTGTTTGGTGGTGCTGGTGTTGGTAAAACTGTATTGATTCAGGAGTTGATTAACAATATTGCAAAAGGTCACGGTGGACTTTCTGTATTCGCAGGAGTAGGAGAAAGAACACGTGAAGGAAATGACTTGCTTCGTGAGATGTTGGAGTCAGGAATTATTAAATACGGTGAGGAATTCATGCATTCCATGGAAAATGGAGGATGGGATTTGTCTAAAGTAGATATGCCAGGAATGAGAGAGTCTAAAGCTACTTTCGTTTTCGGTCAAATGAACGAACCTCCTGGAGCTCGTGCTCGTGTGGCACTTTCAGGATTGTCCATTGCGGAATATTTCCGTGACGGAGCAGGTTCA
>NZ_PNNA01000029.1 GCF_013823965.1 Flavobacterium sp.
GGTGATGGGGAATGTCCCTGAAAAGGGGCGTTCCGCTCACCAAGGCGAAGCCGGAGCCCGATGGAGTGCAGCCCGGAGGGATGTACTCCATCTCGTTTATATGTGTGACAAAATCACACAAAGCCATCCGTTTTTGGGTAGATATGTGTGACAAAAGTCACATATTATTTAGTATCAAATATATTAATTTTTTCTTACAAATCATCAAAAGGACTTTTTATTTGTTGAATACTTTTTGTGCTAACGTGCGTATAAATTTCGGTAGTCTTGCTGCTATTGTGTCCTAATAGTTCTTGTATGTATCTCAAATCGGTGCCGCTTTCCAGCAAATGTGTGGCATAACTATGACGCAACCAGTGTAGGGTAACTGGTTTTTTGTTTCCAACTTTTTGAAGAGCTTGTTTTAAAACGCTTTGTAAACTATATTCAGAATATTGTTCTCCTATATTTTGTCCTTCAAACAGCCAAATTTTAGGTTTACATCCTAAATAATATTCTCGAAGCATTTCTAATATTTTTGGCGACAAAGGAGCAATTCTGTCCTTTTTACCTTTGCTTTGGCGGATGATTACAATTCCTCTTTTAGAATCAATATCAGTTGGTTTTAGATTTAAAAGTTCGCTTCTACGCAAACCACAACTATAAATCAGCGAAAGCATCATTTTGTGTTTGATGTTGCTGTGGGCATTCAGGATCAATTTTACTTCTTCTTTGCTCAAAACATTGGGTAAAACCTTGGCACGTTTTGGGCGGTGAATGGTATCGACAACAATGGATTTATTTTGTACAGTTCTAAAAAACAATTTCAATGCATTGACGATTTGGTTCTGGTACGAAGCCGAAAGATTGTTTTTTAAAATATACTCGTTGTTGTAAACAATCACGTCTTCATTGGTAATTTCGGCAACGGGTTTGTTTCGATAAAACACCAAGAAGGATTTTAAAGCTTCACTATAAGTAATAAGCGTGCTTTCGCTATAACGTTTGGATCGCATCCATTGCTTGAATTTCTCGATTTGGGCAATACCTTCGCTCGAAGGGATACCGTGTGATAGCGGTCTGATTTTAAACCGAATCCGGTTTTCCTCCGTGTCCGGAAGGTGCCAAACGCCCAAAGTTTGACTCCAACGCGAACCTTCGAGTTTTTTTATGCGAGCAATCCATTCCGTATTTTTTTCAAAATAAACCGCGATTCTTTTTTCCTTTTTATGTGTGATGATTTTGGCTTCCCATTTCATAATCAGAGCTTTAGTTTGGCTAAAATAAAGAAAATTACAATAACATCGAATGCTTTGCTTTATATGAAAAACAAGTTCATCGTCTTCTGTTTTTACATTCTTTAGTGCCTGTTTTTGTTTCCATAACTTAAGTTAAACTAATTCCTATATATCTTTTAGTTAATTCCTGTACAGCTTTAATATTATTTCCGTACAATTTTTTATTAAAAGATGTACAGCAATTGATTGTGATTTAACCAAGAAGTATTAATTTAGCAATTGACAATATTTTTTTTAAACCCGAGAATTGCTAAGCCATGGCTGTATCTTTTAAAATGGTGCCCAAAAAAAACAATCTGGCCACACCACCAGAAACCAAATATTATCCTTGTGCGGTACACAATGGCGAGGTCAATCTAGACCGTCTGGCCTCAATAGTCGCTTCACAATCAACTGTGAGTCGGGCAGATTGCTATGGCGTAATTATTGCCTTGACCCAAGCCATAGGCGATGCCCTCTCGGAAGGGCGCATCGTAAAGATAGAAGAGCTGGGAACTTTTCAAATCACTTTGCAAGGTTTGCCTGCAGATACTCCTGACGATTTAGGAAAATCGAACATCAAAGGAGCCAATGTCATTTACAAACCTTCCAGGAAGATGAAACAAGCCGTGAGACAACTCACGTACAAAAGGATTCGGTAAAACGGAATTTTTCATAAAAATCCCTGCTTCATCAAAATAGGAGCAAATAATTTTAAACTGCAAATAAAACAGTGCACTTTGCAAAAAACTTTGCGAACTTTGCCATAAATAATACGACATGAAAATAAATCCAAAAAACGGAATCGACAAGCTCCTTTTCGGAATGAAACAAAACGACGTTATCGCCCTTTACGGAAAACCCAACCGAAATTACAAGGACGAAGACGACAACATTATTTTTGCCTACAATACCCTGAAAATGCGGTTGACTTTCTATCAGGAAGAAGATTTCAGGCTGGGCTATATCGTGGCTTCGAGTCCCGACTTGGAATTGTTTGGCAACAAAATCATGGGCAACAAAATCAGTGCAGTCAAAAAAGAACTGGCCTCAAAAGCAATCACCAAGTTTACCCAAGAAGATTTTGACACTTTCGAAAACTATTTCAACGAAGACAACTGGTTTATCCTGCAAACGGAATTTGACGAAGTGGTAAAATTTGAAATAGGCGCCATCATCAACGCCAAAGACGAATTCGACTGGAAGTTTGGAAAAAAATAACACTTCATGACCATAATTTGAAATAAAAAACCCGACAGGGTTTATAATTCTGTCGGGTTTGTCATACTAATTTATAAAATATCGAAGTAAACTAGTGTTTGTCATTTCTCCTTCGTCGAAATTGTAAAGAAGGCTTAATTCGGTAACGTATTTATCATTTCAATTGGTCTTTTACCGTCAATTCCTTTATGCTCTTTGCGCTTTCTTGGTAAACTTTGCGGTTAAACATTTTTTATTTATTGTTTTACTTCCGCTTTGATTTCTGTCATTTCTATTTCAAAAACAAGATTGGCATTGGGTGGAATCACGCCACCGGCACCTCTTTCGCCATAGGCAAGTTGAGAAGGTATGATGACGATGGCTTTGTCGCCAAAAGTCATCAAACCCAATGCCTCCAAAAATCCAGGAATCATGCCGTCTTTTTTCCCGGCTTCAAACGGGAAAGGGGCATAACCACCTTGAGCGGCTCTATTGGCATCATATTTTCCGTAGGCTTTGGCAACTTCTTCAAAGTTGCTGTCAAACAAGGTTCCGTCTTCAAAATAGCCGGCATAACTAATGTTTACGGAAGTTCCATCAGCGGGTTTTACACCAGATCCTTTTTGGGTAATTTTATGGATTAAACCAGAAGGTGTTTGGGCTCCAGTGGCTTTTGTGTTGGCTATGAAGGCGGCTTTTGCAGCAATAACGCCGGCGTATTTTTCCATATAGGCTTTTTTGGCCGCGGCTTCAAGGGCTGCTTGCTTATTTTTGTTTTCGGCATCAATCAAGGCTTGTTTCTTGGCATCTTCGGCTTTATTGGAATAGTAATCCGAGAATACTTTGGGTGCGTCAAATGCCTTGGCCGATGCACCGTTGCGGGCAATGGTCACTTTTAAAATGACATCATCTTGGGCAATCAAGTTCACGATATCCATTCCTTGCGTCACGTGGCCAAAAACAGTGTGTTTCCCGTCTAACCAGGAGGTTTCTTTGTGCGTGATAAAGAATTGGCTTCCATTGGTCGCCGGGCCGGAATTGGCCATCGAAAGTATTCCTCCTTTGTTGTGTTTCAAATCCGTGAATTCGTCTTTGAAGGCATAACCCGGCCCACCAGAACCATTTCCGGAAGGATCGCCACCCTGAATCATAAAGTCCTTGATGACTCTGTGAAATTTCAAACCATCGTAAAAAGGCTTCCCTTTTAGTTTCTCATTGGTTACAAAGGGGTTTTTTCCTTCTGCCAATGCGATGAAGTTTGCCACGGTAACCGGTGTTTTTTGGTATTCTAATTGTACGACAATGTTCCCTTTGTTGGTGGCAATCGTTGCAAAGATTCCTTCGGCAACTGCCGTGGTTTTTGGAGTTGGCTTAGCGGTTGGGGTTTTCTGCGCCGCCGGCATTGGTTTTTTTGTTGCTGCTGGCTTTTTGGCAGTTTGCGCTTGCAGGCCCAACATTCCCATAAATAATAATACCAAGATTTTAGATTTCATTTTTTTCTAATTTTAAGGTCTAACTTGTTTTGTTTGTCAAATAGTTTATTGTGGCAGTGATTCCAACAACTCGATTTCAAAAATAATATTCGCGTTTGGTGGAATGACGCCACCGGCTCCGGCTTCTCCATAACCCAATTTAGATGGGATAAAGATCACGGCTTTGTCGCCAAAAGACAGTTTTTCCAATCCTTCGATAAAACCGGGAATCATTCCGTCTTTTCGTCCCGCTTGAAATGGAATGGGTTGGTATCCTCCTTGGGCGGCCCTGTTTTCATCATATTTTCCAAAAGCTTTTGAGACTTCTTCAATGCTGGAATCAAACAAGGTGCCATTTTCTAGAAACCCGGCATAATGGATGTAAATGTTGGCGCCGCTTGCCGGTTTTTTTCCTCCGGCTTTCTTGGTTATCACATATTGCAATCCGGTGGGAGTTTTCGTTGCATTGGTTTTTAAGGCGGCCAGGGAAGCGGCTTTTTGATCGTAAACGGCTTTGAATTTTGCATTTGCGGCAGCATCAAGAGCCATTTTGTTCTTTTGGTTTTCCGCTTCAACGGCAAAATAATCCCGGAATGTTTTCACGGCATCAAACTTTTTGGCCGCTTCTCCATTTCTGATAATGGTGATTTTGTTCATAAAATCATCTTGTACAATGGCGTTAACCACATCCATTCCTTTTTCGACCACATGCCCAAAAATGGTGTGTTTCCCGTCTAACCAGGGGGTTTCTAAATGTGTGATAAAAAATTGGCTGCTGTTGGTGGCAGGACCATTATTGGCCATGGCCAAAACACCGCCTTTGTCAAAACGCATGTCGGTGATTTCGTCCTTGAATTTATATCCGGTATCTCCAGAACCGGTTCCCAGTGGGTCTCCACCTTGTATCATGAAATCCTTGATGACCCTGTGAAATTTCAAGCCGTCATAAAAAGGTTTCTTTTTAAGGTTTTCATTGGTGATGAATTCATTTTTTCCTTCGGCCAAAGTCACGAAATTGGCCACGGTGATAGGCGCTTTTTCATAATCCAATTGTACGATTATGGTTCCTTTGTTGGTTTCGATTTGGGCATACAATCCGTCAGGAAGGTTGTTGGTTTCCTCTTTTTTGCAGGAATACAACGAGGCAGTGAGCAGTAACAGGAATAGAATCTTTCTTTTCATTTTAAAACTTGTTTTATTAATGGGTTAAAGTGTCATTTGATTTTGATGTAGTGGTGTTTTCCGCTTTGGGCGGAGTTGCTGTCCCAAACTGGATTTCTTTTTTGAAAGCTTCTTCCGATATGAAATCATGCAGCGTCACGGTACAAAGCAAAGGCTGGTTGGTACCAATTTTCTTGTCGTCGCCGTGATACCCATATGCAATGTGCGAAGGGAAAAGGAAAATTACTTTCTCTTTTTTATGCATCAATTTGATGCCTTCCCTCAATCCGGTCATGATGTTTTGTTTGTCGACAGCATAAGTTTGGGGTCTTAATTCGATTTCGGAATAAATGATGTTTCCTTTCAAATCCTTGATTTCATAATCAAAAAAAGCTACATCTCCCTTTTTGGGAGTCAAGGTGTCTTGTATGTTTTGAACCACGTACGAGTACCAATATCCTTTGGTGGAGGCAAAGTATTTAATTTTGGGATTGCTTTTAATCAAGGAATCAATTTGTCCTTCTTCGCCGGCAATTAACTTCTTGTTTCTCTCTGCCGATTTTTTCATGAAACTTCCAGATGCCCTGGAAATAGGTCTTCTGGCTTCTTGAGATTGTTTGCAACTGGCAACTAAAATGGCAACCAAAAAGGCAAATGGAATAAGTTTAGAATATTTCATACTGGTATGTTTTGATTTTGCAAGGGTTCTTTGTGTTACCGCATTTTACAGGTGTTTGTTTGCAACAAACTCGTGTAGAGGCAATTTCAGGATGCTTTATGTTTTTAGTTTGGTTACCAATTCTTCAAATTGACGCACGGTTTCTTCCATCGACAATACCGATTTTCCTCCGGCAGCATTGCGATGTCCACCACCATTGAAATGGGCTCTGGCAAAAAGATTCACGTCAAAATCGCCCTGGGAACGGAAAGAGATTTTGATGATTTTCTCTTCGGCATTTTCGATAAAAATCGCCGTAAAAACAATGCCCTTGATGCTCAACCCATAATTGACGATGCCTTCGGTGTCGCCTTTTACGTGATTAAAGGTATCCAATTCTTCTTGGGTAAGCGTGGTATAAGCGGTTTTGTGTTCGGGCAAAACCTGCATATTTTGAAGCGCCCTGCCCAACAATTGCAACCTGCCATAGGAACTGTTGTCGTAAAGCAGTGTTGGAATCTCCGTGTTTTCAACGCCCAAATCAATTAAATCGGCTATGATTCTATGGGTTGTCCCCGTTGTTTTTGGAAAACGAAAAGAACCTGAATCGGTCAAGATTCCCGTATAAATACAGGTGCCTATGGTTTTGTCCAAGTCTGGTTTCTTGCCAAGGAAGCAAATGAAATTGTACAACATTTCGCAAGTGGAGCCAAAAGCGGTATCCGAATAGGTGACTGCCGCATAAGCATCCGGCGATTGATGGTGGTCAATCATCACAAAAGGAGCGGTCAGCTTGTTGAGCACATTTTCCATTTCGCCCACACGATGCAAAGCATTGAAATCAAGGGTGAAAACGAGTTCGGCTTCTTCGAGTATTTTGGTACTGTTTTTTTTGTCTTTTTCAAATATTTTAACGGTCTCCGAGCCTGGCATCCAAGCCAAAAAATCCGGAAATTCATTGGGAGAAACCACGACGGGATAGTGATGGTTTTTTAATAAAAAATGATACAATCCAAGGGTGGAACCCATCGCATCGCCATCAGGACTGCGATGTGGAATAATGGCAATTTTTTTTGGAGTCGATAACAGCAACTGTATGGCTTGAATGTCTTGTTCTTTCATAGTTTGCGAATTTACATTTTTTTAATGTAATCTTCGAAACAATTATAGTTTTAACAAACTTTAACACAACTAAAAATCCTCTAGATTTTGTCTTTTAATCCGTTGGTACAAGCGGTATTTGGCTCCCTTTACAAGCTGCGAATGATAAATCCCGATGGAACCCGAGCAGAAATAGGCAACCACACAAGCAATCCCAATGAACAGGCCACTTTCCATGCCAAAAAGTTCCATCCCCATAACGGTGCAAGCGATGGGAGTGTGGGTGGCTCCCGAGAATACGGCCACGAATCCCATTCCGGCCAAAAGGGCTATGGGTAAAGGAACAACCAGTGACAAAGCGCTTCCCAATGTGGCACCGACGAAGAACAGCGGCGTCACTTCGCCCCCTTTGAAACCGGCACCCAGCGTGAATCCGGTGAACAATATTTTGAGTAAAAAATCGAACCATTGGTTTGGAGTCAGGAAAGAATCGACAATCGTCGGAATGCCCAGACCTATATATTTTGTGCTTCCAATGGCAAAAATGGCGAGGGTTAAAATTAGTCCACCCACAAATGGCCGAAGCGGTGGATAGGATATTGTTTTAGAAAATAATCTGCCCCAAAAATGGGTCGTCCTGGAAAACAACATCGCGGCAAGACCAAACAAAACACCAACGGCAATGAGCCACGCAAGAGTAGTCAATGTCATTGTGGGTACAATGGGAATCGTGTAATGCGTGTGTTTTACCTGCCAAAATTCAACCGTGAAATAGGCAACATAGGCCACTGAAAAAGAAAGAAAAATGTTTTTGAAATTGATTTTACTGAAGTACAAAACTTCCAAAGCAAACAAGGCTCCCGCCAAAGGCGTGCCAAAAACAGAGGCGAAACCAGCACTGATTCCCATGATGATGAGTGCCTTTCTGTCGGAATTGTTGCGTTTGTCTCTCGTCCCTTGACTGCGCTCGGGACGACGTGCTGGAGTGGACAGTCTTGAAAATTGGTCGGCGATTGCTCCGCCCATTTGCACGGCGGTTCCTTCACGACCGGCAGAACCACCAAAAAGATGCGTGATTAAGGTGCTGATCAGTACCAAAGGCGCCATTTTTAACGGAATGGTCTTTTGGGGTTTTTCGTATTCTTCGAGCAATAAATTATTGCCTTTCACGACTTCGTTACCATAATAATGATACAATAATCCAATGCAAAGTCCGCCTATTGGCAAGAGCCAAATTATCCCATTATTGTGTTCCCTAAATTGGGTAACCCATTCCAACGACACTAAAAAAAATGCCGAAGCGGAACCCGAAAAAAAGCCTATTAAAACACAAATGAAAATCCATTTGAAGGTAAGAAGGGTGATTTTTTGTAGGTTCATTTAAAGGTTTTTTAGCCACGAATTACTCAAATTAACACAAAAATGATTTGTTCTGAATTCACACTTTTTTAAATCAGATAAAATAAAATTTAAGACAATTCAATTTTGAAATTGAATGCAATTTGTGATAATTTGTGGCTTATTGTTTTCTTAAAAATTATTCAGCAACAACAGCAGTAAATTCTATTTCCACCAAATATTCAGGAGCTACCAATTTGCTGATTTCATAAAAACCGGTTGCCGGTTTTATGTCTTTAAAAAAAGTGGCATGCGCTCGGGCAACATCCTCAAAACTGGTAATGTCGGTAGTGAAAATCCGGGTGCGAATCACGTCTTTCATTCCCACGTTCAGGTCTTCGAGCACTTTTTCGATTCGTTCCAAAATGTTTAAGGTTTGTGCATAAGCATCATCGGCTTTTACTTTTTCACCATCCACAATGGCTACTGTTCCTGACACTTCGATGGTGTTTCCTATGCGAACGGCGCGACAATAGCCCATTTTGTCCTCCCATGGTGAACCTGTCAAGATATTTTCTCTTTTCATTTGGATTGTTTTAGTTTATGGTGTTGTTTTTTAATGTGTTGGAATGGCGATTCAAGTTTTGGTATATTTTTTGCAATTTAGGAAAAAATAGAGAAATAAAAAATCCTGATTTTTATGTAAAAAGTGGAATAGGAACATTGATCCCGGAATGACTTCTTCCCTGCGATGTAATAAATTCCACAATTGAATGTTATAAAGTAAAGAGTTCCTTAGTCACCAATAGTGAAGCGCCATGAAAAGAATATTGTTTTTGATCATCATGTTAGGCCTGTCGTTAAAAGGGTTAGCCCAGGAAGAATTCAAGCCCAAGTTTAAAGCCATTCCTGCCAAGAAAGCGAAGACTAAGGAAGTCGTTCCTCCAAAAGTAGTTTTGCCAAAAATCACTCCGCCCGAGCTGGCAATAATACCGGAACCAACACCGAAGTTTAATCCGGAAGATCTTTTTAAAGATGGCAATTTGTATCTGAAAGAGAATAATTCAAAAGGAATATTCTACAGGCGAAACCAATATTTGGGTAGTTTTAAAACCAAGTCATTCACTTCCACCATTCGGTTTCGGGATGCTGCATTTGTGGATGGCGACAAGATACGAGTATATTTGAATGACAAGATGATTGAACCCGAAGTTGTTTTGGCGGGCGATTTTAAAGAATTCAAGATTAAATTGGAAAACGGGAGCAACAAGATCGATTTTGAAGCCTTGAACGAAGGTTTTGCTTCCCCGAATACGGCTGAATTCCAGGTTTATGACGAGCAAGGAGTTGTTGTTGCGGCAAGCCAGTGGAACGTGGGCACAGGGTATAAAGCGGCCCTGCTATTGGTCAAAGAATAGAAAACGACCATAATGCTAAATAGGGGTTTTCTTTTCCGCAAATGAAAAGACCCGGTTTTTATTTATGTTATTTTTGTGATTTTGGTTTCTTAATTTCTATTATTTTTGGACTTTTATAAATATTGATTTGTCAATAAGAAAAACGACATGAAGCGAATTCTTTTTTTTATTTTTTGGATAGGTTTTGTTGCCAAGAGCTTTAGCCAGTTTGACTCCAATATCAAATTCAAACCCAT
>NZ_PNNA01000033.1 GCF_013823965.1 Flavobacterium sp.
AAATTGAAATTAATATTAAGTGTCTTATTATTGGTGATTTTTTCTTGTTCGAAAGAAGATCAAGAAAATAACTGCATCGAAAATAAAATTGCGTATGTAAGTTCGATAAACTCACCTTCAACTGGAACCGTAAATGAAAACATTAACATTGAAGTTAGTTTTGGAGTCGACAATGGTTGTGGCAATTTTGGAAAATTCATAGAAAATGGAAGTGGTAACACTAAAACTATTGAAGTGGAAGCAAGATATGAAGGCTGTGTTTGCACAATGGATGCTCCAACAAGAAAAACAAATTATGTTTTTAAAACACAAAATTCCGGGAATTATATATTAAAATTCAAATCAAGTTCAACTGAATTTATAACTGTGAATTTAACGATAAATTAAAATCTTTGCCTATAAAGCGTTTGAACAATTCATTATAATTCAACTTTTACAAAAAGCTCCGATATGGAGCTTTTTTTATTTTTATAACTCACTGTAACAAAATACTTTATTCCTTTTTTGGCAAGGTAAAAATGATTAAATTTGATGGTAGAAACAAGCCTGAAAAATAACAGTCATTTGTATGTCAAACCAAGGAATACATCTGAATGTTGGACCACATTATAAAACTAATCTCAACAACAGCAATTAGAAAAACGATGTAAAATGGCATTTATAGACTACTACAAAATATTGGGAGTCGACAAAAACGCAACGGATGCCGATGTCAAAAAAGCGTATCGAAAACTCGCCCGAAAACACCATCCCGACTTAAACCCAAACGACAAGGAAGCCGAACAAAAATTCAAGGAGATCAATGAAGCCAACGAGGTATTGAGCCATCCTGAAAATCGCAAGAAATACGATCAATACGGCGAAAACTGGCAACATTCCGAAGAATTTGAGAAACAAAGACAGCAACAACAATCCCGAAGCCGTGGCGGACAACAAGGCGGATTTGGCGGTTTCGAAGGATTCTCTGGCGGCGGCGATTATTCCGATTTTTTTGAATCCATGTTTGGTGGCCGTTCCACAGGTGGAAGAAGTCGAACCTCGGCTTCTAAAGGAGGTGATTTCAATGCCGAATTGCATCTTGACTTGAAAGACGTTTACACCACCCAAAAAAGGGAATTGACCATCAACGGCAAAAATATTAGGCTGACCATTCCGGCAGGAGTCGAAAATGGGCAAGTCATAAAAATCAGCGGAATGGGTGGCGAAGGTCGAAATGGCGGCCCAAAAGGTGATTTATACATCACTTTCACCATTGAAAATAAAACCAAATTCAAATTGGACAATCACAATCTTTATTCCACCGTGGATTTAGATTTATACAGCGCCATTTTGGGTGGCGAAATTACCGTTGACACCTTTGACGGAAAAGTAAAACTGAAAGTATTGCCCGGAACCCAAAACGGAACCAAAGCAAAACTGAAAGGCAAAGGATTTCCTGTTTATAAAAAAGAAGATGTTTTTGGTGATTTATACATTACCTACCAAATCGTGTTACCAACCAAACTTACCGAAAAAGAAAAAGAATTATTTGAGGAATTGGCCAAGTTGAAAGCTACACCATAAATAAAACTGCTTTTAATTCCTTAAAAGACAAAAAATCAACGTTTTACCAATAAAATTGCATAAATCAAAACATAAAAAAAAAGTCCTTGATTGATGACTTTTTGATTTAAATAATGAAACTCCTTATTTCTTCAATAAAATAGTCCAAAAAGCAGATAAAACACATTTACTATCTCTGAAAATCAGTAGATTATTCGTATATTTGAGAAGCCCTTTTTCTTAAAAATTAATTCCTTTTTTAGATGGATACTATTTTTAAAATAATCGAATCAATCAAGGCTTTCTTGCTTGATATTGGAGAACTTGCCCAATTTGCTGGTCGTTTTTTTAAAGAAGTTTTCAAGCGTCCTTCAGAATACAGGGAATTCCTTCGCCAATGTTTTTATATGGGGAACCGTTCCTTGCTTTTGGTTGCCGTAACGGGATTCATCATCGGATTGGTTTTTACATTGCAATCACGACCTACCTTGCAGGAATTTGGCGCTGTTTCCTGGATGCCGTCCATGGTGAGTATTTCCATCATTCGAGAAATTGGTCCCATCATCACTGCCTTGATTTGTGCTGGACGAATTGGCTCCGGAATTGGAGCCGAACTAGGTTCAATGAGAGTTACGGAACAAATTGACGCTATGGAAGTCTCGGGCACGAATCCCTTTAAATATTTAGTGGTTACCCGAATTTTGGCCACCACGTTCATGCTGCCTATTTTAGTGATGTTTGGCGATTTTATAGCAATTTATGGTTCTTATTTGGTCGAAAACATAAAAGGAAATGTTTCCTTTTTATTGTACTACAACCAGGTTTTTGACGCACTCGAGTTTGGCGATTTAATTCCTGCCACAATCAAGAGTTTCTTCTTTGGCTTTGCCATAGGATTAGTGGGTTGTTTTAAGGGTTATAATTGTAAAAAAGGGACAGCGGGCGTTGGACTTGCTGCTAATTCTGCCGTGGTTTTCACCTCGATGTTGCTCTTCATTATTGACTTTATTGCCGTTTTTGTAACTGATATTTTTTACGATTTATAAAACACAATGCACCGATGGACAATCCAAAAACCGTCATAGAAATCAAGGACTTGAAAAAAAGTTATGGTGACAATCACGTTTTGAATGGTTTCAATATGCGTTTGGTCGAAGGCGAGAACTTGGTCATTATGGGGAAATCGGGTTCCGGAAAATCAGTGATGATCAAATGTTTGATTGGACTCGAAGAACCTGACAATGGATCCATCATCATAATGGGAAAAGAAATCAATACGCTCGAACACGAGGAACTGGACGAACTTAGAACCGAAGTGGGATTTCTTTTCCAAGGAAGCGCGCTTTATGATTCGATGACCGTCAGGGAAAACCTGGAATTCCCTTTAAGACGCCACACCAAGAAGTTTGGCATCATAAAAGATACCACGCCATTGGTTATGGAAGCACTGGAAAATGTGGGTTTGGCACATACCATAAACTTGATGCCGGAAGAACTTTCGGGCGGAATGAAACGGCGAGTTGCCCTTGCACGAACCTTGATTCTCCAACCTAAAATTATTCTTTATGATGAACCCACAACAGGATTGGATCCCATAACGGCAAAAGAGATTTTGTTGCTGATGGAATCCATCCAAAAAAAATACAACACCTCGTCCATCATTATTACCCATGACGTGGATTGTGCGAGAGCCATTTCGAATCGGATGATTTTGTTGGTTGACGGCATTAATTATGCAGAAGGCACTTTCGAAGAGTTAATTGCTTCTAACGACCCTAAAATACAGGCATTCTTTAAATAATAAAAAAAATGGAAAAAACAACATCACAAAAAATACGCCTTGGCTTGTTTGTCATCATTGGATTATTGGTTTTCATCCTTGCCATTTATTTTATTGGCGACAAGCAAAAAATGTTTGGAAAAACGAATCATCTAGAAGCAATTTTCAACAACGTAAACGGATTGCAATTAGGCAACAATGTTCGCTATTCAGGAATAAGCGTGGGAACGGTTCGAGGAATTGAAATGATAAACGATACCACCATTCGTGTGGACATGATGATAGACAAAGCCATTTTTCCTTACATAAAAAAAGATGCCATAGCCACGATTAGTTCCGATGGATTAGTAGGCAACATGATTATAAGCATTATTCCCGGAAATGGAAACGAGGCTTCTGTAAAACCTGGCGACGAGATTCATTCCTACAATCGGATACGAACTGAAGACATGTTGAACACCCTTAGCATAACCAATAAAAATGCGGCTAAACTGACTTCTAATTTACTCAAAATTACCAATGAAATTAACGATGGAAAAGGTCCATTGAGTTTGTTATTAAAAGACACCCTCATGGCCAAAGACTTAAAAGAAACTATGCGCTATTTAAAATTAACCACAAAAGGAGCCTCAGAAACAGTGACTAAAATAGACAAACTCGTGACTTCATTGGACAACAAGGACAATGTGGTTGGTGTCATAAAGGATTCGGCTGTAGCCAATAAAATAAAAAACATGGTGACTAATTTAGACCTGTCAACTAAAGAAATAAAACTGGTGATAGCAAATCTCAATGCAACTATTCTGAATATCAAAGACGGAAAAGGCAGCATTAACTATCTCGCCAATGACCCCAAATTAGTCGAAAAAATAGACTCCACAATGACAAACATCAATAAAGCAAGTGCCAAGTTGAACGAAAATATGGAAGCCATGAAACATAATTTTCTCTTTAAAGGTTATTTCAAAAAACAAGAAAAAGAAAAAGAAAAAGCGAAAGAAAATAAAAAGTAGTCGATTATTAGTCTAAAAACAATCATTTCGTTTTTAAAATCCTGAAAAAAACTATACATTTAATTTTCAAAAACTTTTAATTCATGAATTCACTCCAAAAAACAGTCACTTCCCTACTGTTGCTAGTCTTGTGCAGCTGCAACCCATCCGACAAGAATAAAAAAACAGAATCGAATCTCGAGAATCTTTCCAAATACGAACCCAAAAATTACGTGGAAATAAAACACCCGGAATGGAGCAAAAATGCCACGATTTATGAAGTAAACGTGCGCCAATTCACTCCTGAGGGAACTTTCAAAGCTTTTGAATCGCATTTGCCAAGGCTCAAAGCAATGGGCGTCGACATCATTTGGCTGATGCCCATAAATCCCATTGGTGTCGAAAAAAGAAAAGGAACTCTGGGTAGCTACTATTCCGTAAAGGATTATTATGGCGTGAATCCTGAATTCGGAACCTTGGAAGACTTGAAAGCATTGGTCAAAAAAATTCACGGTCTGGGAATGCACGTCATCGTGGATTGGGTTGCCAACCATTCTGCTTGGGATAATGCCTTGGCAAAAGACCATCCGGATTGGTATTCCAAAACACCCGAAGGCAATTTTCAACCAACGCCTTGGTACGATTGGGAAGACATTATCGACTTTGATTTCGAAAACCCCGAATTGCGAAAATACATGACCGATGCCTTGAAATACTGGGTAAAAGAAACTGACATTGATGGTTATCGTTGTGATGTTGCCGGGTTTATTCCGGTCGATTTTTGGGAAAATGCCAGAGCCGAATTAGACGAAATAAAACCTGTTTTTATGCTTGGCGAATGGGAATCACGTGATTTGCATAAAAAGGCCTTTGACATGACGTATTCCTGGAGTTTGTGGGACAAAATGCACGCCGTGACCAAAGACCACAAAAGTTTGGCCGGTTTAATTGAATACATGGCGCATGACGTGAGCACTTTTCCAAAAGACGCCTACCGAATGACTTTTACCGAAAATCACGACAAGAATTCATGGGAAGGTAACCAATATTCTAATTTTGGCGATGGACTCGAAGCGTCGATGGTCTTGGCCTGTACCGTCAACGGAATGCCTTTAGTTTATAGCGGTCAGGAAGCAGGATTAAATCGTTCCTTGAAGTTTTTCGACAAAGACTTGATTGAATGGACATCACATCCTTTTACGGCTATTTACACCAAATTATTCGATTTAAAACATAAAAATCAAGCCCTGTGGAACGGTGCTTATGGCGGTGAAATGATCCGAATTTTTAATGACAAACCCGAACAAGTGCTTTCTTTTTCAAGAAGCAAAAACGGAAATCAGGTTATTCCAATCATCAATTACAGCGACAAACCGGTTACTGTAAAACTCAATTCCAAATACCAAAAAGGAACTTACAAAGAACTATTTTCAAATGCGGAATATGTCTTGAAAGGCGATGATGTTATTGCATTGGCACCTTGGAAGTACTTGGTTTTAGTAAAATAACAAATAGTTTATGGCATAAAAAATCCGCTTTCAAGCGGATTTTTTATATACTTTTCAGCCCTTCAATCAACAAATCGATGTCTTCTTTTGTATTGAAATGACTGAAAGAAATACGCAAACTTGGTTTTTTCAAGTTTTCATTCGAAAGCATTTCAGCCAAAACGTGTGATGGTTTGATGCTTCCCGATTGACAAGCACTGCCACGCGAAACGGCAATTCCTTTCATGTCTAAATGGAATAAAATCATCGCAGTTTTATCATCGGAAAAAGGCAACAGCACATTCAAAATAGTATAAATTCCATCTTGGTTTCCGTTGATTTCAAAATCGGGAAATTCTAGTTCAAGCTGGCTGATCAAATATTTTTTCAAATCGGAAATATGGTTTCTTTCGATTTCTAAATTGGCACAAGAAAGTTCCAATGCCTTTGCCATTCCTGCAATTTGGTGAACGGCTTCGGTGCCGGGACGCAAACCTTTTTCTTGTTCACCGCCATAAAACAAAGGCTGCAAACCTGAATTTTTCTTGACATAAGCAAATCCTGTTCCTTTGGGTCCGTGAAATTTATGTGCACTGGCCGAGATGAAATCTATTGGTAAATGCTGCAAATTGATGTCGATTTTCCCAACGGCTTGCACCATGTCAGAATGAAACAGGGCATTGTGTTGCTCACAAATTCGTCCCACTCTATCCAAATCCAAAACAGTTCCAATTTCGTTGTTCACGTACATCAAACTCACCAAGGTTTTCGTTTCTTGCGAAAGCAAATCCACTAAATCCGTGATGTCAATGGTGCCATTTGGCCTGATTGCGACATAATCCACTTGAATATCGAATTCATTTTGCAAGGCTTGAACGGTGTGTAAAACCGCATGATGTTCTATTTTGCTGGTGATGATTCGCTTCACTTTTAAATCCTTGACGGCCGAGCGAAGTATCCAATTATTGGCTTCGGTTCCGCAAGAAGTGAAGATAATTTCTTGGGCTGCAGCATGCAAACATTTGGCGACAATCTTTCTGGAAAGTTCCAAAATACTTTTGGCGTTTCGACCAAAACTGTGCGTTGACGATGGATTTCCATAATCTTCGGCCAATACTTTGGTCATTTCTTGAACGACTTCCGTACGAAGTTGCGTGGTGGAGGCGTTATCGAGATATACTTTTTTCATCTATTTATACTATCTGTTTTTTATTGGAAGATGGAACGTCTGTAACCATTTTCCTTTTGTCAATGACGATTCTTGTGGGCGTTTCATGTTATAAAATTAAACTTTATTGGCAACATTTCGTCGTGATGGCGCCACTTTCTGATTTTTCGAAAAAATTAATTTTGCATTGAAAACAACAATTGAAACCAAAATCAGGAAATAAGAACACAGCTGCAACACACTCACTTGCTCGTTGTAATAGAATATGGCCAACAAAAAGTTAATTATCGGATTGATGTAAATCATGATGCCCACAGTGGATGAATTTATTCCCTTTAAAGCGTACAGATTCAAAAACAGGGGAATGATGGTAAAAAAGACAACGATGATTAATAAACAGCCGTAAAACAATGGTTCCGTTGGAATTGTCCCGCTGTATTTTGGATAAAAAGGAAGCAAGATAAGAGCCGTAAACAGCAATTGAATCGTCAATACCAAGAATTTGTCCAGTTCGCAATTTTTTCTTTGACTTACTAAATAAAAAGCATAAGTTGCCGCCACTACCAAACTAAAAAAAATATCCTCAAAATGATTCAACGACAATAAAACACACCCCAAAATACTTATCATCACGGCAATCCACTGCCCTTTTGACAAAGTTTCCTTGAGCATATAAAAGGCAATGACGGTTGTAAGAATGGGACAAATCAAATAAGCCAATGAGGCCGCTTTTACGCTGACGTGATTCATCACAAAAATAAAAACAAACCAATTTGAAGCCAAAAACAAAGCGCCACCAAGAGTCAAAACTACGGTTCTTCGTTTTTGTTCTTGGGGCATTTTACTGAAATGAATCCAATTTTTACGAAGGACTTTTCCACGAAAAACAAGGTTAATCAAAACCATCAGGACCACACTGAAAAACACGCGGTAAAACATGATATCCAAAGAAGGATAATGGTGCAAAGGTTTTAGCGCCAAACTAAAAAATCCCCAGATAAAAAAGGCGAAAAAAGCAGCTAAATAATATTTTGTGAGTTTCATTTCCAGTATTAAATCGTTGCAAATATAATGATTTCAATTCGCTTGGGATTTTACATCCGCTTTTTAGGTTTCCATAAATTTCAAATTAAAATCCAAAATTCATGTTAAATACCATGTTTTTAAAGGAGAATGCTTTTGGAACAAATTAAAAATTCTACTTTTGTTGGAAATAGTATAAAAATGAAACGATTTCTAGGTTTATTGGTTTGCGCATTGGCTTTTAATAGTTGTGATGATGGTGATTTAACCATGGAAAAAATTAATTTTGAAGATGTTGACACACAAAGTTGCACTACCAATGACATCATCTATAAACTCAAGGAAAAAGAAGCTTTACTGCTTGAAATTCCTAAAAATTCTTTTGTAAACGAACCCACAGTTCCGGGAACTCCTACCATAATTAACATTGATAATGCAAACTTTCGAGTAGTCTATCGTTTTTATAACGGAACTATTGCGTCAGAAAATATTTGCAACACGATTCCTCCAGCATTGCCTTATGTAACAGATCAATGGACTGCCTCATCCGGAAAAATACAGATAATTACGACCACAGTCAAATCAACAAACACAACAGACAACAGTACTAGAATTACGGGTTACAACCATAATATCGTTTTCAAAAATATCACGTTTGACAAAACTTCAGGAACCCAAGTCTATACAACATTTCCTTTCGGCGATTATACCACACAACCAACTAATGCGCTGCCTTTTGGTTTTGAACAAAAAGTGGTACAATGTCCTAGTTCAAAACTACTGTACAATCGCACCAGTAACGAAGGATTAACCATAGAAAACATAGATCCTGCTTTGATTGTAAATACGGAAACAACATTAAACAAACCTAGAACTGCCACAATTGGTTCCATCAACAATAGGCTTACCTATCGTTTGTTTTCCGGATTGCTTACTGACGACTATTTTTGCAGTGCCACTGTTCCGGCGCTTCCGGCGATAAGCGAAGAATGGAATGCAGTGAGTGGCGGTATAATTGAAGTAACTACCACAAAAAATGGAACCACGGCCTATAAACACACCATCGTTCTCAAAAACGTGGTTTTAAAGAAAGGAAACAGCGATTTCAAACTTGGAGACAGCTTTCCTTATGGCGATTTAACAACCTCCAACTAAAATTCAGCAACAATACTAAATACATTTTACCGCAAATTCGCAAATTAAACCTTCTTGTTTTGAATGTTTGATGTGCTAATTTGCGATTTATTTTTTGTTTTTATGCATCTATTTTTGACGAGCCAAATCGAAATTATTTGCTGTTTTGTTTGATAAAAACTTCGGTCGCACCCAATCCATATTTTTGATAATTGGCATCTTGAAAAGCGATGTTGTCATAGCGTCCCAACAAAAAATCCAGCTCTGATTTTAGTATTCCTTCGCCAACTCCGTGAATAAAAACAATCTTCGGAATACGGTTTCTGATGGCAAATTCGATGTGCCTTTTTGCCGTTTCCGACTGTAAAGTCAGGATGTCGTAATTGGACATTCCTCGCTTGTTGGGTACCAATTTTTCGATGTGCAAATCAAATTCCGGAGCCGAAATTTCGTGCTTTTCTTTGCGTTCCTTGACGAAACTTCTAGGTTTTGGAATTTCTTTTTCCTTGGCAACCTCACCTACATTG
>NZ_PNNA01000062.1 GCF_013823965.1 Flavobacterium sp.
GAAATAGAGGCCAAATGGCAAAAATATTGGGCCGAAAACCAAACTTTTGCAGCGCAAAATAATTCCGAAACCCGAGGCGAAGCCGAATTGAGCGTAGCTAAACCAAAATACTATGTTTTGGACATGTTTCCTTATCCATCTGGAGCGGGATTGCACGTGGGACATCCCCTGGGTTACATCGCTTCGGACGTGTATTCAAGATACAAAAGACATCAAGGTTTCAATGTTTTGCATCCAATGGGTTATGACAGTTTTGGATTGCCGGCCGAACAATACGCCATACAAACTGGGCAACGTCCTGAGGACACGACTTCGGTAAATATTGACGGAGGCATTGATAAAGAAGGAAACAAAATTGCCGGTTACCGAAAACAATTAGACAAAATTGGATTTTCATTCGATTGGAGCCGTGAAGTACGTACTTCAAATCCGGATTATTACAAACACACCCAATGGATTTTTATCCAATTATTCAATTCTTGGTACAATAAAAACACGGACAAAGCCGAAGATATTGCAACCTTGGTTTCCATTTTTGAAACCGAAGGTAATGCGAATCTAAATGCGGTTTGCGATGACAATATCGTTTCTTTTTCATCAAGCGAATGGAACGCACTTTCGTCAGATGAACAACAAAAAATACTGTTGCAATACCGATTAACCTATTTAGCCGAAACCGAAGTCAACTGGTGTCCAGGTTTGGGAACGGTTTTGGCAAATGACGAGATAGTAAACGGCGTTTCAGAACGTGGTGGATTTCCGGTTATTCGCAAGAAAATGACCCAGTGGAGCATGCGAATTTCAGCTTATGCGGAACGTTTGTTGCAAGGTTTGGACTCGATTGATTGGAGCGAAAGCATTAAAGAAAGCCAACGAAACTGGATAGGAAAGTCAGTTGGAGCGATGGTTTCTTTTAAATTGAAAAATCACGAAGCAAACATCGACGTATTCACTACTAGACCCGATACAATTTTCGGAGTTACCTTTATGACATTGGCACCGGAACACGAATTGGTTGCCCAAATCACGACTCCAGAACAAAAAGCTGAAGTGCAAGCCTATATCGAAAAAACCGCAAAACGTTCCGAAAGAGAGCGTATGGCGGATGTAAAAACCATTTCGGGAGTTTTCACGGGAGCTTTTGCCGAGCATCCGTTTACCAAAGAACCGATTCCAGTTTGGATTGGCGATTATGTTCTCGCAGGTTACGGAACAGGTGCTGTTATGGCGGTTCCTTGCGGCGATGAAAGAGATTATGCTTTCGCCAATTTCTTCAAAGGACAAAACGGAATGCAGGAAATCAAAAACATTTTTGACAAAGACATTTCGGAAGCCGCTTTTGGAGCCAAAGAAGGTTTTCAGTTGGTCGATTCTGATTTCTTGAACGGTTTGGGTTACAAGGAAGCCACTAAAAAAGTGATTGCCGAATTAGAAAATATAAAGCAAGGAAAAGGGAAAATCAATTACCGTTTGCGTGATGCTGTTTTCTCCCGCCAAAGATATTGGGGCGAACCTTTCCCGGTTTATTACGTGAATGGCTTGCCGCAAATGATTGATGCGAAACATTTGCCAATCGTTTTGCCGGAAGTAGAGAAATACTTGCCAACCGAAGATGGATTGCCTCCATTAGGAAACGCCACGGTTTGGGCTTGGGACAGTTTGCAGTGTTCAGTGGTCAGTACCCAGTTGATTGATAACGTGACTATCTTTCCTTTAGAATTAAACACAATGCCGGGTTGGGCAGGAAGTTCCTGGTATTGGATGCGTTATATGGATGCGAAAAATGACGGAGAATTTGCAAGTCAGGAAGCCTTGAAATATTGGGAAAGTGTGGATTTATACATTGGCGGAAGCGAACACGCAACCGGACATTTATTGTATTCCCGTTTTTGGAACAAATTTTTGAAAGACAAAGGTTTTGCGCCCACCGAAGAACCATTCAAAAAACTGATTAATCAAGGAATGATTTTGGGGATGAGTGCGTTTGTTTATAGAAATTATTTTAAATTAAATTTCAATACTACAAATTTTGATGAGTTTTTAAAAAATGAGGTTGCAAAGTTTCCAATATTTATTTCAAAAAATGCACTTACAGCTCTTAATAATGAAACAGCACAAGAATCTTTATATTCTGTTTTAGAAGAAATTGAGATTAGTTTTAAAAATAAATTGAAAGAGATTATTGGTAAAGATGAGTATATTGATGTTAGTATTGATTACAATTTTCAGGCAATTCACGCTGATGTATCAATAATAAATTCATCAGATGAATTAGATATTGAAAAGTTTAAAAATTGGAGAGAAGAATATAAAGATGCTATATTCATCACTGAAGATAACGGCAAATACATCGTTGGTCGCGAAATCGAAAAAATGTCGAAATCGAAATACAATGTAGTAACTCCAGATGATATTTGCAACGAATATGGAGCTGATACTTTGCGTTTGTACGAAATGTTTTTAGGGCCATTGGAACAAGCGAAACCTTGGAACACGGCAGGAATTTCGGGAGTTTTTGGTTTCTTGAAAAAATTATGGCGTTTGTATTTTGATGACAATGGTTTAATCGTAAATAACGACGAACCAACAAAAGACAACTTGAAATCATTACACAAAACCATCAAGAAAGTGGCGGAAGACATTGAGGGGTTCTCTTTCAACACTTCGGTTTCACAGTTCATGATTTGCGTGAATGAATTGTCTACTCAAAATTGTCATTCTCGTGCGATTTTAGAACCATTGACGATTTTGATTTCATCTTATGCGCCACATATTGCAGAGGAATTATGGAGTCAATTAGGGAATTCAGGTTCGATTTCGACTGTAAGTTTTCCAGCATTGGACGAAAAACATTTGGTGGAAAGCAGCAAGGAATATCCAGTTTCTTTCAACGGAAAAATGCGTTTCACCATCGAATTGCCATTGGATTTATCCAAGGAACAAATCGAGGAAATCATCATGAAAGACGAAAGAACCTTGAAGCAATTAGACGGGAAAACACCAAACAAAATAATCATAGTTCCCGGAAAAGTGATTAATTTGGTTGGATAGAAACGTCAAAATGGCACTTCAAAAATTGGCTTAGAATTTGATGGGATATTTGTAAATTTATATTTAAAAAAATAAAAATATGGGAATGAGTTATATGATTCTGGCAGGTTTAATTATGCTGGTAAGCTGGTTGATTAGCAACCAATTGAAAAACAAATTTGAAAAATATTCCAAATTGCATTTGCAAAATGGCATGTCCGGACAAGAAATCGCCGAAAAAATGCTTGCCGATCACGGAATTCGTGACGTAAAAGTGATTTCGGTAGCAGGACAATTGACGGACCATTACAATCCGGTAGATAAAACCGTCAACTTGAGCGAAGCGGTTTTTAACCAAAGAAATGCCGCAGCAGCAGCAGTTGCAGCCCACGAATGTGGTCACGCCGTGCAACACGCTACAGCTTATAGCTGGTTGACTTTGCGTTCTCAATTGGTTCCAGTGGTTAATGTGGCGTCGTCTTACATGCAGTGGATTTTGATTGCAGGAATATTGATGATTAAAACTTTTCCGTCGCTTTTGTTGATAGGAATCGTGATTTTTGCGGCAACCACTTTGTTTTCGATAGTGACTTTGCCAGTAGAATATGATGCAAGTAATCGCGCTTTGGCTTGGTTGGAAAACAAAAGGATGTTGAATCAGCAAGAACACGCTGGAGCAAAAGATGCCTTGAAATGGGCTGCAAGAACTTATGTTGTTGCTGCTTTGGGTTCCATCGCCACCTTGATGTATTATGTTTCGATATATATGGGAAGACGAAATTAAGCGTTCCAAAATTATACAATCCGCCTTGATTATATTGAGGCGGATTTTTTTTGTTTAATTTCAAAAAATGCCAATCAAAAATTCGCAGTGGGTTGAATTGAAAATGAAAAAAGCTGCGAAAAACGCAGCCTTTTGTAATTTATCTAAAAGTATTTTTTCTTCAAATTCTTATTTTCCTTTGTTTGCTTCGGTGATGTATTTTTCCAAAGCCATTGTCATCGAAGGTGTGGCAGGAGTTGGAGCCATAATGTCAACTCTCAATCCTTTGTCCAAAGCCTCTTTTTGGGTTGTGCTTCCAAAAACCGCGATTCTAGTATTGTTTTGTTCGAAATCAGGGAAATTAGTGAACAATGATTTTATTCCGGTTGGGCTAAAGAAGGCCAAAACGTCATAATAAACATCAGCCAAATCAGACAAATCACTGATTACAGTTTTGTAAAAAACAGCAGGAGTCCAATCTACTTTTAATGCATTCAACGTTATTGGAGCATCGGCATTTAATTGGTCTGAAGCAGGCAACAAGAATTTCTCGTCTTTGTATTTTTTTATCAGTGGTGATAAATCGGCAAAATCTTTTGGACCAACGTAAATTTTACGTTTTCTGTAAACCACGTATTTTTGTAGATAAAAAGCAATTGCTTCTGACTGGCAAAAATACTTCAATCCTTCAGGAACTTTGTAGCGCATTTCATCAGCTACTCTAAAGAAATGATCTACGGCATTTTTACTCGTTAAAATAATTGCGGTGTAATGATTGAGATCAATTTTTTGAAGTCTAATTTCTTTTGCGTTAACGCCTTCTACATGAATAAAAGGTCTGAAATCAATTTTTACTTTATGCTTTTGTTGAAGCTCAAAGTATGGGGAATTCTCCACTTTAGGTTCGGGCTGTGACACCAAAATTGTTTTCACTTTCATATTTGACATTTTCTAAGCAATACCTTTTGTAAAACAATAATACATGAAATAATACGGTGCTATTTCGAGAGCGCAAAGATATAAAATAAAATAAAAGAACTTACCGAATATTATGTTTTGATAATTTTTTATTGACACTAAATATGTAAATATGTTTATAATCAATATTATAGCAATCAAAAATATCAAAATATTTCTTGAAATGGAGTCGTAATAGAACAGAATAATATTGATGGGAAGTATAAATAAACCAATATATGTCCTGAAAGTTACTTTTTGAAAGTTAAATTGTTCCACAAACTCTTCGATGTTGAATGCCGTGGCTATAATTTTTTCGATTAAAAATTTGGATAAAATAAAGAAAATCAGGAAAGTGATTATTTGAATGTACAAAATCCAATCTGTTTTTGAAGCATATCCAAAAAAAGAAAGAGAAAGCTGTATGAAGAAAGCCAAAGAAATAATTTGTACAAAAAACAACGAGATAGTGAAGCCACTTTTGAGATTGTTGCTGTCTTTGTAAATATTGGTGTATTTGTCAGAATAAATTAATTTTGCAAAGTCTGCAAATCGATTTTCAAAAGCCGATTTTGTTATGGCAATAGCGGCAAATGAAAGCACGAACAAGATTGTTGCCCAATCTTTATTCTCGATTACCCGTAAATGAAGTGCGTTTTCCATCATATTGATGCAAAATTACTGATTTTTTATTTCATTCTTTTTATTATAATTTTATTATGAATCAAATCGCATAAAAAGTTTACTTTTGCGATGAAATTACTCGAAACATGAACGATTGTATTGTTATAATTCCTACCTATAACGAAATTGAAAATATCGAAAGCATCATTAGGGCAGTGCTTTCACAACACAAACCTTTTCATCTTCTAGTCATTGATGACAACTCGCCGGATAAAACGGCCGAGAAAGTAGCGCTACTTCAATCTGAATTTGAAGGCAGGTTATTTTTAGAAAAAAGAACCGGGAAATTAGGCTTGGGAACGGCTTATGTTCATGGTTTTAGATGGGCTTTGGAGCATAATTACAATTATGTTTTTGAAATGGATGCCGATTTTTCGCACAACCCCAGTGACTTGGAAAAATTATACGATGCCTGTCATTTTGGAGGTGCTGATTTGGCCATCGGGTCCCGTTACGTGACGGGTGTAAATGTGGTAAACTGGCCATTAAGCCGCGTTTTGATGTCTTATTTTGCATCGGTTTATGTGCAATTCATCACCGGAATGAAAATTCACGATGCCACGGCTGGATTCATTTGTTACAAGAGAGAGGTTTTGGAAAAAATCAATTTGGATAAAATAAAATTTGTGGGCTATGCTTTTCAAATTGAAATGAAATACAGGACGTTTTGCAAAGAATTTGACATTGTCGAAGTGCCTATTATTTTTACCGACAGGACAAAAGGACAGTCTAAAATGAGTAGTGCCATTTTTAAAGAAGCCGTATTGGGAGTGGTCGCACTCCGTTTAAAAAAATTAGTTAACACCTTATAAGGAAAAGAAGACACAATGAATAGGGTTTTAATCAAGAATGCCAAAATAGTAAATGAAGGAGTCGTTTTTGAAGGCGATGTTTTAATTGAAAACGACATAATTGTCGAAATTTCAGAAACCATCAGCGCAAAATCATCCGAATGCAAGATTGTTGATGCCGAAGGAAACTATTTGATTCCCGGCGCAATCGATGATCAAGTGCATTTTAGAGAACCAGGATTGACGCACAAGGGCGACATTGAATCGGAGTCGAGAGCTGCCGTTGCAGGCGGAATCACTTCGTTTATAGAACAACCCAACACGATTCCAAATGCGGTAACGCAAGAAATCTTGGAAGAAAAATACGTAATTGCTTCAGAGAAATCCTTTGCGAATTATTCGTTTATGATGGGTGCCACTAATGATAATCTGGAGGAAGTTTTAAAAACAAATCCGAAGAATGTTGCGGGGATAAAAATATTTTTGGGTTCATCCACCGGAAACATGTTGGTCGACAACGAAGCTGTTTTGGAACGTATTTTTTCAAGCACGCCAATGTTGATTGCCGTGCATTGTGAAGACGAAGACACCATTAAACAGAATTTAAAGAAATACAAAGAAGAGTTTGGAGAAGACATTCCCGTAACGGCACATCATCTTATTCGAAGCGAAGAAGCCTGTTATATTTCGTCTTCAAAAGCGATTGCCTTGGCTAAAAAAACGGGTGCTCGTTTGCATGTTTTTCATCTTTCCACGGCCAAAGAAATGGATTTGTTTACCAATAAAATCCCATTGGAAGACAAGAAAATAACTGCCGAAGTTTGCATTCATCATTTGTGGTTTACCGATGAAGATTATGCCACCAAAGGCAATTTGATAAAGTGGAATCCTGCCGTAAAAACCGCCAACGACCGAAAAGTTTTATGGGAAGCTTTGCTGGACGGAAGAATTGACGTGATTGCCACAGATCACGCGCCACATACATTGGAAGAAAAAAAACAACCTTATTTGAAAGCTCCTTCTGGCGGACCGTTAGTGCAACATGCCGTCGTGGCGATGTTTGAAGCCTATCATCAAGGGAAAATCAGCGTTGAAAAAATAGTCGAAAAAATGTGCCATAATCCGGCCAAGATTTTCAAAATAGAAAAACGCGGCTTTATCAAAGAAGGCTATTATGCGGATCTAGTTATCGTGAATCCAGGTTTGCCTTGGAGCGTGAAAAAAGAGAATATTCTCTATAAATGTGGTTGGTCACCGTTTGAAGGATTTACTTTCAAGTCCCGAATTACACATACTTTTGTAAATGGAGAACTGGTTTATTCTGCTTTTAAAGTGAAAGATGTTCGTGCCGGAAAACGACTCTTGTTTGACAGATAAATGTTTGTAAAGATGAAAAAAATACTGCCATTTTTAATTGCTTTGTCAATTTTTGCAAGTTGCAAAAAGGAGGTTGTCAAAACACCAGAAAATCTTATCAAAAAAGAGGAAATGGTTAATATTATGTATGATTTGTCGATTTTGGAAGCCATGAAAATTCAAAATCCTGCTTCATTGGACACCTTTAAAATTAATTCGAACAAATATATTTATAAAAAGTATAAAATTGACAGTGTCCAATTTGCCCAAAACAACATCTATTATGCGGCTGATTACAAGGAGTACAAGAAAATGTACGAACAGGTTAAAGCTCGGTTGGACAAGAATGTAATTGCAGTGGAAACTTCGATCAAGAATCAAAAAAAGAAAGACCTTTTGCTGAAAAAAGCAAAGAAAAAACTGAAAATAAAAAAAGAAGCTGATTCCATAAAAAAGGAAAAACTAAAACTAAAAACAACAAAAGAGGCCGATTCAATAAAAAAAATTAAAGAAAGAAATTTGAGTTTATAATCTCGAAATCTGCTTTATGTATTGATGAATATCCAAAAATTGGGTAGGTAAAGCGTTTTTTATTTTTTCGTTCGAATACCATTTTTTAGAATAAGAAGCTTTGGCAGTTGCTAAATCCAACCTTCTTTTTAAACCAAAGACATTCGAAAGAAACCAATCGATTCTGTAAGTTACATTCACCAGCAAAGGACTTGCGTGAAGGGAAGGTTTTTTTACATTCAATGAATCTGTAATGGCATCTAGCAATTCTCGAAAAGTAATGTTTTCTGCAATCAAGGTGAATCGATCGTTTGAATGTTTGCTTTTCATCAATTTTACCGCAATTTGAACCACGTCAGGAACTGCAATAAATCCCGTTATGCCTTTGGTGTAAAACGATAATCCATTGGCGACACTCTTGAAAAGTTTTCCACTTCCTTGTTCCCAAAAACCGGGTCCAATGATAACTCCCGGGTTTATTATCACGGATTCCAGACCTTCCTGTTGACCTCGCCAAATTTCCATTTCGGCACCATATTTAGAAATGGCATAATCGCTGTGTGGTTTTTCGGGGTTCCATTCGGATTCTTCGGTAATGATTTTTTCGTTTTCCTTTAAGTCGCCAAGAGCTGCAATTGAACTAACAAAACAGAGTTTTTTAACGGCTTTGGCAATACAAAAATTCACAATATTTGCTGTTCCTTCAATATTGGTTTTTCGCAATGCATCTTCATCTTTCGGGTCAAATGAGATTAGGGCAGCGCAATGGTAAACATAATCCACGCTTTCGAAAGCCAATTCCAAAGAAGGGACATCAATGATATCGGCTTGAATCCAGTCGATTTTTTCGAATAAAGCTTCTTTCTGGTAAAGTGAAAATAGATTTTTTGTTTTTTGAATGGATTCTAAATTTCGATAAATGGCACGAACATTTTCTCCATTTTCAATTAAATGAAGTGTTAAATGTGCGCCTACCAATCCTGTTCCTCCCGTGACTAAAACCATGTTGCGAATTTACGAATTACGAGTTACGAATTACGATTTTTTTTCTCAATTAACCGAATAAACAATTAACCGAATCAACTTTAAATTTTATCTTTGCGCACACGAAGCCTAAAAGGCTGAACTGACGAAATAAATTGATTAAAAAGAGATGAAGAATTTTATTGAAGAAGTAACTTGGAGAGGAATGCTCCACGACGTTATGCCGGGTACCGAAGAACATTTGATGGAACAAATGCGTGTGGCATATGTGGGAATTGACCCAACTGCCGATTCATTGCATATAGGACATTTAGTAGGCGTGATGTTGTTGAAACA
>NZ_PNNA01000051.1 GCF_013823965.1 Flavobacterium sp.
ATTCTTCTGATAGAATCCATTAAGTTACTGGAATCGTTTATTTTAATCAATTCATTGACAAAAAATGTCATCATAAATCCTTCCTCTGTTTCTATGGTCACTTGCTTTTCTTTGACCGAAACTACCACACCATTTATCGCTTCATCAAGAACTGAAACTTTATCTCCTTTGTTGAACATTTTTAACTTCTTTAACTTGGTTACAATTTGTAATTATTTATCCGTTTCCAAAAGTAAGGAACTTTGAAACAACATCATTTATTATGGAAAAGGTTTCTTCAAAATTGGCAGAAATTACAAAACGAAAACCTTTAAATTTTGAAAAGAAACATCATTGTGATGCACCTGGAAAATATTCTTTTAAATCAAAATGCAATTAAAATATTGACCAAGAAAATGCAACAAAAAACCTAATCCACCAATTGCAAATAAATCAATGCAACGGCAGCTGCCGTCATAATTATCAATGCCAAAAATCCTAAAAAATTAGACTTCCAATCATTGGTGAATTTTCCCATCACTTTTTTATTATTGGAAATATGAAGGATGATGGCAATTAAAACCGGAGCCGTCAACCCATAGAGAATGGCGGTATAAACCAAGGCTTTTATGGGCGAAATACCAACATAATTGAGCGACAATCCCAGAATTAACGAAAGACCGATAACCGTGTAAAATGCTTTTGCTTCGTGGAATTTTTTGTCTAAACCCTGCTCCCATCCAAAAGTTTCGGTAATAATGTACGAAAGCGAACCGCTTAAAACCGGAATTGCCAGCAGTCCCGTGCCAATAACTCCAATGGCAAAAAGAAGGTACGCCAGATTTCCTGCCAAGGGTTTTAATGCCATGGCAGCTTGTTCGACAGTATCGATTTGATGAATTCCTCCATTAAAAAGCACGGTTCCAGTGGTTAGAATTATAAAAAACATCACAAGACCCGAAAAAGACATTCCGAAATCGACATCTTCGTTTATTTCGTGAATGATTTTTTTGTTTACAATCAAGTGCTTTTTTTTATGCGCCATTTCTTCCACTTCCATCGAAGCTTGCCAGAAGAACAGATACGGCGAAATCGTCGTGCCAAGAATGCCGACAAGAATGCCCATAAATTCTTTGTCGAATTTTATGGAGGGCACTACTGCCGATTTAAGAATTTGCAACCAATCTTGTTCGTACAAAAAGGGAACTATTAGATACACCAAAAGCACGATACAGAGATATTTAAGCGTGGAAGCAATTTTGTGATACGGCAAATAAATCATTAGTCCCAAAAGCATGATAGTAAACAAAACGCTGAAATAAGTGGCGTCAATGGAGGGAAACAAAAGGTTTCCAACCGCTCCCATTCCGGCAATATCAGCACCAATATTCATTATAATGGCCGGAAAACTAAACAACAACATCAAATACAAAACGGGTCTGGGGTAATTGTTTTTGAGTGCGCCCGTCAAGCCATGGGAAGTGACCAAACCAATTCGGGCACACATTTGTTGAATCGCGGCCATAAGCGGAAATGCCACAGGTGCAGTCCATAGCGTGGAAAGTCCATAAGCGGCACCTGCCTGTGAATAAGTTGCAATTCCCGAAGGATCATCGTCACTGGCTCCAGTCACAAGTCCAGGGCCAAGAAGTTTCCAGAAACGGATGATTTTGTTTTTAAGCTTTACTCTAGTGTACATTTTTACTTTTTTAACAGATTAAAAAAAACAAAAATTCAAGAATAGGACATTCCTTTTGGCAAGATAATTTATACGCTAATTTACGAATTAAAAAGGCAATATTGGTAAAAATGATGCTGTAACAAGTCTTTTTTAAGTTATTTTAGACCGGCAACACTTGAATTTATTTATATTTATTACAACAATTTCTAAAAACACCTTACTTTTACGACATATACTAACACTTCAATTTCACAATCGTGACAAAAGAACTAATCATAAAAAACATTGCAGCTTTAAAAAGCCATTTTGTCATCAATTACGGTATCAAAACAAAAGTGGAAGACTTTACCGAGAAACTCTTCTACACCTTGTTTGATGCTAATGCGCCTTTGAATCAAAGTGTTTTGGAACTTGAAAATTCATTCAAGGAAATTGCCAAAATAGCTTGTAAAAAACCAGAAGGAATTTGCGATGGGATTTGGGAGCAATTTCTTGACAAACTGCCATCAGTTTTAGAAAAGTTGAATCAGGATGCGGCTTACATACTGGAAAATGATCCCGCTTCAAACAGCATCGAAGAAGTATACTTGGGTTATCCTGGGTTTTATGCCATTGCCATTTATCGATTGAGCCACGAATTGTACCTGTTGGACATGTTGCTTTTCTCCCGATTAATGAGTGAATACGCCCACAAGATTACGGGAACCGACATTCACGCAGGAGCGACAATTGCCTCGCCATTTTTTATTGACCACGCCACCGGAATTGTTATTGGAGAAACCACCGTCATCGAAAAACACGTAAAGTTATACCAAGGAGTAACTTTGGGCGCATTGAGCGTTAGCAAGGACATGAAAAACTCCAAAAGACATCCTACGGTGGAGAAAAACGTATGCATTTATGCCAATGCGACTATTTTGGGAGGAGAAACCACCATTGGAAAAAACAGTATAATAGGCGGAAATACTTGGATTACAAAATCGATTCCGGCAAAATCCATTGTGACCAATACCACCATCACCGAAGTAAAAATCAAAGAGTTAAAATAACATGCAATTCAAAAAATTAGTCGACCTAATTGGAAACACGCCTTTAGTGGAAAGCGTGAATTTGGTAAAAAATAAAAACGTGAGACTTTTACTGAAACTCGAAGGAAATAATCCCGGCGGAAGCGTGAAAGACCGAGCGGCTTACAACATGATTGCATCGGCAATTGAAAGAGGCGACATCAAAAAAGGCGACAAACTCATTGAAGCCACCAGCGGAAACACCGGAATTGCCTTGGCCATGATTGCCCAATTGTTCAACATAGAAATTGAACTCGTTCTTCCCGAAGATTCGACCAAGGAACGCACCCAAACGATGCTGGCTTATGGAGCAACCGTGATTTTAACACCCGCCAGCGAGGGAATCATTGGCTCCAGGGATTATGCCGACAAAAAAGTGGCTGGAGGCGGTTATGTGATGCTGAACCAGTTTGCCAATGACGATAACTGGAAAGCCCATTACAAAACCACGGGACCGGAAATTTGGAACGATACCAAAGGAACCGTAACCCACTTTGTTTCGGCTATGGGAACCACGGGAACCATTATAGGAACTTCCACTTATTTGAAAGAAAAAAATCAAGCCATACAGATTATTGGAGCGCAACCCAGCGACGGCTCCCAAATTCCCGGAATTCGAAAATGGCCGCAGGAATACCTGCCCAAGATATTTGATGTCACAAAAGTAGATGCCGTTATGGAAGTTTCCGAAACAGAAGCTCGTGAAATGACCAAGAGATTGGCCAAGGAAGAAGGCATTTTTGCAGGAATGAGCAGCGGAGGTTCTGTTGCCGTGGCGGTAAAACTGGCCGAACAAATGGAATCCGGCGTGATTGTGGCCATTATTTGCGACCGCGGCGATCGTTATTTGTCTTCGGATTTGTTTGATTAACTACTACTATTTAAATATAAAAAAGGCTCGATTGTTCAGCAATCGAGCCTTTTTCATTGAAACCAAACCTGGATTTAAACCAAACTGGCTTCGGTGGAAATCTCCGTGTCGAACAATTTGGAAATAGGGCAGTTTTCCTCTGCTTTACTGACCAATTCTTGAAAAGTTTCATTGGAAATTCCCTTGATTTTGGCGTTTACCGTCAAATTGGAACTCACAATTCTTCCTTCGAGCAAGTTAATGTCGCATTTGGTTTCGATGCTTTCAATCTCGAAACCACCCTCGGTGATGTAGGCCGAAAGTTGCATCGTGAAACATCCGGAATGCGCTGCGGCAACCAGTTCTTCCGGATTGGTGCCTATCCCCTCTTCAAAACGGGATTTGAATGAATATTGGGTATTTTGCAATATCCCACTTTGTGTAGTTAAATGACCGGCTCCTTCTTTGAGCGAGCCTTTCCAAACTGCGGTTGCATGTCTTTTCATGATACTAGTTTAATGTTTCTCAAATTTAAGATTTTAAACACGAAATCTCCCCGTCTTTACTGTTTTTTTAACTAAAATTTAATCCCTTATTTACACTGTTTTTCAATAGTGCAATCGGCTTATTTTAGATTGGTTATAAAGTGTGAAATCATTAATTTTGTTGAGTAACAAAATCATTAATTTTTAACTACTCAATTAGGTCACCAATGAAAAACACAAAATCAATTTACTACATCATCATTTTATTATTTTTTATGGGAGGAAAAATACAGGCCCAAGACTGGGCAAATTTGAATAAATACCAAAACCAAAACGCCACGCTCAAACCGGTGGAGCCAAAACAAAAAAGGATTGTGTTTATGGGCGATTCCATAACCGAGTTTTGGTCCGTCACTTCTCCCGATTTTTTTACTGGAAAACCTTATGTGAATAGAGGCATTAGCGGACAAACCACTCCCCAAATGTTGATTCGTTTTAGACCCGATGTTATTGCCTTGAAACCAGCCGTTGTAGTGCTATTGGCCGGTATCAATGACATTGCCGGCAACACGGGACCATCAACATTGGAAATGATAACCGACAATATTTTTTCGATGGCAGAATTAGCCAAGGCAAACCACATCAAAGTGATTTTATGTTCCGTGTTGCCCGCTTTTGATTTTCCTTGGAAAACAGGATTGAAACCAGCCGAAAAGGTTGTGGAACTCAACAAAATGATAAAACAATATGCCGATGCCAACGGAATTCTTTATTTGGATTATTATTCAGCCATGGCTAACGACCAAAAAGGATTGAAAGCCGACTACTCCGGTGATGGCGTTCATCCCAACAAAACAGGATATGAAATAATGAATCCTCTTGTGGAAAAAGCGATAGCAAAAGTACTTTCAACAAAATAAACTTCCCAAAAAGACAAAAAAGATGAACTATCGAAAATTAGGCAAAACCAATTTCAACATTTCCGAAATAGCATTGGGCACTTGGCAAGTGGGCGGAAAATGGGGTTCGCCCTTCAATGACAAAACCGCAGACGAATTGATCAATACCGCCATTGACAAAGGCGTTAATTTTATTGACACCGCCGATGTGTATGAAAACGGCTTGAGCGAAACTGCCGTGGGAAGAGTCGTTCGTTCCCGTTCGGAACGCATTTATGTGGCCACCAAATGCGGTCGCCACATCAATCCGCACCTGAATGAAGGCTATCAACCCAAGGTTTTACAAAAATTCGTGGAAGACAGCCTCAAAAGAACTGGACTCGAAACCCTGGATTTAATCCAATTGCATTGTCCGCCAACGGAAGTGTATTACCGTCCCGAAATCTTCGAATTGTTTGACCGATTAAAAGAACAGGGAAAAATTCAAAACTTGGGTGTCAGCGTCGAAAAAGTGGAAGAAGGACTTAAAGCCATTGAATACCCTAATGTAACGACGGTTCAAATCATTTTTAACCTGTTCCGTCAACGTCCATCGGAATTGTTTTTCAAGGAAGCCCAGAAAAAAGATGTTGGCATTATTGCAAGAGTGCCATTGGCGAGTGGACTTCTCACGGGATTATTCGATTCCAAAACCACTTTTGGCGCGCAAGACCATAGAAACTTCAACCGAGGCGGAGCTGCTTTCGACAAAGGAGAAACCTTCTCGGGAATTGATTATGAATTGGGTTTAAAAGCGGTCGAAGCCTTGAAAGCCCTGTTTCCGGAAGCCACGAATCTGGCTCCAATTGCCTTGCAATGGATTTTGAGTTTTAATGAAATCAGTTGTATTATTCCGGGAGCATCAAAAGCCAGTCACGTAGAATCGAATTTATCTGTGTATGATTTGCCCCAATTGACACCGGAAAAAATTGCGGCAATGAATGCCATTTACGAGCAATACATCAAGCCGGAAGTACATCAATTGTGGTAAATTGTTTTGCCGCAGATTGCTTCGCCTATTCGCAAAAGCTCGGGTCGCTGATTATTAATTTAATCTGTGAATCAGCGGTCAATTAAAATAAACTCCCAATGCCCAATAAATCCAATTTCAAGGAATGGTTTGATCGGTATAAATATGCCGAATTATCCGCTACTTCTGCTGCATTGGCCAGTTCCCAATTTAGCCGAATATTTGATGGTTTGACTACTGCTTACTTAATCACTTTTACCGAATATTTTGCCTTTTATGGCGTCATTTTATTTATGGCTTACAAAAAAATGATGGAAGCCAATAAAGCATTGGGCAGCACAACTTCATTAAAAGAACTGCTCCATTTATTGCGAAATTTATTTTTGGAATTTGGTTATCCCACCGTTTTGGATTTCTTCTTCATCCGTCCGTTTTGCATGTATTGGATGCCTATATTGACCGGAAACTATTTTATGGGAATCATCTTTGGAAAAATCACAGCCGATTCTATTTTTTATGGTCTAGCCATAGTAAACTATGAATTGATCAAGAGGAAACAGTAAACTATTTTTTCCCTTTTGTTTGTCTTTTTATTGCTAATCATTGCGGTAATGCAAGAGGAAGGATGCAGAGAGATTAGAAGAAGGATGCAAAGTGGTCAAGATTTTTACCCGTCCCAGATAGTGATACAGGTGGTACTGATACAAGATTTGATTGAACTGGTTTATAAAATAATTGCACACGGATGAGTCAATTAAAAGATGTATAGAAAATAATTAAATTCTGTACATCTTTCAGCATAAAGATGTACAGAATTTATATAAAAGATATACATCTATTTGTTTTATTATCAAGGAGATATTTAAATAAAGTAGTAACAAGTCTTAAATCAGATAAGGAACGCAAGATCATTTAAGAGTAGCGATTGATTGAACAACTCGTTCTAAAACAAAAAGCCATCCCAATTTAAAAGGGATGGCTTTGTTTCAATTATTTAAAAAAATATTTATTGTTTAATCAGTCTCACTGTTTTTTGGTTAACGCCTTGACTTACTATCGTGAAATAAGCCCCAGTTGGCAATTCCTCGCCAAATTGAATAGGCTGGCCATCGCTGCTTTCGATGTGTTTTACTGTTCTGCCTAGAACATCGTACAAGACCACATCCACTTTCTCTTTGCTGCCACCTTCTATGACCAAAGTGAATTGATACTTGGCCGGATTAGGATAAGCGATCACGTTGAAAGGGGTTGGCTCTGCCACTATTGGTGTTTCTTTTACTTGTTTGACAATAACAGGCATACTTGTGCGGGAAGTAATTGCTGCATTTACTATTTGTGTCAAAGAATTACTACTTGCGGCATATTTGCTATTTCCTCCGTAATAAACGGCAATTTCATGATTGCCTGCCGTTAAAGAACCAACCAACAAGGACGCCACACCGGTCGTAGAATTAATCGCTACATTACCCAGAACAGTATTGGTTGTCACATCAACAAAGTTGACAGTACCCGTAGGCTTGGTTGTTAAATTACCCGTAACAGTTGCCGTGAATGTTACCGCTTGACCAACCGTTGAAGTAGTAAGCGATGACACTATTGAAACAGCACTACTGGTTGTGCCAGTGGCAAAAGATCCCGTACTTTGGATTTTTATATTTCCTCCGTCCAATACCTGTTGTGATGTGCTAGTTCCGCTCCAATTGCTGCTAAACCATACGTTACTGTTTTTGTCCCAAACCATAATCGATATATCATCATTTTTTCCTGGCTCACCTCGATCAGTCATGCTAACTTGTAAAGTTGCATTACCATCTAAAGAAATTGCCGCTAAAGGATTCGTGATATCCTGAATGTTTGCTTTACCATTAAACACTGCTTTGCCGGGACTACTGGCAGTAGCTGGACTAACTGATAAAGAACTCATGGCATTTCCTTTGACTTGTATAACCTTTCCGTCTGCGGTGCGTATAATGGTATTGATATTCCCTTGCAATGCCCCATTTTTATTCCGCTTGATATTGAATCCAAAGTTGTTTTTCTTTCCTTGCAATGGATTGCTTTTACCAATTGCTTTACTTGTAATAATATACCCGCCACCCGTTACAAAATCAGTAAGTGGTTTAGAAACAGTTATCACGGAATTATCTTCGGATTCATTTCTGATGTAATAGCCATTATCCACAACAACTCCTATGGTAAATTGTTGGGCATCTGAATTTCCAATTGAAGCAATCCAGTTGGCTGTCACGCTACCAGTCTTGGTATCTCCAGGACTCACTAAACCTACTGTTAACCAATCGGAAATATAATATCCTGTTGCAGATGTTGGAGAACTTATGGAAGTGGGCGTCAAATCTCTATTTACAAAACGAACTCTTGCGTTACGAATATCTCCAGGATTTGCATCTCCCGAATTAATTTCGGCATTAATATCCCTAATCGTTGCACTAAGGGTTACCGTTGCCGTACTAGAGGTAGTAGTAGAGGTCGAAACAAATGATGAACCCGTATAATACACTTCAGCATTTTCTTTGGTAATGGAAAGACTAGCTGTACCTGAGCTGGCAAAAGAATTATTATAAGCTGCAAAGGTTGCGGTAACCACTTTTACACCCGGTGCCATTTGTCCGTTTGGAGGAGTTGCTGTACCTGAAGTATAGGAAGGTTCCAATAGTAGAACATTCGTCAATGTTGCCGTTCCATCTGGCTGAACCAATGCTGTACCCATAGTTTGTGTACCAATTTTAAATGTCACGATTCCTCCTGTTGCGTTTCCGTTACAATTGGTAACAGTAGCGGTCAAGGTTACTTTATCACTATACTGTTGGGTATTTGGCGTAACTGTTACTGATGTTGTCGTGTTTACATTATTAATGCTAACAGTTATTGAGCAGGTGGATGTGTTGCCACAAGCATCTTTTGCAGTCCATGTAATTGTATTAGTGCCAAAGTTCAAATCAAAACCATCCATTGTCGTGTCTCCACTGATGGTAGTAGCACCTGTAACGCTCCAAGCAAGAGTTGGTGTAGAACAATTATCAGTCGCAGTTGCGTTGAATTCTGATCCTACAACTTTATAAGTACATAAACCCGAATTAGTGTTTCTGCTAAATGGTGTTCCTGTTGCACAAGAAATAATTGGTGCAATTTC
>NZ_PNNA01000086.1 GCF_013823965.1 Flavobacterium sp.
AAAAAAGTAGTTATAAACTACTTTTTCTTTTTGTGACGGTTAGCTCTCGCTCTTTTTTTACGTTTGTGAGTTGCTACCTTATGTCTCTTTCTTTTTTTACCACTTGGCATAATAGTTGGTGATTTTGTGATTAATAAATTTTGTTATTTTGCTTCGTTATTAACTTTTACTCCTTCTACAAATACTTTTGCAGGTTTAAATGCTGGAATATTGTGAGCAGGAATTTTGATTGTGGTGTTTTTAGAAATATTTCTTCCAGTTTTTTCAGCTCTTGTTTTCACAATAAAGCTTCCAAATCCTCTTAAATAAACGTTGTCTCCAACTTCTAATGAGCTTTTTACTTCAGTCATAAAGGTCTCCACTGTTGCTTGAACATCTCCTTTTTCAAGACCTAATTTTTCTGCAATTTTTGCAACGATATCTGCTTTAGTCATTTTCTTGCGTAATTTATAATAGTATACTAATTTTTTGAGATTGCAAATATATGAATTAAAAAAACAATTATTCAAGCTAATTCATTAAAATTTAATGAGATAAACTTTTACTTTTGTTGCTCAAAATTTAAACATGGATTTTTATAACTCATTAATGCAGTGGTATTTGCAGAACAAGCGGGATTTGCCTTGGCGTAAAACGGTAGATCCGTACAAGATTTGGCTCTCCGAAATAATGCTCCAACAGACGCGAGTAGCGCAAGGAACTCCTTATTTTTTGTCTTTTGTGAGTGCTTTTCCAACTGTTTTTGATTTGGCCAATGCCGATGAAGAACAAGTTTTGAAACTTTGGCAAGGTTTGGGCTATTATTCACGTGCCCGAAATTTGCACAAAACCGCTCAATATGTGGCTAATGAACTCTCGGGGAAATTCCCCAACAATTATAATGACTTATTAAAATTAAAAGGTGTTGGCGAATACACGGCAGCTGCAATCGCTTCCTTTTCATACAATGAAGCGGTTCCTGTTGTCGACGGAAATGTTTTCCGGGTTTTGTCGCGCTACTTTAATATAGATACTGATATTGCTGTGGCTTCCGCCAAAAAAGAATTCTCGGCCTTGGCTTTCGAATTGATGCCAAAAGAGAATCCGGCTTTGTTCAACCAAGCGATTATGGAGTTTGGAGCTTTACAATGTGTTCCCAAAAGTCCGAATTGCAGCGTTTGCATTTTCAACACGAGTTGCGCCGCTTTGCAGAAAAAGAAAGTAGATCAATTGCCCGTGAAGTCGAAGAAGTTGAAAGTCAGGAATCGATTCTTCAATTATTTGGTAGTTTCCGATGAGAATGAAAACACGATAATACAAAAACGGACCGCAAAAGGAATTTGGCACAATCTCTACGAATTTCCTTTAATAGAAACGGATGCGCCAGAAGATTTTGATTTTATTGCGGCCAACGTTCAAGAGGAATTTTTCGAAAACAACACTGTAATAAGTATTGAAGATTGTAATGATAAAAGTATAATACATAAATTATCACACCAACATTTGCACATCAAGTTTTGGAAAATAAAGGTTGATGGAACGATTGAAAATGGGGTGGACGCAGCAACTTTGAAAACATTTCCCTTTCCGATAGTGATTTTTAATTTTATCGAAATGAATTAAATATTTTCTAAAACATGTATCTTTGGAATTGATACCTATACCAATATATAATGAACGGAACGTTAAATAAAGTTATGCTGATTGGCTATCTCGGAGAAGATGTCAAGATGCATTATTTTGATGGAGGCAATTGCATAGGGAGATTTCAGTTGGCAACAAATGAAGTTTATATCAATAAAACTACCAACGAAAAAATAACTACCACCGAGTGGCACAATCTAGTTGTGCGTAATAAAGCGGCCGAACTTTGCGAAAAATACTTGTCAAAAGGAGATAAAATATATGTTGAAGGTCGAATAAAATCACGTCAGTGGCAGGCCGAAGACGGTTCTACAAAATTCACCACCGAAATTCAAGTTACCGAGTTTACTTTTTTGTCAACCAAAAAAGGAAATGAGGACAACAAACCAATTCAAAGTCCCGGAATTGTAAAAAACACTAACTTTGACGCGGAAAACAACGGTTTACCAGAAAACGATTTGCCCTCACAATTGTCTAACTAATCTATTTTAATTTGGACCCAGAGCCCAGTTTACTTTTTGCTTACACTTTAGATACTAATTTGGTATTTGGTTTTGTCGCAATTTTTGCGTTGTTGTTTTGTTCTGCAATGGTTTCCGGTGCCGAAGTGGCGCTGTTTTCCTTGTCGCAAAAAGACATAGACGACACTTTGCAAGAAAACCCGTCCAAAGGGAAAATCATTTCGAAACTACTCGAAAAACCCAAAAAACTGCTGGCCACACTTCTTGTAGCCAACAACTTTATCAATATTGGCGTGGTAATCTTGTTTTTATTTATTGGAAAAAATTTATTTTTAGCAGTCACTTCTCCCTTTTTAAAATTCAGTATAAAAGTTATTGTTGTTACTTTTTTAATCTTGCTGTTCGGTGAGGTTTTGCCAAAAGTGTATGCCAGCAGAAACAACGTCAAGTTTGCCAAATGGGTTGCTTATCCCGTTGCGGTGCTTGATAAATTGCTTTCGCCAATAAGTTTGCCCATGCGAAAAGTGACCATCTACTTGCATAACAAATTAGGGAAACCAAAGACCAATTTCTCGGTAGATCAACTATCGCAAGCATTGGAATTGACTGATTCCGACGAAAGTTCAACCGAAGAACAAAAAATATTGGAAGGAATCGTGACTTTTGGAAACACGGATGCCAAGCAGGTAATGAGTCCCAGAATGGATATTTTTGCATTGGAAATCGAAGAATCTTTTGCAACCATTTATTCAAAAATAGTCGAAAAAGGCTTTTCCCGAATTCCGGTGTATCGAGACAATATTGACCAGATAGAAGGCGTTTTGTTCGTGAAAGATTTGCTTCGGCATATTGACAAAGAAGAATTTGACTGGAAAACATTGATACGTGAGCCGTTTTTCATTCCCGAAAATAAAAAAATAGACAATTTGCTCAAGGATTTTCAAAACATGAAAAGCCATTTGGCCATTGTGGTGGATGAATATGGAGGAACATCGGGAATTGTTTCATTGGAAGATATTATCGAAGAAATTGTGGGCGACATCAGCGATGAATTCGACGGAGATAACTCCAATTTTTCTAAAATTGATGACAAGAATTATGTTTTTGAGGGAAAAACCAACCTCAAGGATTTTTACAGAATTATTGATGTCAACGAAGAATTATTTGAAACAGCAAAAGGCGAGGCCGAAACACTGGCGGGATTTATCCTGGAAGTTTTAGGGAATTTCCCCAAAAAAGACCAAAAAATTGTCTTTGAAAACTGCACGTTCACCATTGAAGTTGTCGACAAAAAACGTGTAAAACAAATAAAAGTCACCATTGAATAAATACAAAATGCCAAAAAAACACCTTGCTATTTTCGCGCTTTTGACCGTGCTATTTTCTGTTTTTAGCTGTAAAGACGAAGTTTTGCCCAAACCGTCAGGCTATTTGCGATTGGATTATCCCGAGGCGAAATACGTGAATTTTGAAAATCAATGTCCATTTACTTTCGAAATGAATTCAGAAGCAGTTATCAAAGGCGAGAAGAATTGCGGATTCACCATTTCGTACCCAAAAATGAAAGCCACCATTTATTTGACTTACAAACCGGTCAACAAGGATATTAATTTATTGTTGCGAGATGCCCAAAAATTGACCTTCGAACACGTGATAAAAGCCGATGACATATTGGAACAACCGTATTTGAATCCTTCCAAAAAAGTGTATGGAATGTTTTATCAAGTGGATGGAAATGCCGCTACAAATTCCCAGTTTTACGTGACGGACAGCATCAAACATTTTGTGACGGGTTCTGTTTATTTCTATGCAAAGCCCAATTTCGATTCCGTTATGCCTGCCGCAAGTTACATCAAAAACGATATGCAGCGTTTGATGGAAACTTTGAAGTGGAAATAAAAGAAAGTCAAACGTATTTAAGTTTTTTAAATGTTTTTGATTTGTTAATCTAACAGATGACGGGTCTATTGTTAAATATTTTTTTTAGATTTACGACTAAAACTAATTTAACTCAAATGAGAAATAAATCCCTTTTCATTTTGTTGGTCATCGGTAATCTGCTAACAATTGAAGCGCAAGAAAAAAAAGAGAATACAACCATGAATCCATTCTTTCAGGCTTACGACACGCCTTATAATGTGCCGCCTTTCGACAAGATAAAAAACGAACATTTTAAACCCGCTATTTTAGAAGGAATTAAAAAGCACGAAGAAGAAATCAACGCGATTGCAAATGCTTCTGCCGCGCCCACTTTTGACAACACCATTCTTGCCATGGAAAATGCCGGCGAATTATTGTCGAATGTCAATGTGGTTTTTTCGAATTTAAATTCGGCAAATACCAACAAGGAAATTCAGAATATAGCCAAAGAAACGGCACCAAATTTATCGGCTCATCGGGATAATATTTACCTGAACGAGAAATTATTTGCAAGGGTAAAAGCGCTTTGGGACAAAAAAGAAACCTTGGGTTTGAATTTGGAACAAGCAAAAATTTTGGACAATTCCTATAAAGACTTCGTTCGTAGTGGCGCTAATTTGTCTGATTCGGATAAAGCAATATTGAGAAAAATCAATGGAGAGCTTTCGCTTACCAGTTTGAAATACGGCCAGAATATTTTGGCTGAAACCAATAAATACGAATTGGTCATCGAATCCAAAAAAGATTTGGCAGGTTTGCCACAAGGATTGATAGATGCCGCCGCGGCTGATGCCAAAGCAAAAGGCAAAGAAGGAAAATGGGTTTTCACGCTTTCTAATTCAAGTGTGATGCCGTTTTTGCAATACAGCTCCAACCGGGAATTGCGAAAACAAATTTGGAATGCCTATCAAACTAGGGGAAACCACGACGATGAGTTCGACAACAAGAAATACGCAGTGGAATTAGCTAATCTTCGTGGCCAAAAAGCACGATTGTTAGGCTACAAATCCCATGCAAATTATGTGCTTGAAGAATCGATGGCCAAAACCCCGGAAAATGTAAACAAGCTTTTGAATGATTTGTGGAAACCGGCATTGGAAATAGCCAAAACGGAAGCTTCGGATATTCAAAAAATGATGGTTAAGGATGGAATTAAAGGTGCTGTCCAACCTTATGACTGGAGATATTACACTGAAAAAATCAGAAAAGAACGTTTCGATTTAGACGAGGAAGAGTTAAAACCTTATTTCAGTTTAGAGAATGTTAGAAAGGGCGTTTTTCAAGTCACCGAAAAATTATACGGCATACAATTCAAGGAGTTGAACAATGTTCCAAAATACCATCAAGAAGCTTCCGTTTGGGAAGTGACAGAAGCCAATGGAACTCTTGTGGGGGTTATTTATATGGACTTTCATCCAAGAGATTCAAAACGCGGCGGAGCTTGGATGACTTCCTACAGAACCCAAAAAACGGTTGACGGAAAACGATTGGCGCCCGTGATTTCGATAGTTTGTAATTTCACGAAACCATCGGGAGATACTCCAGCTCTTTTAACTTTTGACGAAGTGTCGACTTTCTTTCACGAATTTGGACATGCTTTGCACGGATTGTTGTCGAATGTGACTTACAGAAGTTTAGCAGGAACAAGTGTTCCAAGAGATTTCGTGGAATTGCCTTCGCAAATTATGGAAAACTGGGCTGCTGAACCTGAAGTTTTAAAAATGTATGCAAAACATTACAAAACAGGCGAAGTCATCCCGGAAGCTTTGGTAAATAAATTGAAAAAAGCGGGAACTTTCGATCAAGGTTTCGCCACAACAGAATACCTTGCCGCTTCTTTGTTGGATTTGGCATACCATTCGCAAACCAAAGATATTACGACAGATGCCAACACTTTCGAGAAAGCTGCGATGACAAAGATTGGTTTAATTGAGTCAATCATCCCAAGATACAGAAGCACGTATTTCAGTCACATTTTCTCTGGTGGATATTCATCAGGATATTACAGCTATATCTGGTCTGGAGTTTTGGACACGGATGCTTTTGAAGCTTTTAAAACCACTACATTATTCAATCCCGAAAAAGCAAAATCATTCCGTGAGAATGTTTTGGAGAAAGGCGGAACCGAAGATCCGATGGTTTTGTACAAACGTTTCCGTGGCGCAGAACCAAGTATTGAGCCGTTGTTGAGAAAACGCGGATTAGACAAAAAAGAAGAGCCGCTTAAAAAAGTGAGAGGATAATAGACTTAGCTTTTAAATAAAAAACCTGCAACATTAGAATAGTGTTGCAGGTTTTTTGTTTTTATCAAGAAATTGTTATCCGTGATAGACTCGAGAGAAAACTATTTTTTCCTCCTTTATTTCCAAGACTTCGGCGACTAGCATATCGCTTTCGCCTTGAACGGTTCTTACATATTCCATAAAAACGCGATGCTCGTTTGCCGTGAGCGAAGTTACTTTGTAATGCAAGGTAGGCAACTGTTCGAAGGCTTCTTGCCACCAATCGTGCAAAGATTTTCGACCTTTTACCAATCCATTGGTTTCTGGTTTTTTGATTTTTAGTTTTGGACTGAAATGTTCCGCATCATCATCATACAATGATAAAAGTTGGTCTAAATTATGGTTGTTGAAAGCGTCAAACCATTTGTGGGCAATTGATAAATTCTTTGTTGAGGTCATTTTTGTTTTTTAAAAGAAAAATTCCCGCTTGAAAAGGAGCGGGAATTTTAATTAATGGATTTCAAAAACTTATACGTTTTTCAAATTGATAATTTCTTGTTCGGTAAGCAATCTCCAGTTTCCACGAGGTAGATTTTTCTTGGTCAAACCTGCAAAAGCAACTCGGTCAATTCTCAAAACATCATAATTAAAATGTTCGAAAATAGAACGAACTACCTTAACATTGGCCGATCTTAATTTCAAACCAATTTCGCTTTTGGCTTCTCCTTCTATGTAACTTACGTCTTCCACAAAAACGCGGTGTCCATCAAGAACCAAGCCTTTTTGTATTTTTTCCAAGTCCTCGAATTTCAGGTTTTTGTCCAAAGAAACTTGGTAGATTTTGGATGATTTGTTGGTTGGCAAAGTAAACTTGCGAATCATGTCGGTGTCGTTCGTGAACAACAATAAACCAGTGGTGTTTTTGTCCATTCTTCCCACAGCGCCAATTTTGGCAGTTGTTGAACCTTTTACCAATTCCAAAACATTGCGGTATTCCTGACCTTCGTCAAGTGCCGTCGTGAAGTTTTTGGGTTTGTTCAACAAGATGTACACTTTTTTCTCCGGTGTCAAAACTGCACCATCAAAATTTACGACATCGCCTGGTTTTACCATATAACCCATTTCGGTTACCGGAATTCCGTTTACTTTTACGTTGCCGGATTGGATGTAAATATCGGCATCACGACGCGAACACACTCCAGAATTGGAAATGTATTTGTTCAAACGAATTTCGTCTTTAACTTTAGGTCTTTTTGGTGCCTGATTCGGTTTTTTGGCTTTTTTCGCTGCTTCTTCTTCGGCTATTTTGGTTGCTGGCTTTACTTTTTTAGGTCCTTGTGCCCTTTTTGGCATCGCAGGTTTTGGCTTGTTTGAGCTTGGTCGAGAGCTGTTTGCCCTGCCACCGCTTTTATTGTTATTGCCTTCCTTGTTATTCATAATATACTGTAATTTGGTGCAAAGATAGTTTTTTATTGCTTAATAGTTGATTGTTTTTGGATTAGGGTTTGGCCCTATAAAAAGATTGAAACGGATTACAGGAAATACCGCCTAAAAAATTAAATGGTTTGCAAGAGTTTCTTTCCGTGCCACAACACGCTTGGATTGATAAGAATAATACTGAAAACTCCTGCCACGATTATAAATTTCAAGACATTGTGAAGCAATACATATTGTTCTTTGGTGTTGGATTTCCACAAACGAAGTAGAAAAAAAATCAAAATAATGAGGCAGGAATAAAAATAGATGTCCATGTAGCCCACATCGAATATTTCGATTAAAACATACACCGGAATTATGGTGGAAATTGTCAAAAAGGTTATTGTTTTCTTCGAAATTTCTTCGCCATAAATAATGGGAATGGTTTTGTAATCGTTGGCCAAATCGCCTTTGATGTTTTCCAAATCTTTAATCATTTCCCGAATCAGGAGCAATAAAAACAAGAAAGCGGCGTGACCAAAGATGACTTCATACAGGTTTTTGTAATACAAAAGAATCGCGAAAAATGGTAAAATGGCCAAGACTGCCGCAGTCAGATTTCCAATTATTGGGTATTTTTTGATTCGATGCGAATAGTACCAAATCAAGAAAATATAAACTGAAAAATACAAAAACGCCCGCCAAGAAACAAAAATTGCCAAAAACACAACGATAAAATTCAAACTAAAATAGACATATAGTTTTGTTTTCTGGCTGACCAATCGGTCGAGCATGGATTTGTTGGGTCGATTGATTAAATCTTTCTTGCTGTCGTAAAAATTATTGATGATATAACCCGATGCAATCGTCAAAGACGAGGCAAAAACGATGATAAATAAATCGAAATCGAGCAGGATGGACAAGGCTCTTTTTTCGGGCGCAAGTATAAATATCGCCGAGAGATATTGGGCCAAAACGATTATCGGAATGTTGTAACCCCTGACCACGGAGAACAAACTGACAAATTTCATCACTAAAAGTTTGTTCTTTCTGCTCAGCATTTTAGAATTGATAAACGACTTCCAGTTTATAGTCTTTTAAAGAAATTCTTGCTTTTTCCAGATCTTTGGTGAAACCTAGGATGTAACCGCCACCACCGGAACCGCAAAGTTTTAGGTAATAATCGTTAGTGTCAATTCCTTTTTGCCAAATACCGTGAAATTGTTCCGGAATCATGGGTTTGAAGTTGTTCAAAACGACTTTTGATAATTTTTTGGTATTGGCAAACAAAGATTTCATGTCGCCACCAAG
>NZ_PNNA01000090.1 GCF_013823965.1 Flavobacterium sp.
TATCATCGTCATTATAAATGGCGTATATAACTTTATTACTCATGGTGTGAATCTTTATTTGCTGCTCTTGCATTTATAAAATTGTCTCCTGTTCCTTTCAAAATTGTTTTTACTTCGGCCTGTGCAATTACAGGGAATGTTCTAGCATATAACAAGAATAACACAAAGAAGAAACCTATTGTTCCAATGAAAATTCCAATATCAACAAATGTTGGCGAGAACATCGTCCATGATGAAGGAAGGTAATCTCTGTGTAACGAAGTTACGATGATTACAAACCTTTCGAACCACATTCCAATATTTACAACAATGGAGATAATGAATGAGAACATGATACTTGTTCTTAATTTTTTGAACCACATAAACTGTGGAGAAAACACGTTGCAAGTCATCATTGACCAATAAGCCCACCAGTAAGGTCCGGTAGCTCTATTCAAGAATGCATATTGCTCGTATTCCACTCCTGAATACCAAGCAACGAATAATTCCGTGATATAAGCCACACCCACTATAGAACCCGTAATCATGATTACAATGTTCATTAATTCGATATGTTGAATAGTAATGTAAGCTTCTAAATTGGATACTTTTCTCATTACGATAAGCAAAGTGTTTACCATTGCAAATCCAGAGAAAACCGCTCCAGCAACAAAGTATGGAGGGAAAATCGTGGTATGCCATCCCGGAATTACGGAAGTGGCAAAGTCCATCGATACAATGGTGTGTACAGAAAGTACAAGTGGCGTGGCCAAACCTGCAAGAACCAAGGAAACTTCCTCAAAACGTTGCCAGTCTTTAGCTCTTCCGCTCCAACCAAAACTCAAAATAGAATATACTCTTTTATTGAAAGGAGTTATGGCTCTGTCTCTCAACATTGCAAAATCAGGCAACAAACCAGTCCACCAGAAAACCAATGATACGGAAAGATAGGTAGAAATTGCAAAAACGTCCCAAAGTAACGGAGAGTTGAAGTTTACCCAAAGAGAACCAAATTGATTCGGAATTGGAACAACCCAGTAAGCCATCCAAGGACGACCCATGTGAATGATTGGAAACAAACCTGCCTGGATTACGGAGAAGATTGTCATCGCTTCCGCAGAACGGTTGATCGCCATTCTCCAACGTTGACGGAACAATAAAAGTACTGCTGAAATCAAGGTTCCCGCGTGACCAATACCTACCCACCAAACGAAGTTGGTAATATCCCAAGCCCAACCTACAGTTTTGTTTAATCCCCATGTTCCAATACCGGTAGAAACAGTGTAAATGATACAGCCCAATCCCCAAAGGAAGGCTATTAATGCGATTGAAAACACAATCCACCATTGTTTGTTGGCTTTTCCCTCTACAGGTGCAGCAACATCAACTGTTACATCGTGATAAGATTTATCACCTATGATTAAAGGTTTTCTAATGGGTGCGTCGTATATATGAGACATAATCCTTTAAATTGATTTTTAAATTTATCTTAAGTATTTCTAACTTTAACGTGGTAAAAAACATTTGGTTTTGTACCAACATGCTCTAGCAAGTGATACATTCTATCTTCTTCTACCAATTTGGCAACTTTACTTTCTTTATCATTGACATCTCCAAAAACCATTGCACCAGTAGTACAAGCACTAGAACAAGCCGTTTGGAATTCACCGTCAACAATAACTCTTCCTTCGTTTTTGGCTGCCAAAATAGTTGCTTGTGTTTTTTGAATACACATAGAACATTTTTCCATAACCCCACGAGAACGAACACTTACATCTGGATTCAACACCATACGACCTAAATCGTCATTCATGTGGAAATCAAATTCGCTGTTTTTGCTGTACAAGAACCAGTTGAAACGACGTACTTTATAAGGGCAGTTGTTCGCACAGTAACGAGTACCAACACATCTGTTGTAAGCCATGTGGTTTTGACCTTGACGGCTGTGTGAAGTTGCAGCAACTGGACAAACTGTTTCACAAGGTGCGTGATTACAGTGTTGACACATTACAGGTTGGAAAGAAACTTGTGGATTTTCAGAGGCGCTCTCCATTTCATTAAATGTGGAAAGTGAACTGGACAAACCTGCAATGTTTTCTTTTCTTTCAATATCTCCAGCAAAAGTTTCCTCGGAAGAATAATACCTGTCGATACGCAACCAGTGCATGTCACGGCTTCTTCTTACTTCTTCTTTTCCAACAACAGGAACGTTGTTTTCGGCATGGCAAGCTATAACGCAAGAACCACAACCGGTACAAGCATTCAAATCGATTGAAAGGTTAAAATGGTGTCCAACAGAACGATCAAAGGAATCCCATAAATCTACAGAAGTAGCTTTAACTTCTTTGTGATCCAATGAAACCATTGGTTGCTCATTCCATATTTCAGCATCTTTAGTATTGAATATTTCTAAAGTTGTTTCTTTAATAATATCCCCTCTTCCCATCAATGTTTTTTGACCTTGAACACAAGCAAACTCGTGAACTCCGTCCGCTTTTGCCAATGTAACTGATTGTACATTGGTAAAGCCTTTATATAATGAGTAAGCATTTAAACCTACTTGCATTTCTTCTTTTATTGCTGCTTTTTTACCATAACCGAATGCTAAACCAACAGTTCCAACAGCTTGTCCCGGCTGAACAATTACTGGCACATTTTCAAGTTTAACTCCGTCAGCGGTAGTAATTGTAGCGTAACTTCCGTTCAAACCTCCATCTGCAACAATCTCGTTTGACAAATCCAATTTCTTGGCATCGGCAGCCGAAACAGTAACATAATTATCCCAAGAAACTCTCGTGATTGGATCTGGAAATTCTTGCAACCAAGGGTTATTAGCTTGTTGACCGTCTCCCAAACCAGTTTTGGTATACAAAACCAATTCAAGACCTTGTGCCGCTTTTGATTGCGACAATGCATTGGCAGCACCAGCATAATCAGCCGTACCACCTGCAGTTGTAGGTATAGTTCCAACAAAAATTCCGTCGTGCAATACTTTATTCCAAGTAGAACTTGCAATGATTGACGCCGAATTTGCTTTTAAATAATCGTAAAAAGTTCCAGGAATACCATTCAAAGACAACAAAACGTCTTGAAATTGTTTGGTATCAAATAAAGGACGAATGGTAGGTTGAGTCAAACCATAAGTTCCTTTTGTAATGCTCACATCTCCCCAAGATTCTAGATAATGAGGGGCTGCTGCAGCTATAGTGGTTATTGAAGCCGTTTCGTCTTCTTTCAAAGAAAAGCTAGCCGAAAGACTTACTTTTTTCAATCCTTCAACAAACTCTTTCGAATTTGGCAAAGTATAAACTGGATTAACGCCACTCATGATTAAGGTATGAACGCTTCCTGCTTTCATGTCACTAACCAATTGGGATACTTTTTGACTAGATCCTTTTCTGATTTGTCTTGTTCCAACAGTAGAAAAAGATTCACTTGTCAATACTTGATTGATGGCCAAAACCAACAACTGTGCATTTTTATCTTGAATACCAGAAACCAAAACTCCTTTGCTTCCAGCTACTTTTAACTGTTGGGCAGCCTTAGTAACTTCAGCTTTGAATTTTGCATCTAAAGCTACCGGAACAGAAGCCCCAACAACTACATTATATATATGTACCAATGCTTGCTTTTGATTGGCGGTCGACATAGCAACACGCTTGTCGGCAGCAGCACCGGACAAAGTCATATTCGCTTCAAACTGGAAATGACGAGATATTTTTTGATTTCCTTTTGGTCCTTGAGGAATTCTTCCTTTGGCATAACCGGAGTCATAGCTTCCACCTTGCCAATCTCCAAGAAAATCAGCTCCAACAGAAACAATGGTAGAGGCTTTTGAAAAGTCGTAATCAACCAAGGCTCTTTCTCCATAAACCATTTCGAATGCATCCAAAGCCTCTGATTCAGAAACCGCATCGTAGATAACGTGTTTTGCATTTGGATTTTTTCCCAAGAACTCGGCAATCAACTTTTCTGTCGATGGACTTGCCAATGTACCTGTCAAAAGAACAACTTGCCCTCCTTTGGCTTTGGCATCTGCCAAACCTGATTTTATTTTGGAATCCACTTCAGTCCAAGAAGCTTTTTTCCCTGCAATTTTTGGTTCTTTCAAACGCATACTGTCATACAATGACAATACGGAAGCATGAATCCTGGCATTTGCCGAAAATTTGGCCCCTGCAATCGTGTTGTTGTCTATTTTAATAGGACGACCTTCACGTGTTTTCACTAAAAGATTGGCAAAATCAAAACCATCAAAAACCGAAGTTGCATAATAATCTGCAACACCAGGAATGATTTGTTCCGGTTGTACTACATAAGGTATCGACATGTGCACAGGACCTTCGCAAGCCGCAAGCGTAGCTGCCGCAGTACTAAATCCAACGTACTTTAAAAAATCACGACGTGATGTTGATGAAGATGACAATGCGCCACTGTTTCCTAAAAACTCGTCAGTAGGAATTTCTTCAACAAATTCGTTATTTTTAAGCGCCTCAACAATAGAACTATTTCCGTCTAGTTCTTCAACACTTTTCCAGTATTTTTTGTTTGATGACATATTCTATATAAATATTAGCTTCTTAATTTATTTTTTTTATTTGATAATTTGGTTTTTTGGTTATTCGGTTTTCAAATAACCGAATCCACAAATGCACAAATTAATAATGGCATTTACCGCATTCCAACCCACCCATTTGCGCTGCAGTCAATTTGTCTACACCGTATTTTTTGGAAAGTTGTTCGTGAATTTTAGTGTAATAGTCGTTGCCTTCCATTTTAACTTCTGTTTTTCTGTGACAATCAATACACCATTTCATTGTTAATGGAGCAAATTGTTTTTGAATTTCATAAGTTTGAACCGGCCCGTGACAAGTTTGACATTCAACTCCAGCAACAGTTACGTGTTGTGAGTGATTGAAGTAAACAAAACTCTGCAAGTTATGAATACGAACCCATTTTACAGGTTGAGTAACTCCAGTGTATTTTTGATTGTCTTTATCCCAACCTACAGCTTTGTATAATTTTGCAATCTCTTTATCGTAGAATTCTTTAGAATACTCGGCCGTGGCAGTAGTGTCTGAAACTTCCGAAATGTTTTTGTGGCAATTCATACACACATTCAGAGAAGGAATTCCTGCATTTTTACTGACACGTGCAGCAGAATGGCAATAATTACAATCAATTCCGTTATTTCCTGCGTGTATTTTGTGTGAATAATGGATTGGCTGAATTGGCGCATATTCCTGATCCACACCAACTTGCATAAAATATCCATACACAAAAAACGCACTAGCCAACAATAAAAATATTGATGTTACCAAAACCAAGAATTGATTTTTAACAAATGCTTTCCATATAGGCAACGTTGGTTCTTTTGGCGTAACGTCAATTCCATTTGCCGCAGCAACTTTTCTCAACACATTGTTTACCAAAAACAACATTACAATAAGTATTGCCATTATTAATGACAACGCACCTAAAATTACATTATTTGAAATACCTCCCGCGTTAGCATCAGCTCCCGGAAGTTTTTCTGTGGCAACTGGAGCAGCAGCAGCAGCAGCTTTAGGCTCCATAGTGTAAGCTATGATATTATCAATGTCCGCTTCTGATAATTGTGGAAAAGGAGACATTGGTATCTTGTTATTTGCTTCAAAAACTTTGACAGCTTGAGCATCACCTGATTTAATCAAATCAGCACTGTTGTGAATCCATTTGTATAGCCAGGCTTTTTCATACTTCGCACCAACGCCTCTAAGAGCCGGTCCAGTTGCTTTTGCATCCAATTTATGACATGCGGCGCAATTTGTATTGAAAATTTCCTTCCCTTTTACGGGGTCACCACCTTGAGCTGCAGCTGGTGCCGCAGTTGCATCTGCTGGAGTTGCAGTTGCTGCAGGAGCAGCATCTTGTGCAAATGAAGTTAAGGACAAAGTTAGCATCAAAGCTAAACTTAAATATAATTTCCTTGGAATCGAATTATGGTTACCCATCTTTTTCATATAGTATAGTAATTATCTACAGTATTGATATGATTTTTGCCAGATTTAAAATATGATAAAAATCACTTTATTTAAAATATTCGACAAAAATACACTTTAAGAACTATTCTCAAAACCTTAAAATAGTCTTAAATATAATTTATATTGATTCTAAATAATTATTACGTTTTAGTTTTAAGACATAAACACTATTTTTGTATAAAAACATTCAGATTATGAGAATTCTAACCCTAAAAAAAATCATTTTATCATCCTTGTTATTAACTGCTTTGATGCCAAAAACGTGGGCACAAGAGCAAAATACCACGGTAAATCAAGACCCGAAATTTGAACAATTATTGAACGAAAAAAGAAAAATAAATACTTCTCTTACGGTAAATGATTCTTATAAAATTCAAATTTTTACTGGTAGCAGCGAAAATGCCAAAAAAACCTTGAATGATTTTAGACTTGAATTCAAAAATATAGACGCGACTATAGTTTTTAACACGCCAAACTATAAAGTATGGGCAGGAAGCTTTAAAACCCGCATCGAAGCCGAAAGAAATTTGGCAATCATTAAGGATAGATACAAAAATGTGCTTTTGATAAAACCTAATAAGTAAATCTCAAATTTTTTCTTTAAATAAAAAAGCAACTCGAACTGGGTTGCTTTTTTGTTTGTGTTTCTTGCGATAGAATGCAATTGTAAGCTAGCATTTACAAGATACTTACATAAACTGAGTTATAAAATTAATTACCTATATGACTTTTAAAAACTATTTTCTTATTAGTATATATAAATGTATTATTCCCTTCATCCCCAATGAAAATCTTTTCCTTATCTAAACTAATACTGTCATATTTTTTTTCAAAAATATAATTATTTGTAAGTGTATCAAATTTTATAGCTCTTAAAAAATAAAAGGTGTAAAAAGTATTGTCTTTTGATAAATAGTATTACAAATCAGATCCTGTTAAAGTATCTAATCTTATACTATTTCTCTGAAAATATTTAAAACGAGAATCATAATAAAATTTCCCTGAAATAACATTTTTTAAAGAATCTGTATTTTTTGTAAATGAAAAAACAACATTTCTGTCTGATTCATTGTCGAAAACAATATTTACAGGTTCTTCTGCACATTTTGTACTCATCAACGATATTGCTAGAGCAATTATAACAACTATTTTTCTCATTTTATAAGTAAATATGATATCCCAAAAACAAACTTGCGACCGTTCCCATTTCAAATTTTCTCTATACAAATCTACTAAAAATTCCATTCATTTCAGAAAAACAATTAAGCATCATCTAAAACAAAAAAAATCCCGATTGCTCGGGATTTCTTATAAATATATCGAAATTTTATTTCAATTTCTTTTTGATGGCCACTTCGTGGAAAGATTCAATAATGTCTCTTTCTTCTATATCATTGTACCCTTTAATTTGAATACCACAATCGTATCCTTTAGAGACTTCTTTTACGTCATCTTTAAAACGTTTCAGTGCCAATAGTTCTCCAGTAAAAACAACTACTCCTTCTCTAATAATCCTGATTTTGGAGTTTCTTGCAATTTTTCCGTCCATAACCATACAACCAGCGATAGAACCTACTTTAGAAATTTTGAAAATCTCCCTGATTTCGGCAGTACCCAGAATTTCTTCTTTCATTTCCGGCGCAAGCATTCCTTCCATTGCGTCTTTCAAGTCGTCAATAGCGGCGTAAATAATAGAATAGTAACGGATGTCAATTTCTTCTTTGTCAGCCAATTGTCTGGCGTTTCCGGCAGGACGAACATTAAATCCGATAATGATGGCGTCTGACGCAGAAGCCAACATTACATCAGTTTCAGTAATGGCTCCAACACCTTTATGAATAATATTAATTTGAATTTCTTCAGTAGATAATTTAGAGAATGAGTCTGACAAGGCTTCCACAGAACCGTCCACGTCACCTTTAAGGATGATGTTCAATTCTTTAAATTGACCCAATGCAATACGACGTCCAATTTCGTCCAAAGTAATATGACGTTGTGTACGAACGGATTGTTCACGCATCAACTGGGAACGTTTGGCGGCAATTTGCTTGGCTTCTTTTTCATCTTCAAAAACATTGAACTTGTCACCTGCCGTTGCAGCTCCATCCAATCCTAAAACGGATACCGGAGTTGAAGGCCCAGCTTCTTTGACAATGTTTCCTCTTTCATCGTGCATGGCTTTAATTTTACCATGGTGTTTTCCTGCCAACATGTAATCTCCAATTTTCAAAGTTCCATGTTGTACTAATATGGTAGAAACATAACCTTTTCCTTTATCCAAGAACGCTTCCACAACAGTTCCTTGAGCCGCTTTGTTTGGGTTGGATTTCAAGTCAAGAAGTTCTGCTTCCAATAATACTTTTTCCAATAATTCTTTGACACCTGTTCCGATTTTAGCAGAAATATCGTGTGATTGAATTTTTCCACCCCAATCTTCAACAAGTAAATTCATGCTAGCCAAACGCTCTTTGATTTTCTCAACATTAGCATTCGGTTTATCAATTTTGTTGATAGCAAATATAATTGGAACTCCAGCTGCTTGAGCATGGGAAATTGCTTCTTTGGTTTGCGGCATGATGTCGTCGTCGGCAGCTACCACAATAATGGCAATATCCGTAACTTGAGCACCACGAGCACGCATTGCGGTAAACGCTTCGTGACCCGGTGTATCCAAGAATGCAATTTTTTGACCGTTATCCAAAGTTACTCCGTAGGCACCAATGTGTTGCGTAATCCCTCCAGATTCACCGGCAATAACATTTTCCTTACGAATATAATCCAGTAAAGATGTTTTACCGTGATCGACGTGACCCATTACGGTTACTATTGGCGCTCTAAAAACTAAATCTTCTTCTTTGTCTGGAACAACTTCTATTGCTTCTTCGATATCTA
>NZ_PNNA01000067.1 GCF_013823965.1 Flavobacterium sp.
CGAATGCCCGTAATATCGTGTTTTTTGGACGCTATTTTCAAGGTATGCTCGTAATCTTCGGAAATAAAATCGGAAATCACGAACACGATGGCTTTCTTTTTTTGGGTACTCGACAAAAATTTCAAGGCTTGTGCAAGATCTGTTTTGTGGCTTTTCGGTTCGAATTCTATCAATTCTCGAATGATTCTCAACACGTGTGAGCGCCCTTTTTTGGGAGGAATGTACAATTCGATTTGGTCCGAAAATAAAATCAAGCCAATCTTGTCGTTATTGTTTGTGGCCGAAAAAGCCATTGTTGCGGCAATTTCGGTAACAATGTCTTTCTTGAATTGGTTTTTGGAACCAAAACTTTCCGAACCCGAAATATCCACCATCAACATCATGGTCAATTCGCGTTCTTCCTCGAAAACCTTGACGTGCGCTTCGTTGTAACGAGCCGTCACGTTCCAGTCTATGGCACGAATGTCATCGCCGTATTGGTACGGACGCACTTCGCTGAAAGTCATCCCGCGCCCCTTGAACGATGTGTGGTATTCTCCCGAAAAGATATGATCGCTCAATCTTCGGGTCTTGATTTCTATTTTTCGTACTTTTTTTAAGAGGTCTTTCGTTTCCATTGCTTCAGATTGCAGATTTTAGATTTCAGATTTCAGATTGTAGCTTACTGCCAACTGAAATCTGCCAACTGTTAACTGATTTAAGGTACTTCAATCTCGTTTACGATTTTGTTGATGATGTCAACGGAAGTGATGTTTTCGGCTTCGGCTTCGTAAGTGATTCCAATTCTGTGACGCAATACATCGTGAACTACGGCGCGAACGTCTTCTGGAATTACGTACCCACGACGTTTAATGAAAGCATAACATTTTGCCGCATTGGCCAAATTGATGCTTCCACGAGGAGACGATCCAAAACTGATTAATGGTTTCAAGTCGGCCAATTTGTATTTTTCTGGATAACGGGTGGCGAAGATGATGTCCAGTATATATTTTTCTATTTTTTCGTCCATATAAACCTCACGAACGGCTTCTTGCGCACGCAAAATTTGTTCGATGGAAACCACTGGATTTACTTTTTCGTAACTTCCTTTCAGGTTTTGACGAACGACCATTCTCTCGTCTTCCATTTTTGGATAATCGATTACGGTTTTCAACATGAAACGATCGACTTGTGCTTCCGGCAACGGATACGTTCCTTCTTGTTCGATAGGGTTTTGCGTTGCTAAAACCAAAAATGGCTTGTCTAATTTGAAAGTCGTGTCGCCAATGGTCACTTGTTTTTCCTGCATCGCTTCCAACAATGCCGATTGCACTTTGGCAGGCGCACGGTTAATCTCGTCCGCAAGAACGAAATTGGCAAAAACAGGTCCTTTTTTTATGGAAAATTCATTGGCCTTGATGTTGTAAATCATCGTTCCCACAACATCGGCAGGCAATAAATCGGGAGTAAACTGGATTCGGCTGAACGACCCTTGAACGGCTTGCGACAACGTATTTATGGCCAATGTTTTTGCCAATCCCGGAACTCCTTCCAGCAATATGTGTCCTTGTCCCAAAAGCCCAATTAACAATCGCTCGATCATGTGTTTTTGACCCACGATTACTTTATTCATTTCCATGGTAAGCAAATCGATAAAAGCACTTTCTCTCTCTATCTTTTCATTGATCGCCCTAATGTCCAAAGTCGTTGTATTCTCTTCCATTTCCTTATTTTAATTACTGTAAATTGTGTTCCTTATTTTTGACGCTGCAAATTGAATTTTTTTTTAGAAGTAGGATGTTAAAAAATGGTTAAAACTTCTCACAACTCCCCAATTTTAAGGATGTTTTGTGATAGTATTTTCATAATTTTAAAGTTTTAAAAGAATAGGACTAAAAACAGAAGATTCTTGAATATAAATAACAATAAAACAATCATGACAAAAACACCTTTTTCCAAAATTATTGCCGGTACGATGACATGGGGTCATTGGGGTAAAAATCTGAACAAAAACCAGATGATTGAACTGATGAATTCCTGCATTGAAACCGGAATTACCACATTTGACCATGCCGATATTTATGGCGGTTATACTACAGAAGCTGCTTTTGGAAACGCTTTTGACGAAAGTCAAATTGACAGAAAAAAAATACAACTAATTTCAAAATGTGGCATCCAATTGCCTTCAGAAAACAGAAGTACCAAAATTCACCATTACAACTATTCGAAATCACACATCATTTGGTCAGCCGAACAATCGTTGAAAAATTTGAAAACAGATTATCTGGACCTGCTTTTGTTGCACAGACCAAGCCCGTTGATGCAAGTTGACGAGATTGCCGAAGCGATTGAAAAACTTAAAACCGAAGGGAAAATCCTGGATTTTGGAGTTTCTAATTTTACGCAAAGCCAAACCGATTTAATCCAGACAAAAACAGAAATAAACTACAACCAAATCGAGTTTTCGATAACGCATTGTGAAGCGATGCTCGACGGAAGTTTAGATTACATGCAAGCAAACAACATCCAGCCGATGTGCTGGTCTCCACTGGGAACAGTTTTCAAAAAAATTGATGAAAAATCCACTCGAGTTAAAAAACTGGCGGCCAAGCTTTCGCTAAAATACAATGTTGGAATCGATGTTTTGCTTCTCGCCTGGATTTTAAAACATCCATCGGGAATTTTACCTGTTTGTGGTACGGCAGAAAAAAACAGAATCGCTCATTTGATGAAAGCGACAGAAATAGAAATGGAAGTGGAAGACTGGTTTTCTTTTTGGACGGAAAGTGCCGGAAATCCAATCCCTTGATGGTAAACTTTACAAAATGAAATTGTATCCCAACAATTTCCAAATAAAAAACTAAAAAAATGAGCAAAACAGCCCTAGTTACTGGTGCAACAAGTGGAATTGGCAAAGCAACCGCAAGAATATTGGCACGAAATAATTACAAAATTATTCTCTGTGGAAGACGGGAAGACCGATTAAAGGAACTCGAAAAAGAACTTTCTGCATTCACGGAAATTCATACTTTATCCTTTGATGTTCGAGATAAAAAAGCGGTTTTTGAAAGCATAAATGCTCTACCTTCCGCCTTTTCAAAGATTGATGTCTTGATTAATAATGCTGGAAATGCGCATGGTTTAGATCCTATACAAACTGGCGATTTAGAGGATTGGGACGCGATGATTGACATTAACGTAAAAGGGCTTTTGTATGTTTCGAAAGCGATAATTCCAAAAATGATTGAACAAAAATCAGGACACATCATCAACATTGGTTCCATCGCCGGAAAAGAAGTGTATCCCAACGGAAATGTATATTGCGCTTCAAAACATGCCGTTGATGCCTTGAACAAAAGCATGCGAATGGACCTGAATCCATACGGAATAAGAGTTGGAGCAATTCATCCCGGAATGGTGGAAACCGAATTTAGCGAAGTGCGTTTCAAAGGAGATACCGATAGAGCCGCCAATACTTATAAAGACATGAAACCTTTGCAAGCCGAAGACATTGCCGACATTATTCATTTTGTGGTTTCCAGACCGTACCATGTCAACATTGCAGATTTAATTGTTTTTCCAACGGCCCAGGCTTCTGCCACAATTGTCAATCGAGATTTAAATCTTTAAAGATCGGGAATAATTGGCGGCGTCATAAAACCAATAGAAACCAAAAAAGCAGTCCAAAATTGGGCTGCTTTTTTGTTTAAAATCATTTCTTTTTACAAAGAAACACTGGTCATTGTTGTAGTTTCACCATTAACCACAATGACACCCGGAATCGTTTTTATCAACAATCCCGAAGTGGGATCTGGAGTCAATGTCACGATATAAGTTCCTGCAGGAATTCCATTCAATTGAAATACGCCTTCTACATTGGCGTAGGCCGAAACCGTTTCGGTTCCCACTACAACAGATGCCAATACTTGTTTTGCAACTGCAATATTCGCAATAGTTCCTTTGATTACTCCCGATGTTGCCGATGTTGAAACTTTGACAACCGGATGTAAATTATAATTTCCGGAAGTTCCCGCTTGGACAACAATAGAATGTGCCACGTCAAGATCCAGCAAGAAATCATAGGTGGCGCCTGCCATCAATGTTTGGTTAACGTTTAATTTCAAACCAGATTGTTGGGCACTTGGAGTATTCAAGGGGTAGGACGTACCGTCTTTTAGCACCACCGTGTTTTTGTCGCCTAGCAACAACCTGATTTGTCCCAAATATCCTGAAGGGACCACTTTATCAGCCAATAAAGCACTTACACCTCCGGTCAATGTCAGCATATTATAAATTTTGCCTTCGGCTGGAAGGTTGCCAATACTTACCCATCCTTGATCGTCTGTATTGGTATTGGACTTGATCATAATGTCTCTCACGTCCAAATTTACTTCTTTATAGTCGCCGGGCGCATCTGCCAATCTAACCCTCATTACTGAAGTTTGTGAAGGATCACTTCCGTCATTATTACATGCCGCAAAAAACAGGCTTGCGAATGTAATTACAAGAAAACTTAACACATAAATTTTAATATTTTTCATAGTTTTGGGGGAATTAAATTAATACTCTATTAATATTTTATCACGGGAGAACGTGCATAATCAATGAAATAGTATTTGTTTTAACAATTTTAACATGACCTGATTCAAGTTTAGCAAATGATTAACAAAAGACTTTTGGTTAAAAATCTCCTTGCGCATAATGACGAGAGCAGTTTTTACGACAAGAAACGCCAGTTGAATTTGCATACCCGAGAAGGAAAAGCCAAGTTTTTGAAACACATTTGTGCCTTGTCCAATTCCAATCCGGCCAATAATTCCTATATTGTTGTGGGTGTGGAAGACCATGACAACGAGATTGTGGGGGACGATTTTTTCGACGACAGCCGCATACAGAATTTGGTAAATGCGTATTTGGAAAATCCACCCAAAATTCAATACGAGAACGTGCCTTTCCCGAATTTGCCCAAAGACAAAGTCGTAGGATTGGTTACCATAAAAGCAAAAAGCAAAACTTCCCACTTCAAAAAAGGAATTCACACCATTCCCGCCAACAGCATTTTCATTCGTCGTGGCAGCAATACAGTTCCCGTTGAAGAAGAAGTCGAAAAAAATTACCAAAACACGGAAACCGTCATTGGGATCGAAAACAATTCCAGAAACAGCATTGGATACACACTCGATGGCGTGATTGATTTTATGAATTTTCGGCACAAGGACATGGCGCCTAAATACAAGGTTTTCAAGGAATTATTCGTCATTTGTTGGGCTGGAATTCCCAAAAAATCTCGGGATAAAACCTTCCTTTCTCGGGTTGACATCGAACTGATTAACGAACAAATCAAGCTGTTTTATTCCGCACAAGACGTGGTGACGATTACTTTTGACGAGGATTCTTTTACGATTATCGAATATGTGCCATTGGGATTGAACGACAAAACAAGTTTGTATCCATTAGAGAAACAGACCATTCATTTTTATGACAATGGGTATTACAAAATTGACCGAAAAATGCTGTTTCAACCGCCGGAATTCAACCGGAAAATGCTTTTTCATATTTACAATTCCAACACTGCTTTGTTGACTAAATTACAAAAAGGGCTTTCGCTGAACGAGCGGGAACAAAAAGATTTGGAAAATTTGCCTTCGACTTACATGATTTGTTACCTCAACGGTTTTGAAGATGCCAAGCAAAAACTGGTTGATGCCAAATTGCTCCTGAAACCTTTCACTTCTGTATATTTGTCTTTCAAGGAAGCGTTACGGATTTTGAGAAAGATGAAATATGATGTGCAGTAAGAATTAAACCGAAAATTTGCCAAATCGAAAATGAAATCAAAAATCCCATTATTGCTCCTAATTCTCACTTTAATTACTTGTAAAAATAAGTCAAGTGATAATATAATTGATGAAAAATTTTGCAATGAGCAATTAGAAATCATAATAGACGAAAGTAGAATTACAATTGACAATGAAAGTAATACAGGCAGAGTTGAAACGGAAAAAATAATTAACAAAAAACCAATTATAGAAAACAAATCTTTTAAACTGACAGAAATTGAAAAACGAAAGATATTTTCAAATGCATATAAATTAATAACTCTACAAGAATATACAATTCATACTAAAACTTGCAATGCAGGACAAAACTTCATTTTAAGATTAATATGCAATAACAAAGCATTGGAATTTAATCAGCATTCGGTAGCAAGTTGGTCAAAAATTTCCAACGAGACGAAAGAAATATATTCCACACTTAAAGATAAAATTAATTTAAAAGAATAATAAACAGTAAACAACATCTTTTAATTACCTTGTAACAAACAAATCATGATGAGAACACTAGTTATAGGAGATATTCACGGCGGTTTGCGGGCGCTGCACCAAATCATGGAGAGAGCCAAGGTTACGCCAAACGACACCTTAATTTTTCTGGGTGATTACGTTGACGGCTGGAGTCAATCGCCCCAAGTGATTGATTATTTGATTCAATTGAAAACTACCCACAATTGCATTTGCATTCTTGGCAATCATGACAAATTATTGTTGGAATGGCTCAATGAAAGCAAGGATAATCCTTTATGGTATAAACATGGTGGCGAATCAACTGTCTTGGCTTATGGAAGAACCAACACCGAAACCATCAAAAAACATATTAAATTCCTGAAATCCTTAGAGAATTATTATCTCGACGAACAGAATAGGTTGTTTGTTCACGCTGGATTTACCAACATGAATGGGGTGATTTATGAATATTTTCCTGAGCTGTTTTATTGGGACAGAACGCTGTGGGAAACCGCATTAGCATTGGATAAAAAGATGAAAAAGGATGATTTGTTTTATCCAAAACGATTGACATTGTACGAAGAAATCTATATTGGTCACACACCCGTTTCCAGAATTGGCAAAACCACCCCTGTGAATATGGTCAACGTTTGGAATGTTGACACAGGAGCCGCTTTTAAAGGCCCATTGACAATTATGGATGTTGACACGAAGGAATTCTGGCAAAGCGAACCTTTACCGAGTTTATACCCAAGTGAAAAAGGAAGAAATTAAAAAAAGCGGCAAGATGTAAATCGAGCCGCTTTTTTTGAGGTTATTATTCTTTACAAATCGAATTTTATGCCTTGTGCCAATGGCAATTGCGTTCCGTAATTTATGGTGTTCGTTTGTCTTCGCATATAAGCTTTCCAAGCATCGGAACCGGATTCGCGTCCTCCGCCAGTTTCTTTTTCTCCACCAAAAGCACCGCCAATTTCAGCTCCCGAGGTTCCAATGTTTACATTGGCAATACCACAATCAGAACCGGATTGGGAAAGGAATAATTCCATTTCTCGCATACTGTTCGTGAAGATGGAAGACGAAAGTCCTTGTGGAACTCCGTTTTGCAATGCAATCGCTTCTTCGATTGTAGAGTATTTCATTACGTATAAAATGGGTGCAAAAGTTTCCGTTTGAACGATGTCAAAATGATTTTCGGCTTCGATGATGCACGGTTTTACATAACATCCGCTTTCGTATCCTTTGCCTTCTACCACGCCACCTTCCACGATGATTTTTCCGCCTTCTTTTTTGGCACTTTCAATGGCATTCAAATATTCCTGAACGGCTCCTTTGTCGATAAGTGGTCCAACGTGATTGTTTTCGTCCAATGGATTTCCAATTTGCAATTGACCGTAGGCATTTTTCAAAACGCTGATGGTTTTATCATAGACACTTTCGTGAATGATCAAACGACGTGTTGAAGTGCAACGTTGTCCGGCAGTTCCAACAGCTCCAAAAACGGCTCCAACCAATACCATGCTGATATCAGCATGTTCCGAAACGATAATGGCATTGTTTCCTCCTAGTTCGAGAATCGTGTTTCCAAAACGTTCTGCAACGGTTTTTGACACGTGACGTCCTATTCTTGTTGATCCCGTGAAAGAAACCAAGGAAATTCTTTTGTCATTGTTGATCAAATCGCCTGATTCGTTTCCTGTTACCAAACAACTTACGCCTTCGGGAACATTATTTCTTTTGAGAACTGTTTTAATGATGTTTTGGCAGGCAACGCCACATAATGGCACTTTTGAACTTGGTTTCCAAATCGCTACATCGCCACAAACCCATGCAATCATTGCGTTCCAACTCCAAACGGCCACCGGAAAGTTAAATGCCGAAATAATTCCAACGGTTCCTATCGGGTGGTATTGCTCGTACATTCTGTGCATTGGACG
>NZ_PNNA01000026.1 GCF_013823965.1 Flavobacterium sp.
TACATTCCTGCCTTTTTTTAGTTCAATCACGGTAATTTCAGGCATAATTCCTACTCTTCCGGAATAGGCATGAAAGCCAAATCCTCTATTTACATATACATATCTCCCCAAATTTTCGTACAAACCAGCCCATTGTTTATAAACATATTGTATTGGACTCCATTTTATAACCCCTGGAATTTCTATCCCAAATTGCATTCCGTGGGTATGACCTGATAATGTCAAATGGAAATTTTTCTCGTGAGTATTTATTTCAGCATCCCAATGACTTGGATCATGACTCATCAATATTTTAAAATCCTCTTTTGACAATCCGTTCGATGCTTTTTGCAAATCACCCGCTTTTTTAAATTTTTCACCCCAATTCTCGACTCCAACCAAGGCAATTCTGTCAGTTCCATTTTCGATAAAAGTATGCTCGTTCAACATTAATTTGAAGTCAATTTGCTCGTGTAAATCTTTTATGTCCTGAAAATTCTTTTCTTTGGCTGCTTCCGAAGGCCAAGTCACATATTCGCCATAATCATGATTTCCCAGCACCGAATATTTACCGTACTTATGTTTCTTGATTCTTTTGAAGGTGTCAATCCAAGGATGCATTTCTTTGGCGTCAGTGTTGACAATATCACCGGTAAACAAAATCAAGTCCGAGTTTTGTTCGTTAATCAAGTCTATGGCATAATTAATTTTATCCGGATTGTCGAAACTTCCGCTATGAACATCGGATATGTGTGTTATGGTCATGCCATCAAAAGCATCTGGCAAATCAGGAAAAAATATAGCCTGTTTAATTACTTTGTAGTTGTATTTTCCCATTGTCACTCCATACAATATGGACAAAAAAGGAACTGCCGCTACTCCTAATCCTATTTGGCTGACAAACTTTCGCCTTGAAGCTAGAAAATCAACACTGTCGTTGAATTTTGCAAAATGATTTATGGAACCAAAACCAATTCGATAAATATCTTCGCCAAACAGCACCAAGGTCAAAATAATTTTGGGAATATACACTAAAAGAAGTAAACCCATTGCACGCATACTTTGACCCGTTTGTCCCACAGAACGGTCAAATTGCGTGAAAGAATAAACTATAAAAGCTAAAAGAAGTGCGCTTATTATTTGATAGGAAACCAAAAAAGATTTTGGCTTTACCACTGTCTTTAATGCCTGATAAGCATAGATTTCAATAACAAAAAGAACAAGACACAATATGAATATGCGTAAAATCATCGAGATATAAATTTTGTGCAAAATAACAAATTAATTAGGTGAAACGGATTTTAATTAATTGAATTTTAACTAAAACCATACCAGAAATATTTCAAGCGACAATTTTACAAAAAAAGCATTTTCCGGTTTTTTTAAATACAATTTTTCAGGGTAATTTTACCAGAAATTGAATTTAATTAACAACTAAATTCAAAGAAACTGTCTTTACATCACCTGATCCCGAATATCTGGAAACCCATACTTCAATATAATCATTAGTAGACATTTCAACTGTTGACAAAATAGTCGCAGCATCAACATCACTTGATGTAACACCACAATAAACTTTGGATTGATTAATGACAGCACCATTTTTTGCTAAATAAAAAACAAACACTCCTGCTGCACTAAGTGATGACTGGAAAGAAAAAGTTGCCGTTGTTCTGAAATATCGTTTTTTTGTCCCTAAATAAATTAATTTATTGTTTGTTGCTCCAGTAGAGAACCTGAAGAGATTATTTGAAGTTGTATTCCCTGCTAATTTCACTGCAGTTCCTGAAGTTGAAGTTAACGCGCCTGAACCTACTGCATAATCAAAATTAACATCTCCCGTTGCAGCAGCATCCGCTTCTACCGGTATACCCGAACAGTTAACGTTCCATTTATTATTGAAATTATATCCTGAATAAATAGAAGGATTATAGCCATTCACATATTTTCCCGTTGTAAGTGTTCCCATAAAAACAACATCTCTAACTACTGCATCAACGTTAATAGTCGGATTAGAAGACACATCAAACCCTATGTTTGCACCTGCAACCTCAGTAAAACCACCTGTTTTTTCAACCAACCCAAAAGTTCCTTGCAGGGTTTCATAGGTTCCCAAATTATTCCCGAACCATCCCGCATTAGAAATCAATAATTTGTTAACATCTTTATAAATAATCCCAGTAGTGTTTGCCACATACTGGACAATACTAATGAAAACTAAGGCAAAATTATCAATTACACCAACATTCGAGGAACTGGCAACAACTGCATCTCTAAAAATTAAATTTTGAGTACCGCCTCCCGTGATATTAAAGACCTTTCCTGCTGTGGCCGTTAAAGTTAATACGCGAATTGATCCACCAGTTGTTCCCGTAAAAAGATCTCCTGAAGCCTTAACCAGCTTATCTTCTCCGGAATCCAAACCAACTAAATAAGCATTATTCAATTCTATTGGAAAATCGACGTTAACAGTACCATTAATTTCATATAAAGTACTTGTGTCCAAAAGATATTTACTTCCGCCGCCAGCCGCTTTCTCATCGGCCAAAACAGTAGCTAAAACATCAGTCGATTTTATACGTTTAAATTTAAGTCTACCATTAGCATCACTACTCATTCTGTTCCAAGAAGTTGTTGTACTATTGTAATGATAAAAAGATTTTAATTCCGTATCATATACCATCAAACCATCAGCTGGAGTGACGATAGCATTCCGTTGCGCGGTAGTCATTCTAGGCGTCAACAATCCTTGAGTAGTAGATGTAATGTCTAATATTGAACTTTCATCGGGAGTAACAGTTCCTATTCCCACTTGGGCAAAAACATTTGTTGTCATTAACATACCAAACAACAAACAGGCAAATAACACCTTTTTAGCAACGCTTTTTTCTTTCATAACAAACCATTAAGGCATTATAACAACATATTGACATCAAAGATAAATGAAAATCAATTTATACGTCGTTAAAAACCGTATTTAATCGATGAAATACGTTGTGTGACACAAATTGTAATTATAAACTCATATTTAATAATAGACTTAAATAACTAGCCTTTACACATCCAAAGACACGATTTCATCCAAATAAAACATTCGAATTTGTGCCGAATTTGTGTGAAATTTTTTAATGAATTTCGCCTTAATTTACTATCCAGAAGGGTAACTTCAATTTTCATTTTGTTAATCGCATTGAAACAGGTTTTTTGTGTTCTTATCAAGATATTTTTCTTTACAATAGCAAATCATTGGTTAAACAAATTAAATTTAGACTTTAATTAAAACAATTCAATCAATCATTCACCCCTTTATTTGTCAAGTTTTGTACATTTGAAAACTTTACAAAAACACAATTTATGTCACAACAAAAACGTCTTTTCCTGCTCGATGCCTACGCTTTAATCTTTCGTGGTTATTTTGCTTTTATCAAAAACCCAAGAATCAACTCCAAAGGAATGGACACTTCGGCCATTATGGGATTTATGAATGCCTTGATGGACGTCATCAAACGCGAAAAACCAGACCATTTGGCCGTGGCTTTCGACAAAGGCGGAAGCACGTATCGATATGAAATGTACCAAGAATACAAAGCGCATCGTGACGAAACGCCCGAAGCCATCAAAATTGCCGTTCCTTATATCCAGGAATTATTGAAGGCAATGCACATTCCTATTATAGAAGTTCCTGGTTTTGAAGCCGATGATTTGATAGGAACCTTGGCCAAACAAGCCGAAAAAGAAGATTTCAAAGTCTATATGGTAACGCCGGACAAGGATTTTGCACAATTGGTTTCCGAAAATATTTTTATGTACAAACCCGCTCGAATGGGCAACGACATCGAGATTTGGGGAATTCCCGAAGTTTTGGCACGATTCGAAATCGAAAGACCGGAACAAGTAATAGATTTCCTTGGAATGATGGGCGACGCTGCCGACAACATTCCAGGATTGCCGGGCGTTGGCGAAAAAACAGCCAAAAAATTCCTGAAAGAATACGGTTCGATGGAAAACCTTTTGGCCAATACACACCAATTGAAAGGTGCCATAAAAGACAAAATCGAAGCCAATGCCGAATTGGGTTTGTTGTCCAAAAAATTGGCTGCCATTCTACTCGATTGTCCCGTGACTTTCAATGCCGAAGACTACGAATTATCGAAACCCGATGTCGAAAAAACAGACGAATTATTCCAGGAATTGGAATTTCGACAAATGAAAGCGCAGTTTGACAAATATTTTGGAACCGGAAAAGAATACGACGAAATCGACACCAACGGAAATGGAACTCCTACTGAGGAACCTCAACCAATAAAAAAAGCGCCTGCCAAGAAATCGAACGAAGACCAATTTGACTTGTTTGGCTTTTCGGATGAAGAAAGTGGCGAAACAAAATCGAGTTCGCATTATGCCACGTTGGAAAACACCGAGCATTTTTACCAAAGCATCCAAGGTGACTTTGCCGTAAAATTGTTGTTACAAAACTTGATGAACCAAACTTCGGTTTGTTTCGACACCGAAACCACGGGAATCGACGCCTTGAATGCCGAACTGGTGGGAATGTCGTTTTCTTTCGAAAAAGGAAAAGCATTTTACGTTCCGTTTCCGGAAAATCAAGAGGAAGCACAAGTGTTAGCAAACAAATTCAAGCCTTTTTTCGAAAACGAAACCATCGAGAAAATTGGCCAAAACATCAAATACGATTTAAAAATCCTGTCGCATTATGGAGTTCAAATCAAGGGAAAATTGTTTGACACGATGATCGCCCATTATTTGATCAATCCCGATATGCGCCACAATATGGATGTTTTATCGGAAACTTATTTAAAATATTCTCCAAAATCCATTGAGGATTTGATTGGCAAAAAAGGAAAAGGCCAAAAAACAATGCGAGAAGTCGCTTTGGAAGACATCAAGGAATACGCCGCCGAAGATGCTGACATTACTTATCAATTGAAGCAAAATTTCAGCCCGATTCTGGACAAAGTCGAAACCAAGAAATTGTTTGACGAAATCGAAATTCCATTGATTCCCGTTTTGGCGGCAATGGAATTGGAAGGCATCAACCTGAATGTTCCTTTCCTGCAAGAAATGTCGATTGAAATGGCCAAGGAAAGTGCGGCTTTGGAACAAAAAATCTACGAAACCGCAGGCGAGAAATTCAATTTGGCTTCACCGAAACAACTCGGCGATATTTTATTCGACAAATTGAAAATTGGCGGAGCGAAACAAAAGAAAACCAAAACTGGCCAATATGCCACCGGCGAAGAAGTTTTGTCGTACTTGGCCAACGACAACGAAATTGTGCGCGACATTCTCGAATGGCGTCAAATGGTGAAACTGCAAAGTACCTATATTGATGCCTTGCCGAATCAAGTCGATGCCAAAACAGGCCGCGTCCACACCGATTATATGCAAACCGTGGCAGCGACGGGACGTTTGAGTTCCAACAATCCGAACTTGCAAAACATCCCGATTCGTACCGAAAGAGGTCGATTGATTCGCAAAGCATTCATCGCTCGTGACGAAAATTACACCTTGGTTTCTGCGGATTATTCACAAATAGAATTGCGCATCATTGCCGCTTTATCCGGCGAGGAAAATATGATCAAGGCGTTCCAAAACCACGAAGACATTCACCGAAGCACGGCTGCCAAAGTTTTCAACGTGCCGCTGGAAGAAGTGACCAAAGAACAACGTAGCAATGCCAAAACCGTGAATTTTGGAATTATTTATGGGGTTTCCGCCTTTGGATTGAGCAACCAAACCTCGCTTTCGCGAAAAGAAAGCGCCGAGCTGATTGATGCGTATTATGCCACTTATCCAAAATTGAAATCATATATGGCCAATCAGGTGGATTTTGCCCGTGAACACGGTTATGTTCAAACGGTTTTGGGAAGAAGACGTTATTTGAAAGACATCAATTCTGCCAATATGATGGTCAAAAGTGGTGCCGAAAGAAATGCCGTAAACGCCCCAATTCAAGGCTCTGCCGCCGATATCATTAAAATTGCGATGATTAACATTCACAAAAAACTAACTTCCGAAAACTGGAAATCGAAGATGTTGCTGCAAGTACACGATGAGCTTGTGTTTGACGTTCACAACTCCGAATTGGAAAAAATCCAGCCGATGATTAAACACGAAATGGAAAATGCCTTTAAAATGGATGTTCCTTTGGAAGTAGAAATTGGAATGGGGAAAAATTGGTTGGAAGCACATTAATTTTAGTCGACAAGTTACTTTGTCATTGCGAGGAATGAAACATTTATGCTGCAATAGCAAACAATAGTATTGCTTTGTTCCTCACAATGATACAACTACAGCTTCTTGGTCGATTCTCTTTCCCTCAATTGTGTTTTGATAATCACGGTTTCATAAGGCAGATTTTCTTCTTTGGATTCTAATCTATTGATTAAAACATTGGCAGCTACTTCACCTATTTCCACTCCGTATTGACTTAAAGTGGACAAACTTGGTGACAATCTTCTGGAAGCCAGAATTCCATCGGCAAAACCAATGATGGATAATTCTTCGGGAACTTTATACCCTTTTTTAAGTCCAATTCTCAATGCGGCAACAGAGTCATTTTCGTCCAAAGCAAAAATTCCGTCAATGGTATTGCTGTCAAAAACTTTGTCTATTTTTTCTTTTAAATCGTCTTCGGAATCCGTTCTAATAATCAAGTTGGGATTTACGGCCATATTGTTGTTTTTCAAAGCCTGCAAATAGCCCTCGACTCTCAGTTTTCCTACGCTTAAATTATCCACAGACGAAAACAAGGCGATGTTTTTGCATCCTGTATTTATTAAATGTTGGGTTGCATTTAAGGCCGAATCAAAATCATCCACAACCACTTTGTCGCAATCCACTTCATCAGCAATGCGATCAAACATTACAATTGGCGTTCCTTCGTTTATAATCTCTTTAAAATGATTGTATTCGTGTAATTTTTGAGCTTCTTCCGAAATGGACAAAATAAAACCATCAATAGTTCCATTGCTCAACATTTCCAAAGTGTGTGCTTCTTTTTCCAATGATTCGTTAGAAATACACATGATAACATTGTACCCTTTTTCGTCGGCAACTTTTTCTATACCACTAAATACTTTGGCAAAAAAAGAATTCAGAATATTTGGAATAATAACACCTATCGTTTTTGTCTTCCTGTTTTTGAGGTTCAGCCCAATTACGTTTGGTTTATAATTTTTTAGTTTCGCGTATTCCTTAATTCTGGTTTTTGTTTGCTCACTAATTTCAGGGCTGTCGTTAAGTGCTTTTGAAACTGT
>NZ_PNNA01000078.1 GCF_013823965.1 Flavobacterium sp.
AACAACAAGACGCAAGCCAGGAGACCTGCCTATTACATCGAGTATCAAACTTTCGGGAAAAAAGGTTTGGGTATGGGTCATTCTATGCTTTTCTCCCATTTTTATCATTAAAAATGTTTTATTAAATGAACAACAAAATCGTTCGTGTCAGTGCGTTATTCGTGCTGATGGCCAACTGTGTTTTTGCGCAGCAAAAAGACAGCATTACTTCACCAACTCCGTTAGAAGAAGTAGTAATTTCTGATTCTAAATTTGCTCTGGCCAAAGAAAAATCAGGTAAAGTAATCACCAAAATCACTTCTGAATACTTAAAAAAGAGGGAAGGGCAAAGCATTGCAAGTGTCTTAAATTCAGTAGCAGGTGTTGAAATTAACGGTAGTCAAAGCGTTGCCGGAAAAAATTTGGGCTACTACATTCGTGGTGGAAAAAACAGCCAAGTGCTTATTCTCATTGACGGAATTCCGGTTACTGATGCTTCTGGAATTAGTTTTGAATTTGATTTGCGGTTGCTTCCTGTGCAACAAGTGGAAAGCATCGAAATCATGAAAGGAGCAGCCAGTACTTTGTACGGAACCGGTGCAGCTACCGGGGTTGTCAACATTATTTTGAAAAAATCTGGAAAGAAATCCATTCAGGGAAATGCGTATTTTAATGCTGGAACCAATAATACGGCTTTCACTTCAAAGTCTAGTCTCCAAGATTATAATCAAGGATTTTCGGTAAATGGAAACTTGAAAAAAGTAAATTATTTTGCTTCTTTGAACAGCACTGAAACTACTGGAATGTCACAAATTGCATCTCCAAATAAAAATGTTGTCTATGAAGAAGACCGTTTTTCGAGGATCAATTATTTAGCCAAGTTGGGTTATAAAGCCACAGATAAATTGACATTGGACTTTTTTGGGAATTTTGACAAAATCAAAAACGATTATGATGGCGGTTTTGATAATACGTGGACCAATGACATTAGCCAGAATCGTTCTAAATCGGAACAATTTCGTTTTGGTTTTTTACCAAAATACAAATACTCAAAAGGAGAATTTATCCTGAATTCGAGTATCAACAAAATGGTGCGTTCTTATGATGAATTGGATACATATTCCGGTACGGTTGGGCTTTCGCAATACGAGTCCAGGAGCGTTAATGTTGATGGATACAACAAATATGAGGTTTTAAAATCCTTGTATTTGGTAACTGGCGCGCAATATCAATTTCACGATATGAACAGTGAAACTCCTTATGGTGGTGTTGCAAAAGAAAGTGCCAAATTTAACATGATTGACCCTTATTTGACTGGAGTTTTTACTTCGGATTTTGGGTTGAATGTCAATGCTGGAGCACGATTAAACATTCACGGCGAATACGGAAACCAGCTGGTTTACAACCTGAATCCTTCCTTTGATTTTGAATCGGTTCCTTTGAAAGCTTTGGCTTCTTACAGCACGGCTTTCGTGACGCCAAGTTTGTATCAATTGTATTCTCAATATGGAAATACGGAATTAACACCAGAAAAAAACAGCACGGTTGAGGTTGGTTTTGAAACCCAACTTTTAAACAAAAAACTTCGATTTTCTGCTGTTGGATTTTATAGGGAACAAAATAATTTCATCGGGTTTTCGTCTGCCTATAAATACATCAACATTGACGGAACCAATAAAGCCAAAGGAGTGGAAACCGAAATTACTTTTGCCATCACCGAAAACATCAAATGGATTTCCAATTACACTTTCACGCAAGTGGATGAAGCCTTGGATCGATTGATTCCGAAACATAAAGTGAATTCTTCTTTAGATTATCAAGTTTGCCCAAGAACAGCTTTCAACATAAATTATCAATATGTGGATGGTAAAAATGACGCTTTCTTTGATGGAAATACGTATGGGACGCAAAAGGTGGTTTTGGGTTCTTACCAATTGGTAAATGCTTCCTTGAACTATGAGTTGGTAAAAACCAGATTGACCATTTTTGGAGCTGTAACCAATATTTTGAATGAAGAATTCGTTGAAAATGTAGGATATAACACTCTTGGTCGAAATTTCAAATTAGGTTTAAATTTCAAGTTGTAGTTTCAAGATTTAGTTATAAAAAAAAAGGCTTTCAGTGATGAAAGCCTTTTTTGCCTTTTATAAATTTTATTCCAAAGCTTTCAACAAACCTTCTGGAGCTTTTTCCAGATACATTTGTTTTTGAATTCCGTTTATGGATTTTGAATCTTTAAAATAGTCGAAATCTTGACCAGGACTTTGCGGCATCACTCTTTTTGTTCCCGTGATTTTGCCAATGGCAAGGCTCAACAATGGCTCTGTCGGGCTGCCAAGAACGTCAAGATTACTGATGGTTTCTTTCAATGTGTAAGTAGGTTCCAAGCCACTTTGATAATCTCCAAAACCTGCCGAGTTGACTATTTTTAAAACAAGAGGTTGCATGGCATAACGATGGTTTGGGTTTCTGTTTTCTTTTCCAAATGTTGGTGAATCATACAAAGTAACGGAACCAACATTTTTCCCCGTGGTTATATCTCCAATTTGCACAACGGTAATGTACGGTTTTAATCCGTTGATAACTAGTTCGCTGGCAGAAGCGGTGCTTTTGGAAGTTAGAATGTAAATCTTGGTCATGCCAACACTGTTGATGGCTGTAGTCCCTATTTTATCGGTAAAGAAATTTTTCAATGATTCTGGATCGTTGGCAGCAAAATAGGATTCTATTTTTGCATTCCATTGTTGTTTTGCAAATACTTGCCCTGTGTAAGCTCCTGTTATCATGCTTGCCAGTCTAGCCGAGGTTTGAACGGAACCTCCGCCATTGTATCTTAAATCAAGAACCAAATCAGTGATTCCTTGTGATTTTAATGCTCCAAAAGCATCGTTTAGTTGGGTATCGTAATTGGCATAAAAACCATTGTACATTAAGTATCCAATTTTATGCGATCCGGAAACAATTACTTTATTAACCAAAATTGGATTTTCGTCCAAAACTGTTTTTGTCAATGCAATATTTTTCCCGTTTGGTGTAAATGCTCCACCATTGATGTCTGCTAAATTTAGGGTGTAATCGTTATTTGAACCAAACAAAAGTGCTTGGTAATTGTTAACGGTAAGTTGGGTTCCATTTACACCATAAAATACATCACCACGTTTGATGTCCTTTGTTGATGCATTCGAATTTGGAATAATATAGCGTACCCAACCTATTATTTCATTGGATCCTGTTGATTTGTAGCTTAAACCAAATTCTACTCCATTATTATTAGTGGTTCCTTGTAGTGCTCCTTCCAGTTCTAAATAATCATCCACTATCCAGCTAAACCTGTCAACAGCTTCTCCGGTGCCAGGATAAAGGCTTGAAGGTTTATAGAGTAAACTTTCGAACAAGGTTTCCGGTTTTGGATATCCATATAAAAAAGTGTTTAGTTCTTTTTGATTTGCAAATCTGGTGTCTGATAAATTAGGAACATCGGCTTGCCACAAATAATAAAGATTCAATCCATTCCAAATGAAATTTTGGATGTCAATATTTGCTGGAGCTGCCGTATCATCTTGATCTTGACAAGATTGAAATGTAAAAACAGCTATAAAAGCGAAAAGGAATAAGGTCTTAAATTTGAATTTTGATTTCATATTGATAGTTTTCTTTTATAGTAAACGTAAAAATAACAACTTTAGTTTTATTTTATGCACTTTGTAATAAAAATAAGTTAGTTTCGTCTTTATTATGTAACTTACTGTGCAATGGTTTTAATGTAAAAATGAATCTGAGAAGTTTATTGCTTCTTTTAAAGACAAAATATTGAGACTGGCACGACGATTGCTTTTAAATTGAAAAGTAGTTTTTAGAAGAATATGATAGCCTTCAAGAGATTGAAAAACAAGAATTCAATTGCTTGGAAAATGACAAGTGAGAACCTGATAAAAACATATAATTATGGAGTTCGAAAAAATAAAAATACAATTAGACAAGTACTTTCGGGCTGAAACCAATATTGCTGAAGAAAAAGAATTGCGAGACTACTTTTCTTCCTCGGATGTTTTGCCAAGTCTGGAGCGATACAAACCAATTTTTGTTCGTTCAACTTTGCAAAAAGAGCAGCAGTTTGATCAAAAACTCCAGGTTAAATCTCGAAAACAAAATTGGTTTTGGCTCTCTGTAGCTGCTTCGTTTGTTGTTTTGATGGGAATAGTAGTTATTGGATATAACCATTACAATACAGTCGAGGAACCAAATTTAGGAACCTATGACGATCCGGAAGTTGCCTTTAAGGAAACTCAAAAAGCATTGTTCCAATTGTCGACAAATCTTAACAAAGGTTTTGAAAGTATGCAATACATCAAGGAATATGAGAATTCTAAAAATTTGATTTTTAAACAATAATAACTAAAAAAATGAAAAAAATTATACTAACAATAGTAGTCGCCTTGGTTTCCAATACCTTTTTCGCACAAAATGCTTTCGATAAATATGATGGTCAAGATGGAGTGACCTCGATAGTGGTCAACAAGAAAATGTTTCAAATGATGGCCAGTGTGAAAGTGGATGCCAATGACAAGGAAACACAACAGTATTTGAGTTTGATGAAAAAGTTGGATAACCTCAAAGTATTTACAACCACAAGTACAAAGCTGTCGGCCGACATGAAATTAACGGCTGACAAGTATGTGAAAACTGCCGGTCTAGAAGAGTTGATGCGGGTGAACGACAGTGGTAAAAACGTGAGAATACTAGTGAAATCTGGTTCAACCGACAGTCAAGTTAAAGAATTACTTATGCTTATTGAAGATCCAAGCAAGCAAAATGAAACCGTATTAATGTCTTTGACCGGAAGTTTCGACTTAGATGAAATAGCCATTCTTACGGATAAAATGAAAATTCCTGGAGGTGACGATTTGAAGAAAGCCACGAAGGGAAAGTAGTGAAATAAGCTTGTTTTTATTATAGTTCAGAATGTTTTATTCTAGACTATAAAAAATGCCTCAATTGTTAAATTGAGGCATTTTTTGTTAGTTGTATTTTAGTTGAACTGTTCTAAAGAGTTTTATAAAGTTCGATACTTTTTGACGAAATTTGGGACAATTTGTACTTTTTGAATAAGATGTCGAAATATAATTTTGATTTTTCGAAGTCTTTGCTTTCATAATAATATTTCCCCAAGTATTCAAACATTTCAATGGAAGCATAGCCTTTTTCGATTACTCTTTCATATGTTTTATGAACATCAATCAGTGCGTATTTTTGTTTGTTGATGGAATCGTAAAAAACGGTTTGGGTTTGGGAATTAGCATTAGAAATGCCTAAAAGAAGAAATGAAAAGATAAAAAATACCAACGAATTCATTTTCGATGTTTTTGTGATTTTTTTAAAATCCATACTTTTTCTGTTAAAAATGGGATGCTAATTTACGCTTTTGTAATTAATTAACAAAATTATTTTATTGGTATAACTCTATTGTGCTTAGGTTATTGTTCTTTATTGAAAATAACTTTGGGTTTAGATGTATTTCAATTTAAAAAAAATAATAATGGAATTAATAAAAAGTGGGGTTATGGCCGTTTCAAACACATATAATTATTTAAAGATAGGCGCTTTTTATTGAAAAAAATATTGGAGTTGTACCCAAAAGCGTACTGGTATAAAACTAAAAAACCCTAATTACTTATAAATTAAGCAACTAGGATTTTAATTTGACTATAAAAGTGACCACGGTGGGATTTGAACCCACACGCCCTTACGAGCACCACCCCCTCAAGATGGCAAGTCTACCGTTTCTCCACGTGGCCTAAAAAAATATAGAGACGCTGCATTGCAACGTCTCTATATTTTTCTTTGTGTGACCTGACTGGGTCTCGAACCCAGGACCCCAACATTAAGAGTGATGTGCTCTACCAACTGAGCTATCAAGTCTTAAGACTATCAAGATTCTATTAACGTATGCGCATTATATTGTGACCCGACTGGGGCTCGAACCCAGGACCCCATCATTAAAAGTGATGTGCTCTACCAACTGAGCTATCGAGTCATTGATTCAAGAAAAGTATTTGATAATCACAAATTTTGTGACCCGACTGGGGCTCGAACCCAGGACCCCATCATTAAAAGTGATGTGCTCTACCGACTGAGCTATCGAGTCATTTTCTTTTCTTGAATGCGGGTGCAAATATAAGGTCTTATTTTTAATTTTTCAAAGCTATTTTATTATAAATTTGTCTTTTTTTAACAAAAGTCTTCAATGCCTTAATTTATAAGGGTTTATTTAAATGAAAAAAATAATTTTATTAGGTTATATGGGCTGTGGGAAGTCTACAATTGCCAACAGATTGTCAAGAATCACCAATATTCAAACTGTAGATTTGGATAAAATCATCGAAGAAAGAACAAATTTGTCCATAAATAAAATCTTCGAAGAGCGGGGCGAGATTTATTTTAGAAAGCTCGAACACCAAATTTTTGTGGAATTATTGAATTCTCCCGGGGATTTGATAATAGGTTTGGGCGGTGGAACTCCTTGTTATGCCAATAATCACGAACTCTTGAAAGGTGATGATATTGTGTCTATTTATCTAAAAGCATCAGTTGAAACTTTATTTGAGAGATTGGTTTCCAATAAAAGTAAAAGACCTCTCATTGCTGATATGGACGATGAGCAAATGAAGGAATTTATTGCCAAGCACCTTTTTGACAGAAGTTTTTATTACAATCAAGCACAATACAAAGTGAATAT
>NZ_PNNA01000031.1 GCF_013823965.1 Flavobacterium sp.
GTTTTAAATGTACGATAAGCGCCTTGCTTATCAAAACTTAACTTGTTTTTTCGAAGTAAAAGTAAAAGTTTTGAATCATGTAAATATATAAAAGATTTTAGATTTTAGATTTAGGATTTTAGAATAAAATGAATTACTCATAACTACAACGAAATAGTTTGATAAGTAATTAAAAAATGGTCCTAGTTCGTTGATTCCCGTTCTATTAGATGGGTTTCGATTACCACTGTTTTGTATGTTTCTTCTTGTTCTTCTTCCCCTTCGTCGTCGTGTTCTGTTTCTAATCTTTCGATAAGAATCTTGGCGGCTATATTGCCCATTTCTATCCCGTTTTGGGTTACTGTAGTGATGGTTGGGGTTGAATATTTTGAAATAATTCCATCTGTAAAAGCGATGACGGCTAAATCTTCGGGAACTTTTAATCCCATTTTATTGGCGGTTTTAATGATCGTCACGGCGAATAGTTCGTTTACGGCAAAAACGGCATCAATGGCTTTGTCTTCCAATAATTTTGCTATGGTAATTTCGCAATTGTCCACGTTTTCGATTTTTATGATCAAGTTCTCGTCGAATGGTATTCCGTTGTTCAATAAGGCTTTGGTGTATCCGTCAGTTCTTAATTTGCCTACACTAACATAATCTACTGTTGTTACGAGGGCTATTTTTTTTCTTCCTTTGTCAATTAAGCTCTGAACGGCTTCAAAGGCGGCCAATTCGTCATTTATGATTACTTTGTCGCATTCAATATCATTGGTTACCCTGTCGAACATTACTACCGGCATTCCTTGATTGATGACTTCGGTAATGTGGTGGAAATCTTTTTTTTGTTGGGTTTCTTTGGAAAGGGACATGATAAATCCGTCGATGCTTCCATTGGCAAGCATTTCCATGTTTATGACTTCTTTGTCGAATGAATCGTCGGATAAGCATATGATTACGCTATAGCCATTTTCGTTGGCTATTTGTTCTATTCCGTTAATTACCGTTGAAAAGAAATGATGTACAATTTCCGGAATAATGATTCCTATGGTTTTTGTTTTTCTGTTTTTTAAACTAAGGGCTATATTGTTGGGTTTGTAGTGATAGAATTTGGCAAAAGCCTGTACTTTTAGCCTAGTTTCTTCGCCTATTTCTAAACTATTCCTTAAAGATTTGGAGACGGTAGAAATGGATACGTCTAATTCTTTTGCGATTTGTTTGAGTGTAATCTTCTTTTTCATATTGGGAATGTGGTAAAAATCATTTTCGTAATAAAGGTGCAAATTAATTTATAGAATCGTAATTTTATGCTGGGAAACATTAATAAAACAGAAAGTTTTCAACACTATCACGTTTTCGTAACCCATTAATATTTGGCTTTTGTCGAGCGCTAATAAATTTATGTAATTTTAACACTCGAAGTAAAGGTAAATTAAACAAAAAACCTAATTAACTTAAACAAAAAGTATGAAAACAATTTACAAAAAGTTGTCATTTTTATTGTTACTCCTGCCTTTTTGCGTTCTGGCCCAGAATACATTTAGCGGAAAAGTCCTTGATAAAGTATCAGGACAGCCCATTCCAGGAGTAAATATCAATGTACAAGGGAGTACAGTTGGGACTTCAACAGATCTTGACGGAAAATTTCAATTGCCAAATGTTAAGAAAGGCGACGTTGTCGTTTTTTCATTCGTTGGGTATAAAAGTCAAACCGTAGAGTTCAAATCACAACAATCAATAACGGTAAACCTGGAAGAAGACGCTAGTCAATTAAAGGAAGTTGTTATTCAAGTAGGTTATGGAACTGTTAAGAAAAAAGACGCAACAGGTGCCGTAACGACATTAACTTCAAAAGACTTTAACAAAGGGCCCGTGACTTCTGCGGATCAAATGATTCAAGGAAAAGTTGCCGGTTTACAAATTATTAATGGTGGAGGATCTCCAGGTGAGGGAGCAACAATCAGAATTAGAAGTGGATCTTCTTTGTCTGCAAGCAACGATCCTTTGTATGTTATTGACGGACTTCCGGTAGCTGCCGGTGGTGTTCAAGGTGGTAAAAACCCTTTGTCTACAATCAATCAAAACAACATCGAATCGATTACTGTTTTGAAAGATGCTTCGGCAACGGCCATTTATGGATCTCGTGCATCTAATGGGGTAATCATCATTACCACCAAAAAAGGAAAATCAGGAGAAGTAAAAGTGACTTACAATGGAAACCTTCAAGTTTCTGAAATAGCAGACCAAGTAGATACTTTGACTCCTTCTCAATTCAGGGATATAGTAAACACACGTGGAAACGCAACTCAACAAGCTTTGATGGGTATGGCAAATACTGATTGGCAAGATGAAATTTTCAGAACCGCTATCGGAACAGACAACAATATTTCCTTGACTGGAGGTACAGATAACATAGTTTACAGAGCTTCTGTTGGTTATGCTAATTTGAATGGTATCTTGAAAAGAGATAATATGGAAAGAACCACAATGGGGGTTAATGTAACAGGAAATTTCTTTGATAAACATTTAAAAATAGAAGTAAATAATAATACCTCTTTGATAAACAGTAATTATAGTAATTCTGGTGCAATTGGTTCTGCAATTCGATTTGACCCAACCCAACCGGTTAGAAACGCTGATGGAACTTTTTTCCAATGGTATAATTCTCCAACTGAAATTAATCAACTATCGGGTAGAAACCCAGTTTCTTTGATAGAACAATTTAACAATTTTGGAAATTCTTACAGAAGTATTGGAAACATCCAAACAGAATACAAAATGCATTTCTTGCCAGAATTGAAGGCAGTTGCCAACTTTGGTTACGATGAAATGAGCGGAACAGGACACGGATATACCGCTGCTGACTACCTTAATGGTCTTCCAGGATCTGGATACAACAATACGTATTCTAATACAGAAACCAGAAATAATAAATTGATGGATTTGTATTTGAACTACAACAAAAAAATTGAGTCAATTAACACACAATTTGATGTAACTGGTGGATATTCTTATCAAGATTTTAAAGATTCAAGAGCCAGTTCTTCTTATGTTTTCGAAAATAACACAACAACAGAAGGTTTGTTTACACCTACACGCGTGAACTTGCAATCCTTTTTTGCAAGAGCAAATGTTACCATCGCTGATAGATACTTGGTTACTTTGTCATACAGACGTGATGGAACATCAAGATTTACAGAGGAAAATCGTTGGGGTAATTTCCCGGCTGTTGCATTAGCTTGGAAATTGAACGAAGAAAGTTTCTTGAAAGACGTAACCAGTATTTCTACTCTAAAACTTAGAGGAGGTTGGGGTATCACGGGACAACAAGACATTGGTGTTAGTTACCCATCTATTCCTTTGTACTTGGCATCTAACAGTACTGCACAGTATCAATTAGGAAACACTTTTTACACCACTTACAGACCACAGCCTTACAACAGCAATCTGATATGGGAAGAAACATCAACAGTCAATGCGGGTATTGATTTTGGGTTTTTAAACAACAGAATTGCAGGTAGTGCAGATGTTTACAGAAGAATAACTTCAAATTTATTATTGTACACTCAAAATCCTTCTTTCTTTGGTTTCTCCAATTATGACAACTACAATGTTGGAACAATTGACAACAAAGGTATTGAGTTGGCGCTTGATTTGACTCCTGTGAAAACAGATAATTTGGAATGGAAAATTGGAGGTAACGTTACTTTCCAAAATTCTGAAATCACTAAATTAACTACCGTTTTAGATGACACTCCAGGTATTAACATAGGAGGTTATGCAGGTGGAACTGGAAACACGATTCAAAATCACCAAGTAGGTTATGCTCCACGTTCATTTTATGTATATGAGCAAGCTTATGGTCCAGATGCAAAACCAATTGACGGTGTGTATATTGACAGAAACAAAGACGGCTTAATCAACGAACAAGACAAATACCGTTTTCACAAGGCAGCTGCCGATGTTTTTTATGGTCTAAATACAAGTTTAGTATACAAAAACTGGGATATGAACATGACTTGGAGAGGATCTTGGGGTAATTACAATTACAACAACGTAGATTCAAATGCAGGTAATTTCCAAGAAATTTTATTGAGAAACACAGATTTGATTAATGGTGTTACCAATGTTTTGTACACTAATTTTGCGTCACAAGATGCTAAAAGATACGAATCGGATTACTACATCCAAGACGCTTCTTTTATTAAATTAGACAATATTGGAGTTGGTTATACTTTTAACCAAAAACCAAATTCAACTTCATTAGTAAAATTGACGCTTTCAGCTCAAAATGTTTTAGTGATAACTGATTATACTGGAATCGATCCAGAAATATCTGGAGGTATTGATAACAATTTATATCCAAGACCAATTATTTATACATTAGGTTTAAACGTTAATTTCTAATATAATAACAAGAAAAATGAAAAAGATACAAATAAAATTATTGGGTATTTCTTTGTTACTGTTGGTAATGTTATTTCCATCGTGTACAAATGATTTGAACCAATCACCAGATAACGGAAATTCAGTTCCTGGTGACGAATTCTTTGCAGACCCAGCTTCATACAAGCAGAATCTGGCAAAACTATATGCAGGACTTGCCATATCAGGACAAACTGGACCTGCCGGGACTCCTGATATTTCAGGAATTGACGAAGGAGAAAGTCAATACGTAAGAGGACTATGGTTAATGCAGGAATTAACAACAGACGAAGCGGTTATTGCATGGAACGATGGAACAATCAAAGATTTCCACTCACAAACATGGACTTCTTTGGATCGTTTTATTACAGCTACATTTGCCCGTTTCTCTTTCCAAATTGTAAACTGCAACGAGTTTTTAAGACAAACAACTGACGAAAAATTAGCCGCAAGAGGAGTAGACGCTGCCTTGAAAGCAGAAATTGCCACTTACAGAGCTGAAGCACGTTTCTTGAGAGCTTTGACTTACTGGCATTTAATTGATACTTTTGGAGGTGGATCATTGGTGACTGAAGATTCTCCAGCTACTTTCAATTATCCTGAGTACGCCACAAGAGCTGAATTGTACAAATTTGTAGACGAAGAGTTAACAGCAATTGCACCATTGTTGAAAGCGCCAAAAACAAATGAAGCTTACCGTGTAGACCAAGCAGCTGCTTGGATGTTGCAAGCTAAATTATATATGAATTCTCAAGTGTACATTAACACTGATAAATACGCAGCAGCAGTACCATTGCTTGTAAAAATCATGGGCACGGGTTATGCATTGCATAGCGATTACAATCAATTGTTTTTAGCTGATAATGATAAAAATGGAGCTCAAAACGAATTCATTTTTGCAGTTGCTTTTGATGGTCTTCACACACAAGGATACGGAGGAACAACTTTCTTGACCCATGCAGCCGTGGGAGGAAGTATGAATGCCGCTTCATATGGAATCAATGGTGGTTGGGCTGGTATCAGGACAACATCAGCATTTGTAGATAAATTTGGAGCAAATCCTGTTGATAAACGTGGTCAATTCTATACAGCTGGACAAACCAAAGAAATTAATGACATAGGTTCATTTACAAATGGTTATGCCATTCAAAAATTCAAAAATGTAGATAAAAATGGTGTTCAGGGTTCTGATAAATCGGGTAATTTTGTTGATACTGATTTTCCTGTATTCCGTTTGGCAGATGCTTATTTAATGTATGCCGAATGTGCTGCAAGAAATGCTGCCGGTGCAAGTTTAACTACAGCCACAGGTTATATCAATGCATTGAGAACAAGAGCAAATGCAGCAACTATTAGCGCACTTACTGCTGATGTTTCCGGTTTAAATCTTATTCTTGATGAAAGAGCTAAAGAATTGCATTGGGAAGGACACAGAAGAACGGATTTAATTCGTTTTGGTAAATTTTCTGATGGAGGTTATTTATGGCCATGGAAAGGTGGTGTAGCGGGAGGAACCCAAACACAATCTTTCAGAAATTTATTCCCTATTCCAGCCAATGCTTTGGCATCAAACAATAAATTACAACAAAACCCTGGATATTAATAATTTTAAAAATAAATAAAAATGAAAAATATAACGAAATCAATAATAGCTTTATTTGCGATACTTGCTTTGTCCTGTAGCGTAGAAGACGTTCAAGACAGACCAGTGATTGTAGGGACAGATGCTCCAGTTTTAACAGCTCCATTATCAGGTGCAACTTATGTGTTGTTGTTTGACAATGCTTCAGCTCAAGTAGAGCGTTTTACTTGGAAATCGGCAAATTATGCTGGTGACATTCAAGTGACTTATGCTGTAGAAATTGACAAAAAAGGAAATGCTTTCGCAACTCCACAAACTTTAGGTTCCGTGATTTCAGGGAATCAAGTTTCAGTAACAGTAGAACAAATGAATAATGCATTGAAAGCATTGAAAGCAACTCCTCTTGTTGC
>NZ_PNNA01000071.1 GCF_013823965.1 Flavobacterium sp.
ACAACAGTCGCCTTGCTGTGGTTTTAAAACGGTCTTACAATTTTCACATTCGTAAAAATATTGGCAAGCGTCTGTCGGCATTGTTTCTTCTTTTTTGTATCCGCAGTTGGGGCAAGTGATTGTTGATTGTAATTTGATTTCCATTTTATTTTTCATTTTTGTCTGTTACTGTATATCCTTTTCCGTTAATGGTTTTCTCATTGTTGGCAATAAGCCGTTCAATTTGTTTTTTAGCCCACGGATTAAACCGGGGGTATGGTTTGGTTTTCAATATTCTCACTTATTGCTGGGTCCATATAATTTTATGAACTCATCATATTCTTGCAGAAATGTTTTCTTTTGATGATGTATTTTTTGATGTTTAATATATTCAAACACCCGGTCAACTCCGGATTCGGAAACGGAATATGCAGCGTAGCCAGTTTGCCAAGTGAATTTATCAGCAATTAGATTATTTTGATTGATAAAATGAGAACTACTGCCTTTTATTTGTTTGATGACATCTGCAATTGATTTTTGGGGACTTAGCAGAAACAAGCAATGAATATGGTCTGGCATTCCGTTAATTATACGCACAGGACAGCCTTGTGCACGTAATTGTTCGGATAGGAATTGATGAATTTTATTTTCAACATTCGGATGAATGAGCGGCTCTCTTTCTTTGGTTGTCCAAATGGCGTGTATCCATATTTTATTGAATGAATGTGGCATATTCATTTGTTATTTTTTAAACCGTTAAAACGTTTTTGGTTTTCATTATTCATTTCCATAGCCCACGGTTTAAACCATGGGCTATGGTTTGCAATTAATGATATGTTAAATGATTTGTCCATTTCCGTTATTATAGCCCACGAATTAATTCGTGGGCTATAATGGACATTTGATATTTTATGAATGGATTTATCCATTTCCCTCCACAATTTTTATTTCTTCTTCGGTCAGGTCGTAAAGCTGGTAAACCAATTGGTCGATTTCATTTTCCAAGTCTTTGGTGTCTACTGAATTGTCTTGCGACTTCAATTTCAAAATTTGATTAACTAATGCAGCAAGTTCAATTTGAAGTGTTTCGTTCGGAATAACGAAAGGTAAATTTTTGATGTCGACAGTTTTTACCTGTGCAAACGCACGACCTTCTTCTTCTTTGAATGATTGGAAGAAATAATTAATCATTTTGCTGTTTAGTATTGCTAATACTGCTTTTAAATCAAAATTGTTTTCTTCATTGTTTACAATTATGTGAACGGTTTTGTCATTAAAATTTTTATTGAAATCAATTGCAGCTACAATTTTATTGCTTGTTTGTCTATAAATTATTTTTGGCACTCTCTCCATTAATTCTTGGCTAAAACGGAATGTATCGTTTTCGTCTAAAAAGGTTTTCCAATTATGTTTTAGATAATTATTAGAAAACGAAATTGAATACTTCTGAATGTCACCGCCTTTTATGTATGGTATATCATTTAGTTTATCTCTGACGCCATTGTAAAAAACTCTGCTACCAATTGAACCACCACGAACTTTTCCCCGACCTTCAGACCAATAATTAAAGCCTACATCCTTTATTAAAAAATAGTGCTCAAACTTGGGTAGCTTGTCAAGTCTTGATATTACAGCATTCTTCAAAATAAAATCGGTAGTGTTGGATTCGATGAATCCTTTTGGTTTATCAAGGTCAGTTTTTAATAACCAATTTTTTGACGATAATTTATTTGACGCAGAAGTTATTGCACAAAAAACATTCACACCTTCAAAAATTATAACATTGCCAAAGTCAATTATCTCTTCAATTTGTTTTTCAGACGATAAAAAAGTTCTAATTGATTTAAAGTAATCACCTTTTATAAAGGTATTAGGTGTAATAAACGAAAAATTGGCATTTGCTTTTAATATAGAAAATGCAAGTTTGAAAAATGCTACAAACAAATCATTATTCCGTTTAAACTCTGGATATGATTGTTCTAGGAATGATTTAATCTTTTCATCAAAAACAATCAAATACGGCGGATTTCCTATCACCACATCAAATCCCACAAAATCGCCATCATCATTCAGCACTTCGGGAAATTCGAAACGCCACTCAAAAGCGTTTTCAAAAATCCGGTTGCTTTTTATTTCTTCAATTTCGGTTTCCAATTTTTTGATTTCTTCGGTCAGTTGCTGCACTTTCTTGTTCCAATCGGCAATTTCCTTTTTACTCATATCAAAAAGTCGTTGCTGGTTGCTCATTTGGAAAAGCTCGCCTGATAGTTTGCTTAGCTTCTTTACTTTGGGGTTGTTCAAAGAAATTTCACTTCTGAAATCCGATTTAATATCGGCAATCAGTCGTTCCATTGCTCTTTTTTGCTCCTTGCTTTCGGCGTTTCGGTAAGTGGCAACTGCAAGACGGTAACTATCAATTGTCCACTTGCTCCCACGTTTGAAAACGTGGGTTATGGATTGGTCTATTGGAAAACGGCTCACCAAAGAATTTCCGCATTTAATATTTATGTCAATATTCGGTAATGTTTCCAATTCCCATAGCCCACGGTTTAAACCGTGGGCTATATAGGTTTTATAATAAGCATTTTTTAAAAGCTCAATCCATAAACGCAATCGGCAAATTTTGACCGAGTTGGAATTGATGTCCACACCGAAAAGACAATTTTCAATAATAGTTTGCTTTTCGTGGAAAAGGGTTTCTTGTACGCGTTGACTCTCTGATGCGCGCGGTGAGCTTGTGGAACCAGGGTTGTATTCAAAAAGTTCGCCGTCTTCGTCCGTTATAATTAATTCATCGTTTACAACTTCAATTTCGTAGCGGTTGAGCGATTTGCCGTTTTTGTCTTCAAGTATCTTCAGGTCGTTTTTTATGGCAATAATTTCGTTGAGGGCAGATACCAGAAAATGCCCTGAACCCACGGCTGGGTCGCAAATTTTGATGCTGTTTACAATGTTGTTGGCTTGTTGACGTGAAAAAAGTCTGTTGTCGCCTATTTGCTCATACACATCATCAAGCGTCTTAAACTCCCCATTCGAAGAGGATGCTTTCAAGTCCCCTCTGGAGAGGGGATTTAGGGGTGTGTCAGTAATACCCTGATAACCCGTAAGCGGATTCAAAGGAGATTCTTCATATTGAAGTTCCGTCAAATCTCCTTTTTCATATCCAGTAATGTATTGGTGAATGGTTTCTAAGGAAGCCTCTAAATTTTTTAAAATGTCTGAATCAGGAAATCGTAAAACATTTAATCCCAATTCGTTTAATCTCGTTTCTTTTTGAAAATCTTTTTGTTGAACTTCTTCCCAATTATGAGTTTCGCCATCTATCTCAATGACGAGTTTTAATTCATTACAGAAAAAGTCAGCGATATAGTTATCCAACGGTTTTTGCCTATGAAAATCATACTTACCTTCAAACTTTCCTTTCAATTCTTTCCAAAGTATTATTTCAGATTTGGTGCTATTATTTCTAAGTTCTCTGGCAAGTTCTTTTAGCTTGGGATTGTATGGGATTATTTGTCTTCTATTGCTTTCTTGTGAATTTGACACACCCCTAAATCCCTCCTCAAGAGGGGACTTTCTGGCTGTTTCGTTGAATTTCTGCACTACGGCTTTGCGAATGGTTTCGCGGCACATATACATTGTGATGAAACCGGGAGTGTAAAACGAACCGTCTTTGTAACCGTTTATTTTCTCGAATATCAATCCAAGAACCGAAGCGTTGATTAGCGTTTTGTTGTCTTCCTGAATTTCTTCTCCGCCTTCTGCTCCAAAGTCGTAAGCATCTAAAAACTCAAGCAAATATTGAAGCGTGGAAATACTGCCTGTCCGTTTTTTGCCTTGCTGGTCTTTCAGCACGGTTTGCGAAAAAATCGGAATGGTTTTATCGTCTTTCAGGTTGCTGATAAACAAAGTAAGCTGTTCAATGTCGGTCGGCTCGAAAAGTGAAGAATTTAGATAAGGAATTTTTTCAAAAGTCTTTTTTACATCTTCGTTTCGCTCGTCATACTTGCGAGCCAACACTTCAAAAAACAAGCTGTTCAGGTCGTCATAGTTTTTGATTTTGTCAAGGTTGAGAAACTTATATTCTGACACACCCCCGCCCCCTCTCGAGAGGGGAGTTTTATGATAGGTGATGAGTTGGGCTTCCAACAACTTCAAAAACAAAATGCGGTTTATCCAAGTAATGGAAAGTTCCAACGCCACATTAAAAAGTCGTTCCTGTTGTGTGGTGCCAAATTGGTTTGGCTTTTCTAATCGACTAAGTTTATCTAAGCTGTCAAGCTGAATGATAGCATCTTCAAGGATTGTTCCCGTGTGGCGTTCACCTGCTTTGTTTCGTTCAATCAGTTTCTTGCTTCCTTCTTTGGTTTCTGTCAGTCCGATGATGTGCAACAACTCGCTGTAAAAGCGTTTGTCAAGGCTGTTGCTGTCGTTGGTGAAAGGAAGTTTTAAAAGATGTTCTGGCGAAAGAAGTTTGAAGAGTGCAATCAGCGAATTGTCTTTCCCTCCTTGAGGAGGGGCAGGGAGGTGTTTCGACACACCCCCAGCCCCTCTCAAGAGGGGAGTATAATCCTGAATGTTGAAGTAAGTAAATTCAATCCCTCTCCCAGCCCCTCCCTCAGGGAGGGGAGCTAAAATTTGTTCAATATACGGCTCGGCTATCTCTTTGTAAAAAACGTCTGTTGTTTTCTTGCTTGCTTCAAAGTTCTCGAATTGTCTTACGAATGATTTATTTTGAGCAAAGAGTCTTTCAAATATATGTTCGTCAAAAATGAACCATTCGTTAATGTTGGTCGCCACCAAATGTTTTACTTCAAGATTTTTGTGTGTAATTCTCTCACGTAAGTAATACAACACCAATTCCTGAAATGCTTTTGTGTTCAGTTTTTTGGTTGAAATCATTTCGGCTTTGTTGGTCGGCTTTTTAGCTTCAATGATTACTCCTACTGACGTGTTTGCATTTGGTCCGTTATGAATAACAAGGTCGTTTCGACCTTTGGTATTTATGAAATGGTTTTGTTTGTAGTAAGTGTCTTTGAGAAAGTCTGAAATTAAGTTTTTATGAAACTCTTCGCTTTCGGTGTCGTTTGTCCTGTCGAGTAAAGTAACAAGATTGGTCTTTAAAACTTCAATTTCAGTCCTATTAGGTTTTACTTTTAAAAAGGCTTTGTTTAGTGCCTTTCTTGGTTTCAATTGTTTTAATTCCATCTTCAATTTTATTTTCTTTTTTCAGTTGTTTAAGATAAGTATTTTGTTTGGAACGTTGTCAGTGCATTGGAAAAAAATTGGCTCTTTTGGTTTTTCAGCGTTGGGCTGTGTGTTGGTAAAAACCAGATGTGCCATTTTGCGGGTGAGCTTTTCTGTCCTATGCCTGTTCGTTAATTTTTGCACTGTCGTCTGTCTTTTATGGTTTCAGCTAACGTTTTGCATCTTGGCGTAGTGGCGGATTTCGGAGCACCAAACTGTCAGCCCACACAAAAATTGAATAAGCACAAAACTCCAAGTTTTTATGTCGACCTGCCTGACGCAAAACCCGTGTTATCGAGGCGGTTTTATATTCTTGTTGAAGCAATACAAGTTCTGTTTCTTTGTCTGTCGAAAACATATTAATGATTGTTGCTCGTAAATAGTTTTAATGATTATCATAACTTAGATTATCGTTCTGAAATCTCTTTTAATTTTTGCAATGCTGTCGGATATGTGTTTTTAAAATAATCCAAATATTCGTCAATTGTGTCCATATCTACTGTTACAGTTGTTATTCCGTTGATTTCTTGATATGAATAATTTTCGTGTCCGCCTGCCCATTTTTCGACTTTTTCACCTGTTGTTACTACAACATCGCCATCCAAAAAACCATAATGCCTTGTGGATATAAATTTAGCTGGGTGGTGTTCTTCGATTTCAGAGACCATTCCGCCCTTTTTTCCGTTCTCGTCCACGCCTACAAAATAAATTTTGCTTCCTTTTTCCCAACTTCCTTCGTAGGTAGAAGTAGGATTAAAAGCTGACGTCCAATGTTCATAGGTGCTTTTGTCTTTTAAACCCAACATCGTTTCATAGACTTTTTGAGAGGTTGCGTTTATTTCCTTTTTGAATTGAAGTTTTTTCATTTTTTTGTCGATTTTAATATTTCAAATTTACAATTAATTTCTCTCAGCGGTGTGTCGTCATAAACTCGCCACAAACGTGCCCACGCTTTGCGTTCGTGCGGGTTTCGGAGTGCCAAACTGTCTGCCTACACAAAAGTTTGAGCGGGGCAGAATGCTTGAATTACTCCTGAAACCCTTATAGCATATAAACTTTGTTCAAGCGACCTCTCCGCCGCGAACGTCGGGACGTTTCTTGTTTTGACATTGCTGCAAAATAACTAACTTTCGGGGTG
>NZ_PNNA01000001.1 GCF_013823965.1 Flavobacterium sp.
TAACAAAATCTAAAGCTGACACGACTCACAACCGTCGTATCGTTTTTGGATACTTACGTAGCAAATATGCCGTAACTGACTTGTTCAGAGACGTAGCTGCTAAAGTAGGTGACCGTCCAGGTGGATACACTCGTATCATTAAAGTTGGAAATCGTTTAGGAGATAATGCTGATATGGCAATGATCGAATTGGTAGATTTCAATGAACTTTACAACGGAGGTAAAAAAGAAGTTAAAAAAGCAAAAAGCCGTCGTGGTGGAAAAGCTAAAAAAGCAGACGAAGCTGTTGCAGCTCCAGTTGCTCAAACAGAAGCTCCGGCTGCTGAGCCTGAAACTCCATCAGAAGCTGCTGAATAATTATGAAAATAATCATTCAATAAAAATCAAGGATAAACTTTTGTTAGTTTGTCCTTTTTTTTTGATTTTTTTTGAAGCTTTGAATAACGAGTTTATGGTTTTCTAGTTGTGTAAGAAGCGCTTCGAAAACATAAATTTTCAAAAAACGTTGCATCCACTGTTTTAAAAAATTAAATTTGCAAAATATTTAACTACTGAAGAAACGAAGTTTAGCTTAGTTCCATAAGACCAATAAAAACAATAACAACGACGAATGAAATACACAACAAGACAAAGCGCCATACTTTTACTAAGTGACGGAACCATATTTCACGGAAAATCTATCGGGATTTCAGGAACTACTTTTGGTGAAGTATGCTTTAATACAGGGATGACAGGTTATCAGGAAATATTTACTGACCCTTCATACTACGGGCAAATTATGGTGGCTACCAATGCACACATTGGAAACTACGGTGTGAATGACAAAGAAATTGAATCTGGCAGCATTAAAATTGCAGGATTGGTTTGTAAAAATTTCAGCTTCAATTATTCTCGTGAAGATGCTTCAGGAAGTTTGGAAGACTATTTTACAAAACAAAACCTGATTTGTATCTCTGATGTTGACACCCGAGGATTAGTAAGCTATATTCGTGACAATGGTGCAATGAACTCGGTGATTTGTACTGACGGGACTCCTATCGAGGAACTAAAAGCGGCTTTGGCAAAAGTTCCGGATATGAAAGGATTGGAGTTGGCTTCAAAAGTTTCCACTAAAGAACCATATTTCTTCGGAGACGAAAATGCAACTTATAAAATTGCTGCTTTGGATTTAGGAATCAAGACCAATATCCTTCGCAACCTTGCCAAAAGGGATTGCTACATCAAAGTGTTTCCATACGATTCAAAATACTCTGACTTGGCTGCATTCAATCCAGATGGCTTTTTCTTGTCTAACGGACCTGGAGATCCAGACCCATTGTTTGGAGCAATTGAAGTGGCAAAAGAGATTTTGGCAAACAATAAACCTTTGTTTGGAATTTGTTTGGGACATCAAGTGATAGCTTTGGCCAATGGAATCTCTACTTATAAAATGTTCAACGGACACAGGGGAATCAACCATCCGGTTAAAAACATTATTACCGGTAGAGGTGAAATCACTTCCCAAAACCACGGTTTTGCCGTAAACAAAGAAGAATTGGACAACCATCCGGATATGGAAATCACGCATCTCCATTTGAATGATGGAACAGTGGCAGGAATGCGAATGAAAAATAAAAACTGTTTCTCGGTTCAATACCATCCAGAAGCAAGTCCAGGACCTCACGATTCATCGTATTTGTTTGATCAATTTATCGAAAATATCAAAAAATAAACTTTTTATTGAAAGTTTGTAGACCAAAAAAAGCTGCCTAAATTGGCAGCTTTTTTTGATTTTTTAATATTTCAAAAGAATAAAAAATACTTTCTTTGTAAAAATATCTAACCCTTAAAGGAGTTTGTTAATGTACGTTTATTTGACTTGATTCGTTATTGAATATTTTAGCATATAAATTTTTGTTAATACTCTCAAGTAAACTTGTATTGTGTGATTGAATTGTTATTTTTACAACTATAATTTAATGAGATTGTAGTTGTTAAAACAATTCTGTTTCTTGATTCTTAAAGCGTATATTTGGCCAGGATTATTAAGTGCTGAATCACGACTGAATCCAACCCTCGTTTCATTAAGGTTATAATTAAAAATATAAAAAACTTCAAAATAATGCTTTTAAAATCAATACCAATGAATTCCACCATTAATAAAATTGCATTTACATTTTTTCTTTTGCTTTTTTCAAGTGGTTTCGCCATAGCTCAAGAAATCATTAAAGAAAATGTTGTAGACACTGTTAAAAAAAGCGATACAAGCAAAAAGCAGAAAATAGACGGAGTAATTGCAAAAGTTGGAGATTACATTGTTTTGGATTCGGATATTGATAAATCCTACTTGGAAATTACAGGTGCGGGAGGTTCCATAAAGGATATCTCGAGATGTCAAATGTTGGGCAAATTATTGGAAGACAAGTTATACGCACACCAAGCCATACAAGACAGTTTAAAAGTGACCGATTCTGAAGTTAAATCGTTGATGGAAGAAAGGTTGGGCTATATGGTAGAGCAAATTGGCTCGATGGACAAAGTGGTTAAATATTACAAGAAAAATTCAGAGGAAGAGTTCAGGAGTTATTTCTTTGATATTTTGAAAGAACAAAAATTGACTTCGGAAATGCAGAAAAAAATTATTGATGGCGTAGAAATAACTCCTGAAGAAGTTCGTAATTTTTTTAAAACGATTCCAAAAGATGAACTTCCTGTTTTTGGTGCCGAGATGGAAGTGGCGCAGATTGTTGTCACTCCAAAAGTTTCCGATGCCGAGAAACAAAAAGTAATCGACAAATTGAACGAGTTCAAAAAAGAAATTCAAGAAGGTGGATCAAGTTTTGCCACAAAAGCAGTTTTGTATTCGCAAGACCCAGGTTCTAGAGCAACTGGTGGTTATTATAAAATGAATCGCAAAACCCAATTTGTAAAAGAGTTTAAAGAAGTTGCATTCAGCCTTGCCGAAGGTGAAATTTCGGCACCTTTCGAAACTGACTTTGGATATCATATCATATATGTAGAAAAAATAAAAGGGCAAGACCTGGAATTGCGTCACATATTATTGATACCTGCAGTAACGGCTGATGATCTTAAAGCTGCCAAAGAAAAAATCACCTTGATTAAAAAAAGAATTGAAGACAAGGAAATTACTTTTGCAGAAGCGGCAAAAACAATGTCGGACGAAAAAGAGACCAAAGCCAACGGCGGAACATTAATTAATCCAAAAACACAAGATACCCGTTTTGAATTGACCAAAATGGAGCCTAGTTTGTATAGCCAAATTTCAAATTTAAAGGACAATGAAATTTCATCACCATTGTTGGATGAAGATCAATCCGGAAAGAAAAAATACAAACTAATTACGGTAACTAATAGAATTGATCAACACACTGCTGATTATGCCAAAGATTATACAAAAATTAAAGAATTGGCACTGAAAGAAAAACAAATTAAAGCCATTGGAAAATGGTTTGACGATAAAATTCAAGGGACCTATATCAAAATTAATGGAGAGTACAGAGATTGTACTTTCACGAATAATTGGCTTAAAAAATAATAATAAGTAATCAGTTTGCAGATTTGAGATTATGAAATCTAAAACTAAAATCTAAAATTTTAATGTCAGATGTAGCTGCAATACATGACTTGGTTCAAAAAAGGAATGAACTAAAAAGTGAAATCGCCAAGATTATCGTGGGTCAAGACGCTGTTGTGGACCAAATTCTACTTTGTATTTTCTCTGGTGGACACGCACTTTTGGTGGGTGTTCCAGGGTTGGCAAAAACCTTGATGGTTAATACATTGGCCCAGGCACTGGGTTTAGATTTTAAAAGAATTCAATTTACGCCTGATTTAATGCCATCGGATATTTTGGGGAGCGAAATATTGGATGAAAATCGCCAATTCAAATTCATAAAAGGACCTATTTTTTCGAATATTATTCTGGCTGACGAAATCAACAGGACACCTCCAAAAACCCAGGCAGCTTTGCTTGAAGCGATGCAGGAACGCTCCGTGACCATTGCCGGTCAAAATTATAAATTGGATTTGCCTTATTTTGTGTTGGCGACCCAAAATCCTATCGAGCAAGAAGGAACTTATCCTTTGCCTGAAGCGCAATTAGACCGTTTTATGTTTGCTATCAAACTAGATTATCCTTCTTTTGAAGAAGAAGTTCAAGTGGTAAAGCGAACTACTTCTGATTCACATTCAAAAATAAATCCTTTGTTTACAGCTCAAGAAATCATTGATTTCCAACACTTGATTCGCAGGATTCCAGTTGCCGACAATGTCATAGAATACGCTGTGGCTTTGGTCAGTAAAACTCGTCCAGACAATTCTTTGTCGAACGAATTTGTTAAAAACTATTTGGATTGGGGAGCAGGACCAAGGGCATCACAGAATTTAATTTTGGCAGCCAAAGCCAATGCTGCTTTCAACGGAAAATTTTCACCAGACATTGAAGATGTGAAAGCAGTGGCCACAGGAATTCTACGCCACAGAATCATCAAAAACTACAAGGCCGATGCCGAAGGAATCACCGAAGAAATGATTATAGACAGGTTGATTTAATAAAAAATAGTGTCATTTTATAAAGAATCTTTATTCAAAGGGGAGTAAAGATTCTTTTTGTTTATAAACAAAAATATCTCTTTAATCAATAATTGGGATGTATATTGTCGATAGCGCAATATAATAATTGGTTTTTAAATATTATTCAAAAAAAACCAGATTAAATCCTTATTTGGTAATAATAATTTTCAGAAAGAGGTCTTTTGTTATTTTTTATGTATTCTCATCTTTAATTCTTAAGTTTGCGTACAAAAAATAAAGACACCTATTTTTACAATGGCATTTGACTTTGAATTGATCAAGAAAATTTGCCTTTAACACTGAAAAACTTCAACTATGAACATTTACAACGATTACATCAAAGAGATCGAAGAACGTAAAATTCAGGGGCTTCACCCGAAACCAATTGATGGTGCTGAATTACTAAGCGAAATCATTGCGCAAATCAAAGATTTAGCTAACGCAAATAGAGTTGATTCTCTTAATTTCTTTATTTACAATGTTGTTCCAGGAACTACTCCTGCGGCCAATGTGAAAGCTAAGTTTTTAAAGGAAATTGTTTTAGGTCAATCTGTAGTTGCCGAAATAACGCCTGCTTTTGCTTTGGAGTTATTGTCACATATGAAAGGTGGAACGTCTATTGCTGTTTTACTTGATTTAGCTTTAGGCAATGACGTTGCTATTGCAAAAGATGCAGCGGAAGTTTTAAAGACACAAGTTTTTCTTTATGAGGCCGATACCGATCGTTTAGCTGAGGCTTTCAAAAATGGTAATGAAATTGCTAAGGATATTCTAGAGAGCTATGCTAAAGCTGAGTTCTTTACTAAATTACCTGAAATTGCAGAAGAAATTAAGGTTGTTACTTTTATTGCTGGTGAAGGAGATATTTCAACGGATTTACTTTCTCCAGGAAACCAAGCGCACTCTCGTTCTGACCGTGAATTGCACGGTAAATGTATGATTACTCCTCAAGCGCAAGACGAAATCAAGGCGCTTCAAGCACAACATCCAGATAAAAGCGTGATGTTAATCGCTGAAAAAGGAACTATGGGTGTAGGTTCATCAAGAATGTCAGGTGTAAATAACGTGGCTCTTTGGACGGGCAGACAAGCAAGTCCTTACGTTCCATTTGTGAATTTTGCTCCAATCGTTGCAGGAACAAACGGGATTTCTCCAATTTTCCTAACAACTGTAGATGTTACAGGTGGTATTGGTTTGGATCTTAAAAACTGGGTAAAAAAATTAGACGAAAACGGTAATGTTGTTCGCAATGAAAGTGGTGATCCTGTTTTAGAAGAAGTTTATTCTGTAGCTACTGGTACTGTTCTTACCATTAATACAAAAA
>NZ_PNNA01000106.1 GCF_013823965.1 Flavobacterium sp.
CGTATTTAGATTCATATGTTTTACATATTGCAATTGGGTTTCTAGACTTTCTTTGGTGTCTCGAAGGAATATATCGTCCGTCCAGCCGGCTCCTTTTATCAATATTTTTTTGCCATTGAGTATAAAACCTTTGTGGCCTTCTGGTGTGAAATAAGTTTCAATTTCTCGAATACCAAAAATAATTTCATCGGAATCTGATATGTTTTTATTGGTTTCAAAACGAAGGGATAACTTTTGCAAATTAGGTTCTCCAAGATTGTTGCACCACCAAAGTTTCGGGTTTTTAACGTATAAAGAGGCGATTTCATTTGAAGTTAAAGTCAAAGCCTTGGTTTCTTTTGGGTTTAATTTTACGGGATAACGGAATTCATTCTTTCCAATTTTTCCTATCAAGGTTCCTGAAACAATTTCTGAGGTGTAATTTTCGAGTTCTGTTTTTACGGTTAGCCAAGCTTCTTTAAGTGTTGCCGTATTTACTTTTGATTGGACTGCGGTGTTTTTCAAGCCAACACCACCGTCAATTTCAACATAAACTGGACGCCAAATTCCCATATTTTCATCCAATGGTCTTGGATTCCAATCTACAAAACCGGTATTGAAATCGCCGGGTTGTGCTCGAAATATTTCGACTGCCAGAATGTTCCCTTTCTTTTTGGCTAAAGCCGTAATATCAAATGCAAACTGCCTGAAAGTACCGAAAACTTTGTCGCGGGAAGCTATTAATTTCCCGTTAAGCCAGATATTCGCATAATAATTTATTCCGTCAAAATGAAGTGAAATGTTGTTCTCCGGATTGATGTTTGGTAAATCAAATTCGGTTTTATACCACCAAGAATCATCAAATTGGGTTTTATCGATTTTTGTGTAATTATCGCCAACAAATATATCATTGTACAAACCATTGGCAGTCAAAACTCCCATAACTGTTGATGGAATACTTGCTTTATACCAACTTTCAGAATTAGTTACTGCTGATGTAAGGGTAATTCCATTGCTTGAAATCTTCTTGCTTTGTTGAACTTTCCAGTTTTCGTTTAATGGCACTCGACTTGAAACAGTGGGTTTTGTGCCGGCAAAAATCTGCATTGAAAGAGCAGTTAGCAACAACAGAAAAATTATATTCGATATTTTTTTCATTTTTATTCGACTTTTAATTGTGTTTGTGTAAAGAGGTAACCATAGCAAATATATCGTAAATATCAACTTCTAATTCTTGGGTACAATTAAATTTTTTTGAAGTCAATTGTGTGTTTTTTTAAAAACCTTGCAAGGTCATTTTAACCTTGCAAGGAGAAATATACTAAAAAGCTAACCAAAACTTTTTAAAAGTAATAACGTTTAAACGCTTCCATTGCGGTGTATTCAGCCAGGCCCAAGGCATTGTATTTCGCTGCGGTATTTTTTGTTCGTTCTTCCACTCTTACCCAAAATTCCCTGGAATCTTCTCCTTGAAACATCACGGAATCTTTTTGGGATTGATGGTAAAATATGGCTTTGCGTTTCTTTAATACTTGGTCTTCACTCATTGGAACTGCCATTTCTATTTCTTGTGGTTCCCATTCGTGCCAAGCGCCACGATACAACCAAACCCAACAATCATTTAAAAACGGTTTTGATTTTAATTTTTCAATTGCCGCAAAAATGGCGTCCAGGCACACTTTATGGGTTCCGTGTGGATCTGCCAAATCTCCCGCAGCAAAAATTTGATGGGGTTTGACAGCCGTAATTAATTTGCTTACAATTTCAATATCTTCCTCGCCGAGATTGTTTTTTTTGACGGTACCTGTTTCATAAAAAGGCATGTCCAAAAAGTGGACTTGTTTGTCTGGAATTCCCAAGAATCGAGTTGCTCCCAACGATTCTTTTCGTCTAATTTGGCCTTTTATTTTGCGAATGATCAAGTCATCTGCTTTGCTGATTTTTTTTGTTTGCAAAGCGAGAATTACATTTTCTATTGTTTTGTTGTTTTCGTCAGCGATATCAAGGGCAACTTCGGCATAGCGCAAAGCTTCTTCGTCAGAAACGGCAATATTTCCCGAGGTTTGATAGGCGACATGTACTTCGTGACCTTGCTCAATCAATCTGTCAAATGTTCCTCCCATAGAAATCACGTCATCATCGGGATGTGGACTAAAAATGATTACTTTTTTCTTCTTTGGCAAAGCTCTTTCTGGCCTGTTTTCATCATCGGCATTGGGTTTTCCGCCCGGCCATCCAGTGATGGTATGTTGCAATTTGTTGAACATTTTTATGTTTAAATCATACGCTTGGCCTTCTTCTGCGAGCAAACCAGACATTCCGAAGTCATTATAATCTTTGTCGTTTAGCTTCAAAACAGGTTTTTTTACTTTTCCGCAAAGCCACACAATGGCACTGCTTTTCAGTTCTTCTGTCCAAATGCAGGTAGAAACTAACCAAGGTGTTTTTATTCGGGTAAGCTCGGATGCCGCTTCTGTATCCAATACAAATGTGGTGTTGTGGTGAATTTGTAAATAAGTGGCTGGAACTAGTGACGAAACATCGCCTTCGATAGTTTCTTTAATGATGGATGCCTTGTTTTCTCCCCAAGCCAAAAGCACGATTCTTTTTGCTTTTTTTATGGTTCCAATTCCCATAGTGATTGCTCTTCGGGGAACATTGTTTATTCCTAAAAATGACGAAGCTGCATCAACTCTTGTGATGTGATTTAGCGTAATGCTTCTGGTGCCCGAATTCGAATGTGAACCCGGTTCGTTGAATCCAATATGTCCCGTTCTACCAATTCCCAGTAATTGAAAATCTAATCCTCCGGCCTTTAAAATGTCGGCTTCATATCCCAAACAATATTGGTCCAAGTCTTCTTGGGCAACCATTCCATCTGGAATATGTATATTTTCGGGTTTTAAATCAATATACTTGAATAGATTTTCGTGCATAAAATAATGGTAACTTTCAACATTATCCTTTTCCATTGGATAATATTCGTCAAGATTAAAAGTGATTACGTTTTGAAAACTCAATCCTTCTTCTTGGTGCAATCGAATCATCTCTTCATATACTTTTATAGGCGAAGATCCCGTGGCAAGTCCTAAAACGCAATTTTCATTTTTGGCTTGTTTCTCCCGAATTAGGTTTGCTATTTCGTGTGCCACTATTTTGGATGCAATCTCAGATGATTTGAAAATTGTATTATGAATTTTCTCATATCTTGTTTCTTCAAACTGTCCTGGTTCTTTGTGGGAAATGGCTAAATTGTTGTGATTTTGATTTTGCATTTTGTTTTTAAAAGATTTTTTTGATTTAATCTACATTACAAATTTATTCGTTAACCCAAAAAAAGAAATAGAAATATGCGTATTATATTCTTCAAATCACGTAAATGTATTTTTTTGATTTGGTCGTTTTTATGGTCTAATTGGGCATATTTAAATTGTATTTTAGTCTTTTATAGTTGTGTATAAAAACAAAAAAGTGCGAGAATTTCTCATCACACTTTTCATAAAAATATTTTAATATTGAAGCTTATTTCACTATTTTATATTTTACGGTTTTCGTAACGTTTTTTTTAATTATTTATTCTAAAAGAATCTGCTGGAAATCTTCTTTGTTATTGATAATTTAAGATTAGGTGTGATAATAGGACTTGTCTTCTCTCGAATTATCAAAACAAAAATTACTTTTCAACAGGTTCTTCTAGGTTATATACAAAGTGACGCTGCCCCCAAAATGGCGACGCCTTCATAATTTGAGGTTTCAATTTTTAAATCTTCAATTTGCTTTTGGTAGGCAAATGATTTTAGTGACAACTCCATAGATTCCTTGAAAAGCGGAAAGGATTTGCTTATGGAACCTCCTAAAATGATGGCTTCTGGGGCGTACATGTATAAAATGGACTTGATGCATTCGCCTAGATGCAATCCAAATTCAGTATAAGCCTGCAGGGCATTTTCATCTCCTTTGGCAGCACTCCGACTTAATTCTTCAGCACTTTGATGGTAATTCTTGGAAAAGAAAAAACTGCTGGAATATTCTTCCATAATTCCGTCTTTATAGGGCAACATTCCCACTTCTCCAGCACCACAGAGAATGCCGTTGTATAAGGCGTTGTTGATGATTATCCCCATCCCGATTCCTGTTCCAATGGTGAGTCCAATGAAATTTTCATGGTTTCTTCCTTTTCCAAATATTTTTTCGCCCAAGGCAAAACAATTGGCATCATTATTCAGGTAAACTGGCAGCTTGTAGCGTTGTTCCACTAATTCTCTCAATGCAACTTCTTTCCACGAAGGAATATTTTGCACGTCATAAACGATTCCCGCTATAGGGTCTACAACTGCTGGAACGCCAATCCCAATGGCGGTAACATCTGGGCTTATAATGTTGTCTATGGCCTCGAAAAAAGAGGAAAGTGTCGCCTCTTCTGAAGCTTTGCTGTCAACGCTGTTAAACGTTTGATTTGTGATGATACCATTCTCCACGCGGCCAATTTTTAGGTATGTTCCTCCAATATCAATTCCTAATACTATGTTATTCATAATTATAAATTCGATTTTTTTAAGCCAAATTGTTTTTGTTTGCCAATGGAATTGCCCAGATTCAAATAATAAATTAAACTATGTTGGAACTAATAGATAAAAATCTTGTTCTTGACATTGTTATTTCTCTTGTCCAAACTGCTTTGAAAAGGATACTATTGGCATCCGTAATCCTCGTGCATAAAATCCTGGAGAAAACTATAGTTGTTGCTTGCGGGATTTAAGACATTCAGTGTACACAATATTACTATAACTTCCGGATTTTAAATACTGCTTCTGCGTATTTTTATATACAAAAAGCGCAAGAATATAAAATTGGAATACTATATTTCATTTCGAAGCCAAATTATACAAGTAACCCAATTTCTTTGTTGAATAAATTTGAAGGAATTCAAAATTGTATTGATGCAAAAAAGGAAACGATACCAAGTATTCACACTAGTATCGTTTCCTTTTTTGACTTTAAAGCAACAAGTATTTTTAGCCGTGAACGGTTTCGCTTTTTCCGTAGTTGGTAATCAGTTTGCCTTCAAAATCCAACCATTCAGCCCATCTTTTATCAACGTCAACTTTCTCGGAATATTTTCTGGCAAAAGCTAAAAAAGTAGTGTAATGTCCCGCTTCGCTTATCATTAACTTTCTGTAAAACTCGGCCAATTCTTTGTCTTCAATATTTTGAGACAACACTTTGAAACGTTCACAACTTCTGGCTTCAATCATTGCTGAGAATAATAATCTATCTACAAAAGCGTCATTTCTGCTTCCGTCTTTTTTCATAAATTTGAAAAGTTCGTTCACGTAATGGTCTTTTCTTTCTCTTCCCAATTTCAATCCACGTTCCTTGATGATGTTGTGAACCAATTGAAAATGCTCCAATTCTTCTTTGGCAATTTCCAGTAAATCCGTGACCAATTCTTCGTGTTCCGAGTTGTAAGTGATGATGGTAATGATGTTGGTGGCGGCTTTTTGCTCGCACCAAGCGTGATCGGTC
>NZ_PNNA01000018.1 GCF_013823965.1 Flavobacterium sp.
CACTATCAATTTATTTAATAAAACTATAACGAAATAGAATTTCCAATTCCAAAGTTAATTGTTTAATTTTGAATAAAATATTTATAAATCATTTAAACAACTATATTATGGCTTTTGAATTACCACAATTACCGTATGCGTATGACGCATTGGAACCACATATTGATGCACGCACGATGGAAATCCATCACACAAAACATCATAATGCTTATATCACTAACGTTAATGCTGCCATTGCAGGAACTGACTTGGAAGGTAAAAGTATCGAGGCTATTTTGACAAATCTTGACATGAAAAATATGGCTGTTCGTAACAACGGCGGTGGCCATTTCAATCATAGTTTGTTTTGGACAATTATGTCTCCAAACGGTGGTGGATTGCCAACAGGTGAATTATTGGCAGGAATTGAAAGTGCTTTTGGTTCTTTCGACGCTTTTAAAGCTGCTTTCGCAAAAGCTGGAGCTACTCAATTTGGTTCAGGATGGGCTTGGCTTTGTGTAAAAGACGGAAAATTAGAAGTTTGCGGAACACCAAATCAAGACAATACTTTAATGCCTGGTGTAGGTTGTGGCGGAACCCCAATCCTTGGAATGGATGTTTGGGAACACGCTTACTACTTGAACTATCAAAACAGAAGACCGGATTATATTGAAGCTTTCTTTAATGTGATTAACTGGGATGAAGTTTCTAAAAGATACGCTGCGGCGAAATAATCTTTTAATAAAAAAAGACTTTTAGATAATGGACGAATAGACTGAAAAGTTTGTTCGTCTGTTTTTTTGTCTTTTATCTAAAAGTCTATTATCTATGTTCTTTCTCCCTTGACTTTATTCCAATAAAAAAGGTGAAATTGCTTTCACCCTTTTTGCCCCAAATCTACCATAAACTTAACCTACTAATATTATGGTGACGTAAAGATATAATCACAATGCACTTTGAACAAATAAATTAGACAAAATGCAATAATAATCGACAAAATACTTAATCGATACGTTTTTTAGTATGCCCTTGCATTTTTACCCTCATAAAAGTTCATAAACGCCTTATTTACAACGCGATTCCCTCCAGGAGTTGGATAATCACCCGTGAAATACCAATCACCTAAATTTTTGGGGCAGGCGATGTGTAAATTCTCCACTGTTTGAAAAATAATCTTCACTTCGGCTTTGATTTCTGGCGAACTTAAAAGTTGCGCTATTTTATCTGAAATTTCCTGTGGCTGGAATGGCGCATAGATTTCGGTCACAAAATTAACGACTTCATGGTCTTTCAAATTCTCTTGCTCTTTGCATTTGGCATAAACCTCGGCAACAATGTGATATAAATTCCTTTCTTTAAGCAGTTCCAATGCCGCTTGAAAAGCCACCAATCCTTCAAGTTTTGCCATGTCAATTCCATAACAATCCGGATAACGAATTTGTGGCGCCGATGAAACCACAACAATGCTTTTTGGTTTCAAACGATCCATCATTTTGATGATGCTCATTTTGAGTGTTGTTCCGCGCACAATGCTGTCGTCTATGATTACCAAATTATCTGTCGGTTTTATCACGCCGTAAGTAACATCATAAACGTGGGCGACCAAATCATCGCGACTGCTGTCTTCCGTAATGAAAGTTCGCAATTTTGCATCTTTTATGGCAACTTTCTCGGTTCTGATTTTTACAGAAAGAATCTCCTCAAGTTTTTCTTTGGTTAATTTTTTCCTGTTTTCAAGAATGTAATTATTTTTCCTTTGATTCAAGAAATCCTGGGCTGCTTCGACCATTCCGTAGAAAGAAGTTTCGGCAGTATTTGGAATATAAGAGAAAACCGTGTTGTCAGTATCTTCATCAATTGAATCTAAAACTGCTGGAAGAATAAGTTTTCCCAAGTTTTTTCTTTCTTGGTATATTTCGGCATCACTGCCACGAGAAAAATAAATTCTTTCGAAAGAGCAGGCTTTTTTTACAGTGGCAGGAAGAATTTCTTGCTCGGTTACCATTCCGTTTTTCTTGATAATTAAGGCGTTTCCAGGTTGCAGTTCTTGCACTTTTTCGAAATCCACATTAAAAACCGTTTGAATAACCGGACGTTCTGAAGCCACTACCACAATTTCGTCATCTTCATAAAAATAAGCCGGTCTAATTCCTGCTGGATCCCTAAATACAAAAGCATCTCCATGACCCAAAAGCCCTGCCATGGCATAACCACCATCCAAATTTTTGGAAGCTCTGGTCAAAATCTTCGCCACGTCTAATTTTTCGGCGATTACAGGCGATGCTTCTCTTTTTGTCAAGCCGTTGTTTTTGCATTCTTGATACAAATCAGTTACTGCATCGTCCAAAAAGTGTCCAATTTTTTCCATTACCGTTACGGTGTCGGCCATTTCTTTTGGATGCTGTCCTAAATCAACAAGACTCTGAAAAAGTTCTTTTACATTGGTCATGTTGAAATTTCCGGCCAAAATCAGGTTTCGATGCATCCAGTTATTTTGACGTAAAAATGGATGAACACTTTCGATGCTGTTTTTTCCAAAGGTTCCATAACGTACGTGTCCCAAAAACAATTCTCCCAAATACGGGATTTTACTTTTTTGCAACGCCACACTTTCCAGATATTCTGGGTGTGAGGTCAATTCCTCGTTTATTCTGTCGTTTATCTGGGCGAATACGTGCTGAATAGGCTGCGCATCATTCGAACGCACCCGACTAATGTAACGTTCTCCTGGTTCTACGTCTAGTTTTATGCTTGCAAATCCCGCTCCATCCTGCCCGCGATTGTGTTGCTTTTCCATGAGGAGATACATTTTTTGTATTCCGTAGAAAGCCGAACCGTATTTTTCTTTGTAGAATTCTAACGGTTTTTTTAATCGTAAAAGGGCAATGCCACATTCGTGTTTAATTGCGTCGCTCATTGTGTTGTTGTAATTTGTAGTTAGTTGTATTATTTGACAAATAAATTGTCCGACTTTGAATCCTGAAGTAATTAAGTTTTAATTTACAAAATTACTCGATGATTTAAAAAATTTATGTTTTAACATTAAACAAAAAAAGCCCCGTTTTCGAGGCTTACATATTTTTCGTTATATCTCTATGTCAAACTGGGTCAATGACTTGAATTGTTTCAATCTCGACACCACTTCTTCTTTTTCAAGACCAACCATTCGCTCCGTTCCAAATTTTTCGACACAAAATGACGCTAAATTTGAACCGTAAATAATGGCATTTTTCATATTTTCGAATGATATGTTTTCACTTTGCGTTAAATATCCTGCAAATCCTCCTGCAAATGTGTCTCCAGCACCAGTTGGATCAAAAACTTCTTCCAATGGCAATGCCGGAGCAAAGAATATTTGGTGGTCGTGAAACAACAAAGCACCGTGTTCTCCTTTTTTGATAACCACGTATTTTGGTCCCATGGCGTGAATTTTTACTGCCGCTTTTACCAAAGAATATTCTCCCGAAAGTTGTCTTGCTTCTTCATCATTGATGGTAATTACATCTACGCGTTTGATAACATCCAATAATTCAGGCAAAGCACAATCCATCCAGAAATTCATGGTGTCTAAAACCACTAATTTAGGCTTAACGTCCATTTGATCCAAAACGCTGCTTTGTACTAATGGATGCAAGTTTCCTAGCATTACCACATCGGCAGTTTTAAAATTTTGGGGAACTTTTGGTTGAAAATCAGCCAAGACATTCAACTCGGTTGCCAAAGTGTCTCTAGAATTCAAATCGTTGTGATACAAACCACTCCAAAAGAAGGTTTTTCCACCTTTGACTACTTCAAGACCTGAAATATCTATGTTTCTATCGGTCAATAAATCTAAATATTCTTGTGGAAAATCATCACCAACTACAGAAACAATAGCAGATTGAAGATTAAAATTAGAAGCCGAAAGTCCTATGTAAGTTCCTGCACCACCAAGGATTTTATCTGTTTTCCCAAAAGGAGTTTCAATAGCGTCGAAAGCAACTGTTCCAACAATCAATAATTTATTCATTTGATGAGTTTCGAATTAAGCGCCAAAGATAGTTTATAAGTTTTAGAGTTGCAAAGGTTGATGCTCTCAAAGTTTTCATAAAAGTTTGGCCTCCTCTTTCTCATAAAAAGCATCGACAGAAAGCTCTTTTTGGCTCGATGCAAAAACAGCCAATTCATCGCAGCGTTCGTTTTGGGGATGGTTGTTGTGTCCTTTAATCCATTTGAAATCGACTTGGTGTTTGCGGTAAACCACAAGAAAGCGTTTCCATAAATCAGGATTTTTCTTTCCGGCAAAACCTTTTTTCTCCCAGCCAAAAACCCATTTTTCCAAAACAGAATCCACCACATATTTAGAATCCGAAACGATCAACACTTTCATATTGGGGTTTTTCAGTTTTTCGAGACCAACGATTACGGCCAACAATTCCATTCTATTATTAGTGGTATGACGAAAGCCTTCGTAAAATTCTTTTTTATGCGGAGTCCCCACCAATTCCATCACCACGCCATAACCACCTCGCCCAGGATTACCCTTGGCGGCGCCGTCTGTGTATATATGCACGTCGTGATTCAAAGTTAGAAGTGGGAAGTTAGAAGTGGGAAGTTGGGAGTTAGCCCATCAATTCACTCAGGGTTACATTAAGTTATTTTAGAATTTGTTCAATTACAGATGGAAAATGTTTTTGTTCCAGTTCGTGTATTTTTTCCGCCACCACTTCTGGGGTGTCAGTAACCAAAACGGTTACTTTTTTCTGAAAAACAATGTTTCCTTCGTCATAATTTTCATTGACATAATGAATGGTAATTCCGGTTTCTTTTTCCTTGTTTTCGACAACGGCTTTATGAACATTGCTTCCGTACATTCCTTTTCCACCATATTTTGGTAATAAGGCTGGATGCACGTTTATTATTTTATCCTGATATTGGGCTATTATATTTTCGGGAAATTTTAGTAAAAATCCGGCTAAAACTATCAAATCTGGCTGAAATACATTTAATTTTTGTAGTATTTTATTACTATTTAATTCGTCTTTGGTAAAAATTTCTATTGGAACTTGAAGATTTTTGGCCCTTTCAATTACATAGGCCTTTGGGTTGTTTGTAAAAACAGAAACGACCGTCGCTGTATTTGTACTTTTAAAATGTTTTATAATATTTTCAGCATTAGTCCCCGATCCAGAAGCAAAAATTACAATTTTTTTCATATTCTAACAGATTTCAATCCTGCAAAAAAAAGAATAAAAAGTGATAATAAATAACATTGCGACCTCTTTGTGAAATTTATTTTATAAATTAGCT
>NZ_PNNA01000010.1 GCF_013823965.1 Flavobacterium sp.
GTTTGTTAAGATGTTTCATACTTAAATTTGTTTAATTACAATTTAGTTAATTTTAAACAAAAGTAATACGTAATTTTTTAACTACAAAATAAAAACACACAAAAAGCTAATAAAAGCGTGATTTATACAACATTTAGATTAGTTCCAACTTGAATAAAAGCGTCTATTGCCCTATCGAGATGTTCCCTTGTGTGTGAAGCTGATAATTGAACCCTAATTCGGGCTTTATCCTTTGGCACAACTGGGAAAAAGAAGCCTATGACATAAATTCCTTCCTTTAAAAGTTCATTCGCCATTGTTTGGGCCAATTTTGCATCATAAAGCATTACAGGAACAATGGCAGAGTCTCCGTCAATGATGTCAAAACCTGCTTTTTTCATTCCTGCCTTGAAATAATTCGTGTTCCATTCCAGTTTATCTCTCAGGACAGTGTCTTTTTCCAACAATTCGAAAACCTTGATTGAAGCTCCAACGATTGCTGGCGCCAGTGAATTTGAAAACAAATAAGGCCTGGATCGTTGACGCAACAATTCAATGATTTCTTTTTTGGCCGTTGTATAACCTCCCATTGCTCCGCCAAGCGCTTTTCCTAATGTTCCCGTGATTATGTCGACTCTTCCCATTACGCCTTTTGCCTCGAGTGTTCCTTTTCCTGTGGCGCCTATAAATCCAGCAGCATGACACTCATCAACCATGACCATTGCATCATATTTGTCGGCTAAATCGCAAATTTTGTCCAATGGAGCAACAACTCCATCCATGGAAAAAACACCATCTGTAACAATCAATTTGAAACGAGCTCCAGATTCATTAGCTTTTATTAATTGTTGCTCCAAATCTTCCATATTGCTGTTTTCATAGCGATACCGAGCCGCTTTACACAATCGAACTCCGTCAATTATGGATGCGTGGTTCAAACTATCCGAAATTATGGCATCATTTTCATTCAATAAAGGCTCGAAAACCCCTCCATTGGCATCAAAAGCGGCAGCGTATAAAATCGTGTCTTCGGTTCCGTAGAAATCCGAAATCTTTTTTTCCAATGTTTTGTGAATATCCTGTGTTCCACAAATAAAACGAACGGACGACATCCCGAAACCATGGGTGTCCATCGTGTCTTTTGCCGCCTGGATTACTTCAGGGTGCGATGATAGTCCCAAATAATTATTGGCACAAAAATTCAAGACCGTTTCTCCATTAACGGTAATTTCTGCTCCTTGGGGAGAAGTGATGATTCTTTCTTTTTTGAAAATCCCGTTGTCTTCGATGGTTTGCAATTCAGTTTGCAAATATTCTTTTATTTTACCGTACATTTTTTTGTTTTTTATGTTTGATATTTGAGTTCTTGACACGAAGGTACAATTGCTCAAAGTTTTCTACAAATTTACCACATTGATTTGTTCCCCTATGTAAATAATTGCCTTTTTTACGACTTTATAACCCATCAATTCAATCGCGTTTTGATAATTTTCCAATTGTAATTGATATTTAGGATTATGTGTCCCTGTTTTGTAATCCAATAAATAAACTTCCTTGTTTTTAGTCAAAACCATTCGGTCTGGCTTGATGGTTTTTCCTTCTTTTTGAATGATGGTTTGCTCATTCAACACTTCATTTCCTTCATCAAAATAACTTGAAAGTTCCGAATGATTGACAATTTCCCGAATCGTTTTGCGAACCAATTCTTTTTGATTCACGGTAATTAATCCGCTTTCGACGGCTTTTGTAATGGCCAAATCGATATCGTTTTTAATTTTCACCAAAGACAAAATCTCGTGAACCACATTGCCGTGTTCTATGGCTTCCTGCTGATGAGTTCCCCACATCAAGGCTTCTCGTTGAGCGATTTTAATGTTTTTTGGGTTCAAAATTTCACGAACAATCGGGATTGTTTTCGTCGTGTCGACATGTTTTTTTTCTGTTGACAATTTAAGCGGATTCCCAAATTCGTATTCCAATTTATCTTCGTCAAAGACGTGTTCGTTTACCAAATATTTAATAAAGAAAGAAGCCATATTACTAGGATACTCCCCGTCTTTTCTTGGTTCCAAATATTGAGAAATAATGTACAACTGTTCTTCCGCACGCGTTAATGCCACATACAAAACATTGATATTGTCCAACAATTCTTCTTGCGATTTCTGGTCGTAAACCCGTTTTGCTTGCTCGCCAAAACCTTCAACTGCCTTGCTGTTGTCAATTAAAACTTTAGACAACCCAAAATCCTCTGCTTCTGCATTAATCCACAATTTGTCTTTCGGGCTTCGACTGTAATCTTCTTCGGCAAAAGGAAAAATCACCACAGGAAACTCCAATCCTTTCGATTTATGGATGGTCATAATTCGAACCGCATTGTTGCCCTCGGGCGAGGGAATGCTGAATTTCTCTGAATTTTTATCCCAAAAATTCAAAAAGTCCGAAATACCAGCTTGGTTGCGTACATCTCGCTCTAGAACAATATCGAGAAAATATTGAACGTATGCATTCCCCTCCCCAGCCCTCCCCGAAGGGGAGGGAGACGAAACCGACAAATTGAAATTTTGAAGTTGTTCCTGTTTGTTTAATTCTAGTTGTATTTTATTTAAAACATTATGAATATTGGTTAAAACTTCATTGTTTGTAAATCGAATTACTTTATATCCTAATTCATTCAGAACTGCTGTTCGTTCTTTGTCTAATTGAATTTGTTCTTCGGTAAAATGATATTCTCCATCGACTTCAATTATTAATTTTCTTGACAAACAAACAAAATCAACTATAAAATCATCGATCAAATGCTGTTGTCTAAATTTGTGACCTAAAACTTGTGACCTCAATTCTGAGCATAAAGTTTTTTCGGCAACCGTCGGATTTTTTCTCTTTTCCTGAGCTTTTTCTATCAACAAATGAGCATAATTTCCACCAGTCATATACCCCAACTTTTTAGTTTCGGCTCCTCCTCCTTTGGAGGAGGCTGGGAGGAGGAATTTACTAACAATAAGCTCCACCGATTCATAAAGCGACTTTTTCCGAATATCCTGAAACGAAAGCGAAATATCAAAAGTCGTCAACCAAGTTTCAAATTCGGCTTCCTTTTTTTTGTCCATTCCTTGTGCAATGAAATCGTGTATCGGCAGTTGATCCTGGATTTTTTCGGCAACATAATGAAGGAAATGGGCTTTGGCTTCCAAATCGGAGTTGTTTTTCAAGTATTTCAACAAATGGATGATAAATCGAACTTCGGTGGCGTTTTGAATCATCAAAGTCTCGGAGGACAACAGCGGAATTCCTTGTTCGGTCAAATAATTGGCCACCGCAATTCCGTGACTGCGTTTTCGGGTCAAAATAACAATGTCTTTGTATTCGAAACCTTGTTTTTTTACTTTTTGAATCGTGTTCAAAGTGGCCAACAAATACAATTCGGTTTCATCCAATGCTTCTTCCTCGTCTTCGCTTTCTTCTATTTTTGGAATAAAGGAAATATTCACGTAACCACCCGTTTTGTTATTGCTTTTTTGATGGCTGTGGTTTTCGTATAAATCTTTGTAATCTAAATGTTCGAATTCATTGGACAACAATTGGAAAAAGTCGTTGTTGAATTCGATTATTTGTGAATACGAACGATAATTTTTGTCTAAATGTTCTAAAACTTTTTCAGGATTATTGAACGGATTTTGGTCTTTACTTAACTCAATAAACTGCTCGGCTTTTCCGCCACGCCAACGGTAAATGGATTGTTTTGGGTCACCCACAATCATCAAGGTTCCTTTTTCGCCGTCGATTTCACTCGAAGTTGCGTTGTCAATTAGCGGAATCAAGTTTTGCCACTGCATTTCGGAAGTGTCCTGAAATTCGTCGATGAAAAAATGACGATACCGTTCGCCCAATCGTTCGTAAATAAAAGGTGCGGGTTGATTTTGGATTTCCCGATGAATTATGGCATTGAATTCCGAAATGGAAAGCACGTTTTGTTCTTCCTGAATTTTGGCCAATTCATTGCTGACGGTGTTCAACAACGATAATGGCGTAATGTTTTTTAGGAAGGCTTTGTAAAAATCCCGCTTTTCAAAGTTCTTGTAAACAGCATCAAGAATTTGCAACAATTCCGGAATAATATTTTCGATAATGGCTCGGTCTTTGGCGGTTTTGTTGATGGAAATATCCTCAAATTCACGAAACATTTTGTTTTTGGGATTGAATTTTCCATCCACTATGCTTTGAAGATGATTGGGAAATGTTCCTCTTGAAAATGATTTCAAATCAATTCCGTTTTTTTCAATTAACGACAGAGCGTTTTCGGCTAATTCGGTGTTTTCTTTTTCTAAAACTTTGCAGGCTTCGGCCAATTTCTTTTTAATTTCGACAAATTCGGTGATGGATTTATCTTGAAAATGGGTGATTTCATTTCGATTGTTTTCATTGAGCACCAAACGACCTGTTTCGAGAATTTCACGGGAAATATCCCAAGATTTGTCGTCGTCGGTTTTTTCCATCGTGAAATCGACGAGCAATTTGGTTAAAATTTCATCTTCCCCGGCTTGCGCAATTAGGGCATCGACAGCTTCTATGAGCAAATTTTCCGTGTCCAAAGTCACCTCAAAAGTCATTGGCAATCCTAAATCGTGGGCAAAAGCTCGAATGACTTTGTGGGTAAATTTGTCGATGGTCGAAATATCAAAAGCGGCATAATTGTGAATGATGTGCTTGATGATTTGCTGCGACTTGGTCTTGATTTGAATGATGGAAAGTTTCGTTTCTTTTGCCAAATCCTGCATTAAACCCAAGGCTTTTTCGCTAGGTTCGTCTTTGGCAAATTCAGACAAACTGCCCACGATTCTGCTTTTCATTTCGTGTACCGCTTTGTTGGTAAACGTGATGGCGAGAATGTTGCGATACGCATCATTTTTAGGAGCAACGAGAATGATTTTCAGGTATTCTTTGACC
>NZ_PNNA01000050.1 GCF_013823965.1 Flavobacterium sp.
AAAATTTTCGACGCAAGCATCGGTGTGTTTGATGAATTGGTCTTTCAACATTTTTCGGAAGCCTTGATCTTTCAAATTTTCCATAAAAATATTGACCATTGGAGCGGTTTCGCCCACAATTCCTGAATCGATCAAAAATACGGCTCCGTTGCCTTCCAAACTTTGGGTTGGAATCCCGGTTGCCTCGATATTGTCTTTGGAATTGATTAAAATGGGAATGCTCAAATAACTGTTTAAAGGGTCCAAACCAGAACTTTTTCCGTGGAAAAATGATTCCATTTGTCCGAAAACAGTTTTGAGTTGCAATAATTTTTCACGAGTCAAATTTTCTAGAACCGTGATTTTATTTTGGGCGTATTTGTCGTAAATGGCCGCAACCAAGGCACCGCTGCTTCCCACTCCATAACCTTGTGGAATGCTGGAATCAAAGAACATTCCGGTTGCAACGTCATTTTTTAGGGTAACCAAATCGAAAGTGACCAATTCGGGTTGTTCAGTTTGCAGGTTTTCCAAATAAGAAACAAAACGTTTCAAATTTTCGTTGGATTTTATGGCTTCTGCTGATGGATTTTCTTCTCTTTTCAGCGCGCCATTGTAAAAATTGTATGGAATAGATAAACCTTTCGAGTCACGAATGATTCCGTATTCTCCAAAGAGTAATATTTTTGAGTAAAATAAAGGTCCTTTCATAAATTAATTGATAATTAACAGTTCACAATTGATAATTCGTAATTGATAATTATTTGTTTTTAGAAGTATTAATTATACTGGTCAATAATTTTAATAATTCTATTATTTTGTATTTTATACTTTGAAATTCTTCTTCCGTAAGAAATTTTGTTTCAAACAATAAATCTAACCAATATTCTGTTTCATTGGCTTCTTTTAATGAAATAGATAGTTTATGGATGAAATCCGCTTTACTTTGGGCGTGTTCCGCTTCTCTGACATTTGCGCCTATGGATGTTCCGGAACGTAATAATTGTTTTGATAATATTCTTCTTTTCCATAATGACCAATTATCAATTATCAATTATCAATTATCAATTGACTTCCAATTCCAATTTCGTCACAAATGTACTGACCATTTTGACAATAGCCAACTAATTCGTCCTTAATAAATTGCAAAACTTTTTCTTTGGTATTTTCTGGGTACAAAATATGGACATTTGCGCCGGCATCTAGCGTGAAACAAACTGGGGTTTTCGTGTCGTTGCGATATTTCCAAATTGCGTTGATGATTTCCAGTGTGTTGGGTTTCATTAAAATAAAATACGGTATCGAAGTCATCATCATCGAATGCAATGTCAAGGCTTCGCTTTCGACTATTGTTATGAATTCATCCAAATTTCCGCTTTCGAAAACGTTGATTAATTTGTCCAAGTTTTCGTGAGCTTGTTCAAATCGCCTTTCGGCAAAGGGGTGGTCGTTCATCAAATTGTGTCCCACGGAACTCGAAACTTGTTTTTCGCCTTTGTCCACCAACAAAATCGTGTCTTGAAAATTCTGGAAATTCTCGTGAATGGCATTCGGAAATTCTACTCCAAACAAATTCGAACTTCCTTGAATATTTTTATGCTCTCCCCAAACGACCACTTTGCCTTTCACGCTTCGGCAAGCACTTCCGGAACCCAATCGGGCCAAGAAAGAGGCTTTTTGATAAAAGTAATCTTCGGTCATATCTGGATTTAAAGCTTTTTCCAAACTCATCAAATTCATCGACAAAGCCGCCATTCCCGAAGCCGATGAGGCAATTCCTGAACTGTGCGGAAACGTGTTTTGGGTGTCAATGGTAAAATGATAGTCTTTCAAAAAAGGCAAATAAACCAAGACTCTTTCGAAAAATTGCTGGATTTTTGGTTTGAAATCTTCTTTGGGTTTTCCTTCAAAAAGCAGGTCGAAAGAAAAAGAATTTTGATTTTCTTTTTTGGCGAAAGCCAATTTTGTAATCGTCTTGCAATTATTCAAGGTAAAACTCACCGAAGGATTTGCCGGAATTTGTTTGTCTTTTTTGCCCCAATATTTCACCAAAGCTATGTTGCTGGGCGAACTCCAAGAGAAATTTCCACTTTCTATGGAATGAGAATATTTGGCTGGAATAAAATCGTTTGCTGAAAACATCAATTAAAAAATTTCTGCAAAGATACTGATTTCTTTATTTGTGGAATTGGTCAAAGTTTTTTATTAATTTTGAAAAAAAATAACATGAATAAAATTTCTAAAATTCTGGTTGTTGTGGTCACTTGTTTGGTGGTTGGCTATTTTTCTGGTATGGTAACTCGTTCAGCAATTACTACTTGGTATCCCACATTGGTAAAACCGAGTTTTAATCCGCCCAACTGGATTTTTGCGCCTGTTTGGAGCATGTTTTACGTGATGATGGGTGTGGCTGCAGGACTGGTTTGGAACCGAATGGAACAGGAAAAAGAAACGGTTAAAAATGCCTTGGTTTTCTTTGCCGTTCAACTGGCTTTAAATGCTTTGTGGTCGTATTTGTTTTTTGGTTTGAAAAACCCAATGTTGGCCGGTTTAGAAATTATAATATTGTGGTTGATGATTTATGAAACCCATGTTAAATTTTTGAAAATCAATAAAATTGCAGGTTATTTATTGATTCCATACTTGCTTTGGGTAAGTTTTGCAGCTGTTTTGAATGCCAGTATTTGGTGGCTAAATCGATAATTTTAAATCGACACTATTTTTTAATTAAGTTTAAAAACATTAAAACTTAGATTCTTCAAACTTCATTTAAATTAAAAAAGCTCCTTAGGAGCTTTTTTAATTTAAACTATCTGGTCACAAATACCCAACCTGATTTTGATGTTCCATCTGATTTTTCGGCGACATAAAAATAAGTTCCATCTGGGAGGGATTTTCCATTGTCGTTAGTTCCATCCCATTGGTCAGAATAATTGTTGTATCTATTTACTTTCACCCCATATCTATTGTACAATTCGAGTCTAACCACATTACAGCCTTTGAGGTTAAAAGTGTCGTTGTACGTGTCATTATTGGGAGTTATGGCATTAGGAAATACACAAAGTGAATTTATTTTTGCCGTCTTGTTGAATTCACAACCATTTGAATCTCTTACGGTAATGGTGTAATCCTCCGGAAGAAGGTTAGCATAAGTAGTATTTGATGTAAATGATCCATTGTTGATGCGATATTGAAAAGGAGCAACTCCACTGGTCACGCCGGTGATTTCGATAATTCCATCTGGGTTGCCATTGACAACATCGGTTGAAGAGAAAACAATATCAGTTGGAGATTGATAAACCACAATGTCCAAACTGGTTGCCAGAGAACACTGACCTGCAGTTGGCGTGAAAGTATATGTTCCAGAAGCGGTATTGCTTACTGTTGCAGGATTCCAAGTTCCGGTAATTGAATTATTTGATGTTGTAGACAAAACAGGTCTTGTCGAACCAGAACATATAGGAGCAATAGCGGTAAAAGTTGGAGTGACAATCGGATTAACGGTTACATTCAAAGTTGTTTCAGTTGCACATTCTCCAACATTTGGCGTGAAAGTATATGTTTCAGAAGAGGTATTGCTTACTGTTGCAGGATTCCAAGTTCCAGTAATTCCATTGTTTGATGTAAGTGGTAAAACCGGGCTTGTTGCTCCCGAACATATTGGTGCAATGGCTGTAAAACTTGGAGTAAGAATTGGATTAACTGTTACATCTAGTGTTGCAGTCGTTGCACATTGTCCATCATCAGGAGTAAAAGTATAAGTTCCGGAAGCTGTATAGCTTACGGTTGTTGGATTCCAGCTTCCGGTAATTCCATTTGTGGAAGTTGTTGCTAATACTGGTGCCGTGGCGTTTGCACAAATTGGAGCAACAGTATTAAAGCTGGGTATAATTGTGTTTACATTTATGGTTAAAGTTGCAGTTGTGGCACAAATACCAGTGCTTGGTGTAAAAGTATATGTTCCAGAAGCGGTATTGCTCACAGTCGCCGGATTCCAGATTCCTGTAATTCCGTTATTGGAAGTTGTAGGCAAACTTGGTGCGGCAGCACCATAACAAACATCAGCTGTTGGATCAAACAAAGGAATAATTTTCGGATTTATTGTAACATCCAAAGTTGTTGGTAATGCACATTGCCCGGCAGTTGGCGTGAAAGTATAAGTAGCCGAAGCGGTATTGCTTACTGTTGCAGGATTCCAAGTCCCTATAATTGAATTATTTGATGTTGTAGGTAAAACTGGACTAGCCGAACCCGAACAAATAGGATCGATTGCAGTAAAAGTTGGTGTAACATTTTGATTCACGACAATAGTCATAGTTGCAGGTGTCACGGCACATTGACCTGCAGTTGGTGCAAAAGTGTAGGTTGTTGTTGTCGTGTTATTTATGGCAGGCGACCAAGTTCCCGTAACTCCGTTAGTGGAAGTCGTTGGCAAAGGATCCAAAACTTCTCCTGAACAAATCGGAGCAATTGGAGTAAAAGTCGCCGCAATCGGGTTCACGACAATAGTCATAGTTACAGGCGTCACGGCACATTGACCGGCAGTTGGCGTAAAAGTATAGGTTGTTGTTGCCGTGTTGTTTATGGCCGGCGACCAAGTTCCTGTCACTCCATTAGTGGAAGTCGTAGGCAAAGGAGCTAGAGCATCACCAGAACAAATCGGAGACACTGGAGTGAAAGTCGCCGCAATCGGGTTCACGACAATAGTCATCGTTGTTGGC
>NZ_PNNA01000025.1 GCF_013823965.1 Flavobacterium sp.
GTTGGTCTACAAGGACTCGAACCTTGAAAGACTGCACCAAAAACAGTTGTGTTACCATTACACCATAGACCAATTCCATTGCTGTTAAGCGAGTGCAAATTTAATACAAATTTTAATTTGTACAAATTTTTAACCTCTTTTTATCAAAAAAAAATTTACCCACTATTTAACCCTCTAAATTACACCAAAAATCAATATGCCGTTTAAGCCTTATTTGTTTTTTGGAAATTTACTAAATTGCTCGTGTCTTTAAGTAAAAAAACATTTTCTTTGTGTTTTAAAATTAAACTAAATTTTAGCATATAAATATGGCAACATTCAATTTCAATAAATGGAATACAATTACAGGTTGGTGTGTATTTGTAATCGCTTTGATGACATACACACTCACTGTTGAACCCACAATGAGTTTTTGGGATTGCGGCGAATACATTGCCACATCGGCAAAACTTGAAGTAGGACATCCGCCGGGAGCTCCATTATTCCAAATGATGGGCGCATTTTTTGCGATGTTTGCCACCGATGACAAATATATTGCCTTGATGGTAAACATGATGTCTGTTTTTTCGAGTGCGTTTACGATTTTATTTATGTTTTGGTCATCATCGATGATCTTGAAAAAAATAATCTCGCAGTATGCCGAGGTCAACAAAAACAATTCCATAGTAATTCTTGGCAGTTCTTTTGTGGGCGCCTTGGCTTATACTTTTTCAGATAGTTTTTGGGCCAGTGCCGTTGAAGCCGAAGTTTATGCGATGGCCTCCTTGTTTATCGCCTTGCTTTTTTGGCTGGGCTTACGATGGGAACAAGACATGGATTCGCCAAGAGGCAATAAATGGTTATTGATTATATCATTGGTAGTTGGACTTACATTTGGGGTTCATTTTATGGCCTTGTTAACCATTCCTGCAATTGGTTTTATTTATTATTTCAAGCATTATAAAGAGGTTACCGTCAAAAACTTCATCGTTGCCAATGTTGTCGTAATAGCCATATTACTTTTTATTTTTAAATTATTACTGCCCCTAACCATGGCTTTCTTTGGTAAAACCGAAGTTTTTATGGTCAATAGTTTAGGAATGCCTTTTAACTCGGGAACCATTTTTGTCGTTTTACTTCTAATTGCCTTCTTTTATTTTGGTTTAAAATACACACATCAAAAAGGACATGTAAACTACAACACCCTAATTTTATGCATTCTGTTTATTTTGATAGGTTTCTCCAGCTGGATGATGTTGCCTATTCGTGCCAATGCAAATACGGTAATTAACGAGAACAAACCCTCGGATGCCCGTGAAGTTTTAGCCTATTACAACAGGGAGCAATACGGTTCAAATCCTTTGTTTTACGGCCCACAATACACAGAAGCTTTTGCAGGTTTAGACAAAAACAATCCCTATTTAGATAAGGCTCCCAACTATGAGAGAGATTACAAGACCGGAAAGTATGTTATTGTAAACAACTACAAAAATGCCGAACAAAATAGCGACGACAATCAAAAAACTATTTTACCTAGACTTTGGAGCAGCGATCATATTGCGAATTACATCAATTTTACCAATCCACCAGCGTTTAGATTAAATCCTGATTATCCGTATGAAGATGATTTACAGAAATACGGAATTGATCCAAGCCAACTTTCAGAGGAAGATTACAACAAAGCCATAGCCCAACTGAAGGGTGAAATAGAAAAAATCGTAAGCGAATTTAGACAAGCTTACGCCCAGAAACAAATTGACAATGATGGTTATGTAAAATTCCTGAAGAGTTACGGTGATTATTTAATCGTGGAAAAACCTGCAACGGCAGACAATTTGAGATTTATGGTTGAATACCAATTTGGCTATATGTACTTCAGGTATTTAATGTGGAACTTTGTTGGACGTCAAAATGATGTTCAAGGAAGATATGACTATCAAGACGGAAATTGGCTTAGCGGCATTCCTTTTATAGACAAATTGCACTTGGGTTCACAGGAAAACTTGCCTTCGGACGTATTGAATAACAAAGGTCGAAATGTGTATTTCTTTTTACCTTTTATATTAGGAATAATTGGTTTAATGTATCACGCATCCAAGGATCGAAAAAGTTTCTACGTGCTTCTTGTTTTATTCCTGTTTTTGGGAATTGCCCTAAAAATTTACCTCAACGAAAGACCATTTGAGCCTCGAGAAAGAGATTATGCCTTGGTGGGTTCTTTTTATGTGTTTGCCATTTGGATAGGCTTTGGAGTTTATGCTCTTTATGAAAGTTTCCAAAAATACTTGGCGCCAAAAATAGCAGGACCCGTAATTATTGCCGCCTCTTTATTGGCAGTTCCCGTTATTATGGCTTGCCAAAACTGGGACGACCACGATCGTTCAGGAAAATATACTGCAACAGCATTGGCAAAAGCCTATTTAAACTCATGTGACCCAAATGCCATCTTATACACCATTGGCGACAACGACACCTTCCCGCTTTGGTATGCACAAGAAATTGAACATGTGAGAACCGATGTCAAAATTGTAAACACGAGCCTGTTTATGACCGATTGGTATATTGACCAAATGAAAACCAAAACCTACGAATCAAATCCGTTGCCTATTTCATTTACACACAATGAATATGTGGGTGACAAATTAGATTATGTGGCTCATATCCCAAAAACGGAAAGCCGTTGGGACATCAAAGATTTTATCAATTTTATCAAAAATCCACAATCTACGGTAGAAATGCAAAATGGACAAACCATCCATTTTTTTCCAACCAATAAAATCAGGATTCCTATTGACAAAAATGTCATTATCAAGAATAAAGTGATTTCTCCAAAATTCAACGACTCCATTGTGCCTTATATAGACCTTGACATCAAGGGAAATGCATTGTACAAAAACAGATTGATGATGTTAGACGTTTTGGCCAACAACAATTGGAAAAGACCCATCTATTTTAGCCCAGGCGCTTTTGACGATGAAGACTATTTATGGATGAAAAACTACCTTCAACTAGAAGGCATGATTTATAAATTAGTCCCAATAAAAACAAAGATTGACAAAGACACCAACCCAATGGATATGGGAGGACTTGATGCTGACAAAATGTACTCCATCGTAATGAAATGGGATTGGGGCAATAGTGACGGAAATATTTATCATGATCCAGAAACTAGAAAAAACAGCATTTCCTACCGCTCTGTTCTGTCAAGATTAATGGATAGGTTGATAGCCGAAGGAAAATTGGACAAAGCGAAAAACGTTATCAATTTAGCCTTGACAAAAATGCCTTTGGATAAATTTGGCTATTATGCCATGGTAGAGCCTTTTACCAAAGGATATTATCAAGTGGGAGAAAAAGCAAAAGCGCAGCAGCTTCTAGAAAAATTGATAAAGAAATACCAAGAAAACCTTAATTATTATGGAAAACTGGGTCTTTCAGATCAAAACGACATTGCCATTGACATCATTACCGATATGGAACGTTACAGAAGCCTGTTACTAGTAATGAAGGAAAACGGCGATATTGAATTTTACAATAAAAACAAGGCCCCATTCAATACTTACATCAAGATTTTTGAACATTTTGGTCGCGATAGAGAATAACAAAACATAAAAAGATGAAAATAAAAAATGTAGCGCTGTTGAAAAATGCCGCTACATTTTTTTGTTGTTAATGAATAAAATCTTGGATTATGAGTTTCTACTGGATAAAAACAAATGCTTTCATTAAAAAAATATTCTCAAACCATGTTTGGGCGATATCCAATACAGAAAACAAAATCTACCTCACTTTTGACGATGGTCCAATACCCGAAATAACGGAATGGGTTCTCGAAGAATTAAAAAAGCACAATGCCAAAGCCACTTTTTTCTGCATTGGTCACAACATAGAAAAACATCCCGAAATTTTCAAAAAAGTAATCAACGATGCACATTCCGTCGGGAATCATACCTTCAACCATTTGAACGGCTGGAAAACTTCAACTAAAGAATATCTGGAGAATTTTAAATTGTGTGAAGATTCGATTTCAAATCTGCAATCTAAAATCTACAATCTAAAATCAAAACTCTTCCGTCCGCCTTACGGTAAAATAAAATTTTCGCAATCCAAAAAACTACGGAAATTGGGATACAAAATAATAATGTGGGATGTCTTGAGTGCTGATTATGACACTGCTATTTCTCCAGAAAAATGCTTGGAAAATGTACTAAAAAATGTAAGCTCGGGAAGCATAATCGTATTCCACGACAGCGTAAAAGCATTTCCGAACTTGGAATATACTTTACCTAGAGCGTTGAAATATTGGCAAGAAAAAGGATTTGTTTTCGAGAAATTGGATTAAAGATGTTCTTGAACCAAGCCAATGATGGTATTGGCGTCCAATTCACCGGATTGTCTCCAGATCATTTGACCTTCTTTATAAATCATCAAAGTGGGAAGTCCCTTGATGCGCAAGGCATCGGCTAGTTCTTGATTTTTATCGACATCAATTTTAATCACTTTTGCCTTATCGCCCAGAGCCGCGGCAACATCCCTGATTACAGGATGCATCAGGATAGATGATTCATTCCAATCTGTGTAAAAATCAATCAACACAGGGACTTGCGTGCTTATAAGTTCTCCAAATTTTGACATAAAACCAACGAATTTAATTTTCTAAATCTATTGCAAAGAGATATTATTTTACAAATGTAGCATTTTAAACGAATTAAGC
>NZ_PNNA01000043.1 GCF_013823965.1 Flavobacterium sp.
GAGAAGTGAAAATAACTTTTAAACCTGCGCCAATTAATAATGGTTTTACCTTTATTAGACTAGATCTAGAAGGGCATCCCATTATTGAAGCCGATGCAAATTATGTTGTGAATACCCAAAGAGGAACTAATTTGGAAAAACTAGGTGTCAAAATTCAAACACCGGAACATGTTTTGGCAGCATTGGTTGGTTGTGATTTAGACAATGTTATCATTGAATTGAATGCTTCAGAACTTCCTATCATGGATGGCTCTTCAAAATATTTTGTGGAAGCTATCGAAAAAGCAGGAATTGAAGAACAAGAAGCAAAAAGGAAAATATATGTGGTAAAAGAAATAATTTCATTTACCGACGAAGAAACTGGAAGTGAAATTATGGTAATGCCAAGCGAAAACTACTGCGTTACTGCAATGGTCGATTTTGGCACCAAAGTATTGGGAACCCAAAATGCCACAATGAAAAACATTTCCGAGTTCAAAACAGAAATCGCCGATTCGAGAACTTTCAGCTTTTTGCATGAATTGGAATCACTCTTGGAGGATGGACTCATAAAAGGGGGAGACTTAAACAATGCCATTGTATATGTTGACAAGGAAATTTCCGAAAAAACAATGAACAGCCTGAAAGTTGCTTTTGGCAAAGACGAAATAACCGTAAAACCAAACGGCATTTTAGATAATCTAACCTTGCATTATCCAAACGAAGCCGCAAGACACAAATTGCTGGATGTTGTAGGGGATTTATCATTGATTGGAACTAGAATTCAAGGAAAGGTAATTGCCAATAAACCAGGTCATTTCGTCAACACGCAGTTTGCAAAAAAGATGGCAAAAATCATTAAAATTGAACAAAGAAATCACGTTCCTGTTTATGATTTGAATCAAGAACCATTGATGGACATTCATAAGATTATGTCGGTTCTTCCACACAGACCTCCATTTTTATTTATTGACAGAATTATAGAAATGTCCGAAAGTCATATTGTAGGGTTGAAAAACGTTACCATGAACGAAGGTTTTTTTGTAGGTCATTTTCCTGGAGCTCCAGTAATGCCGGGTGTTATCATTGTCGAGGCAATGGCACAAACAGGCGGAATATTGGTGTTGAGTACCGTTCCTGATCCAGAAAATTATTTGACTTATTTTATGAAAATTGACAATGTCAAATTCAAGCATAAAGTGCTGCCGGGAGATACTTTAACTTTTAAATGTGATTTAATCAGTCCAATCAGAAGAGGAATTTGCCACATGCAAGCCAATGCTTATGCCAATGGAAAATTAGTCGCCGAAGCGGAATTAATGGCACAAATAGCCAAAAAATAATAATTATCAACTGCCACACTATTTTTTCTTGAAAGAAGAGGAATAGATTTGGGGCCTAATAAAAAATTACAGATGAATCAACCCTTAGCTTATGTTCATCCAGGCGCAAAAATTGCAAAAAATGTAGTAATTGAGCCTTTTACAACGATTCATAATAATGTTATTATAGGTGATGGAACTTGGATTGGTTCAAACGTAACTATAATGGAAGGAGCAAGAATTGGAAAAAATTGCAATATTTTTCCCGGAGCAGTAATCTCCGCAGTTCCACAAGATTTAAAATTTGGAGGAGAAGATTCTTTGGCCATAATTGGTGACAATTGTACCATTCGCGAATGTGTAACCATCAATAGAGGAACAATAGCTTCCGGTCAAACATTAATAGGTAATAATTGTCTTATCATGGCAGCTGCTCATATTGCTCACGATTGCCACATAGGAGATAATGCCATTATTGTCAATGGAGTACTTTTAGGAGGACATGTAACGATTGGAAATTATGCTATCATTGGTGGTTTGTCAGCCGTTCATCAATTCATAAGTGTGGGTGATCATGCCATGATTTCAGGAGGTTCCTTGTTGAGAAAAGATGTTCCCCCTTATACTAAAGCGGCAAAAGAGCCTTTGTCTTTTGTTGGAATCAATTCCGTTGGATTAAGAAGACGAGGTTTTACCCCAGAAAAAATAAGGGAAATTCAAGACATTTATAGAATTCTTTATCAAAAAAATTACAACACAACCCAAGCAATAGGCATCATCGAAGCTGAAATGGAGGCCACTCCAGAGCGTGACGAGATATTGGATTTTATCAGAAATTCATCAAGAGGAATTATGAAAGGATATTCTGGAAATTCATAATCCGCAAGAAAAAATAATCAAAAGATAAACAAATAATAATAAACAAATACAATGGCATCAACTTCAGACATAAAAAACGGATTGTGTATAAAATACAACAACGACATCTATAAAATCATAGAATTTCTTCACGTGAAACCAGGAAAAGGACCAGCTTTCGTAAGAACAAAACTAAAAAGTTTGTCTAACGGAAAAGTTTTGGACAACACTTTTTCAGCAGGACACAAAATAGAAGAAGTACGTGTGGAAAACCATAAATTTCAATTTTTATATCCAGAAGGTGATTTATTTCACTTTATGAATGTAGAATCTTTTGAACAAATATCATTAAACAAAAACGTGTTGGATTCACCAGATTTATTGAAAGAAGGTGAAAACGTGATGATTGCCATCAACACAGAAACTGATTTGCCACTTTCAGTAGATATGCCAGCTTCTGTCATTCTTGAAGTGACTTATGCTGAACCGGGAATAAAAGGAAACACGGCCACAAACGCCACAAAATCAGCCACGGTTGAAACAGGAGCAACAGTAAATGTTCCTTTGTTTATCAATGAAGGCGACAAAATCAAAATTGATACGACTTCCGGAAATTACATGGAACGCGTAAAAGAATAAATAGTTTCCAGTTAAAAGGTTATCTGTTGATTGAAACAAATAACCTTTTTTACTTATACTCTAAATCAAATGAAATTTCCCAAAATACATACCTTACAAGAAATTGCCAAAATTCTTAATTGCGAGTTTGTTGGTGATACTAATTTTCCTGTTTCTGGAATGAACGAAATTCATGTGGTGGAATCAGGAGACATTGTTTTTGTAGACCATCCAAAATATTACGACAAAGCCCTGAACTCGGCGGCAACAATCATTTTAATTAACAAAAATGTGGAGTGCCCAGAAGGGAAAGCCTTGTTGATTTCGGATGATCCTTTTAGGGATTTCAACATCTTGACGAATCATTTTAAACCATTCCAGTTTTCCAATGTTGCTGTTTCAGCTTCCGCCAAAATTGGAGCGGGGACAATAATTCAACCCAATTCTTTTATTGGAAACCACGTTGTCATTGGAAAAAACTGTTTGATTCATTCCAATGTTTCCATTTATGACCACACCGTAATAGGCGACAACGTGATTATTCACGCCGGAACCATTCTCGGAGCAGATGCTTTTTATTATAAAAAACGTCCCGAAGGATATGACCAGTTAATTTCGGGAGGAAGAGTGGTCATCAAAAACAACGTAGGTATTGGCGCACTTTGCACCATCGACAAAGGCGTTACCGGAGACACAACCATTGGCGAAGGCACAAAAATAGACAATCAAGTACATGTGGGACACGATACCGTTATTGGAAAAAAATGTTTGATTGCCTCTCAAACCGGGATTGCAGGTTGCGTAATAATTCAAGATGAAGTTACGATTTGGGGTCAAGTAGGCACCACAAGCGGAATAACCATTGGTGAAAAAGCCGTGATTTTGGGACAAACAGGTGTTACAAAATCCGTTGAAGGAGGTAAAACTTATTTTGGCACGCCAATAGAGGAATCTCGCGAAAAACTGAAACAATTGGCCAATATTAAAAAGATACCGGATATCCTCCAAAAATTAAAAGAACTGTCATGAAATAGCCACTAAAAACGAATTTGTTGCAAACAAATACCGTCAGTGAGCGCAATGCCAAATATAACTGCTAAAAAATAAAAATTTACAGATATGACACCAAAAGATATTGTTCTTGAGTTTTACAAATCAGACGCTCTATTGAATAAGAAAGTGGTTCGTGAATTATTGCATCCAGAATTCACCATCGATTGGAATAGTAGCGAAGGTTTTATTCAAATGAATTATCAAGACATGATGTCGCTAATAGATCAAATGGCAATAGCTTACATTCGCTCCAAAATTAGAATTAGCCACATTATTCAAGAAAATAATTTGGTTTCTTTGCGTTTTTCCCACTTTGTAAAGACAATTGAAAATCCTAGGGAAGACATGCTTTTGGGTAATTTTTTCGTTATTTGGGAAATAAAGGACGACAAATTGTTTAAAGGATTTCAAATGAGTTATTTTTCTTGACCAAATTTTTGAAAAATCATCTGCAAAACCTTACTTTTGCAACACTATTAATAAAAACTACATAAAATATATATCATGAGTGTTTTAGTCAATAAAGATTCCAAAATAATTGTTCAAGGATTTACTGGAAGCGAAGGAACTTTCCATGCTTCTCAAATGATTGAATACGGTACAAATGTTGTAGGTGGTGTTACTCCTGGAAAAGGAGGAACGACCCATTTAGATCGTCCAGTTTTCAATACAGTTAAAGATGCTGTAGATCAAGCGGGT
>NZ_PNNA01000023.1 GCF_013823965.1 Flavobacterium sp.
AACAAAATCAAGGACTTGTCTCTTTTCCTGAATCCTTTTTTCTTTTCGCGTCGTGGAGTTTCTTTGGCTTTAATCAAAAATTTGAAGTTAAAAGCAACAAACAAAAGCACGATTGCCGCAACAATTAAAAAGTGTGTATAGGTATCAAGATTCAGTGACAACATTCCCAAACCTACCAAAGCACCGGTAAATCCTGCCAAACTCCATACGCCGTGAAATGAAGACATAATGGTTCTTTTATAAAGCCCTTCTGAATAAACTCCTTGGGTATTTAAAGATATGTTTGACAAGTTTCCGAAAATCCCAAAAGCATACAACCCAAGTCCCAGTTGCCACGCGTTTTGGGCCAATCCGATATTGGTCATGCTAAAAGCATACATCAAAGTAGAAAAAGGAAGAATGCGGTGGCTGCCAAATCGAGTAACGAGTTTCCCGGAAAAAAACATCATCGTTAACTGCCCCACCGGCAAAGCAAATAATATGGTTCCTAAATGCCCGTCGCTCAAGTGCAAATCCGATTTAATATTTGGAATTCGGCTGGCCCAAGTGGCAAAACACAAACCCATTCCAAAATAAAACAGTGAAACTGCCCAACGAATTCTGGTCAAATACGAAGCTTTGGCGTTTTGATACGTCTTCTTGTATTTACCTTTTGCTTTAAAGTTGCTAATGAAATTTAAATCTATCAAAACCGTTGCCTTTTAAAATTGAATCTGCAAAAGTACAAAATCAATCTGTTTCTGTTTGCCGTTTTATTTTTAAACCGACCGATACAACGTTATTGTTTATATGTCAATTGCTTTTTGTTGTTTGCTGCTTTGAATGGCTGCCTCAATAATCCGCATCACGTTTACGCCATCTTGTGCAGTGACCGGTTCCACTGTATTGTTGCTGATGGATTGGTAAACGCCATCAAAAAAATCATAATAATTTCCTTGAAGCGTAGGGACTTTGAGATTAAGAATGTCATCTTTTATCTCCGTATGCAAAGTGCCTTCCAGGCTTTTAGGTTCTTTACCCCAGGTGTCTAAATTTGGTTGCTGGCCTAGTTTTAAATTGTCTTCCTGCACATCGCCACGCGGTTTTAGAAAAGAACCTTTTTTGCCTTGGACAACATAGGAAGGAATGCATTCACGAACAAAAAAACTGGCTTTCAATCTTACTCTAAAATCAGGATAATAAAGTAAAATATCCAAGTAATCATCAACCAAAGTGGCTTGACGTATCATCCGGATATCGGCAAAAACGGTATTGGGCAAACCAAACAAATACAAGGCTTGATCAATTAAATGTGGTCCCAAATCTTTTAAAATTCCGGCACCGGGATTGGCCGTTTCCTTGTGCGTTTTGGGACTCAAAACAGGATTGTAACGGTCAAAATGAAACTCCGCTTCCACGATTTCGCCCAACAGTTTGTCATCCACTATTTTCTTCACGGTTTTAAAATCGCTGTCCCATCTCCTGTTTTGAAAAACGGAAAGTTTTAATCCTTTTTCTTGAGCCAAATCGGCCAATTCTCGAGCTTCGGCAACTGTTGTCGTAAATGCTTTTTCGACAATGGCGTGTTTTCCGGCGAGCAAGACTTTTTTGGCATATTCAAAATGGGTGGCAACGGGCGTGTTCACGATGACCAAATCAACCGCATCATCTTCTAGAATCGATTCCAAACTTGGAAAGCTTTTGACTTCGGGATAATCTTGTTGTATCAATTTTTTGCTTCTTTCCCAAGAACCCAGGAGTTCAAAACCGGGATGTATTGCCAGAAATGGCGCGTGAAAAACTTTTCCCGACATACCGTAAGACAACAAAGCTGTTTTTATTTTTTGCATTTTATTTATTTTAAGTCTATCAAGTTTTAACATTAAATTTTATATGACCTTAAATGCCTTATATGTTTCAAAAGTCTTACCACATAAGGCATTTAAGGTCATTTAAGAATTATCTAATTATTTAATTTGCATTTAAATTTTTGCTCTTTCGTATTGTTTTGGCCACGAAATATCCGCACCCAATTCTTTTGCAAAATCCAAGGCCAAGTTGGGGTTTCTCAAGGATTCCCTGGCGAACAAAACCAAGTCCGCTTTTCCGGTGGCGACAATGGCTTCTGACTGGTCAGCATCAGTAATTAAACCTACCGCTCCGGTCAAAATTCCGATGTCTTTTTTAATTCTTTCGGCAAAAGGAACTTGATAATTGGGGCCTAACGAAATTTGTTGGTGTGACACCAATCCGCCAGAAGAAACGTCCATCAAATCGACTCCTTTTTCTTTTAATAGTTGAGAAAGTTGTACCGATTCCTCGATATTCCATCCGCCTTCTGCCCAATCCGTGGCAGAAATTCTAACAAACAACGGCAAATTTTCAGGCCATTCGGATTGCACCGCTTCGAGAACTTCCAACAGCAAACGAATCCTGTTTTCGAAACTTCCACCATAGTCGTCGGTTCTTATATTGGACAATGGCGAAAGAAATTGGTGCAACAAATAACCGTGGGCGGCGTGGATTTCGACCACTTGATATCCGGCTTTTACCGCTCTTTTGGTTGCTGATTTAAAATTGGAAATTACTTTCTGGATTCCTGTTTTGTCCAAGGCAATGGGTGGTTTTTCATTGGAATGATAACCAAGGGCGCTTGGCGCAACCGTATCCCATCCACCATTGGTTTCGTCCAGTTTTTTATTGCCATTCCAAGGTTCCGAAACACTTGCTTTTCTTCCGGCGTGCGCCAATTGAATTCCGGGAATTGCATTTTGGGAAAGAATAAATTGGTTGATGGCTTTTAATTTTTCGATATGTTCGTCTTTCCAAAGTCCTAAATCTCCAGGAGAAATTCGACCTTCGGGAGAAACCGCGGTCGCTTCCTGAATGATTAAAGCCGCGCCACCGCTGGCTCGACTTCCCAGATGTACCAGATGCCAATCATTGGCAAATCCATCTGTTGCGGAATATTGGCACATGGGCGAAATGACCATTCTGTTTTTGAATCTGAGGCTTTTTATTTGCAGCGGCGAGAACAATTTAAAAGACATAAAAGTGATTTTTAAAAGTAACTTGGTTCAACATTCATTGGATTTTGTAACAAATAGTAAAGTTAAGGCACATATGGTAAAGTAAAAAAGGAAAAGGGGCAATTATTAACAATTTTTTATAGTCTTGCCCTAGACAAACCCTTTGCAACTATAATAGAAAACCTTACTTTTGTCAGCTATACAGAATTTAAAAACAAGAAATGGAAATAGTTATCAAGCTTTCTCAATTTTTATTGAGCTTATCATTACTCATAATACTGCACGAATTAGGACATTTTATTCCTTCGAAAATATTTAAAACTAGAGTAGAAAAATTCTATTTGTTTTTTGACGTAAAATATTCATTGTTCAAAAAGAAAATTGGCGAAACTGAATATGGAATTGGCTGGTTGCCGCTGGGTGGCTACGTGAAAATTTCGGGGATGATTGACGAAAGCATGGACAAGGAACAAATGGCTTTGCCGCCGCAACCTTGGGAATTTCGTTCGAAACCGGCTTGGCAACGTTTGATTATCATGTTGGGCGGAGTTCTCGTCAACTTCATCTTGGCTTTTATTATTTATATCGGGATGACTTTTGCTTATGGCGATGTGTACCTCAACAATACGGAATTAAAAGACGGAATTGCCATTACCAGTTCCGTTGGAGAAGAGTTGGGATTGAAAACCGGCGATAAAATTATTTCCGTTGATGGCGAAAAAATCACTCATTTTGACGAGATTCCAATGAAACTCTTGTTCTCCAAATCAGCATTGGTAATTCGTGACGGAGCGGAACAAACCATCCATTTTCCCGTGGATTTAATTGACAAAGTATTGAAAGGTGAAAAACGTCCTTTTATTGGAATAAGAGAGCCCTTTATGGTAGGAAAATTGTCGGATTCATCGGCAAACAAAACCCTTTTGCCAAAAGACATCATCCAATCCATTAACGGAGTTCCGACAAAATATGCCGACCAGGTTGTTGCCTTTGCAAAAACGAAAAAAAACCAGACTGTTGATGCCGTTGTTTTAAGAGACGAAAAACAAGTTCCGGTAAAAATTGCCATTGACAAAAATGGCAAGTTAGGCATATACCCTGCTTCTGTAGGGGTTAAAAGTCTGGAAAAACTGGGTGTGTACAAATTCAGCACGCAAGAATACGGTTTCTTTGAATCGTTTCCTGTGGGAATAGACAAAGGAATAGACCAATTAGTTGGTTACGGAAAACAACTCAAAGCGATTTTCAATCCAGACACGGG
>NZ_PNNA01000046.1 GCF_013823965.1 Flavobacterium sp.
AGCTTTGCGTTCTGCTGCTTTCATCGTGATGGCTTCGGCAGGACATGACAAAGCACACAGCCCACATGCAGTACAGTTTTCACGACCTTGTTCATCTCGTTTCAACATGTGTTGACCGCGATAAACAGGACTAAATTGACGTATTTGGTCGGGATATTGAACCGTTACTTTTTTTCTGAACAAATGCTTTATTGTTATTATCAAACCTTTGACAATAGCAATTAGATACATTTTTTCCCAAAAAGTCATCTCCTTGTTGGAAACTACTTTTTTTCTTCCCGATAAGGATATTTCTTGTATTGACATTTTCTTATTTTTATTTGAAGCTTAATCCTGCTATTCGTTTCAATCTTTTATGCCTAACCCCGGCATAAAAGGATTTTCACTGCTATCAGGGCTAGTGCATTTTGGTATTAATTACAATCCTAAATAAGCCATTATTTCTACTCTCAAAAGTACAATTCCGGTAATCATGATGTTAATAATGGATAATGGAATCAAAATTCTCCAACCCAAATGCATCAATTGATCGTATCTAAATCTTGGAATAGTCCAACGAACCCACATGTAAAAGAATATAAACCCACATAATTTGATAAACAAGGCGAGCATTCCTAACATATTGGCAATGTTTACTCCCCAGTTTTCAACAGCCCAACTCATTCCAGGATAATTATATCCTCCAAAGAACAAAACAGACAATAGGGTAGATGATATAAACATATTCGCATATTCGGCGAATAAATAAAAACCCATTTTCATCGAAGAATATTCAGTATGATAGCCACCAATTAATTCCGTTTCACATTCTGGTAAGTCAAAAGGCGTTCTGTTCGTTTCTGCAAATGCACAAATCAAGAAAATGATAAAAGACAATGGCTGATAAAAAACATTCCAGTTCATTCCGGATTGTTGCATCGAAATTTCTTTCAAGCTCAAAGTTCCGGTCATCATCAACAATGCAATTATGGACAATCCCATAGCCACTTCATAAGAAACCATTTGCGAAGCCGCCCGAATGGCACCAATCAATGAAAATTTATTGTTCGAAGCCCATCCACCAATCATAATTCCGTAAACTCCAACAGAAACGACACCTATGAAGTATAAAACGGCCACATCAATATCCGTGGCTTGTAACAAGATGTCTCTTCCAAAAAGGTGAAATCTGTCGCCCCAAGGAATTACGGCACTGGTCATCAAAGCGGTTCCCATTGAAATTCCCGGGCCCACCATAAATAAAAATTTGTTGGGTGTATTCGGAATAAATTCTTCTTTGGAAAATAATTTTAAACCATCGGCAAGTGGTTGAAACAAACCAAATGGTCCAGCCCTGTTTGGCCCGACTCTATCTTGAAGAAAGGCGGCCACTTTTCGTTCGGCATAAGTGGAATACATCGCCATAACCATTGTAAAGGCAAATACCACAAGGATTACGACACTTTTTTCTATGATAAATGTACTATCCATTTTTTTTGGAATTTACTGGGTTACCGTCAATTTTTTCGTTGTAATCAATTTCGGCCATGCTTATTTTTTTTCTATCTACTTCTCTACCTAAAAGAATTTTTTCTTCGGCATTGATTTGTACTTTTTCTAATTTTCCGAAATGTTTGTTTTGATTGATAACAGAATCTTTTTCAAATTCTCTTGGTCCTTCAATAATCCAGTCATTCACGTCTTTGTGGTCAAAACGACAGCTGTTGCAGATGAATTCATCCACTTCGTGGAATTCGTCTTTTCTGCCTGTGACTCTTTGAATTTCGTCGCCGAACATCCAAACCGTGGTTTTTCCGGAACAAGTAGGACAATCTCTGTGTGCATCGTAAGGTTTGTTGAACCAAACTCTCGATTTGAATCGGAAAGTTTTATCGGTCAAAGCACCAACCGGACAAACGTCAATCATGTTTCCAGAAAACTCGTTGTCGATGGCTTTTGAAATACAAGTCGAAATATTCGAATGATCACCTCTGTCCATTACTCCGTGTACTCGGTCGTCGGTAATTTGGTCAGCAACCATCACGCAACGGTAGCAAAGAATGCAGCGATTCATGTGCAACTGGATATTTGGACCAATATCTTCTGGTTCGAAAGTTCTTTTTTCTTCTATGAAACGACTTTCCGACTTTCCGTGTTCGAAACTTAAATTCTGCAAATCGCATTCTCCTGCTTGGTCACAAACTGGACAATCCAATGGGTGGTTGATTAACAAGAATTCCGTAACGGCTTTTCTTGTTTCTTGCACTCTTGCCGAAGATTTGCTGTTCACTTCCATTCCGTCTTGACAACCCGTTACGCAGGAAGCCATTAATTTTGGCATTGGTCTTGGGTCGGCTTCACTTCCTTTGGCTACTTCCACCAAGCAAGCACGGCATTTCCCGCCGCTTCCTTTTAGTTTAGAATGGTAGCACATGGCTGGCGGAACTACTTCTCCTCCAATCATTCTGGCTGCTTGCAGGATGGTTGTTCCTGGTTCTACCTCAATCGCTTGACCGTCTATGGTTACTTTCATTGTAGTAAATTCTTGTCTTTATACTGTTAATTTAGAAACTAAATGCTTCACACTTTCAAAAGGCTCGGTAACAAAATGGTCTCTGTTTTTTATTTTTTCCGGAAAACGGATGTGGTATTCAAATTCCTCCCTAAAGTGACGAATCGCTGCTGCCACTGGCCAAGCTGCTGCGTCACCCAAAGGACAAATCGTGTTTCCTTCAATTTTGCTTTGAATACTCAAAAGCAAATCGATGTCTTCTTCACGACCGTGACCGTTTTCAATTCTGTGCAATACTTTTTCCATCCATCCTGTTCCTTCACGGCAAGGCGAACATTGTCCGCAGCTTTCGTGGTGGTAAAAACGGGAAAAATTCCAAGTATTTCTAACGATGCAAGAAGTGTCGTTATAAACGATAAATCCTCCTGAACCCAACATGGAACCTGTAGCAAAACCACCGTCGCTTAAACTTTCGTAAGTCATCAAACGGTCGTCGCCATTGGCTGTTTTATAAATTAAATGAGCTGGTAAAACAGGAACAGATGAACCTCCGGGAACAAAAGCTTTCAAAGGTCTGTCAGAACTCATTCCTCCTAAATATTCATCGGAATTCATGAATTCGTAAACACTTAATCCCATTTCAATTTCGTAAACCCCAGGATTTTTGATGTGTCCTGAAGCCGAAATTAATTTGGTTCCTGTAGATCTTCCAATACCAATTTTAGCATAATCGGCTCCTGAATTGTTTACAATCCAAGGCACTGTGGCAATGGTTTCCACATTATTTACCACTGTAGGATTTGCCCAAAGTCCAGAAACTGCTGGAAATGGTGGCTTGATACGAGGATTTCCTCTTTTGCCTTCCAAGGATTCGATTAATGCGGTTTCTTCACCACAAATGTAGGCTCCGGCACCACAATGAACGTATACTTCTAAATCGTATCCGGTTCCTAATATATTTTTTCCTAACCAACCTGCTGCTTTTGCTTCGGCGATGGCGCGTTCCAATATTTTGTAAACCCACATGTACTCGCCACGAATGTAAATGTAAGACAAGTTGGAGCCTAAAGCAAAACTGGAAGTAATCATTCCTTCAATCAATAAATGGGGAATGTGTTCCATTAAATATCGATCTTTGAAAGTTCCCGGCTCTGATTCGTCTGCGTTGCAAACTAAATGTCTTGGTTTTCCTGATTTTTTGTCAATGAAACTCCATTTCATTCCAGCTGGGAAACCTGCACCACCACGACCTCTTAATCCAGAAGTTTTCACTTCTTCTACCACTTCATCTGGTGTCAATGTTTTCAAGGCTTTTTCCACAGAAGCATAACCGCCGTTTTGGCGATAGACTTCATAGGTTTTAATTCCAGGAATATTTACTTTGTCTAATAATATTTTTTGTGACATATTATTTATCGTGTAACGTAATTTTGTTATCTCTACAATCAGCAATAATCTGATCTACTTTTTCTTTTGTCAATTTTTCTTTGTAAAAATCGCCCAATTGCATCATTGGAGCATAACCACAGGCTCCTAAACATTCTACACCTCTTACTTCAAAAAGTCCGTCAGCTGTAGTTTCGCCAATTCCCACGCCTAATTTTTCGCAGGTGTAATCCATTAAATCTTCAACGCCATTCAAACAACAAGGGGATGTTTGGCAAAATTCGAACATGTATTTTCCAATTGGTTTTTGGTTGAACATC
>NZ_PNNA01000064.1 GCF_013823965.1 Flavobacterium sp.
ATGCACGCTGATAAAGTCGTTGCCGCTGCAGAAACTTATATTGGACTGGTCGAATTCGGAGTTGGTGTGATTCCCGGAGGTGGCGGATCGAAAGAGATGGCATTAAGAGCTTCGGATTTATTTCGCAAAAATGATGTTGAACTCAATGTGTTGCAAGAATATTTCTTAACTGTGGCTATGGCCAAAGTGTCAACTTCAGCTCACGAAGCCTTTGATTTAGGAGTTTTGCAACACGGAAAAGATATTGTTGTGGTCAATAAAGACCGTCAAATTGCCGAAGCCAAAAAACACGCTTTATTAATGGCAGAAGCCGGTTACACCCAACCCATTCGCAGAAACGACATCAAAGTTTTGGGCAAACAAGCCTTGGGAATGTTCTTGGTTGGAACAGACCAAATGGAAGCTGGAAAATACATCTCAGAACACGACAAAAAAATTGCCAATAAACTGGCTTACGTAATGGCTGGAGGAGATTTATCTGAACCAACATTGGTAAGCGAGCAATATTTATTGGATATCGAGAGAGAAGCATTTTTATCGCTTTGCACAGAAAGAAAAACATTGGAACGCATCCAATTTATGTTAACCAAAGGAAAACCCTTGAGAAATTAGATTATAGATAAAAGACGGATAGATAAAAGACTCCAAAAAGTCTATCATCTATTATGTCTCTGTCTATCATAAAAAAATAAAAAAAAATGAAAACAGCCTATATAGTAAAAGCATACAGAACAGCCGTAGGGAAAGCACCAAAAGGTGTGTTCCGATTTAAAAGACCTGATGAATTGGCGGCAGAAACCATCCAATTTATGATGAATGAATTGCCTGATTTCGATAAAACACGCATCGATGATGTAATGGTAGGAAATGCAATGCCGGAAGCCGAGCAGGGATTGAACATGGGGCGATTAATTTCCTTGATGGGATTGAAAGTAACCGATGTTCCTGGTGTAACGGTAAATCGCTATTGCGCATCAGGAATAGAAACTATCGGTATGGCAACAGCCAAAATCCAGTCTGGAATGGCAGATTGCATCATTGCCGGTGGAGCCGAAAGCATGAGTTTCATTCCAATGGGAGGTTACAAACCAACACCGGATTATGCCGTTGCCAAAGAAGGTCACGAAGATTATTATTGGGGAATGGGATTGACTGCCGAAGCCGTTGCCAATCAATACAATATTTCGAGAGCTGACCAAGACGAGTTTGCTTACAATTCCCACATGAAAGCTTTGAAAGCCCAAGCAGAGGGCAAATTTGACAAACAAATTGTTCCCATAACCATTGAACAAACGTTCATCAATGAAAATGGCAAAAAAGAAACCAAATCGTATGTTGTCAACAAAGATGAAGGTCCAAGAGCAGGAACTTCAGTCGAAGCATTGGCAGGATTGAGACCCGTTTTTGCTGCAGACGGAAGCGTGACTGCCGGAAATTCATCCCAAATGAGTGATGGAGCCGCTTTTGTTTTGGTTATGAGCGAAGAAATGGTCAAGGAATTAAACCTCACTCCCATTGCCCGTTTGGTGAATTTTGCATCAGCAGGAGTGGAACCAAGAATTATGGGAATTGGTCCCGTGAAAGCCATCCCAAAAGCCTTGAAACAAGCCGGATTGCAATTAAAAGACATTGATTTGGTGGAATTGAACGAAGCATTTGCCTCACAATCATTGGCCGTAATTCGAGAATTGGGCATCAATCCAGATATTGTAAATGTAAACGGAGGCGCGATTGCTTTGGGACATCCTCTAGGTTGTACGGGAGCAAAATTGTCAGTCCAACTATTTGACGAAATGAAAAGACGTGGAAACAAATACGGAATTGTTTCGATGTGCGTGGGAACTGGACAAGGAAGTGCTGGGATATACGAATTATTATAAAATTATGTTTTTTCTTATGTAATTTTTCCTTCGTCGAAATGACATAAAAGCACATAGAAATTAATAGAAGTTAATTTTAAATAAAATAGGCTATTACCTTAAAAACAAAAAATATGAACAATAAAACTCGCGGTGGTCAATTCATCGTAAAAGAAACAAAATGCGAAGATGTCTTCACTCCCGAAGATTTCAACGAAGAGCAATTAATGATGCGTGACTCGGTAAAAGAGTTTGTGGACAAAGAAGTTTGGCCCTACAAAAACCGTTTCGAAAATAAAGATTACGCCTTTACCGAAGAGTCGATGAAGAAAGCCGGTGACTTAGGTTTCCTTAGCGTTGCCGTTCCCGAAGCTTATGGGGGAATGGGAATGGGATTTGTCAATACCGTTTTGGTATGCGACTATATTTCAGGAGCCACGGGATCCTTCTCGACAGCTTTTGGGGCACATACCGGAATTGGAACAATGCCAATTACGCTTTACGGAACCGAAGAGCAAAAACAAAAATACGTGCCAAAACTGGCTTCCGGCGAATGGTTTGGCGCTTATTGTTTGACAGAACCGGGAGCAGGAAGTGATGCCAATTCAGGAAAAACAAAAGCCGTTTTGTCAGAAGATGGAACACATTATAAAATAACTGGAGGAAAAATGTGGATTTCAAATGCCGGATTTTGTTCCTTATTCATTGTTTTTGCACGTATTGGAGACGATAAAAACATTACCGGTTTTATTGTGGAAAATGACCCAAATAATGGAATTACAATGGGCGAAGAAGAACATAAATTAGGAATTCGGGCTTCTTCCACACGACAAGTTTTCTTTGCCGATACCAAAGTTCCTGTCGAAAACATGCTTTCTGAAAGAGGAAATGGTTTCAAGATTGCCATGAATGCTTTGAATGTAGGCCGTATCAAATTGGCTGCCGCCTGTTTAGACGCTCAACGAAGAGTAACTTCCGGAGCCGTGAAATATGCCAACGAAAGAGTACAATTCAACACTTCAATTTCCCAATTTGGCGCCATTCGTTTGAAATTGGCCGAAATGGCAACCAGTTGTTATGCTGGAGAAAGTGCCACTTATAGAGCTGCCAAAGATATTGAAGATCGCATTATGGCTCGTGAAACCGAGGGTACCTCGCATCAAGAAGCCGAACTGAAAGGAGTCGAAGAATATGCCATAGAATGTTCCATTTTGAAAGTGGCTGTTTCGGAAGACATTCAAAACTGTGCCGACGAAGGAATCCAAATTTTTGGAGGAATGGGATTCTCGGAAGACACGCCGATGGAAAGCGCTTGGCGTGATGCCAGAATTGCCCGAATTTATGAAGGAACAAACGAAATCAACAGAATGCTTTCAGTAGGAATGTTGATCAAAAAAGCATTTAAAGGGCACGTGGATTTGTTGGGACCAGCGACAAAAGTCCAGGAAGAATTAATGGGAATTCCCTCTTTTGAAACACCGGATTATTCAGAATTATTTGCCGAAGAAAAAGAAATGATTGGCAAATTGAAAAAAGCATTCTTGATGGTTGCCGGTGGAGCAGTTCAAAAATATGGACCAGATTTAGAAGGTCACCAACAATTGTTAATGGCTGCCGCCGATATCTTGATTGAAATTTATATGGCAGAATCCACCATTTTAAGAACCGAAAAATTAGCCAAAAAAGCAGGTGAAAACAAAGTACAAGAACAAATTGCAATGGCAAAATTGTATTTGTACAAAGCGGTTGACGTGATTACCCAAAAAGGAAAAGAAAGCGTGATCTCTTTTGCCGAAGGCGATGAACAACGTATGATGTTAATGGGATTACGTCGTTTTACAAAATATACTAATATGCCAAATATCATTGCATTAAGAGAAGTTATTGCAACAAAATTGGTAACTGAAAACGAATACTGTTTCTAATAGTAAAGATAGTTTTAACTTGTTGATTTGTTTAAAAACCGCAGTGTCATTAATTAGACAACTGCGGTTTTTTTAATTAAACGATGCTGTTTTATGGATTTGCATCACTTGATATCTATATTTTTCAAGTTAGCCCTATTTTACCAAAAGTGGCCACTATA
>NZ_PNNA01000107.1 GCF_013823965.1 Flavobacterium sp.
GTGTAGAAAGATACCACTTCGTATACCTCGATGGGTTTGATTTGAAGTATTTCAGCCACTTTGTTCATTAATTCAAAACTCAACCAGTTGTCGTGAGCATCTTGAACTTCGTGTAAAACAGGCAATAAAGCTGATTTTTGCTTTCCTTCCGGGTAATGACTGATCAATTCATTGATGCGGTTCATCAATGACTCGGTCATGTTTATTTCTTGTTTGTAATGTGTTCTTTCCATTCTGTATTTTAGATTTTAGATTTTAGATTTTAGATTTTTCAATCTGAATTCTGCAATCTGTATTCTGCAATCTTAATTTTTAAGCGTCTAATTCTCCGGCAATAACATTTAAACTTGACAAAATAACAATCGCATCCGAAAGCATTGCGCCTTTTATCATTTCGGGATACGCTTGGTAATAAATAAAGCAAGGTCTGCGGAAGTGTAGTCTATAAGGAGTTCTGCTTCCGTCGGTTACCAAATAAAAACCTACTTCTCCGTTTCCGCCTTCAACTGCATGGTATACTTCGGCAACTGGAACAGGAATTTCTCCCATTACAATTTTGAAATGGTAAATCAAGGATTCCATGTCTTGGTAAACATCTTCTTTTGGAGGCAAATAATATTCAGGAACATCGGCATGAAAAACGTTTCCTTCGGGCATTTTGTCCAATGCTTGACGAATGATGCTCAAACTTTCCCAAACTTCGGCATTACGAACGCAAAAACGGTCGTAAGTGTCGCCTGATTTTCCAACAGGAACTTTGAAATCGAAATCTTCGTATGAGGAATATGGATGCGCCACACGAACGTCATAATCAACTCCGGCAGCACGCAAGTTTGGACCCGTGAATCCGTAAGCCATTGCCATCTCGGCAGAAATAGGGCCAACGTTTACTGTTCTGTCAATAAAAATTCTGTTTCTTTCAAACAAGTTTTCAAATTCTTTCCAAGCAACCGGAAACTCTTTCAAAAACACGTCCAATTTGCGGAAAGCTTCTGGTGACCAATCTCTTTCGAAACCACCCATTCTTCCCATATTTGTTGTCAAACGAGCACCACAAATTTCTTCGTAGATTTCATAAACTTTTTCTCTAAACTGAAAAACGTACAAGAAACCGGTATAAGCTCCAGTATCAACCCCAAGAATCGAGTTACAGATGATGTGATCCGCAATTCTGGCTAATTCCATCACGATAACTCTTAAGTATTGAACTCTTTTAGGAACTTCGATATCCAACAGTTTTTCCAAAGTCATCCACCATCCCATGTTATTGATGGGTGATGAACAATAATTCATTCGGTCAGTAAGTGGCGTGATTTGGTAAAAAGGACGGTTTTCGGCAATTTTTTCAAAAGCTCTGTGAATGTAACCGATAGTTGGTTCGGCATCGAGGATTTTTTCTCCATCCATCAACAAGACATTTTGAAAAATACCGTGGGTTGCAGGATGCGTTGGCCCTAAATTCAGGATCGAAAGTTCGCTTCCGTCTTCGTTTAGGTTTTCGCTTATTCTTTTAGCATATCGATGCTCTGGTGGTAATAATAGTTCTGACATTTATAATGTTGAATTATTTATTATTTATTTATTTTGAGGCGTTCTTCCAAAGAATCGGTCGTCTTTGTCTGTTCTTCCTCCATCTTCCAACGGGAATTGTTTTCGCATTGGGAAAGAAGTCATTTCATCCATGTTCAAAATACGTTTCAACTGTGGATGTCCTATGAAATTGATTCCGTAAAAATCATACGTTTCTCTTTCCATCCAATTGGTACATGGAAAAATAGTTGTCAGGCTTTTTATTTCTGGTTTTTCCCCATTGATAAACGCCTTGATTTTTATGCGTTTTTTATCATACCAATTGTCCATGTGATACACTAAAGCGAATTGTCTTTCCACGGCATTGTCGGGATAATGAACTCCGCATAGATCAGTCAGGAAATGAAAACGTAATATTGGGTCATTTTTCAAAAAAAGGACGACAGCGGTAATTTTGTCGGCTGCCACTTCAAATGAAAACAGGTCTTTTTCTTGATTGAAATGGAACACGCTTTCGCCAAATGTTTCCACTAATTTATCTTGAATTTGTGTCGTTTCTAAAGTCATTTCCTTATTTTATGTTATAAGAAGCCAATAATTCCTCATATTCAGGACTACTTCTTCTTCTTACGGATTCGCTTTTTACTAGGTCTTGCAATCGCATTACGCCATCAATAATTTGTTCTGGTCTTGGCGGACAACCAGGAACGTAAACATCTACAGGAATTACCTTGTCAATTCCCTGCAAAACAGAATAGGTGTCGAAAACACCACCAGACGAAGCACAAGCTCCAACAGCGATTACCCAACGAGGCTCTGCCATTTGTTCATAAACTTGACGTAAAATTGGTCCCATTTTTTTTGAAATGGTTCCCATAACTAACAACATGTCGGCTTGACGAGGAGAAAAACTGTTGCGTTCCATGCCAAATCGTCCCAAATCATAATGCGATGCCATAGTTGCCATAAATTCGATTCCGCAACAAGAAGTTGCAAAAGGCAGTGGCCAAAGCGAATTGGCACGAGCCAATCCCACAACTTCATTCAGCGATGTGGCAAAGAAACCTTCGCCAGAAACGCCTTCAGGAGGGGCAACCATTTTTATATTTGAATCACTCATTTAATTTTAGATTTTAGATTTCTGATTAAAAGAACTTAAAATCGAAATCACTATTTTAAAAAACAATACTTTATTTTTTAGAAATTTATTTTTCAAACCATAATCTTAAATCGAAGTAATTTAAAATCTAAAATTTGAAATTTAAAACTTCTTTATTCCCATTCCAATGCTTTCTTTTTGATGATGTAGAAAAATCCCACCAACAATAAAAGCATGAAGATTACCATCTTTACCATTCCTTCGATTCCCATTTCTTTAAAATTGACAGCCCAAGGGTAAAGAAAAATTACTTCAACATCAAACAATACAAAAAGAATGGCAACTACAAAATATTTTACCGAGAAAGGGATACGGGCGTTGCCTAATGATTCAATTCCACATTCAAAGTTGGCATCTTTTACATTGGATGATCTTTTAGGGCCTAATTTTCCTGAAATTAGGATTATTCCAGCCACAAATGCGATTGCAAAAAGGATCTGCATCAGTATTGGAAAATAATCTAATTGACTTGATTGCATAGTGAATATTGGTTTAGTTTAAATAAAAAGCAAAGATAGGTTTCAAGGATTTAAAACACAAGTTTAATGCAAAAATTAGTTTGAGGAAAAACACAATTAACTTATCGTTGTGTTTTGTTTATTCTAGTTAATGAAATAAAGTTTTCATAAAAACAAAAAGCGTCTCGAAATAAATCGAAACGCTTTAAACATTCGTAGGCAATAAAAATAAA
>NZ_PNNA01000049.1 GCF_013823965.1 Flavobacterium sp.
ATGGATTCTTTTTCCTTGCAAAGCGATTTCATTGGTTACTTTTCCTAATCCAAAAACCATTGCTGATAAAGTGGTTTCCACAGTATCTCTAAAGAAACTGGAAAGTACATTGACTGGTTTTACGAAAATAGCATCGTAAGCCTCGTCAACATAATATTTGTTGTATAAAACTTTCGAAACACCAGTGATTTCTGCATCTTCACTTGGTATTGAATTGTCTTTCAAATATTTTTTGTAGGCAATTCCAATTCCGATTAGAGCTCCAATTGTGGCAATCGCCATCAACATATATTCGGTAGTTCCCAAGGTGTGTGCTTCGTGAGCCACTTTCGAAAATAATGGAGATAGATATTCGTTCAACCAACTGTGTCCCGGCAGACTAATAATTCCACCGAAGAAAGACAAAATTGCCAAAATAATTAAAGGCACAGTGATTAAACTTGGGCTTTCGTGTAAATGATGTTTTTGCTCTTCGGTTCCTCTAAACGAGTTGAAAAAAGTCAAATATATTAATCTAAACATGTAGAAAGCTGTCATAATGGAAGCAATCGATCCAATAACCCACAAGGCTTTGTTTTCGTGAAAAGCTGTCATCAAGATTTCGTCTTTTGACCAAAATCCTGCCAATGGAAAAATACCGGCAATGGCCAATGAAGCAATCAACATCGTGATAAAAGTTATTGGCATCGCTTTTTTCAAACCACCCATTTTACGCATGTCTTGTTCGCCGTGCAAACCGTGAATTACAGAACCGGAACCCAAGAACAAACAAGCTTTGAAGAAAGCGTGTGTGATTACGTGGAAAACGGCCACTTCATAAGCTCCCAATCCCAAAGCCAAGAACATTAATCCCAATTGTGAAACTGTAGAATAAGCCAATACTTTTTTGATGTCATTTTGAACCAAGGCAATTGTTGCGGCAACCAAAGCGGTTACAGCACCAACAATGGCAATTATATTTTGAACACTTGGCGCCATATCAAACAAGAAGTTCAATCTTGTTATCATAAAAATTCCCGCTGTAACCATCGTCGCAGCGTGAATCAATGCCGAAACCGGCGTTGGTCCAGCCATCGCGTCAGGCAACCATGTATATAATGGAATTTGTGCTGATTTTCCAGATGCTCCAATGAATAAAGCTAGAGCTGCAATGGCAATCCATAAATCATTGATATCGCTTGCTGATGTAATTGTAGTTCTTAATGTTGTAAAATCCAAAGTATTGAATAATGAACCAACGATAAAAATTCCAACCAAGAATCCTAAATCACCAATTCTGTTCATAATGAACGCTTTTTTGGCGGCATCATTAAAATCTTGGTTTTTGTACCAAAATCCGATTAACAAGTAGGAGCAAAGACCCACACCTTCCCAGCCAATGAACATCATTAGCAAGTTGCTTCCCATTACTAACGTAATCATGAAGAAGATGAACAGGTTTAAATAAGCAAAAAACGAATGCATTTTTTCGTCATCGTGCATGTAACTGATGGAATACAAATGAATCAACGACCCAATTCCAGTGACGAACAACAACCAAAGAATGGACAATTGGTCTATAAGAAAACCAAATTTCACGTCGAATCTTTCTATCGAAATCCAATCAAATAAATTAACGACAATTGGTTCTTGGCCTGCGTTTCCGAAAAGATATAAAGTTACCGCAAAAGAAACTACGACGGAAAGTGTTCCCACAATTCCAACAACGCTTTTGCCTGCTTTTTTACCCAGAAAAACATTAAATAAAAATCCTAAAAAAGGAGCTAACAGTAAGACTAAAACTAAACTTGTATCCATTGAAGATTATCCTTTTAAATTTTTTAAATTCCCAACATCAATTGTACCCATATTCTTGAATATTGAAACTAAAATCGCCAATCCAACGGCAACTTCCGCAGCAGCAACAGCCATCGAGAAAAACACGAAAACTTGTCCTTGTGCATCTTGATGATAGGTCGAAAATGCCACAAACAAAAGGTTGACAGCATTCAACATTATTTCGATTGACATAAATACGATGATTGCATTTCGTCTGTACAACACTCCAAAAACGCCAATACAAAAAAGTATTACGCTCAGGAAGATGTAATTTTCGATACCAACTTGATTCAAAATATTATTCATGTTATTTTTCTAATTTTTCTTTTTTAGACAATAAAACTGCGCCAATCATGGCTACCAAAAGCAATACCGAGGCAAATTCAAAAGGCACCATATATTCGTTCAACAGTACTTTGCCCAATACTTTTATGGATTGATAGTCTTCGCCAGTTGTGGTGTATTCGCCAACAATTGGTTTCGAATTGATGAAAATGGCTATCAAGACCAGACACATCAAACAAAACAAAACTATTGCCCCCAATCGAGTGATTCTTGGTTTATAAACTTCATTTTCTTTGTTCAAGTTCATTAACATTACCGTAAACAAGAACAAAATCATGATTGCACCTGAATACACAATTACGTGAACTATGGCAAGAAACTGTGCGTTTAACAATAAATAATGACCTGCTATGGAGAAGAAACAAATCACTAAATAGATGGCACTATGGATTGGATTTCTGCTGTAAATTGTTAAAAATGCCGTGGCTAATGTGATAACAGACAGTACACAAAATAAAATTTGTATAAGTGTTGCATTGGCAAAATCAGGGATATGTATCATTAGTTGACGTTATTAAGTTGAGCATTTCTAATTGCAATGTCCAAAGGCATTACCAATTTGTCTTTTCCATAAATAAAATCTTCCCTGTCATAATTCGCTTGAACTAATTCCTTGGAAATAGTCAAATAAATGGCGTCTTTTGGACAAGCTTCTTCACACAATCCACAAAAGATGCAACGCAACATGTTGATTTCATATATCTCGGCGTATTTTTCTTCACGGTACAAATGTTTCTCGTT
>NZ_PNNA01000036.1 GCF_013823965.1 Flavobacterium sp.
GTCGAAATTGAGTTTGCAGTTTGGCGAAAATGTTTTGGCAGAAACCCACGCTTTCGAATTGCATATTACTGACGAAAATGATTTGGCCGGATTGCCTGAAGGAACCCGGGAAGCCGCTCGCTCTTTGGCAAAAAGCCAGGACAAAGAAGGCTGGATTTTCACCTTGGACCATCCCAGTTATATTCCGTTTGTGACTTATGCCGATAATCGTGAGTTGCGCAAGAAAATGGCGATTGCCTTTGGCGCCAGAGCTTTCCAGAACAACGAATTCGACAATCAGGAAATCACGTTGAAGATTGCCAAATTGCGTTTCGAAAGAGCACAGGTCTTAGGTTATGTCACTCACGCCCATTTTGTTCTCGAGGAACGAATGGCTGAAACTCCGGAAAAAGTAAAATCTTTTTTAAACGATTTATTGGCCAAAGCCAAACCCGCAGCCGAAAAAGAATTTGCACAATTAACGGCTTTCGCCAAAGAATTGGACGGAATTGAACAACTCGAAAAATGGGACGGTGCTTATTATTCGGAGAAATTGAAGCAACAATTGTTCAGTTTGGATGACGAAATATTGAAACCGTATTTCCAATTGGAGAAAGTTTTGGACGGCGCTTTCACGGTAGCACAAAAATTATACGGAATCACCTTCGAAGAGATTTTCGAAATTGACAAATACCACGAAGACGTAAAAACCTACGAGGTAAAAGACGAAGACGGACAATTAGTGGCAGTTTTCTATGCCGATTTCTTCCCAAGAAAAGGCAAACGAAACGGTGCTTGGATGACATCTTTCAAATCACAATACGTTAAAAAAGGGATAAACGAAAGACCACATATTTCGAATGTTTGCAACTTCACGAAACCAACAGAAACCAAACCATCGCTGTTGACATTTAACGAAGTAACCACTTTATTTCACGAATTTGGCCACGCCTTGCACGGAATGTTGGCCAACACAACGTACCCAAGTTTGTCCGGAACATCCGTATATTGGGACTTTGTGGAATTGCCAAGCCAGATTATGGAAAACTGGTGTTACGAGCCGGAAGCTTTGGCCTTGTTCGCTTATCATTATGAAACCGGCGAAATGATTCCGATGGAATTAGTACACAAAATCAAGGAAAGTGCGAGTTTTCAGGAAGGAATGGCAACGATGCGCCAATTGAGTTTCGGATTGTTGGATATGGGCTGGCACGGACAAAATCCCACGAATATTACAGATATCAAAACCTTCGAAACCGAACAATTTGCATCGACACAATTGTATCCTGACGTGAAGGAAAACGCAATGAGCACGGCTTTTTCACACATTTTCCAAGGTGGATATTCTTCTGGATATTATAGTTATAAATGGGCGGAAGTTCTAGATGCAGACGCTTTCGAATATTTTCAAGAAAAAGGAATTTTCAACAAGGAAGTTGCGGCAAAATTCAAGGAAAATGTGCTCTCAAAAGGCGGAACCGAACATCCAATGATTTTATACAAACGATTTAGAGGTCAAGAACCAAAACCAGAAGCGCTTTTAAGACGAGCGGGATTGTTGTAAATAACACAGAAACCGAAGTATCAAGATGTGCTTCGGTTTTTTTTATTAAAGTAAAACCAATATTATCCACCACAAAATCGGTAAGCTTTCTGCCCAAAAAGAAGTGTAATATTTGGAGCGTTCTTCATTGGCAAAAGCCAAAAACAAGGCGGTAACAATTGCTATAATAAAGGACGAATATTCAAAGTTGACATCAATAATAAAACTGAAAAAATTCAATCCAAAAAATAAAGCCAGCAACAAGAAACCTAATTTTTTTGTCCGCTTCACTCCTATTTGTTGCGGAACGGTTTGCAAATGTGGGTCGTCCTTGGCCAAATCGATGATTTCAAAAATGAGTATCAATACAAAAATCAGGATAAATCGTTGGATGCATTTCAGATAAAAATCGGAAGTTATGGAAATCTCGGCATTCAAAACAGGCAGGACAACTGTTACTCCAACCCAACACAAGGCCACGATGTAAATTTTCACACCTGCCCAATTTCGGGCATTTTTTATATTTGGAAAAAAAGGAAGCGTGTACAATAATGTCAAAATCAAAAATGCGATTGAAATGATTTGGGTAATACTTTGCAATTGAAAAAAGTAGAAACCAACGGCTAGCAGCGACAAAAAAGTCAAGACTGCAACCGCTTTTAATTTATTAGTCATTTGCGCTTTTTGGGCTCTGGCCAAGGCTTCATATTTTACGAAATTATAACCCACAATTGTACTAAAAAAAGCAAAATAAGCTAAGTGAAAATCTTTAGAAATGTTGAAGTAATGTTGCGTGATATGGACCAAGGCAAAGCAGGACAAAGCCACGTGAATACTGCCTTCAATATAAAAATCGAATATCTTCTTAAAAACCTTCATTCCACAAAAATAATGAACGTTGTTAACAAATATCGATTTTAGTTGAAAGATTCCTAAAAATCAACCGCTTGAACCCCTTTTATTTTGATAATAATCCATAAATTTGCGGCTCAAAAAAACAACACTTTTACCGCTACATGAAAACAGATGCTTTTGCTTTAAGACACATTGGGCCAAGAGAAAATGACCTTCAACGCATGTTGAAAACAATTGGAGCCGAAACGCTAGACCAATTGATTTCCGAAACAATTCCAGATGACATTCGCTTAAAAACGCCATTGAATTTAGATCCTGCAATGACCGAATATGAGTATTCAAACCATATTCAACAGTTGGGTAATAAAAATAAAATATTCCAATCCTACATTGGTTTGGGATACAACCAAGCG
>NZ_PNNA01000024.1 GCF_013823965.1 Flavobacterium sp.
ATTGTTCCTGCCGTAATTCAAAGAAATATTTTTGAAAATCCGGGTTGGTACACGGCTTACACGCCTTATCAAGCCGAAATTGCACAAGGTCGTTTGGAAGCAATTTTAAATTTTCAAACTATGGTTATCGAATTGACCGGAATGGAAATTGCCAATGCCTCTTTATTGGACGAAGGGACTGCCGCTGCCGAAGCAATGGCTTTGTTATTCGACGTTCGTTCCCGTGACCAAAAGAAAAACAACATCAATAAATTCTTCGTTTCAGAGGAAATTTTACCACAAACTTTATCCGTTTTGCAAACCCGTTCAACACCAATTGGAGTTGAATTAGTAATAGGAAACCACGAAACTTTTGATTTTTCATCCGAATTTTTTGGAGCCATTCTTCAATACCCAGGGAAATTTGGACAAGTACACGATTATTCTGAATTTATTGCCAAAGCAGCCTCAAATGAAATAAAAGTAGCCGTTGCCGCCGATATTTTAAGCTTAACTAAACTAACTCCTCCAGGAGAAATGGGCGCTGCAGTTGTTCTTGGAACCACGCAACGTTTCGGAATTCCGTTAGGTTATGGTGGACCTCATGCCGCTTATTTTGCCACAAAAGACGAATACAAAAGAAGCATGCCCGGAAGAATTATTGGTGTAACAATCGACACTGACGGAAATCGTGCACTTCGTATGGCTTTGCAAACTCGCGAACAACACATCAAACGCGACAAAGCAACTTCCAACATTTGTACCGCACAAGTTTTATTGTCTGTTATGGCAGGAATGTACGCTGTTTATCACGGACCAAAAGGTTTGAAATACATTGCCTATAAAATTCACGCTTTGACTGCGACTTTATCCAATGAATTGGAAAAATTAGGTTTACAACAAACCAATACCGCTTTCTTTGACACCATCGTAGTGAAAGCTGATGCCCAAAAAGTAAAAGCAATCGCTGAACAAAACGAAGTAAATTTCTATTATATTGACGAAAATACCGTTTCTATTTCCTTGAATGAAACAACAAGTATTACCGATATCAACAAAATTGTTTCGATTTTCGCTTCCGCAAATAATGCCCAGGCCAGCACAATTGAAGTTTTGACGGAAACCAATCATTTTCCTTCCCATTTGGAAAGAACTTCAAGCTTTTTGGAACACGAAATTTTCAATAAATTCCATTCGGAATCAGCGATGATGCGTTACATCAAAATGTTGGAACGTAAAGATTTATCCTTGAATCATTCGATGATTTCGTTGGGTTCTTGCACCATGAAATTGAATGCTGCAGCTGAAATGTTGCCTTTGAGCAATCCTCAATGGAACAACATTCACCCTTTTGCACCATTGGACCAAGCACAAGGTTATCAGGAAATGTTGTCCAAATTGGAACAACAATTAAACGTGATTACCGGTTTTGCAGGAACCACTTTGCAACCCAATTCTGGCGCACAAGGCGAATATGCAGGACTTATGGTCATTCGTGCTTATCACCAATCTCGTGGCGACCACCATAGAAACATAGCCTTGATTCCTTCATCGGCACACGGAACCAATCCGGCTTCGGCAGCGATGGCGGGAATGAAAGTTATTGTTACCAAAACATTGGAAAACGGAAACATCGATGTGGAAGATTTGCGTGAAAAAGCCATCGCCCACAAAGACGATTTATCATGTTTGATGGTAACATATCCTTCAACTCACGGTGTTTTTGAAAGCGCCATCAAAGAAATTACACAAATCATTCACGATAACGGCGGCCAAGTTTATATGGACGGCGCCAACATGAATGCACAAGTTGGTTTGACCAATCCAGCAACCATTGGAGCTGACGTTTGTCACTTGAATTTGCACAAAACTTTCGCCATTCCTCACGGAGGTGGAGGACCAGGTGTTGGACCAATTTGCGTGGCCAAACAATTAGTTCCATTTTTACCAACAAATCCAATAATTGCAACTGGCGGTTCAAATGCCATCACGGCGATTTCGGCAGCGCCTTGGGGTTCGGCTCTGGTTTGCTTGATTTCTTATGGCTATATTTCGATGTTGGGAACAGAAGGCCTAACCGACGCTACAAGATATGCCATATTGAATGCCAATTATATCAAGGAAAAATTAAACGGTCATTACGACACTTTATATTCCGGCGAAATGGGTCGTGCGGCTCACGAAATGATTTTGGAATGCCGTCCTTTCAAACAAAAAGGAATCGAAGTTACCGATATCGCCAAACGCTTGATGGATTATGGTTTTCACGCACCAACGGTTTCTTTCCCCGTGGCCGGAACCTTGATGATTGAACCAACCGAGAGTGAAAACTTGGAAGAATTGGACCGTTTTTGCGATGCCATGATTTCCATCAGAAAAGAAATTGAAGCTTCGACATTGGAAGACAAAAACAACGTCTTGAAAAATGCTCCACATACTTTAGGAATGTTGACTGCCGATGTTTGGAATTTTCCTTACAGCAGAGAACAAGCCGCTTTCCCATTGGATTATATCGCGGAAAACAAATTCTGGCCAACCGTTCGCAGAGCAGATGATGCTTACGGCGACCGAAATCTAGTTTGCAGTTGCGCTCCGATTGAAGCTTATATGGAAAACTAATATACAACAGAAATGTCTCGAGAAATCGGGACATTTTTTTTTAAACAAAACAATGACAGACATT
>NZ_PNNA01000069.1 GCF_013823965.1 Flavobacterium sp.
GTCGTCAATAATAATGTACGGGTAATTCATCAATGTTTTGTCCTAATTTGTTAGGCATAACATTAGACGTTCAAAGCGAAACACTTTAAAATATTAAGTAATTAAGGTAGTTTTGGGAAACTAGTTAAATAAAAACTCCTCATTTTTAATAAAAAAGTCTTTTTTAACAAGTTAAAAATAAACATTTACATCATTTTATGTTTGTGTTGTTAATAGTTTTTGAACAAATGTTAATACATTAAAATAAAGTGCAAATAAAACCGATAAAATGCAGCAAGGAAACGATTTAACACCCTTTTAAAATAAATTTTAAACCATGATAATAATCAGAAAAATTTTATACATTTGAAATGAAAAAATATTAAAAAATGAAAAAAATACTCCTTATACTTTGTTTATCTTCTTCTCTCGCCGGTTTTTGCCAAGAAACAATAGTGGAGAAGCCCAAAGAAAAATCCATATTTGACAGACAACACGAGTTGAAAGCCGGAGGAATTAAACTCCTTTCTGGGCCTATATTCGAAGCCACTTACGAGTACATTCATTCCAAAAATTTTACTTATGGAAGTTCGATATTAGTAAATCTGGATAAAAAAATTGATTATCCAGAAGATTTTTCGATTACGCCATTTGCACGTTTTTATTTCCAAGAAACGAGAGAATATGGCGCTTCCGGTTTTTTTGTTGAAGGATTTGGAAAAATCCTGACAGGCAAAAACAGTTATGACAGCTATGCAATTGAAGAAAAATTTACCGCTGGAGCATTAGGATTATCACTTGGCAAAAAATGGATTAATTCTTCAGGATTTATTTTTGAACTTTTATTTGGAGTTGGCAGAACAATTGGAGGAGGGATGAGCACTCCTGAAGCAGTTTTCCGAGGTGATTTAAACATTGGTTATAGATTTTAACAAAAAAAAGGCTTCTCAAATTGAGAAGCCTTTTCTATATAAATAAAGGTATAATTACATTTTCATCAACCAATTCTTCATCGAAACTTCATTTTCGATAATTGATTTCAAGTCGGCGATTTTCACGCGGTCTTGTTTCATCGTGTCCCTGTGACGGATGGTTACCGTTTGGTCTTCTGCCGTTTGGTGATCTACCGTGATGCAGAAAGGAGTCCCCAAAGCATCTTGTCGTCTGTAACGTCTTCCCACGGCATCTTTTTCATCATAAGCCACGTTGAAATCCCAACGCAAATCATCGATGATTTTGTTTGCGATTTCCGGCAAGCCATCTTTTTTAACCAACGGTAAAACTGCCGCTTTTGTTGGTGCTAAAACAGCCGGTAATTTTAATACTGTTCTTGTTGAACCATCTTCCAATGTTTCCTCTTTCAACGAAGTAGCAAAAACTGCCAAGAACATTCTATCCAAACCTACCGAAGTTTCCACTACGTAAGGAACGTAGTTTTGGTTCAATTCAGCATCAAAATATTGTAATTTTCTTCCTGAATATTGTTCGTGTGCTTTCAAATCGAAATCTGTTCTCGAGTGAATTCCTTCCAATTCCTTGAATCCAAAAGGGAAATCAAACTCGATATCGGCAGCAGCATTCGCATAATGCGCCAACTTTTCGTGATCGTGAAAACGGTATTTTTCTTTTCCTAAACCAAGTGACAAATGCCAGTTCAAACGAGTTGTTTTCCAATGTTCGTACCATTGCATTTCTTCGCCTGGACGCACGAAAAACTGCATTTCCATTTGTTCGAATTCACGCATGCGGAAAATGAATTGTCTCGCAACAATTTCGTTTCTAAACGCTTTTCCGGTTTGGGCAATTCCAAAAGGAACTTTCATTCTTCCTGATTTTTGCACATTCAAGAAGTTCACAAAAATACCCTGAGCCGTTTCCGGACGCAAGTATAAATCCATTGCCGTATCGGCAGAAGCTCCCAATTTGGTACCAAACATCAAGTTGAATTGACGCACTTCGGTCCAATTTCTGGAACCTGATTCCGGACAAGCAATTTCCAGTTCTTCGATTAACGCTTTTACGTCTTCCAAATCGCCATTACCTAAAGAACGTCCCATTCTTTCGAGAATTTCTCTTTCTTTGGCCAAATATTCCACCACTCTTGCGTTGGTCGTGATGAATTCTTGCTCGTTGAAAGCGTCGCCAAAACGAACTTTTGCTTTTTCGATTTCTTTTTTTGCTTTTAGATTCAGCTTTTCAGCATAATCTTCAATCAAGACATCGGCTCGGTATCTTCTTTTGGAATCTTTGTTGTCAATCAATGGGTCGTTGAAGGCATCCACGTGACCTGATGCTTTCCAAGTCGTTGGATGCATCAATATTGCCGCGTCAAGTCCCACGATGTTATCGTTCATTTGAACCATTGATTTCCACCAATATTCGCGTATGTTCTTTTTTAATTCGACTCCATTTTGTGCATAATCATAGACTGCACTTAAGCCATCGTATATTTCGCTTGACGGAAAAATAAATCCGTACTCTTTTGCGTGCGAAACTACATTTTTGAATAAATCTTCTTGTTTTGCCATAATGATGCAAAAATATAAAAAGTGAACTTAAAAAAAAGGAAATTCTTAAAGTTTGAATCATTGATTT
>NZ_PNNA01000096.1 GCF_013823965.1 Flavobacterium sp.
GGAAACAGAAACATTTAGTTCTTTTGCAATTTGTTTTAGAGTTGCTTTAGCTTTCATATGAATACAAAATTTGTTTTTTATTGGAATAAATTCGCGTGTAACTTAAGTAGGATTTGCATTGCATTCCCTTTATGCTCATTTCATTGATGAAATCAGTTTTAAATTGCTAAAGTAATAAAAAACCGCTGGATTGACCCTTTATAAAAATGATAAAATAATAACAAAAAAGATTATTTACTAAAAATTTAACCTTTGATGCCATTTCTTAAAATCAATTACGCAATGTTGCTGTTCTAAATCACCATTTGTCGGCAGGAGAAAGCAAGTTGTTTTGGTTGGAATTCAACAAGAGTTCGTAAATCTTTGGAATCTGTTTTTGAAATCTATTGCTTGTTTCCAAAGGAATATTGAACTTGGAAAACGGAACTGTTTGAATGAATTCTTGATTTGAACCCGCATTTCTGCCGTATTTATAATCGTATGTAAATCGTTGCCCATTGGCTTCCGTCACGACTTGCGTGTTTTTTAAATTGGGAATGCTGATGTAAAAATCAGCTTGCATTTTTTTGTCCAATTCGTTTAACAACTTTTCTTGATTCAAATAATTATATACTTCTTGCGCTGTAAAAACTGACGGATCAATCAATTTTACGTTTTTCGAAAGAAGCTTGCGATAGCGGTATTTTCCATCCATTTTTACATTTCTCAATTCTACCAAAACCTTCTGGATTTCATCAATCAAAAACGGATAATGGGTACAACCCAAAATCAACGTTTTCAACGGAAGCGCATCAGGAGTTGCTTTCATTTTTTCGAGCAAGGAAACCAAGTGATAACGCACATAATTTTCGGGCGAATTAATTTGCATGATACTGCATTGATCCGAGACTTTGCTGTCGCAAAGCATTTTGTAATCAGTGAAATCAAAACCATAAATTTTCATTAAGGTTTTATTGATGCTCAAATTGTTTTGCTCCAAACTTGGTCCTTTATATAAATCTCTGGGCTGTGTGGCTCTTTTGTCAATGTAATTCAAGTCTTCATCAACAGCTTCAGCCAAACCTACTCCGCCTTGACTATAGAATTGAATTTTTCCTAGATAGTTTTCGGATTCAATTATTTTTTTTAACGCATTAGTATATCCATTTGAAGCCACGGTTCCGGCTGTTGCAAAAACACCAATGCTTCCACTTTCCGATTTTTCAAAAGTCTCCAAAGCGCCTTTAACTCCGGCATTTATCACTCCAATGACTTTGACTTTAGATTGTGTTTGTTCCAGAAATTGTTCTATATCACTCAGGCCGTAAGCTGTTGCTGTATTGCAAGCCACGACTAAAACCTTGATTTGTTTTTTATTGGTAAACAACTCATTGTTATTGTAGTATTTGTTTCCCAATAAAAACTGGGCATCCTTGATGATATGCTCTTTAAGCAAATCGGTTTTGTTCATTGCCGCATAATTCCCGTAAGGCATGTTGGCTTGATCGGCCAAGTAAATAAAATCTTCCGAAGAAAAATCAGGAATTCCATCGGCTCCTTTTTGATGCGTTTTATTGTTATAAGTATCCAAAGCAACTATGGCATTCAAAACCGTAAGTCCGCCAGTACCCGAATCAAAAACTCCAATTGGCATATTGGATTGTAATGCGGGATATTTTTTGAAATTAGTGTAATAAAAACTGGTCGTGTCCGATAAAATGGTCTTGACAATGGGCAAATCTTGGGCAAATCCAACATTGAAACCCATTAACAAAATGGCAAGGTTGTGAAAATATAATTTAGAAAATTTCATATTAAAGGAATTAATTTCAAATCAAAAATAGCATAAATCAACAAGAATAACAGCCAAAAGAAAAAAATTAAGTTTCAATTGTTTAAAAAAAGTAAAAGAAAACGCATCATATATAATGAAAGAAGTTCAAAACAAAAATCATCAAAAAAACAAACACTTTACGAACTGATAATCAGAATAAAATAAAATTTCACGTCTATTTGCATTTCAAAAAAATAATTGTACTTTTGCACTCCCTTTATTGGGAATGGAATGTTTAATTAAAATAAATTATTGTGAACGCATTAAGCTACAAAACAGTATCGACAAGCAAAGCAACCGCATCCAAAGAATGGATTGTGGTAGACGCTGACGGTCATAACTTAGGTCGTCTTGCTACTAAGGTCGCCATGATCCTTAGAGGTAAGTACAAGCCAAGTTATACCCCACACGTGGACTGTGGAGATAACGTAATTGTTATCAACTCAGAAAAAATCAACCTTACAGGTAACAAAATGGACGAAAAAACTTATGTTCGTCACACTGGTTACCCTGGAGGACAAAGAACTTTATCTGCTAAAGTATTGCAAGCCAAAAACCCTGCATTATTAGTAGAAAAAGCAGTAAAAGGAATGTTG
>NZ_PNNA01000103.1 GCF_013823965.1 Flavobacterium sp.
TTTGCGTAGTGGGGGCATTAGAAGCACTAAACTGTCAACCTTGCACAAAAGTAAATAAAAGGGACTGACGTACAATTAAGCACGTCAGCCCCCATTACGCAAAACCGATGTTAGCGGGTCGTTGTTTTCTTCATCATAGCATTTCTACTATTTGAATATTATTCCCGCAAGTGTCATTGAACACGGCAATTTTCACCGTTCCCATTTCGTTTGGCTTTACGCTGAACTCAACTCCCAAACTTGTAAGTCTATCGTATTCTTGCTGAACATTTTCACAGTTGAATTGAGTGTAAGGAATACCCGCATCAAACAAAGCCTTTTGATAAACCTTTGCAGGTTCAAAATGGTTGGGTGATGGCTCTAATAGAATTTCCGCTCCGTCAGGTTCTTCCTTGCTCACAACAGTAAGCCAACGATTACCTTCACTAAGTGGGATGTCCAATTTTTTTATGAAGCCTAACTTTTCAGTGTAGAACTTCAATGCTTTTTCTTGGTCTTGCACCGGAATGCTAATTACTTTTACTTTCATTTTTTTTTGAATTTTAAGTTTGAGATGCAAAAAACTCAAATCAGCTATTGTTTGACTTTGTGAAAGTTGCTCTTTTTTGAAACTCTGACGGTGTAAGTCCAAATTTGGATTTAAACAAGGTGCTGAAAGAGCTGGGGCTTTCAAAACCTATATCAAAGCAAGTTTCTGTAATGCTTTGTCCACTTGCTAAAAGTTCTTTGGATTTCTCCAATCGTTTGTCAATTAGGTATTGCTTTGGTGTTTGCCCGTAATACCTTTTAAAAAGTCTAAGCAAATGAAATTTAGAAGTAAATCGTATATGCGACAAAAAGTTCAAGTTCAATTCCTTGTCATAATGATTGTTGATATAATGGCGTGTCCCGATTACCGTATCAAGCTGCCCTTGGTTGGGATAACAGATGTTTTTGATTCGCATTACTTCATCAAAGTAATTTGTTATTTGCTGTGCATTCGCATTCATATTTAGTCGTTGGTTTGTTCTTCAATAATAGTGATGCCGTCTATTTTGGCACCGTTACTTTTCAAAAATGCAAATGTAAGTTTATCTACTTTACAGTTTATAAATTCCACTTTATTGAATTTTCGGTTGTGTTTGAAAAAGGAATTTAAAATAGTCGCATTTTGAAACTTTACGTTTTTGAATGAGCAGTTTTCAAAAGAACAATCTTCAATATTTCCGCTAAATACAATTTCTACAAACCCAATATTTTTGAAAGATGTATGTTTTAAAACAGCATTCTCTATCGTGTTTTTTTGAAAATTAGAATTTATAAATTCTGCACCTGATAGATTTGCTTTGTTAAAATTGCAGTTTTTAATTTCGCTTTGCTGAAATTCAGCATCAATCAAACTCGTATTACTAAATGTCGTCTTTAATATTTCAGATGAGTAAACTTTTCCGTTTCTAATGTCCGCTTGCGAAAAATCACAATCCGATATTTCATTGCCTTTAAAAGTCAAGCTCGATAAATCTGAACCAATAAATTTGCAATTTTTAATGTTAGAAGAGCTAAATTTATCTTTCAAATCTTTAAGCCCTGAAAAGTCGGCATCAACCCAATTGCCGTTTGACATATCCCAATTCCAATCAAAACGCTTTTTAGGTTCTGAAGTTAATTGTTCATTGGGTTGTTCTGGTAGGGTTTTGTCGTTCTCTCTTTCATTTGTGATACTTTGAAAGGAGTCTGAAAAATAGTTTAAGTCCAATCCGAATATTTCGGCAAGACGGTTTAGGGTCGTTATGTCAGGCATTGACTCGCCACGTTCCCATTTTCCGACTGCTTGCGGACTAATTGAAATTTTGTTAGCCAATTCGGCTTGTGAAAGATTACTTTTCTTTCTTGCTTCGGCAATCTTGTTGCCAATGATTGTTGAGTTGAGCATCATATTTTTATGTTTTTAAATGATGCTACAAAGTTATTTTGTCTGAATACGGTACGATAAAAATGTCCGCTACTTACAGTTGTAAATTCGCTACATATAGTTGTTTTCTGGCAACCATTGGTTGTTTTAAAGTCAAACTTTCTATGTTGTTCTTTTTTCAAACTCTTTCTCTTGTTTGTTAGTCTGTTTTTGGGTCGTGTCGGTCTTTTTACAATGCCCGCT
>NZ_PNNA01000019.1 GCF_013823965.1 Flavobacterium sp.
CTCCATCGGGCTCCGGCTGCGCCTTGGTGAGCGGAACGCCCCTTTTCAGGGACATTCCCCATCACCGGCTTGTACGCATTCCGCTTCGGAGCAAGCTCCTCTCGGAACGACGAACAAGCCGGAGCCCGTTATAGCGCAATATTAAACCAAATCGAATAAGAAACTAATAGAATGACAATTATGAAAAAAAAGATTTTACTACTCTCATTGACAATTGGACTTTTAACAATCTGTAACGCACAAACAGAAAACAAAGAAATTAAAGTAAAAGGGGTTTTTAGCGAAATTGTGGTTGATAAACACAACGAAGCAATTAAAACCATAGGAGAAAAAGACGAAAAAGAGAAAAAGCAAATTATTGAATCTATTATAAAAAATCCCAACGACTATAATCCTCCTGTTCTTTACGCATTATCAAGAGAACTTTTTAAACAAGGGGACAAAGACGAAGCGACTTTTTGGTTTTATGTTGCCCAACTTCGAGCAAGATATAACGCAAACTTATGTATGGACAATTCTGCAAAACAAGCAGTATCTGTTTTAAATAAAGAATACGGCCCAGACATTAACAAGTATGCATTTCAAGACATTGACAAACTTGAAAAGATTGTAAATAAGGTCGTTAGCTTTGTCAGGTTAAACAATGAAAATTACGACAACCGGTGGATAAATCTACACGGAATGTGGGCGGTTCAAGCAGGACTTAGTGACGAACCAGAAACAAGAGAATTGAGTAAACCAAAAGTAGAATGGGAAGCAATAAAGAAAAAGACAATTGACGACTATTACAACGGATTTATAGAGTATGTTAAAAGCCAAAAGAAATAAAAATACTGCGCATAACAGGGGTTTGGCGCAATAGGGGCATAACGATTCAATTATATTTTTTACTTTTAATCAAATTTTCAACGGCTTGACAGTTTGCGTTTCCATAACTCCCCTACTGCGCCAAGCCCCAACCCGTTAGCATTCATATCAAATGAAACCACTAAAAATAATATTTATTATTCTAATCATTATTCCACTTTATAAATGTGGACAGAAAGAAAATATTTCAACTTTAAAAAAGACTGACACTAATTTAAACTTTGAAAAAAAAGTATTTGACGAAGTTTTTCTAGAAATTGTAGATTCTACTCATAAAGACGGCAGAGTTTATTTGACATTCCTTCCAGGAATGGACTTTGAAAAAAGAAAAGCTAAATTTGAAAAAGATACTTGTAAATTAGTTTTTGCAATTACTGATTTTACTTGGCCAATCTGGAAAGAAAACAAAAAAGAAATTATAGATCATTTTAAAAATTCAGAATTCGAATACGATGATTCAAAAGATGTCGAAAAATTTAAAATAAACTTAGAGAAATTCCCAAATTCAAAGTATATTTTTAAATATGAATCTGATTTTCCTAAAGGGGATAAATATAAAATTTGGGAAACCAAATATGATTTTGAATTTGCAGGTGCATTAACATTTTCAAGAATTCAATTTACAAAAAATTTTCAAAAAGGAGTTTTAGCAGTTAGTTATAGCTGTGGAGTAAATTGTGGTTGGGATTATTTAGTTTTTATTAGGAAAGAAAATAAAAAATGGATTGTTGAAAATGTGAAAGTAACATCGATGTCCTAAATACAAATGCTAACAGCTACTACAACGGATTTGGGCAATTGGTTTAATGGAAAGTTGGTTTTGTATTTGGGAGATTTGGCAAATCCGAAAATAGGGCTTAATTTAGTCCCAAACCCGCTGTAGTAGCGGGA
>NZ_PNNA01000088.1 GCF_013823965.1 Flavobacterium sp.
TAATTCGAAATAATTAAACAAATTTTTACTTTATTGTTAACAAAAACGAAATAGTATCTACATTATCTGCATAATCCCAAAGATTTGGTTTTTGGGTTTGACCAAAATCAATACTGTTGGCAACGAGATTATTGCTTACTAAGCATTGAATCTTCTCACTGTCGGATTCCAATCGTGTTTGTAATGCCTCGATAGAATCATAAAACTCATAAAATACGCTTGAAATTGGGGAAGCATAACTCGAATCTTCTTTGATGGTCAAGAAACCATTGTCCAATAACTTGAAATTACTCATCAAGAAAACCGCCTTGTTGTAATCATAATTGTTGGCATATTTTTCATATTGAATAATGTCTTTGTACTTGAAAATAGCTTCAAAAAAAGCAGTAAAGGAATAGCCTTTTGGAACAAAAAGTTTGGATACGTTGCGACATCCCAAGCCAAAATACCTGAAAATATCCTCTCCCAAAGCTTCTAATTGTTCCTTGGTTTCTTTTCCGTTTAAAATGGCAACCGAATTTCTGTTTTTCCTGATAATACTGGGTTTATCCTTGAAATAATATTCAAAATAGCGTGCCGTGTTGTCGCTTCCGGTGGCGATTACGGCATCAAAATGTTCCAGTTTCCCTTCGACGAAAGTGATTTTTTTGGCAAATTCGGGTTCGATTACAATTAGGTATTTTGCCAAAAACGGCAATAAAAATTGGTCGTTGGACGATGTTTTTACCAGCACTTTATTTCCTGAAATCAATACGGACAGGAAATCATGAAATCCAACTAAAGGAATGTTTCCAGCCAAGATAAGACCAACATTTTTTGGTTCGTTTTTTTCAAAATTATAAGCGGACAGCCATTTGTCCAGATTTTCTTCAGTCAAAGCCGTTGCCCAAGATTGAATCGAAAAATAGACGTTTTCAGGTGTGTACCAGCCGTTATGGGATTGCGATAATTGTATTAAATCTTGAAAATCTTCAAAAAATAAATCATTGTGCAAAACGGTGGGGTTTTTGACATTTTCTTCTTCGGAAAACTGGCTTAAAAATTTTCCTAATTCTACAAAACATCTTTTTTTATCGTTTTCGAGCATAACTAAATTTGTATATGAATAGTTTTGATTGTATTTTTGGACAAAAATAAGCTTTTTATTGGCTTTAGACAATAAGTTTGAGCATCAGGAAAAATTGGGAAGTATAAAGGTTTTGACAATCTTTTAACTATAACGTATTAACTTTAAACAAATTAAATTATGGCTATTATAATAACTGACGAATGCATCAATTGTGGTGCTTGTGAACCAGAATGTCCTAATACTGCAATATATGAAGGTGCTGATGATTGGAGATACAAAGATGGAACCAGAATTAAAGGAAAAGTAGTTTTGCCATCGGGAGAAGAAGTGGATGCTGATGAGGCACAAACTCCTATTTCGGATGATATTTATTATATTGTACCCGGAAAATGTACCGAGTGTAAAGGTTTCCACGATCAACCGCAATGTGCCGCTGTTTGTCCTGTTGACTGCTGTATTCCTGATGAAAATCACGTGGAAAGTGAAGAAACTTTGTTACAAAGACAAGCCTTTTTACATGAGGCCTAAACTACAATTTTAGCAAATTATATAAATCCTGAATTCACGTTCAGGATTTTTTTTGTAAAAAAGTTATCGGCAAAGTATTAATCTACAGTTTTTAATGATGAAACATTTATTAAATCTTATATTTGCACACTTTTAAACAAATTATCATAT
>NZ_PNNA01000053.1 GCF_013823965.1 Flavobacterium sp.
GAATGTTTTGCTTCGCGCCGAGGTGTTAAACCGAATCAATTCCCGCAAGAAACCCGCCGTTATTGTCACGTATCCAGAAGCGCTTTTCGAGAAAGTGGTGACTCGAAAAGAATTGGATAAAAACACGTTGAAAGTTGCTGTTGGGGATAAGATTTCGATCGACTTTATCAATGAAGTTTTGTTCGAATACGAATTCAAAAGAGTTGATTTCATTACAGAACCCGGAGAATTTTCGGTTCGTGGAGGAATTGTCGATGTATTTTCATTTTCGAATGATAATCCGTACCGAATTGAGTTTTTTGGAGATGAAGTCGAGAGCATCCGTACGTTTGATGTTGCCACGCAATTGTCTATTGAAACGCAAAAAAAGATTACAATAATCCCAAATGTGGAAAACAAAGTTTTTCAGGAAAACCGAGAAAGTTTCTTGGATTATATTTCGGAGAAAACAGTAATTTTTATTCAAAACACCGAAGATTTTTTATTGCAATTGGATAAACAATTTGGCAAAGCCGAAGAAGCTTTCGCAAAATTGTCGCAGGAAATAAAACGGTCGTCTCCAGAAAAATTGTTCTTGAATCAAACCGAATTTATAAAAAGAGCGTTGGATTTCTCGATTGTGGAATTGAGTTCGAAACCTATTTTTAGAACTAACAAAAAATTCGAATACCACATTCAGCCGCAACCGTCATTCAACAAACAATTTGATTTGTTGTTGAATAATCTGAATGAAAATCATTTCAACGGCTACAAAAATTATTTGTTTTGTTCCAATGATGCTCAAGCCAAACGATTTCATGATATTTTCGAAACCTTGGATGAGGCCAATTCGGAGAATATCAGAAAACAATATCATACCGTTGTTTTGCCTTTGTACCAAGGATTTATCGACGAGGAAAACCAAATAACCTGTTACACCGACCATCAAATTTTTGAACGCTACCATAAATTCAGCATCAAAAATGGCTATTCGAAAAAACAGAATATCACTTTAAAAGAACTCACAACTTTGTCTGTTGGTGATTATGTGACACACATCGATCACGGAATTGGACGTTTTGGAGGATTGCAAAAAATACAAGTCGAAGGCAAAACACAAGAAGCGATCAAGCTCGTGTATGCCGATAATGACATTGTGTATGTGAGTATTCATTCGCTGCACAAAATTTCAAAATACAACGGAAAAGACGGAACGCCTCCTAAAATTTACAAATTGGGTTCGAATGCTTGGAAGATTTTAAAACAAAAAACCAAGGCACGCGTCAAGCATATTGCATTCAATTTGATTCAATTGTATGCCAAAAGAAGACTGGAGAAAGGATTTCAGTTTGCGCCTGATAGTTATTTGCAAAACGAACTAGAAAGCTCGTTTATTTACGAAGATACGCCGGACCAAACCAAATCAACTGCAGAAGTAAAAGCTGATATGGAAAGCGATCGTCCAATGGATCGCTTGGTTTGTGGAGATGTTGGTTTTGGTAAAACGGAAGTTGCCATTCGTGCGGCTTTCAAAGCAGTCGACAACAGTAAACAAGTTGCGATATTAGTTCCTACAACTATTCTGGCCTACCAACATTACAGAACTTTTACAGAACGATTGAAAGATATGCCAGTTTCTAT
>NZ_PNNA01000077.1 GCF_013823965.1 Flavobacterium sp.
ATTGTAATTTGTGTATATTATTTTTTAAACTGAAAACTTAAACGTTTCCTTCCAATTCCTTCATTACGTCAACCAAAACTTGCACACTTTCTAATGGCATGGCATTGTACATCGACGCTCTGTAACCGCCAACGGATCTGTGTCCCGGCAATCCTACGACTCCGGCTTCTTTTAACATGGCATTAAAAGTATCGGCATGCAATGGATCGTTAAGCAAGAAAGTCGCGTTCATGTTCGAACGGTCTTCAACTACCGCAGCTCCTTTGAATAATGGGTTTCTGTCTATTTCTGCATAAAGCAAAGCTGCTTTTGCATTGTTTATTTTTTCTATTGCTGCTATTCCGCCCAATTTTTTCAACCATTGCAAAGTCAACAAAGACGCATAAACAGGGAAAACAGGTGGTGTGTTATACATACTTTCTGCTTTGATATGTTTGGCATAATCCAACATGCTTGGAATAACACGTCCGTTTTTACCAAGAATTTCTTCTTTAATAACAACAAGGGTTGTTCCTGCTGGACCCATATTTTTTTGGGCGCCGGCATAAATGATGTCAAATTTCGAAAAATCCAAAACTCTTGAAAAAATGTCTGAACTCATGTCGCAAACAATTGGTATGTCCAAGTTTGGAAATTCTTTCATTTGGGTTCCAAAAATGGTGTTGTTGCTCGTGCAGTGAAAATAATCTGCATCTGCAGGAACGGTATATCCTTTGGGGACATTATTATAGTTGTCATCTTTGGAAGAAGCCACAATAACAGTTTCGCCAAAAGTTTTGGCCTCTTTTATCGCTGCACTTGCCCATGTTCCAGAGTCAAGGTAAGCCGCTTTTCCATTTTCTTTCATCAAGTTGTAAGGAACCATCAAGAATTCCAAACTGGCACCGCCAGCAAGAAAAAGTGCTTGATAGCCTTTGCCTTCAAGGCCTAAAAGTTCAATTGCCAATGCACGAGCTTCATCCATAACGGCAACGAAATCTTTGCTTCGATGCGAAATTTCTAAAATCGACAATCCCGAATTGTTAAAATCCAAAATGGCTTGTGCTGATTTTTCAAAAACTTCTTGTGGTAAAATACAAGGTCCTGCGCTGTAGTTGTGTTTTTTCATGGTGTAGTTTATGTCCAAAATTTAAAAGTGCAAATTTCGGCAATAGGAGTTTAAAAAGCGTTAAA